>NZ_JASOYM010000006.1:0-404495 GCF_030226665.1 Paenibacillus sp. UMB7766-LJ446
GTTTTTTATTCATTGTACACAAAAAAGACCCTATAAGATGACCTTTTTAAAGTGTCCATCTTATAGGGTACATTTTACTTATTGAAACGTGGCTTTAGGGTCCTTTTTCAACTTCTCCAGCATTTCATTTCCTTTGGCTGCCCATTCACCAAGCGCTTCTTTTGGTGTCTTTTTGTTCGCAAGCACTTGATTGAAGTATTCCATGCCCTTGTCGCTTACTTGCCACAGGTTTGGCATTTTTTGATACATTTTATCCAAGTTCGTATTGGTCGGAGGTACAGGTTTCAGCGTATAGAAGGCCTGAATGTTGTAATCCAAGCCATCCTTCGGTTTAATGAAGCTCTTCCGGGAAACCATCTCATAACTGCTGCGTGCTTTGATCTTCGCCCAATCTTCACTGTTCATGTACTTGATCAATTCCCATGCATCATCAGGGTTCTGAGCTGAACTATTAATGGACATGAGGCTACTCAGATAAATGTTGCCTCCGATTTCAGGAGCTTCCGGATGAACCGGAGGTGTGACAACATCCCAGTCTACCTTCGTAAAGTCTTTCATTTTATCCGCATTTTTATTGGCATCAATCAATTGATTAATATAGCTGTAATCTCCAATGACCATCGCTGTTTTGCTGCTCAGGAACAGATCACCCTGAATTGGATTATAACGTCCGCTGTTATCCTGATCCTGCGGTTCGTCTCCTTTAGGGATGACTTTATCTAAGGCAAGCTTGCTTATCGTACTCCACACTTTCTCCCACTGCGGAGAATCGACGGTCATTTTTTCTGCTTTGTCATCAAAAATTTTCAGCTGCAGAGAGTTATAGTACTGCGACATCGTATAGTATGGAGAACCGCCTTGATAGGTACTGAAAGAGAAGCCAAACACATGGTCTTTGCCTTCGCCCTTCGTAAGACGGGTACCCAGGTTGAAAATATCGTCCCAAGTCATATTGTCCGTTGGAGGCTCTACGCCTGCTTTCTCAAACATGCCCTTGTTGTAGAATAACGCTGCAGAGGAGAACGTTGGTGTCAAAGCGTAGATGCTCTGATCTCCCAAATCCTTGATTCCCTCAAGAACACTCGGCACAATATCCGATGTATCAAACTTGTCTTCCTGCATCAGTGGGTCCAGTTGTTTGACCATGTTTTCCTGAATTAACGACTTGATTGTCGTCATATCCGCCACGATGACGTCTACCGGGTTATCCCCTGTCATAATCTTTTTCAAGCTCTCCATCGTATCTGGAACGTCCTTCTGCTCTTCCTGAGTACCATATCCGTACATGCTGCCCTGGTCTACCGCAGGTACAACTTCAATCGTGATATTCGGATGTGTCAATTCAAAAGCATCGGTAAACTGCTGGCGGAAATAGCTGTCATCCTGGCCCCCCCACATCGTTGCTACACGCAGCACACGCTGCTCGTTTTCCTTGGACTCACTTCCTGTACAACCCGCAAGCAGCGGCAGTGCCAGACTGGCTGTAGCCAGCACGGCCAGCACTCGTTTTCCCCAAAACCTGTTCTTCATCTCCCAATTCCCCCTCTAAAATTATCTTGGCGGTGTAATGACAATACGTTCACCGTCAAATTCCAATGTGGCACGATTATCAATGGACAGCGCCTCCAGATACTCCTTGGGCACCTGAAGTCGTCCCGCCCGATCAATGATGACAAAAGCTTCATGAATATCCGCGGCTCCTGCCTCAGACAAGCCATGCTCGTCATCCAGATTCGGATTGCGTTTCACGAACTCGGTGCTGGTTAAGCCGTCCCGAATCGCCACGATTCGATCCACCTTACCAGCAAGGGTTAGATCATGAGTAACAATCACAATCGTAACCCCAAGCTCCTTGTTCATCTTGCGGAAAATGCCCATGATGGTATCACAGGTCTCCGAATCCACCGAACCTGTCGGCTCATCCGCAAGCAGCAGCTTGGGGCGATTCGATAAAGAAATGGCAATCGCCACCCGCTGCTGCTCCCCACCGGACAATTGATGCAGCTTGTTGTGCATTCGGTCCTTCAGTCCAACCCATTCCAACAGCTGCATGGCATAGGCTCGATCTCGCTTGCCTCCCAAAATCATGGGTGTTTCCACATTCTCCAATGCTGTGAGGTATGGAAGCAGGTTACGACCGTTATTTTGCCAAATGAAGCCTACGGTATGACGTTTGTACTCCACCAATTGGGCATCTGTCATTTTCAGCAAATCCCAATCTCCGACAACGGCCGTACCGGCTGTTGGACGGTCAAGTCCTCCCAGAATGTTGAGCAAGGTTGACTTACCACTACCGCTGTTGCCGATAATCGCCATCATTTCACCTTGATTGACAGTCAGATTGAGACCTTGAAGGGCAACGACTTCCACATCGCTGGATTTAAAAATTTTGACAAGTCCTTCGCACTGGATCACGTTACCTCTCCTCTCCCATTTTGACTGCCTGGTGAACCCGCAGCCTGCGGATTTGCCACAGCAGCATTGTCGCTCCAATGATCAGCATGACCACGGTCACGCCATACAGCTGCAGCATGTCTTTCTCTTCAAATACAATTCGGAACGGAGGTACCTGTGCGGACACATTATCTGTCGTTTGCAGGAAGGGCAGGAACAGACGACTGGATACCTGACCAATGCCAATACCGAGAATGATCGAAAGTCCCGCCGTGAACACCTGCTCCAGCAGCAGCATGCCGCTCAATTGCGCCCGGGATAACCCCATCGCCCGCAGAACACCGAACTGTACTACACGCCCGGATAGATTGAAGAACCAATACAGGATATATCCGATCAGGGAAATAATGACCGACACTAAGAATCCGAGACTCAGTATGCCGAACACTCCGCCCCTTGACGGATGTTTGCCCTGGGATACCAGCTCTGTACGCACATCACGTACTGACGATAACTCAATGCCTTCTGCTGCAAGCTTCTCCATCAACGGAGCGACTTTGGCATCCGGCTTCATCTTCAGCCAGACCTCATATGGAATCAGAGGCACCTGATCATAGATGTAATCCAGATTGGCAATGAAGAACGGCATTTGATCCGGGTACTGAGCTGGCCAGTAAGGGATAATGCCAAAAACTACAAATTCAATGGCCTGACCCTGTACACCAATGGAGACGAGGTCTCCGGTTTTGAGCTTGAATTTGTCTGCAAATTTGGAAGAGATTAATACGGCCCCTTCATATTTTCCAAGCAAGTCGAGGTACTTGTAAGGATGTGCCGGGAACAGATCGTTGCGGAACCAAGCCACTTGAGCAAAATCCACATTGTCGATCCCCACCAGCATTCCCTGTCCACCCGATTTGCCAGAGACAATAATATTGCCTTTCGTTTGCAGCACTCTCGCTGCATGTTCTACCCCATTCAAGCTGCGGAACACTTCAAAAGGTGGCTCAGAATAGATCATCTTCGTGGGTTGTGAACCACCACCCCCACCTGATCCACCTCCGCCGCCATTTCCTCCGCCTCCAGAACCACCACTACCGTTTCCTCCACCTTGCTGTCCTCCGCCTGAACCGCCGCTTTGTCCGGAACCCGTTGGCTTAACCTCAGGTGTACCTTCCCATACGGTCTGCATAATAACATCGGAACCATATCGGTATAACGTACGCTCGGTCGAGTTCAGATCAATGGTACGAGCCGCTGCCGAGTTATACACACCAAGTCCGAGTGTCAATACAAGCAGAATCATCAAAGGATAGTAAGAAGACGATGAACGCGAAAGCTGTGTGAGTGTCAGATACAATGGAACCGGGAGAAACTTGCGCCCGATCAGCTGAATGAGCTTCAAAATCCACGGGAACAACCGTAAGAAAAACAGTCCCAGTGCAAAGATGGCGAGTGCCGGAACAAAGAACAAAAACGGCTGTACCTGAAGCTGATCAGTCGTCATTCCGGTCTGGAACGTCAACATTTGCCGTTCATAGAACAAGTAATATCCATACCCCGCAAGCCCCAGCAACGCAATATCCAGGAACCAGCGCTGCCATACCGGCGCACGATCCGTACGGGCCTGTCGGCGTTTGGCCGATACAATCGTCGCCCGCGCATAGGTTATTGCCGGAATAAGCGAGGCTATGATAGCCACCAACACGGCGATAAGACCAAGCAAGATCGCTTCTTTCGATATTCCAATCGGGATGGATTTTCGATCCACGAACGACAGGAATCCGCTGGCTGAACCGATGCTTTTCGCCATAAACCATCCAAGAAACGGTCCGATGACAAGAGCAATCGCGCCCAGGAATATACCTTCAAGCAGATAAAGAGAGAAGATCTGCCGGGCAGAAGCTCCGCGACTGCGCAGAACCGCGATGTCACTTTCCTGCTTCTGCAACGACTGTCTGGCATTCATGGCTATAAAATAAAAGACCATCGCAATCATCGGTGCTGCCAGTGTGAACAGCATGGTCTGCAATTGCAGACTCTGACTGCGGAATTGCTTCAGCAGATCCCCGAAGGTGATGTCCACTTTCGTATCTTTCAACCGCTGGTACAGGTCAATATCCAGCCTTTCCAGCACAGAGGTCAGTCCCGAGAGCTGGCTCGTTTGAATCTCTTTCAGATCAAAGGCATAATACCAACGTGAATTCTGAAGAGGGATCCCTTTTTCCTTTATTAAAACATCATTAAATACCGATTCATCTACATAAAGTCCGTTCATCATACCGTCAAATCCCTGCACCCAGTAAGGGCTGCTAGGATCATCCGCTTTGAAAGAACCTATAATCTTCACACGCAACGTAATATCAAGACCGCTGTAAATCGGATATTCCAGCACATCTCCGATATGAAGATCGTTACGATACATGCCCTCTTCCAGCATGACCGCTTCAATAATATCGTCCTTGACCTGGTTGCCCGGCTTCACTCCCGCAGAATAATTAACCTGTACATCCAAACCTGTCATCGTGCCCAGGCTCATGCTGCGGACCCGGCTTGCATCCACTTTAGTAGGATCTTCCGGGTTCACTTCCGTGCTGCGGATGGAACGGGAGTTCACATACGTATGAAAAGGAAAACCGATGTCACGAGGCACATCCTCGCGAATATAGCGATCCACCTCTTCCAGACCACGTGTGTCAGTCTTCACACCACCAGGTGCCTGATAACTCATGAGCAACGAACCGGCTGGCAGTCCCTCACTGTTATCCTGCAGTGTCTGGGCCACGACCCGCTTCAGCGCACCATCGGCATACATTGGAATACTAACGGTGAACGCAACCGCCACAATTAGTCCGATCAGTGTGCTGAACGTCATCCAGCGAGTGTTCCACATTTTGCGGAACAGCAGTCGAAGCAATGGCAGCCCCATTAGCGGCCCACTACTTTCTGTCCAACAGTCAGACCTTTTAGAATTTCCACATCCGTAGATGTCTGCTGTCCGACTTCCACGTCCACTTCACGCTTGCTTCCATCACTCTCCACCACTTGCACATACGTTCTTGAACCGATGGAGCGCAAAGCGGATACAGGAATAACAATCGCGTTCTCTGTACGTTGGGTGACAATGGATACTGTTAGAGGTGTACCGCGTTCAACACCCTTGGGCATTTTTGCCAGCGAAACAATAACATATTGATCCAGGCTTTCTTTCGCCGGAGGCGTTCCGCCTTCTCCCGAACCTCCGCCGCTGCCGCTACCATTTCCGCTTCCCGATGCTTGGGCAACAGGCATAACTTTAACTTTGCCAGCCACTTTGCCTGCACCATTAATGTCCACATCCGCCTTCATGCCAGCCGAGAACTTTTCCAGATCTTCTTTGGCAAACGTAGCTGCGACAACCAGATTGGATGTATCTGCTATGGTTGCAATCGGGTCATAGGCTTTGACAGCCGCACCTTTCTCCACCTGCACCGCAATAATCGTTCCGCCGAACGGAGCGGTCAAAGTGGCTTTACCCAATTGATCCTCCAGATCAGCCAGTTCCTGACGAAGTTCTTCAAAGGCAATCGTGGACTCTTCGAACTCCACCGGGTCCATCTCATCCCGCTTGCGAAGCGTTTCCTTCATCTGGACTTCCGATTTGCGAATCTGCAGGTTTTTGGCCCGGATCTCCTTCTCCACACTCTCTACATCAAGAACTGCGAGAAGTTGACCTTTCTTCACTTTATCCCCTGGTTTTACATTCAACTCTTTGACATGCATACCGTCCAGCGTAAAATATACCTTTTCTTCCCGCTGGCTCATCATCTTGCCACTTCCGCTTACTTTCTTCTCCAGCGTCTCCGTCCGAACTTCATATTCCGGCTTCTTGGAGATCGTTGGCGGTGTAATTGGCGGAAGCACTTCTTCCTCTGTTTCTGCCGGCAGCAATGAGCAGCCGGACATCGTTGCAGCCACTATCGCACTAAGCACAATAAGCGCTGCGCGTTTCCCCCTCTTCGGAGCGGCCCCTTTACTTGATAAATCTGCCGTCCGCCATTTCATAAACATGGTCCGCAACCTCCAAAATCGTAGGATCGTGTGTAGTCATACAGATCGTTACTTGTTCAACTTCGATAATATTGCGAAATACAGCCATCACCTGTGCTCCCATTTTGGAATCGAGTTCAGCTGTCGGCTCATCCGCGAGTAATAATCTCGGTCTGTGGGCTATCGCCTTGGCGATAGCAACCCGCTGCTGTTCTCCCCCGGACATCTCGAATGGACGGTGCTTGACCCGTTTGGTTAGTCCAACCAGATCCAGACAATGACCTACCCGGTCCTTCCATTCTGAACGCGGCACGTCCGCCATACGCAGCGACAGCTCTACATTTTCCCAGGCAGACAACAAGGGCATCAACGCATACGCCTGAAAAATAAAACCAATTTCCCTGCGTCGCAAAGCGGTCCGCCGCCGGTCTCCCCAATCCTGAAGAGGCTGGCCGGAGAACAGGATGTCTCCACTTGAAGGCTGATCCAGCCCGCCCAGCATATTGAGCAGCGTGGTTTTCCCTGAGCCTGATCGCCCTTTCAACATCACCAGCTGTTGCGGGTTCACTTCCATATCAATGCCTTTGAGCACATGAATAATGCGGCTTCCCGTCTGAAAGCTGCGATGAACATTGCGAACCTCCAGCACGGGCCCATCATATGGAGGCAATAGATCCTTCTTGGAAGGCTGGGAGTTCACTTCAGGTTCAGCTGCTGCAACCGCAACCTCCTCCTGGCTTGTGTCACTGGTTATGTCGTGCGAGTCGATGGATGGGTTCTGTGGTTCACTTATGTATGCCGATTCCTCCTGCCCAACGGGTTCCTGCTGCTCCGTTGGTTCGACTGCACTGTCCTCGCCTGACTGGCTCTTGGCAGGTCTGATTTTGGAAAATAACTTCTTCATGCCAGCAATCACGCTCATCCTTTCTTCATATCCCGTTTACTTCATCAAGACACTAAAAATAGAAATCTATTCCATACTACACTGCATTATAAACGACGGATCACAACTAAAAGTTACAAGCTTTTTACAACGTTCCCGTGAAAAAGTTAATATTTTGATGAACAAACCAAAAAAGCACCCCGAAGTGCGGGATGCCTCTTGAATATTCGATGAATTTGCCTCTATGGCGGCAATCATTACAATTTTGATACCGTTCACAAGCAAACCGTTCAATCCACTGTGAATGATATTATTTTCCAAATGAAGAAGGATCTTCACGCCAGGATTTGAGCAGTTCAAAATCACTCTCCTGGATCGTGCCCTCAGCCAACGCCACATCCATCAAAGCAGTGTAATTGGACAGGGTTTGCAGCGGAATTCCCGCTTCTTCAAAAGCCTTAATGCCTTTGTCCAGCTGATAGCTGAAAATGGCCAATACTGCAAGGGGAGTCGCCCCGGCTACACGTACCGCTTCTGCCGCTTTGATTGAACTGCCCCCTGTCGAGATCAGGTCTTCAATAACAACAACCTTTTGTCCCTCGGTGATCAGACCCTCAATCAGGTTCTCTTTGCCATGTCCTTTGGCTTTATCACGAATGTAAGCCATCGGCAGATTCAGCTTTTGCGCAACCCAGGCAGCATGCGGGATACCTGCGGTTGCAGTACCTGCGATGACTTCTGCATCGGGATATTGAGCACGAATGATCGCAGCAAAGGCTTCAGCGATGTCGTTGCGAATCTCGGGATAAGACATCGTTAAGCGGTTATCACAATAGATTGGTGATTTGATGCCGGATGTCCAGGTGAATGGCTGCTGCGGACGCAGCGCCACCGCTTTAATTTTTAACAGTTGGGAAGCAATATGGTTAGGAATCTCAGTAAGTTCGATCATGCATTCAACATCTCCTTCAAAATGGTTTCTGCCGCTTCACGCGGATGGGGAGCGCCCGTAATTGGTCTGCCTACAACGATGTAATGACTGCCTCTGGCAATGGCTTCACCCGGCGTCAGGACACGAGTCTGGTCTCCCAGGCCACTTCCTGCTGGACGAATGCCTGGTGTGACCGTATGAAAATCACTGCCACAGGCTGCGCGGATCGCAGGTACTTCCAGCGGGGAAGCAACAACACCATCAAGACCTGCCTCATGGGCCAGTCCAGCATAACGGACTACCGCTGCCTCAACACTTCCCTGGATGCCGATCTCGGTATTCATCGTTTCCTGACTGGTACTGGTCAGCTGGGTAACTGCAATAATCTCAGGTTTACGTAGGGATGGATCAGCAGCCAGAGCCGCCTCTGCCCCTTCACGGGCAGCACGCATCATGCTTGTACCTCCAGCTGCATGCACATTGAACATATCCACACCCAGACGAGTTATGCTTTCAGCACCCCCACGAACCGTGTTTGGAATATCATGCATCTTCACATCAAGGAATACCGAGTATCCCTTCGACTTTAATTCCCGAATGAAGTCCGGGCCAGCGGCGTAAAAAAGCTGCATGCCCACCTTCAGATAACAGGGAATGCCTTCGAGGGCCTCTACCAATTCCTGTGCCTGCTCCGCTCCGGGATAATCGAGTGCCACCATCAGACGGCCAGCCATTTCGTTGAAATTCGGGTGATTCATTTACCAGCGCTCCTTCCAAAAGCTTCATTTTTCCGTTTTTGCCCGATATAAAGGACATCCCGCCAGCCCGAAGGCTGACTGATGTCCTTGATCAGTGACAAATCGTCTTATTTATTTTACAAGAGCTGGCATAGCCTCAGAGGAGAAGTTGATCGTTTGCAGCATGATCAACAAGGCACGGATCGTATCCAGTGAAGTCATACATACAATGCCGTTCTCTACCGCCTCACGACGAATACGGAATCCGTCACGCTGCGGGGTTTTGCCTTTAGTTAGCGTGTTGAACACAAAGTTTGCTTCGCCGCTGCGAATCATATCGAGAATGTTTGGTGAACCTTCACTTAATTTGTTCACCGTCGTCACCGGAATGTTCGCTGCTTCGAGCGCAGCCGCCGTGCCTCCAGTAGCCATGATTTTGTATCCCAGTCTATAGAAACCTTCAAGCAGTGGAACAGCTTCCTCTTTGTCTTTATCCGCTACCGTTACCACGATTGCTCCGGTGGCCGGGATCTTCATGCCTGCACCGATGAGACCTTTGAACAACGCTTTGGCGTAATTCGGGTCACGCCCCATAACCTCACCTGTGGATTTCATCTCAGGTCCAAGCGTTGGCTCCACACGACGCAGCTTCGCGAAGGAGAAGACCGGAACTTTTACCGAAACATGATCCGACTCAGGCCACAGACCGTCTACATAACCGAGGTCTTTCAGCTTCACGCCCAGAATGGCTTGTGTTGCCAGGTTCGCCATCGGGATGTTGGTTACTTTGCTCAGGAAAGGAACTGTACGGGATGAACGCGGGTTCACCTCGATGATGTACACTTGGCCATCATGGATAACAAACTGGATATTCACCAAACCGATCGTTTTCAATTCTTTTGCAATCTTGATTGTAATCTCTACAATTTTCTCTTTCAGATCCTGGGACAGGTGCTGTGGCGGATATACCGCGATTGAGTCACCAGAGTGAACCCCTGCGCGCTCGATATGCTCCATGATTCCTGGAATCAATACCGTTTCACCATCACAGATCGCGTCAACCTCAACCTCTTTACCCATCATGTAGCGGTCAATCAGGACCGGATGCTCTGGATTGATTTTAACCGCCTGTTCCATGTATGTCAGCAATTCGGCATCGGAGTATACAATCTCCATCGCACGACCGCCGAGTACGTAGGAAGGACGAACCAGTACCGGATAACCCAGGCTTTGAGCCGTTTCGACCGCATCGTCTACCGAAATAACTGTTTTACCTTTTGGTTGTGCAATTTCCAGACGGGAGAGCAGACGCTCAAACTTCTTACGATCTTCCGCCTCGTCAATGTTTTCCAGATCTGTTCCGAGAATCGTCACCCCAGCGGCACGCAGTGGTGCTGCCAGGTTAATTGCCGTTTGACCACCAAACTGTACGATTACACCTACAGGCTGTTCCTGTTCGATAACGTTCATTACATCTTCGAAGAACAGGGGTTCAAAGTACAAGCGATCCGATGTATTAAAGTCCGTAGACACCGTCTCCGGGTTATTATTGATGATAACTGCTTCATAGCCTGCTTTTTGCAGAGCCCATACTGCGTGTACTGTCGAGTAGTCGAACTCAATCCCTTGACCGATCCGGATTGGACCGGAACCAAGAACGACGACTTTTTTCTTATCTGAAGGAATGACTTCATTCTCAGTTTCGTAAGTGGAGTAGTAATATGGCGTTGTTGCTTCAAATTCAGCTGCGCACGTATCTACCATTTTGTAGACTGGGCGAAGGTTTTCCTCTTCACGGCGTGCTCTGACTTCAGCTTCTTTTGTCAACGTACCTCCTGGTTGCCCTTCAGCACGCAATTCAGCAATGGCACGGTCAGTGAAGCCCAGACGCTTCGCTTGATACAAGGTTTCGGAAGACAATTCGGATTCCTCTCGAATGCGATCTTCGAAGCCGACCAGCCCTTCAAGTTTATCCAGGAACCACCAATCAATTTTCGTCAGATCCTGAAGCTGTTGTAATGTATAACCTCTGCGGAAGGCTTCAGCGATGAGGAAGATACGCTCATCGTCGGCTTTGACCAGACGCTCGTTCAGCGTTTCTTCATCAAGTGTTTCCGCATCTTTCAGATACAGACGGTGTACGCCGATTTCCAGGGAACGAACCGCTTTGTGAATCGACTCTTCGAATGTCCGGCCAATCGCCATAACTTCGCCTGTCGCTTTCATCTGTGTACCCAGTTTGCGGTTCGCCGAGATAAACTTGTCGAACGGCCAGCGTGGGATTTTGCTCACGATATAGTCCAGTGTTGGCTCAAAGCATGCATATGTTTGGCCCGTTACCGGGTTCACGATTTCGTCCAGTGTGTAACCCATGGCAATTTTGGCAGCCATCTTGGCAATCGGATAACCCGTTGCTTTGGAAGCCAGTGCCGAAGAGCGGCTTACCCGTGGGTTAACTTCGATAACATAGTATTGGAAGCTGTGCGGATCAAGTGCAAACTGTACGTTACATCCACCTTCGATGTTGAGGGCACGGATGATTTTCAGGGAAGCTGAGCGCAGCATTTGATATTCACGGTCAGACAGCGTTTGGCTTGGTGCCACAACGATACTGTCACCTGTATGAACACCTACCGGGTCAAAGTTTTCCATGTTGCAGACGACGATACAGTTATCGTTTTTGTCCCGCATAACCTCATACTCGACTTCTTTCATACCTGCGATACTCTTCTCAACCAAACATTGACCGATCGGGCTATAACGAATACCTGCTACAACTGTCTCGCGCAGTTCTTCTTCGTTGGCACAGATCCCGCCGCCTGTTCCGCCAAGCGTGTAGGCCGGACGAACGATGATTGGATAACCAATCTCATTGGCAAAATCAAGTGATTCCTCAAGTGTTGTTACAATTACACTCTCAGGTACAGGCTGTTCCAGTTCACGCATCAGATCACGGAACAGATCACGGTCTTCCGCTTTCTCAATGGATGTGAGCTGTGTTCCGAGCAATTTGACATTCTCACGTTCAAGGACGCCGGCACGTGCCAGTTCCACCGCCATGTTCAGACCCGTTTGACCACCAAGAGTTGGCAGCAAACCGTCTGGACGTTCCTGACGAATAATTTGCGTTACGAAATCCAGTGTAATGGGCTCAATGTATACTTTGTCAGCCATGTTGGTATCCGTCATAATCGTAGCCGGGTTGCTGTTGATGAGTACAACTTCCACGCCTTCTTCTTTCAGTGCCTGGCATGCTTGTGTACCGGCATAGTCGAACTCGGCCGCTTGACCGATGACGATTGGACCTGAACCAATCACCAGGATTTTTTTGAGATCTTTGTTAATCGGCATGTTATTGTGCTCCTTTCACTGCGGCTGCCAATACGGCTTGACGCGGCTGTTGCGGGTGAGTAATCTTGTGCTCCCGAATCATCTCGATAAAGCGGTCGAACAGATAGTTGTTATCATAAGGTCCTGGCGCTGCTTCCGGGTGGTACTGAACGGAAAACGCCGGGAATGTTTTATGTTTCAGACCTTCAATGGTCTTATCGTTATTGTTAATATGTGTCACTTCAAGCTCCGTATTTTTCACGGATTCTTCGTTTACGGTGTAACCGTGGTTCTGAGATGTGATGAAGCAACGTCCGCTCTCCAGTTCTTTAACCGGGTGGTTTCCGCCGCGGTGACCAAACTTGAGTTTCTCTGTATCGGCTCCTGCCGCCAGTGCGAACAGTTGGTGACCCAGGCAGATTCCGAAGATCGGATATTCACCGAGCAGTTCACTGATCATTTTAACCGCGTGAGGAACGTCTTTCGGGTCCCCAGGGCCGTTGGACAGCTGAATGCCATCCGGGTTCATGCGGCGGATTTCGTCCGCTGTTACATCATGAGGAACTACGACAACGTCACAGTTGCGTTTGCTAAGTTCACGCAAAATCCCTGTTTTTGCACCGTAGTCAACCAATACAATGCGTTCAGCCGTTCCTGGGCTGTTGTAGACATGTTGAGTAGAAGTCATAGGAACCTGGTTACGCAGTTCAGCGATGCTGGTGTCTTCCATCATCTCCAGCAACTCTTCCACAGGTTTCGATCCTGTTGTGAGAATTCCTTTCATTGTGCCGTGGTGACGAATCCGGCGAGTCAGCATCCGTGTATCAATTTCACTGATCCCTACGATGCCATACTCTTTAAGCAAATCGTCTACGCTGTATTCCGCACGCCAGTTGCTTGGCGTTGGCTCATGACGGCGTACCACAAAACCGTGTACGAACGGACGAATCGACTCGAAGTCGTCACGCGTAATACCGTAGTTACCAATCAGTGGATACGTCATGGTTACGATTTGACCGCAATAAGAAGGATCCGAAAGCACTTCTTGATAGCCTGTAATTCCCGTATTAAAAACGACCTCACCTGTTGTTTCACCTTCAGCACCGAATGCTTTCCCGGTGAACAGTGTGCCGTCTTCCAACAATAATCTTGCCTGTGCCTGCATCCCATTTCACTCCTCTGTGTTTATCAACGTTGAATACTTTGAGTTGAACATGGGAAACGTTACGTTTTGTGCGGCTCCGTGGGCAGAAAACCCTTTGATCGCTGTTATCCCCGGATTACTTTGATCCCATCCTTCAAATGGTGTAATCCGGTGATAAAGGCGAACGCTTTGCTTCTTCGGGTTCTTTCTGCCCACTCCGCAGTTACGTTGGTGTCCATGTTCAAAAGCATTATTCAACTTTTCTTTGTTTCGTATATTGAACTCTCGGCATGGTCTGCCTTGAGTTAGTTGTAAAGATGTTAATGGTGTATAGGTTGTAGATTAAGAGTTATTAAGAGTTATTAAGAATTAAAGATGTAAAGTTTATTGATTTACTAAGTACTGATTTATTGTTGGACCGTGTTGTTCCACACGCTTTTGCCGTCCACCCATGTCTGTACCGGCCAGCCTTTCAGCTTCCAGCCTGTGAATGGCGTGTTTCTTCCTTTGGTAGCAAAAGCTGCCGGATCAACCACTTGTTCCTGATTCAGATCAATCATGGTGATGTCCGCAGGTGCTCCCTCTTCCAGCTTACCAGTATCCAGTCGGAATACCCGTGCCGGGTCAGCTGTCATGCGTTTGACGAGGAAGTCTAGGCTCCAGAGCCCTGTTTCCACAAACTTCGTGTACAACAGCGGGAAGGCTGTTTCGAATCCGACGATACCGAACGGTGCCAGCTCCATGCCTTTTGCCTTCTCTTCTTCGCTGTGCGGCGCGTGGTCCGTAACGATCATGTCCAGCGTTCCGTCCAGCAAACCTTCGATACAAGCCTGCACATCGCGTGGTGAGCGAAGAGGCGGGTTCATCTTCCAGTTGGCATCCATGCCCGGGATATCTTCATCGGACAATACCAGATGGTGCGGACATACCTCAGCAGTGACTTTAATGCCGATGGACTTCGCCAGGCGAATCAGGCGAACCGACTGCTCTGTACTTACGTGGCAGACGTGGTAGTGAACTCCCGTTGCTTCTGCAAGCAGGATATCACGGCCTACGTGGATAGCCTCGGATTCATTTGGGATACCTTTGATACCGTGACGCTTCGAAAACTCGCCTTCGGTCACATATCCACCGACTACCAATGAGTCGTCTTCGCAGTGAGCGATGACTGGCATATTCATGCTTGCTGCAAGGCTCATGGCATCTTTCATCATTTGAGCGTTTTGTACGCCTACACCATCATCCGTGAATCCAATCGCGCCCGCTTCTTTCAATGCGGCAAAATCCGTAAGTTCACGTCCAAGCTCGTTTTTCGTAATAGCTGCATAAGGCAGCACTTTAACCAGGTCGGCTTCTTTGGCTTTATCCAAAACCAACTTAACGACATCCGCATTGTCGGTTACCGGTCTCGTGTTCGGCATGCAGGCAATCGTTGTAAAACCGCCTTGCGCTGCTGAACGGGCACCTGTTTCGATCGTCTCTTTATGCTCAAATCCAGGTTCACGCAGATGCACGTGCATATCAATCAAACCGGGGATAACCAGTTTGCCTGAAGCATCGGTGACGTTATGCGCTGATTGCTCTGCTGTCAGTACCGCTTCATCTTCCACTCCAGCGATCTTTTGAATTTTTCCTTCATCTATAATGATCGTTTTCCGTTCAAGTTCCCCTTGTTGATTCAAGATGTTCGCGTTTTTTATAATCTGTAGCATAATTGCCCTCCGCTTCGATTCTGTCCGACTTGCCAGACAAGCCGGATGATTTTTATCGTGTACGCTCTCATTGCTCTATAAGAACTTCCGTCCCGTCAGCCTATGACCCACAGCCAGACCCTGTTACAGTTTCATCGCGCGTTCCATGACCGCCATGCGGATTGGAACACCGTTAGCCATCTGCGGGAAGATCCGCGATGCTGCGCTCTCCACTACCGCGTCATCTACCTCGACATTGCGGTTCACAGGAGCAGGGTGCATGATAATTGTGCTTGGTTTCAGGCGTGACGCCCGTTCTTCCGTCAATCCGTAGTGTTCGCGATAATCCTCAGCCGAAGTAATCAGGCCGTGTTTATGACGTTCCAGTTGAACTCTTAGCATCATGACTACATCCGCATCGAGTGCTTCTTCCAGACCAACATAAGGCGCGTGTTCTGCGAGCTCCGGTGCCTGCATCGTTTGCGGCGCGCAGAAGCGCACATCCGCACCAAACTTTTGCAGTGCCCACAGATTGGAGCGTGCTACCCGGCTGTGCAGGATGTCTCCGATGATCGACACACGCAAACCTTTCAGTTCACCAAATGCCTTCCGCATCGTGTAGAGATCCAGCAGCGCTTGTGTGGGATGCTCGTTATTCCCATCTCCGGCATTCACCAGTGGAACATTTACTTTCTGAGCCAGTTGTTGTAAAACACCTGATGGTTTCAACCGAATCACCCCAGCGTCAATGCCCATGGACTCCAGCGTGCGTACCGTATCATAGATGGATTCACCTTTCTCCACGCTTGATGCAGCGGCCGTGAAGTTCAACACTTGTGCACCCAGACGTTTCTCAGCCATCTCAAACGAGAAGCGAGTTCGCGTGCTGTTCTCGAAGAACATGTTGGCTACAAAGTGCGATTCCAGTACTGGAACCAGTTTCTCCTTCTGCGCTTCCCAGTGTGCTGCTCTGTTCAGAATGGATTCGATCTCATTGCGACTAAGTTCCTTAAGGCCAAGCAAGCTCCGGTCCTTCAATGCAGGTTGTGTAATCATCATGCCTGTTCCCCCCGGTTCTGAATGATTTTGACCTCGTCCGTTCCGTCCGTTTCGATGAGTGCAACCTCGATCTCCTCTGATTTGGAAGTTGGTACATTCTTGCCGATAAAATCAGGTCGAATCGGAAGTTCCCGGTGTCCACGATCCGCGAGAACTGCCAGCTGAATGTTCTGTGGTCTTCCACAGTCCATCAGGGCATCCATCGCTGCGCGAATCGTCCGTCCGGTATAGAGCACATCATCGAACAAAATCACTTTTTTGTTATGAATCGAAAGTGATTCAGGGGTCATCGTCAACAGTTCCTTGCGATTCGCTTTATTTTCATCCAAGCGATCATCGCGATAAGGGGTCACATCGAGCTCTCCCCAAGGGATCGGTGTACCTTCGATTTCTTCAATCTTGGCGGCAATCCGTTCAGCGAGGTATACACCCCGTGTTCGAATACCGATCAGTACACAGCCTTCAATGCCTTTGTTTTTTTCCAAAATCTCATGGGCAATCCGTGTTAATGCGCGGCGGATCGCGGTTTCATCCATAATGACATGTGTCTCTGTGCTCATGCGTTCAGCCTCCTCAGGATTTACCTTTCAGATCATGGCCCCGTGACGAGGAGAACAAAAAAGACTCCTTGCCGTGTTTATTGGCAAGGAGTCTCCGAACTTCAGACCGCTCTGAAGAAAGTTTACTCTCGGGATGCATCGCTTCATTTGCCGCAGCAAAAAAACGATGTATCGTTCACGTTACCTTGCCAGTCTCACGGGACTGATTTAAAGGTGCTATTCATGTCGTTCATATTGCAGGACCTCACAGGGTTCTGTACTCAATATGTCCGTTTATCTTCATGAATTATGACAGAAAGACAACCCCCTGTCAACACCTCAACATCACAGGCGAAATTCCTCTACTGTATTCCTCTTAGAATCAGCAGTTCGGCTGAAAAACATCCAAACACATCACATTTCATTCGTTATTCATAATTATACAATAAAACTGTATATTTATCCATAAGAAATTAAGGAGAATCTTACCGCCAAAATAATCCTCCGACTATTTTCAACGTGGAGACAAAGCCCTCCCTTTTAAAACATTCGGTGAGTTTAGCCTTAACTGCCTTAGTTTTAATAACATATTTAATGTGATCCATATCTTCAAATTCTAGAGTTCAACGTCCAGAAACACGGAATACATAAAGGCTCTGCATTAGTACGCCGTGAAATGGGTAAAGTTTATAAACATGAAACAATTCATTGAAGCTGCAATAAAGCCGATATACATAAGGATTTACAAATATGCGACATAGAAATAAGATAAGATCTACATTTATTTACATTTAGGAGGAAGTTATGCGTCACATTTGGCACATTTACAAAACAGACTGGTTGCATATTTTGAAGGTTCCCACAGGTATATTTCTAATTGTGGCTATTATTTTACTGCCGGGAGTGTATGACTGGGTTAACGTAAAATCTGTCTGGGACCCGTACAGTAACACCCAGGGGATCAAAATTGCGGTGACAACCGAGGACAAGGGTGCGACTGTTGCGGGAACCAGCGTCAATATCGGGGACGAACTCGTATCCAGCCTGAAACAGAATGAAAAACTGGGATGGACTTTTGTGAATCAGGCTGAGGCTGAACGGGGTGTGCAAACCGGAGAGTATTATGCAAGCCTACTCGTTCCCGAGGACTTTTCATCCAAAATTACAGGCATTGTTGACGGGAAGCTGGAGCGCCCAGAGGTAATCTATACCGTTAATGAGAAGGTTAATGCCATTGCTCCAAAAATCACAGGCTCCGGTGTATCTGCGATAACAACACAAATCAATGAAAATTTTACTGAAGCCGTCAGTCAGGCTGTTCTAACCAAGTTGAAGGAAGCCGGAGTTGAAATCAATGCCCAGCTTCCAACTTTGCGCAAGATGGAGAATGGCATTTTCACGCTGGAGAAAAATCTTCCGGCTATACAGTCCGCAGGTCAAAAGGTACTGGAAGTGGAAAAAGCCATGCCTGGTATTGTCAAAGATGCTCAAAAGATCGTCGAAATCGAAAAAAAACTACCCGAAATTAATGAAGCCGCACAGTATGTGCTCAAGGTGCAGGAGTATTGGCCACAAATTAATGATGCGGCATCCGAGGTGTTGGCTATTCAGGGACGGATTCCCGATATTCAAAAAGCCGTAGAACGTATTCGGGAAGTGGATGCAAACTTTGGTCAGGTATCAGGTGTGATTCAAACGGCCCTGGACAAAACCGACAAAGCTCTGTCTATCGTAACCGCTGCAGAGCAAGATCTGGACAAAGTATCCCAAATCGCTGGTAACGGGATTGAGCTGGCCGAAGGCTTGAATCAGTTTGTAGATTCCAGTGAAGAAGCGTTTCAGGCTATAGGCCCGGCGATCCGGCAAAACCTGCTGCTGGTGCAGCAAATCGCAAACGCTGCAGGAGATGTATTTGGGCAATTGCAAAATACGGATCTTAACAAGCTGCCGACACCAGAAGATCTGGACCGGATCGCTGCCCGCTTGGGGATTGCGGTAAAACTCGTTGACAGTATGGCGGAATTACTCAGCAAAATCGACAATTTGCTTCCTAGCCATCCACTGAGCAATAAAATTACGCAACTGAACACCATTTCTGATAAACTTCAGCTGCAAATCCGCCTGGCTGGGATCATCAGTGATGCGATGCGTCGTAATACAACTCCGCCTGCAGACGTCATCGCTCAGTTAAATGCCCTCTCCAAGGACATTAGCAGCGGGATTGGCAATATCCTGAACACCTACGATAGCGAAATATCACCTGCACTTGCGGCTGGTGCGGATAAACTCAGGTCTATCCTCTCCACTTCAGCAGATGCACTACAGGGGGCCAGAGATCGAATTCCGGATATTAAGGACATTCTTGCGTCAGCCAAAGAAGGGATTACGTTTGGGCAGACCGAGTTGACGAAAATCCAGAGCGAACTGCCTCAAATACAATCTAAGATCCATGAAATATCGGAGACACTCGCGAACAAAAGTGAAGGCTTTATCCAAGCTCTGAACACGGTGTCTTCATTAATTCGGAACGATCTGCCCAAGCTGGGAACCAAGCTGAACGAAGCGGCTGATTTTGTTCGGAACGATCTGCCTAATGCCGAGAAACAGATCGGCAAGGCATCCGATTTTGTACAGAACCAGCTGCCAGAGGTTGAAAAAGGAGTACATCGTGTTGCCACGCTTGTACGTGATGACCTGCCCGCATTGGAAAGTGCCATCAGCAAGGCTGCAGACAAGCTTAGGGAAGTGGAAGGCAATAACCAGTTTGCCGAACTCGCCAAACTTTTGCGCGGAGACATTGAAGAAGAAAGTGCTTTCCTTGCAAGTCCAGTACAAATCAAGGAACAGCAGCTTTACCCGATTCCGAATTATGGATCGGCCATGTCACCATTTTATGGCGTGCTGTCCTTGTGGGTCGGTTCAACGCTGCTGATTTCCCTGCTTCGTGCCGAAGCTGAAAATCCAGAAGGCAAGTTCAGGGGATATGAGTTGTATCTCGGACGTCTTGGTACTTTTCTGACCATTGGATTGCTTCAAGCGGTCTGTGTCAGCCTGGGAGACATCCTGATTCTCGGAACATACGTCGCAGATAAGCTGTGGTTTGTCCTGTTTGCCATGCTGGTGAGTGCCGTGTTTGTCACCATAACGTACACCCTGCTGTCCGTCTTTGGGAATATCGGCAAAGGCATCGCCATCATCTTCATGGTGTTCCAGTTCTCCAGCTCGGGCGGTACATTCCCGATCAGCATGACATCGCCCTTTTTCCAGGCATTGAATCCGTTCATGCCCTTCACGTATGCGATCAGTCTGCTGCGTGAGTCGGTCGGCGGCATCTTGTGGTCGACGGCCATCAAGGATATTCTGTGGTTGTGCATGTTCATCGCGCTGAGTCTCATCGTTGCCCTCGCTTTGAAACGTCCACTCAGCAGTCTGACCAAACGTTCAGCCGAGAATGCCAAGAAGACCAAAATTATTGCTTAAATCGTCCGAGCGACCCTCTGTGTCATGAATGCAGAGGGTCTTTTGGTTTTTAAACCAACCTGCACATACCGAATGAATCATGCTCAAAGAGACAAGGCCATTGGATTTACAATCCAATGGCCTTGTCTCTTAGTATAGAATAATTAAAATGTCTGATTATTTCACTGTACGTTCCTGTTCCAATTGATCATAGGACTGCTTAATCGTTGTTAATGTTTCTACATGACGATAGATATTGTTGACTGCAGTAACGAGAATACATAGCATGATCAAGCCTATTAACACTTTTTTCCCCAACCCCTGACGAAGACCGATGACGAAGCCCCCACCGAGGAGGAAAAACGCAAACAGATAGTGTCCTGCGTATAGGTACATATCGTATTGAAATACCGCTAGCCCGAAACCAACAACAATATGAAGTACAAATGCAAACAGAATGTATGGCGCAAGAGTCCACACTTCCCGTTCACGGATGCCCTTGATAAACCCAGTGAGCGCTAGCAACAGGATAAAAATACCCGTGAGCTGCACATAGATCGGATTGGAACGGGACAGGTCCGTTACAAACGCTACCATGCCCGGGTCCAGCAAATGCACTTTCGGTGACAGCATCGGATTAATCGTTAGCAAGCTTAGAGCCTTCCAATGAACTGCGAACTGGAATGGAGTGGCATAGCTTGTTCCCCCATTTTGAATACCGAGCAACCAATTGCTGACCCAACTACGACCGCCAAACGCGATGTACTGAATCCCTGTCAATACTACGATGAAAGCAACGGCCAGCGCCATGATTCCGATATACTTTTTCCAACCCGACTTGTTACGCCACGTCCGCAAATTGAAAAACATGGCGGCCGCAAATGGTACAATGTTGGTCGACGTCAGTCCGAAGTTAATGGATGCCAGCAGCGCATTTGGGATGTAACGGACATCTTTGCATTCACGGGTGTATTGCATGTACAGCACAGAGAACAGAATAACAAACTGTACATACGGATAGGAGTCCGGAATCAATGCAGTAAACATGAGATAGGAGCTAAAACCGAATAATAAAGCGAAAAGTAACGGTGTAGTGCTTTGTTTATCTTTTTGATTCAAGAACAGAAATACCAGCACAACCGAGCCCGCATTCACAAGCGACTGCAGGATAAGAAAGAACCAATTTCCGCCCAGTAATTGAGCACCTGCTTCAAGCGTAACCGCCAGAAATGAAATTAACGGATGAATAACCGAAGAACTGTTGGCTCCATAATACATGGAAGGATCAAAGTTAAATAAATTAAGTGGGAACTGCGCCGTACTAAATGGCGTGTATGACCCTAGAAGCTCTGCGTAATCTGCAATGTACGTCACGTAAGGGCCATTCATCAGACCGTAAAAAAGAGCAAAACCCGCAAACAGGCAAAATGCCGTCCAATTGGTTCTGCGATTAACAAATATGTAGTCCAAAAATCTCATGCGTTCACATCCAGTTTCAATTATTCTAGAAAACCAACAAACACAACCCGCCCATAATACAAACGACACCTATCCAGCGCAAAGGACCCACGTTCTCCTTAAATGCAAACCGCGCTATAATGAGCGTCCACACATACGTTAACGCATTGGCAGGCAGTACAACCGTTAAGGGAAGAAATTTCAACAATACAATGTTCAGCAGCGCACCTGTACCATAGAATCCAAGCCCTACTAGAACATGCAGCTTTTTGCGGCTGGTGGCGTAGGCTTTCAGACCCGCTCCTCCCATCGCTCCACACAGGGTCATTGCGATCAGTACAGCAATCATCCAGCTATCGATCAACACTGGTCAATGTCACCCCGATTCCAAGCAGCACGACAGCCGCCAACTTCTGCACCGTAATTTCTTCTCCTAGCAAAAAATATCCATAGATCAGCGCAAACACGTAGCTTGCACACATCAAAGGATAGGCCACAGACAGTTTTTCCAAAGCAAACGCCTTGATCATCAAAATGGCACCAAGTCCATAACAAAGAAAGCCGATGCCCAAAAAGATCCACTCAGTCAGACCCCATTTCCAGAACAGTTGGCCCGTCGCTGTAAGAAAGGCGGAGACCAACATCAATAACTTGCCTGTATGGCGCCCTCTTATCTCCCCCACGACAATGCCTCCATCTCTGGCACGCGCTTGTTAATAAAGTATCGCTGACTTACCAACTGCATCACTGGAAGATCGGATAAGGAGTCGGAATAGGAGCAGGATTGATCATAATCAATCACCATCTTTTTCTCATCCAGATAGGCCTGAATTCGGCGAACCTTCTCATCCCCTTTGCAATTGCTGCCTTCGATCCTACAGGTATAGCCATTCGGGTGACGAACCAGATCGGTACCTATGACATGATCCACCCAAGGGAAGTTTTTAAAATATTTCATATAGGCATGCGGAGATGCAGTCACCAGCAATACGTGGTAACCGGCTTCCTTACGATGCTGCATCTCTACACTTGCCTCCGCAAAAATGGCAGAACGGAGTCGCGTATCAAAAAAATGCTCCAGATCTTCTTCGGACATGCGCTCAATGCCCTTGAAATAGGAACGTTTAACACGTTCAACGCTCATCAGACCTGCCTTGAACAGCGCGGTATGAAATGCAATGACAGGCAATCTCCATACCTGCCACGGGTAACGCCGAACGCCGTAATGTACAAACTGAAACATGGAATCTCTGCGTATAATCGTTTTATCAATATCAAAGATGGCGACTTTCGTGCTTTTCACCCTGATCCCCTCTACCTTCCAGACTCTAACTTTATTCAAAAATAGCAAAAATCAAAATAACACTGATGACATACAAAATGACCGTGATTAAGATAGGCTTGTCCTCAAATAGAACTCGATCCGGCGAACCACCCTGGTTCTTCATATGAATTAAATACAGATAGCGGAACATGCCGTATATGACCAATGGAATCGTCCACATTAAATGAATGGTGCGATCGGATGTGAACGTAAAAAGCGAATAGCTGATAATGGTCGCGGTTGTGACAATGGTATTAAACTGATCCAATAACGTAATTGAATAGTTATCCAGAACTTTACGGTGCGAACCGGTATTTCCCTCAAGCAGGGTAAGTTCATTCCTCCGTTTGCCAATAGCCAGGAACAAGGATAGCAGCATTGTACAAATGAGGAACCACGGCGTAAATGGTACATGGATTAGCACGCCACCCGCAATCGCACGAAGCACAAATCCAGCCGCAATGGTCATCATATCCAAAATAACGAGATGTTTCAGCACAAATGAGTACGACACATTCAATAGGAAATAAACAATACATAACACTCCGAATAACGGGTTCATCACAAAGGCTGTCCCGACGGAAAGAATCAGCAGCAGAACTCCGAATACCAAAGCGTGAGCCGGGTTGACCTGTCCAGAAGCAAGGGGACGGAACATCTTCACCGGATGCTGACGATCTCTGTCGCGATCTACATAATCGTTTAAAATATAAACGCAGCCTGCAACCAGGCTAAATAAAATAAAACCTAACAAAGTCGATAGAATGGTCTCCGTCCGAATTTCCTCAAAAGAGAAAAGCAGTGCGGCAAACAATAGCACATTTTTGGTCCATTGTTTCGGCCTCAACAGTTTAAGCAAACCTGAAAAGGTACTACCTGTTCCTGCAGCAGGTGTGGACACGGTATTGGTACGAGATGATAACAATTTCCATAACTCCCTTCAAAAGCAACTTCTGACTAAATACATAACGTAAAGATTTAATCATATGTTGCTTATATAGTTTTGTAAAGGGATTACAGGAAGAATTTATAATTTTTTGCATAAAAAAGAGACCGTTTCCGGTCTCTTTTAGCTACATATTATGATAATGTGAACTTAAATTAAAATTCGAATTGCACGTCGCTCAGGCGGCGTTTAATTTCAGCGATAACACGTTTCTCTTCTTCTTCCCCTTTAGCTTCAAAGGTAACGGAGAAACGGACAAAGTTACCGGCATCATCCCAAGGAACCGAAGAGATCAGTTTCTCACGGATCAGGAACTGGGAGAAGTCTTCGCCGGATTCAAAGCGGCGGCCACCCACAATCCCTTTTGGTGCTTCAACATACAGGAAGAAGGAACCTTTAGGTTTCTCAGCCTGGAAGCCCAACTCGTTCAGTGCAGCTACCAGCAGGTCATGACGACGGGAATATTTCTCCGCGATTTTTTCCGTGATTTCCGGATGGTTCAATCCATAGGCAGCAGCCTTCTGGATCGCGATGAACTGACCGGAGTCATTGTTGTCTTTCACGTCGCTGAATGCTTTTACAACAAGCGGGTTACCTGCTACAAAACCAATTCTCCAGCCTGTCATGTTGTAGGACTTGGACAAGGAGTGAAGCTCTACGCCAACATCCTTCGCACCAGGTACGGACAGGAAGCTGAACGGTTTTGTGCCGTCATATGTCAGTGCTGCGTATGGAGCATCATGCACAACGACAACGCTGTATTTCTTCGCCCATTCAACCACTTCCGTAAAGAACTCCACCGTTGCACTCGCACCCGTTGGGTTATTCGGATAGTTCAGATAGAGCAACTTCGCACGTTTTGCGATATCTTCCGGAATGGCCGTCAGGTCCGGCAGGAAGTTGTTCTCCTTGGTCAATTGAATGTTGAATACTTCCCCACCCAGGTATTTGGTGTGTGTACCCATAACCGGATATCCTGGCACTGTCATGATCGTTACATCACCTGGATTGATGAAGCAGGAAGGCATCATAGCCAAAGCCGGCTTGGAACCGATGGAATGCACGATTTCAGTTGATGGGTCGATACCCTCTACATTAAATACATTTTTCAGGTAAGCAGCAGCCGCTTCCTTAAATTCAGGGATACCGTTATCCGCATAACCACGGTTCTCAGGTTTGGAGGCTTGCTCAGCCAATGCATCTACGATGCCTGCATCTGCCATCTCGTCCGGTTCACCTACGCCGAGGTCAATCAGTTCTACATTGGGAAAATCTTTTTTAGCCGAAGCTTTGGCACGTTTGATTTTCTCGAATTTATAGATGTTGGTGTCTTTACCATAGTTGGAGCCGCCAATACGGTCGGCAAAATTAGTCTGAATGTACGTTTCCTGATATTTATCGATACTCATGATTTTGTTCATCTCCTCATTTGACGCAAATTTCTACACTTTAATATGAAGCATTTGCGCGTTCAAAACCATGGACAAATTATCCGAACATTTGTACTTTCTCGAGCTGTCAGCGACTACGCAATGAGGCCAGAACATCTTCCATATCCTGCGGAAGCGGCGCTGTAAACTCAAGGTATTCTCCGGTCGTTGGATGTACAAAACCTAGAATCGCAGCATGCAGAGCCTGTCCCTGCATTTTGATCCCTTTATTACGACCATACGTTGGATCTCCAACAAGCGGATGACCAATGAACTTCATGTGAACACGAATCTGGTGGGTACGTCCTGTCTCCAGCTTCAGTTCCAACAACGTGTAGTCATTGATGCGTTCCGTAACAGTAAAATGCGTAACCGCATGTTTACTGTTACGCTCTGTAACGGTGTACATTTTGCGATCATTGGTGTCTCGGCCAATCGGTGCATCAATCGTACCCTGATCGTGACTAAGATGCCCATGAACGAGTGCAATATATCGTCTATTCACACTATGCTCTTTGAGCTGAGCGGCCAACGAGGCATGAGCACGATCATTTTTGGCAGCCATAATCAGTCCTGATGTGTCCTTATCAATCCGATGCACAATACCGGGACGTAGCTCGCCGTTAATGCCTGAGAGATCTTTACAGTGATACATCAGTGCATTAACAAGTGTTCCCGACGTATGCCCTGGTGCTGGATGTACAACCAGGCCACGCTGTTTATTAATAACGATCAAATCACTGTCTTCATATACCACTTCAAGCGGAATGTCTTCAGCAATAATCTCCACAGTCGTCGGCTCAGGAATCAGAAGCTCTATCAGATCACCTTCAAATAATTTGGCGTTGGCTTTAACTTTAGCCCCATTCACCGTTACGAACCCGTCTCCGATCCACAATTGAACTTGAGAGCGCGATACATTATCCATGGATTCTGTAATATATTTGTCAATTCGTTCCCTATTATGTTCTGCGGCAACCGTCCATTCCATACGATCATTGCCATTCAAGAGTTCATCGTCATGCGTTGACGTATCTCCGTTAATTTGTTCTTCATTTTGCGATTTACTCATGATGTTCATTCCCTTCGACCTTTGCGGCAGCTTTCTCGCGCCGTCCTTCAAGCAGCGTTTCCACAATAATCAGTACCACACCGATACAGATCGCCGAATCGGCTATGTTGAAAATGGGAAACGTGTAGCTTCCAAAATTAAGCTGGATAAAATCGACAACCTCTCCGGTCAAAGCCCGATCCAGGAAGTTACCAATGGCTCCCCCAAGCACTAAACTAAGCGCCACGGGCAGCAATTTGTGCGGAGTATCTTTTACCTTTTGCAAATACCAAACCAAAGCCACCACGACTACCAGCGTAACCACAATAAAGAACCAGCGTTGATCCTGCAAAATACCAAAGGCTGCACCTGAGTTGCGATGTGATGTGATGACAAAGAAATTGCCAATCACCGGAATTTCATCTCTAAGTTCCATCCGGGTTGCAATTAGGAACTTCGTTCCCTGATCGACTAAAAATACGATAAAAGCGAGGATATAATACACCACGTTTGTTTGTCACTCCGTTCTTGTCTTTTCCAAACGATACCAGGCTTAACGCCAGACTTGTTCATTGTAGCACAGCTGTTTGGAAATCGTCCACGACGCGGTACGCCGCAGTCCGGATGGCAAAAACGATAACATTTCCCTTCTGTAATTCTGCACGAAATGGTACATCCTACAACAGAGACAAAAACCGGAGTCCACACAGAACAGAAAGGGGAAAACGATGTCACATTTCACTGCCAAACAAATGCAACTGTTACGTTCCCAACTGATAACCGAAAAGCGTGATATTGAACATAGACTGGAGCAAAACGAACATTATGGTCTTGGTGACTCCATGAAACTCCAGACAGGTGAATTATCACCGATTGATAACCATCCAGGTGATATCGCAACCGAGATGTATGAACGCGAAAAGGATATTTCGCTGCTGGAGCATGATGAATTTCAACTGGAGCGCATTGATTCTGCTCTGCATTCCATCAATGAAGGCCATTATGGGATTTGTGCCGTGTGTCAGCAGCCCATCTCTTATGAACGCATGCAAGCTGTTCCTTACACCAAGTACTGCAAAAAGCATCAACCCGAAACCGTTGTCTCCGAAAATCGTCCTGTCGAGGAAGAATTCCTCGCTCCGGCCTTTGGCCGCACAAGCCTAGATGAACGGGATGACCAGAACGGCTTCGACGGCGAGGATGCGTGGCAGATTGTTGAAAGTTGGGGTACCTCCAACACGCCAGCCATGGCTGAGGGACGGGACATCGACAGTTATGATGTTATGGCGATTGAAGCCACAGACGAAGTCGAGGGATGCGTTGAAGCATATGAGAGCTTTGTCGCCACCGATATCTACGGTCATGATGTGTCCATCGTGCGCAATCGGCAATATCGACAGTATCTGGAGAACCGTGAAGGCGAAGGTCTGTTAGAACCGGATTTCGATTCGGACGATTCGTATTGATCACTTGACTGACTAATATGTGTTTAACTCCAGCTGTCGTTGCACAATTCGCACAATATCTGCAATGTAATCACCTACAATGGGCAGATTAAGAGCCCCAAGAACCTGTAACACATAAATGATCGTGGCTGCAAAAAAAGTGAACCCGATTGCGATCCCCACGCCACGTGCTGCTCCGGACAACAGATTAAGTCCAATCAGCTTCCATGGCCGGTTCAGCAATTCTGTGTACTGCGCGATCCGCGAACGTTCGAGTTCATTGGCAAGCCGGTTGGTGAGCGTATGAAGTTCTTCAATTTTGTCCTCTGCATTCTTGGAATGCGTGGATTCTGAATTCAATGGTGATCGGCTATCCTGTTCGTTCATAATTTACTCAGTTCCTTTGATGTATATAGAGTGTCTGCACAATAGAAATCATTGCCCATTTGCTGAAAAACCAAACGAGCCAGGACACAGGATTCTTCTCCTGCATCTGAGGCTCGTTGGCATTTCTGTCTCTATATACTGTCCTATTTGAAATAGAGTTACTCTGTCTCCGTTAAAGTCTGACAAAGTAACCTTTCTCCAGGACCGCCTTACGTGAAAATTACTGTATTACCCCTCGATATATACACCGATGGCTTTGCCTCCGGCTTCAATTCGTTGCATCGAATCATTTGTTCCGAAGGTTACTTCGGTAACGAGCACATTCTCACGCAGCACATGATCAAAGGCCTGAATCGCTGCTTGAAGAGCAGCGTCCACATCCAGCGTCAAACGTACTCTTTTCTCAATTGGCAGATCCAGCTTCTTCCGTGTATCTTGAACTGCACGAATGACTTCACGGACCCAGCCTTCCTGTTCGAGTTCTGCAGTGATCTCCGTATTGAGAGCTACCGTCAGACCATAGCCGGATGCTGAGGCAAAACCGGATTTGGCTTGTTTCTCCACCAGCAATTCTTCACCCGTCACTTGCAGCTCCTCACCTTCCGGAGAAACGACGTTTAGCACATCCTCTGCTACCACTTTACGAGTCTCATCCGCTGACATTCCCTTGAAGAAGTTCTGCAGGAAGCCTACGTTTTTACCGTATTTTTTGCCTGCTACTTTCAAATTCAGCTTCAAAGTAAAATCAACGAAGTCCGCATCATCATGCTCGGTACGAATACTTTTGACATTGATCTCATCCTTGATGATCTCTTCATAACTTGCCAGATTGAAACCTTTATCCAGAGAAACGATCAGTTCGGACAACGGTTGACGAGTCTTGATGCCTGTTTCGTTACGAACGTTACGGGCGAGTTCAACGATTCGGCGAGCTGTCTCCATATCCTGCTCCAGATCCAAATCAATCAACGCTTCATTGGCAACCGGATAATCATCCATGTGCACACTTTCACCAGTAGTCAGATTCAGATAGATATCTTCTGCAAGCATCGGTGTGAACGGAGCCACGAGCTTGGCTGTAGTTACCAGCACTTCAGTCAATGTACGGTAGGCGTCCAGTTTGTCTTCTGTCAATCCGCTGCCCCAGAAACGGTCACGGGAACGACGGATGTACCAGTTACTGAGCTCATCCACAAATGCTTCGATAGCTTTGGAAGAGTTCAGGTAGTCGTTAACAGCCAGCGCTTTTTCTACAACGAGAATCAGGCTGTTCAGTCTTGATAAAATCCAGCGATCCAGGTTGTGTGAAGACAGCTTGAACGGATGCTCCTGTGGATCAAATCCATCAATCGTAGCATAGAGCGTCAGGAATGCATGGGTGTTGACCAGCGTATCCACCATTTTGGATTTCGCTTCGCCCACGATGCCTTTGGAGAAACGCTTGCTGTTCCATGGTGCGCTGTCAGACAGCAAAGCCCAGCGGAATGCATCTGTACCGTATTCTTCAATCACTTCCCATGGATCGATAACGTTGCCTTTGGATTTGGACATCTTCTGTCCATTCTCATCAAGAACGTGTCCTGTTGCCATAACTGCTTTGTAAGGCGCTTTGCCTGTCAAAAGTGTAGATACGGCCAGCAAGCTGTAGAACCACCCGCGCGTTTGGTCAATTCCTTCACAGATCATATCTGCCGGATATTGCTGTTCGAATATTTCTTTATTTTCAAATGGATAGTGCTGCTGGGCAAACGGCATGGAGCCGCTGTCGAACCAGACATCGATCACTTCGGGTGTACGCTTCATTTCATATTTGCCACAAGAGCTCATGACTTTGACGTCATCTACATACGGCTTATGCAGTTCCAGATTCTCTGGCACGTCGCCAATCGCACGGGCACGCAGTTCAGCGATGCTATGCGGGGCGAATTGTTCACCTGTCTCTTCACACACCCAGATGTTCAGTGGCGTTCCCCAATAGCGGTCACGGCTGATATTCCAGTCTACGAGATCTTCAAGGAACTTGCCAAAGCGACCATCACGAACGTGACCTGGATACCAGTCTACTTCACTGTTATTGGCGATCAGTTGATCCTTGATTGCTGTTGTTTGGATAAACCAGCTGTCCATTGCATAGTAGAGAAGCGGTGTATCACAACGCCAGCAGAACGGATAGCTGTGCTCATATTTTTCTTTGCTGAACAAACGTCCTTTTTCCGACAGGTATCTAACGATATCAATATCGCAATCCTTCACAAAACGTCCGGCAAAATCAGTTACCTGCGGCACAAACTTGCCTTCCAGGTCCACCATGTTCACAAAACTGATGCCATTCTCACGACATACACGATAGTCATCTTCACCATGAGCAGGTGCCATGTGTACAATCCCTGTACCGCTTGCATCAGTTACAAAGCCTGCGCCCAGGATGATGTTTGCTTTCTCAGCCTGCACGTAGTTGAACGGAGGATCATACGTTTTACCAACCAGGTCTGACCCTTTCAGGGAACCGATCACTTCATATTCACCTTTGGCGTCCTTCATAACCTTCTCAACCAGATTGGTCGCCATGATATACACTTCGTTGTCCTGACGAACACGGGAGTAATCCATATCCGGGTTCACGGCCAACGCAACGTGTGATGGCAATGTCCAAGGCGTCGTTGTCCAGGCAAGCACAAATTCGCCGCTGTCATCCAGCTTGAATTTGGCCGTAGCACTGAGGTCCTTGACGTCCTTGTAGCCTTGCGCCACCTCATGGGAGCTAAGTGTAGTCTGACAAGAAGGACAGTACGGACTCACACGATGACCGCGGTACAGCAGGCCTTTTTCATGAATCGTCGCCAGAATGTTCCACACACTTTCGATGTAATTGTTGTCGAGTGTGATATACGGATTATTCATGTCCGTCCAGTAGCCGATCCCTTCCGTCAGATCACGCCATTGTTGCTCGTATTCGAACACGCTCGCTTTACATTCGTTAATGAATTTCTCCACGCCGTAATCTTCGATTTCCCACTTGTGGGAGATGCCGAGCTTTTTCTGAACACCCAGTTCTACAGGCAAACCATGTGTATCCCAGCCCGCTTTACGAACGACGCGGTAACCCTTCATGGTGTTATAACGTCCTACGAAATCCTTGATGACCCGTCCGAGTACGTGACCGATATGCGGTTTACCGTTGGCCGTTGGCGGTCCCTCGTAAAATACGAAGTTCGGCTTGCCTTCCCGGTTTTCGATGGATCTTTTGAATGTATTCTCGGTTTTCCATTTGTTTAACACGCGTAGTTCTCTGGCGCGTGCTTTCTCTTTGACGTCAACTCGTTGCATGATTATCTTCCTTTCAACTGTGTTAGATTGTGGACCGTCCACAAAAAGCGTTTCAATCCCCCTAAATCCCCCTTACCAAGGGGGACCCCATAGGCGCTCCGCCCTCTGGACACCCGGGATGGGTTGTCTTTGGCGGGACTGCGGCGGCGTTTGCGAAGGTGTGTATGTTGGAGTCGGCCCTTTTGCGGCTGTCCCCTCCGGGAACGCCGCCGGGCCTTACTACGTGGGGGGAGCTGCCGGACGCTTCGCTTCTCCGGCGTGGGCTCTCTCCTTGAGGCACCTTCGGGCCTCATGGGCGTTCGCTGCTTTTTTTGGACACAAAAAAACCTCATCCCTGGAAAGGGACGAGGTTATACTCGCGTTACCACCCTAATTCTGTTCATCACAAACCACATCCAATATAAATTGGGTATGCTCTGTCATCAACAGCGCTTATGCCCCGCTTCACTACAGCAGGGTGCCGATATAACGTTCGGCTCACGGTTTCGCTTACACACGGCAACTAATTCACCGCTTCAGCGTCACTTCTCCGGGGAGATATTCGGCTATAACTCATCCATTGGCTTGCACCAAACGCCAACTCTCTGAGGGATGAGATCATAACGTACTGAACCCGTCATGGAATCACTATTCATTATGAATATAGTTATAGCCTCTTTACAGGTAAAAGTCAACCAGGCGGATAGACTAATAAATTTCCTTCATTTCCCGCTCACGGTCACGGACTTCCTGTTCCCGGCTCTCCAGCGCTTCCCAACCATCCTGAGTCAGCAGTTCGAGCTGTGCTTCCACAAGTGTACGGAAACGGGCACGGTAGATGGACGCCTGCTTTTTCAGCTCTTCGACTTCCAAAGCAATTTTGCGTGATTTAGACAATGATTCGTTTATGATCCGGTCCGCATTTTTCTCGGCTTCCTTCACGATCAACTGTGCTTCTTTTTTCGCATTGTTCTTCACATCATCCGCAGCTTCCTGCGCAATGATAATCGTTTTGCTCAGCGTCTCTTCAATCGTTGCAAAATGATCAAGCTTCTCCTGTACGGACAGCAACTGATTGCTCAGCTCTTTGTTTTCGCGAATGACGCCTTCGTAATCTTTGATGACTTGATCCAGGAATTCATTGACCTCATCCTCGTCATACCCGCGCAAGCGTCGGGAAAATTCCTTGTTGTGTATGTCCAGCGGCGTTAATGGCATGCTGTCCACCTCCTGTAAAAGTTCCTTCCCGGACGAGAAGGTTTGCAGCATATGGGTTCCACCCAAGGGGCCGTATATGAGATGCCCAATCCTGGCAACTAATACGGAATGCAGGATCAGACTCTGATCCTTTAGCGATCATATCAACCTTTGCACTTTAATGTATATCGGAAACACCGAATGTTTTTTGCACCTTTACCTTAAACATTTCGACAAGAAAGCGGGTTTTCCTGCAACACACTTAGGCAAATTTGCCGATTTTTACGCGACAGCGTCCCTTTTTGGTCAACCCCTCCTGTTCCAGCACCTTGAATCGACCAAAACCTTGAATGGAAACCACGTCGCCGGCTTTTAGTGATTTGGACGGATCTTCCTCCACTTTCCAATTCACACGACAGCGACCGGCCTTGATCGGGACCAGAACTTTACTGCGACTAAGCCGATACACATCTGCACAGATGCCATCCAAACGCAGGGAAGCCACGGTAATATCCATCGTCTCCAGTTTACTTTGGGACCATTTCAGCTGATCCAATGCCAGTAGCTCTGTAAACACATGTACCCGGTGCACCTGGTTCAATTGAAGCGATAAAAAAGCGCCGGTTTCCGACGCCACCACCGTATGGCACCCGTCCTCCAGCACTTGAATATCACCGATCTTGCCACGTTTCATGCCAAGCCCGAGCAGGGCACCCATATAGTCCCCATGCTCCAGCTCTTTAATCTTCTGATCGTCAGACGTAATGCTCATCACCTGCATACCCATATCTTCATCGTCCAGATACCGATAATCCGGTGCAATCAGCGCCCGCTTACGTTCAGCTGTTTCATAACCACCATCCAGACGAATCTGTACATCATCTCGACGGTTAACAAGTGTTTGTAAAATAAAGGCCTGTCTGGGATCAAGAAAGTCAGTTAGCTTCATGTCATGAAACTTGCCTGCACGTTCAACCCAGTCTGAGGCTTTATCCACAAAATCCCGCTCGTCATGACTAAAATGCTCGTAAATTTCACCGCTCATCTATGTTCACCCTACCCTAATATACAAAGTATCGGAGGATGGAGATCAGCCCATTAAGCGCAAGTTGCAGAACGATTAACGCCACAATCGGTGAAATATCCAACATACCGAACAAAGGCGGAATAAATCGACGGAAAGGTCTTAGGTATGGTTCCACCAATTTGCCTAGCCATTCACCGATGAAGCTTTCCCGTGCGTTGGGAAGCCATGACATCAATATGTAGACAATGACCATGTAAAAATAAATCTGGTATAGCGTGTACAATACAACTTCAACCTGTTGCAAAAGTGGCTCACCTCATTCTGTTATAATCTTGCTCGCTGTCAGCCAGTATTTCCGTAATTGCTCCCTGAATTTCAACCGTATCTGGCGTACAGAGAAAAATGTTGCCACCAATTTTTGAAATACCGCCGCCCAGTGCATATACTGTGCCACTCAAGAAATCAATGACGCGCAGTGCCTGATCCTGACGCACTCGCTGCAGGTTAACCACAACTGTACGATGGGAGCGCAGATGGTCAGCGATCTCCTGTGCTTCGTCATAAGAACGCGGTTCATAAAGGACGACTTTAACATTTTTCTGGGAATGAATGCTCACCACATTATTCCCCCTTTGGTTTCTACGTTTATCGAGACTTGAGGTTTCAGCTTCCTGTTGATCAGGATCATGTTCCTCTTGTGCCGCCATACGCTCACGTTCCACAATTTCTTCCTCTTCCTGTAGCCCGAGGAAATTCATAAACTTATTCATTACGCCCATTGTGAACCCTCCTCTTTTCCTACGAGAATCGATCCAAGCCGAACCCAGGTTGCCCCTTCTTCAATCGCCACTTCAAAATCATTGGACATGCCCATCGACAACTCGGCTAATGGCTCTGCCGTCAGAGCTTGTCCATTCAAATGGTCTCTAAGCTCACGCAGTCCGCGAAATACGGGACGTGTAAGCTCCGGATCTTCCTCATGGGGTGCCATGGTCATCAAACCGATGACCTTCAGGTTGTTGAACGAACTGATTTCACGTAAAAAAGAACTCGCCTGTTCAGGCTGCAAGCCATACTTGCTTTCTTCACCCGAAATATTCACCTGCAATAGTGTTTCCACCTGGATGCCAAGAGACGCCGCCTTTTTATCCAACTCCTTGGCCAGGGACAAACGATCCAGTGAATGTATGTAACGGAATTTACCGATGACGTCCTTCACCTTATTCGTCTGTAAATGACCGATAAAATGCCAGGTACCTTGCTGACCGAATGCTTCCCATTTCGCCTGTGCATCCTGCCAGCGGTTTTCGCCAATATGCTCAAGACCGTGGTCCAGTACAGCTCCCGTTGTTTCAAGTGAGACGTATTTCGTGACAGCAATCACATTCACATCTTCACGTTGACGGCCACTGCGCTGACACGCGGCTTCGATCTTCTGATTTACCAGTTGTATACGCTCCTCCAATGACACAGAGGGTCACCTCTCTTCCAGCCCAATCCAGCTCGCCATTCTCCCGGTAATGCCATTTTCTTTACGATATGAGAAAAACAGCTCGGGATTGCAGCTTGTACACCAAGTTGTACATTCGATATGATCCGGCAATATTCCTGCTTTCATCATAATGTGTCGATTGCATTCTTTCAAGTTTAACATCGTTTTGCCATTTCCGGCTGGCCGATATACTTGATTTGATGCAGAGTTCTTGTATTCATCATTACCCGAGGAATGATCCAGCCAAACCCGTACATGCTGCATAACCGCTTCATCCACTTCATAACAGCAATCCCCAATTGAGGGACCAATTGCAGCACGGATATCCTGTCTGCGACTTCCATATTCCTGCTCCATCTTTTCAACCATCGATTCGGCTATACCGGCAACTGTACCTTTCCATCCCGCATGAGCAAGCCCCACCGCCTGTTGTACGGGGTCATAGAAATAAAGGGGTACACAATCTGCATAAAAGGAAGTCAGCAGCACACCTGGCACATTGGTGACCAAACCATCCGTATCCTGCAATGCAGACTGCCGATCCAGCAAACCTTTGCCCCGATCATCAGCGGTAATTACAGTTACATGTTTCCCATGTACCTGTTCTCCACAAGTCCAGGATTCCAAAGGGAAACCCAACTTTTCAGCTACAAGTTTACGATTATGTAGCACGTCAGCCGGATCATCCCCTACATGATAGGCACAGTTGAGACTGGCGTAAGGCGCGCTTCCGACACCACCCTGCCTTGTCGTAAAACCGGCTTTCATATGCTTAAACTCCAGTTTCCACGGCTCCACATATAATAACAACGGGTCAGGACCCAAATTAGAGCTCTGGCTTCCTGACCGTATTTCCTTATCCAAAATAAACGGTTCCATCCTCTCACCTCACAACTTCCAGTGTACCAAATGAACCCCGTTCTGTCTCGATTATATCGTTCGGCGCTGGCTGCGATCTAGCCGTTCGATTCGTTCCACCCGGTCCATGCGGTTGTTCTGTTCGTCATACAAGCGGGCTTCACGGTCGCGCTCATCATAGGTAGTTTCCTTCATTTCATCCATTTTAACCAAAATGACATCCGAACCGATCTTCACAATGTTTCTCCATGGGATAATCAGATCCGTTCCCCCGCCGAACAGCCCCATAAAACGACTATAACCCGGCACAACAATCGCTTCGATTCGTCCCTGTTTCAGATCCAGCTCCAAATCACTAATCTGACCCAGTCGTTTGCCATCCGTAATGTTAATAACATCTTTGGTTTGAAAATCCGAAATTTTCATCCCGCTACCCACCGGTTCACCTGTGTTCACTTTCATATGGTCCCGCCCCCCGATTAATCCGCTTCTGCCCGTTCTCCGCTTCTATACAATATATGTTTCATACGCGAAAAATGTCCTCTTTTTCAGAGGAAACTGAACAAATTCACTTCCACTGGTGTCGAAATGCAAAAAGCAAAAAGACGATCCAAGGAATATCTCTTTCCTTGAATCGCCTCCTGGCTTGCCCCTTGTTACGACTTCACATGTTTCTGCATTTGTTGTATCGCTGATTTCTCCAGACGGGATACCTGCGCCTGGGAAATGCCAATTTCATCAGCCACTTCCATCTGGGTTTTCCCTTCGAAAAACCGCATCGACAGAATCATTTTCTCCCTTTGACCGAGACGGTGCATCGCTTCACGCAGTGCAATTTCCTCAATCCAGGACACATCCTTGTTTTTGTCATCACTGATCTGATCCATTACATAAATCGGATCTCCACCATCATGATAGATCGGTTCGAAGAGCGAAACCGGGTCCTGAATGGCATCCAATGCAAAAACCACATCTTCCTTCGGTACGTTCAGTACCTCAGAAATTTCGAATATCGTCGGTTCACGAGAGTTTTTATTCGTCAGGCTGTCACGCACCTGAAGTGCTTTATAAGCAATGTCCCGCAAAGAGCGAGATACCCGAATGGGGTTATTGTCGCGCAGGTATCGACGGATTTCACCGATAATCATCGGCACCGCGTAGGTTGAAAATTTGACATTCTGGGATAAATCAAAATTATCAATGGCTTTCATCAGGCCAATACATCCAACCTGGAACAGATCATCGACAAACTCTCCCCGATTGTTAAAGCGCTGAATGACACTGAGTACAAGACGCAGGTTGCCATTCACTAATTTCTCTCTTGCTGAGCGATCATGGTGTTGCTGAAGGGAATGAAACAATTCCCGCATTTCTGTGTTGGTGAGGACAGGCAATTTTGCGGTGTCCACGCCACAAATCTCGACTTTGTTTCGGGTCATCGTGATTTACCTCCCAAGGAGAAACATTAATGTACATTATCTCCGGGGCAGGCTTTTTTATTCGCACTTGGCATCCTTGCCATTAATACCCATTATGAAAAATGATCCTGTTCAGACCATCTTGTTGAACTCCTTACGGAGTCTTTTAATGATTCTTTTTTCGAGACGGGAGATATAGGATTGGGAGATTCCAAGCAGATCGGCGACATCTTTTTGTGTCTTTTCTTCCCCATCCGTCAGCCCAAAACGAAGCTCCATAATCATTCGTTCCCGCTCTGTTAATTTTTCCAATGCCTTATGCAAAAGCTTCCGGTCTACCTGTTCTTCAATATTCCGATAGATTGTATCGTTCTCTGTACCGAGTACATCGGACAATAATAGTTCATTTCCATCCCAATCAATATTGAGTGGTTCATCAAAAGAAACTTCTGTACGAATTTTGCTGTTACGTCTCAGGTACATCAAAATTTCATTTTCGATACAACGGGAAGCATAGGTAGCCAGCTTAATTTTCTTTTCCGGGTCAAACGTGTTCACCGCTTTGATCAATCCAATCGCACCGATAGAGACGAGATCCTCGATATTGATACCTGTGTTCTCGAATTTGCGCGCGATGTATACCACCAGCCGCAGGTTACGTTCAATCAACATGGCACGAATCGCCGAATCGCCTGAAGACAGCTTTTGCAACAAAAATTCTTCTTCTTCACGTGTTAATGGGGGCGGTAACGCCTCACTGCCTCCGATATAATAAATCTCTTCACTTTTTAAACCAAGCAGAAATAATAAACGATAGTACTGCAGCTGCGCCACCAGTTTCCATTTTACAAGCATGTACGTTCCTCCTATACCACATTCAGCGGCTTTTCTGTTGCTCCCGCAGAGATAGCCGTAGACTGCGCAGAAGCGGCGTCTTGCACAAGCTCAGGGTGAATCACGGCCTGGTATTTTCCATCGGATGACAGTACGCCCCCGTCCAACCCTATTAATACCTTTGTCGTCTCATAACACATCTCATCCATCGTTACCTTCACCCGGTCTGGCTTCATCGCCAGCATAAACGCAGTTCCTTTGTTAATACCTCGATAAGGTACCAGCCTTAAACGATCCTGCCAGTGAAAATCCTCCTGATCGAGCTCCATGATAAGGTTGTCCGGCGCCTCATCCTTCAACCTGCCCTTCCATGCAGCAGGCAGCATGTCTTGCCATAACGATACCTCCATGACCATGACGGGCATTCGTGAGAGGGGATCTGTGAGTTGATTTCCTGTATCCAGAAGGCCTGTACAAGAAATAGTCACCTCGTCAATTAAAACCTCTACTTTACCCAAGTACGTTGTCATTCGGTCTGTTTTACGTTTCGAGCTCTGCACGGCTTTGAATAAAAAAAGCACGGCAAAAAAGACGACAAACGTGAACCAGAAGGCGATTTTCAGATCAAATGACATCCCACCCGATGCTGTAAACCATATGCCGTTGAACAATTCCCCGGAGCTTTGGAGCATGTAATGTACACCCAGAATTCCTCCGGCGGCGACAAAATTGATCACATAGAAGGTGCCCAAAGTCCGTATAAATGCCTGAAGACCCTTAAACCCAAATGCAATACTCAGCATCACCAGAGACAATCCAAACTTGATCAAAAAGGTGAACATAAAATCAAACTCCGGCACAAACATCATGACGACGTACAACGCACCGACGATCGCGGACAGCAACCATCTCCACCAGACCAGCTTCGTTTTGCGCATCCAAGCCGTCAAGCCGATGAGTGCACCGTCAATACACAGGTTCGTCAAAAAAATAAGATCCACATAAACTACCACATTCTTCACCTGCCTGCGCGCAGCATATCGAAATAACGTTATCCGATATTCATGAGCATATTCACAAGTATAAGGAGCGCACTTTTCAAAGTCTGTCTAATCATGGGGGGACCCTTTCAACTTTTTTTGTCGGAATTACTCAGGCCCCTTGTTCAGAATTTGTTCAATGATGTGTGATAAAATGTAAAAAAATAAAAAGACCCGGTGGCTCCATCAGGAGTACCGGGTCTTCATTTAAATCGATTAACGTATTAATCGTTATTATTATTGCGTGAACGATTGCGCAAAAATGTCGGAATATCCAGCTGATCACTGCTCGGCTGATTTCCAAATGGACGCAGGTTCGGCGAACGGTTATCCGCAGGCTCACTTGCTGGAGTCGGTTTACGTCCAGGTGGTGGTGAAGCAGGTTTATCTTCAAAGCCAGTCGCAATGACCGTTACTTTGATTTCCTCCTTCAGATCCTCATCAATGATCGCACCGAAGATCATGTTTACTTCCGGATCGGAAGCGGACGTAACGATCTCAGCTGCTTCATTAACTTCATACAGGGACAGGTTAATGCCACCCGTAATGTTCATGATAACGCCGCGTGCACCTTCGATGGACGTTTCAAGCAAAGGACTCATAATTGCTTTGCGTGCTGCTTCTGCTGCACGGTTCTCGCCAGTCGATTCACCAATCCCCATCAGCGCAGATCCACGCTCGTGCATGATCGTTTTGACGTCTGCAAAGTCAAGGTTGATCAGACCCGGTACTGCAATCAGATCGGAGATACCTTGTACCGCTTGACGAAGCACGTTATCCGCTTGGCGGAATGCTTCTAGCATTGGTGTCTTTTTGTCAACAATCTCAAGCAAACGATCATTAGGAATGACGATCAGCGTGTCCACTTTTTCCTTGAGAGCTTCAATACCTTGCTCTGCATGGCTGGAACGTTTACGTCCTTCAAATGTGAACGGGCGAGTAACCACACCAACGGTAAGTGCGCCACACTCTTTGGCGATTTCGGCAATCACCGGAGCCGCACCTGTACCCGTACCGCCGCCCATACCGGCTGTCACAAATACCATGTCTGCACCTTTCAAGGTATTCATGATCAAATCGCGGGATTCTTCCGCAGCTTTTTTACCTACATCCGGGTTGGCGCCAGCGCCAAGACCACGGGTTAATTTATCACCGATTTGCAATTTATGCTCGGATTTTGCCAGGTGTAATGCCTGTGCATCCGTGTTCACCGTAATAAATTCTACACCTTGTACACCATTTTCAATCATTCGGTTGACTGCATTGCTTCCGCCGCCGCCTACACCGATGACTTTAATTTGAGCCAAGCTCTCCATCTCGAAATCAAATTCCAACATATTATTCCATCTCCCCCTCAATGTGCATGGATGGCCCGTCCAATTTTTGATTTGAACCGAATCAATTTCATATATCGACGAACGAAAGCGTTTATTTTAGAACCAGCGCATTCAAACGGCTTCAAGAATTGTATGAAATAGATCCAACCTGTTATATAAATTCACTAAACATATTTTTCAGCCGTTCGAACAGACCTGGTTTCTGCTCCGATTCCTGGGCCGTATTCGGCTTAGGACGGTTGGTCGGTTTTTTGTTATTATTGTTGTTATTATTATTTCCACCGCCGTTGTTGATCGAGGGACGAATACGCAAACTGCGGATTACACTGTGCAAAATACCGACACCGCTTGTAAAGCCCGGGTCACGCACACCAATATAATCCGGCACCGCAACTCGTACCGAAGCAGCAAGCTCATGCTGAGCTACCTGCAGAACACCCGGCATAGAGACCGTACCTCCCGTTAGTATATAACCTCCCGGAAGATCATTGTAACCAAGACGCTTCACTTCTTGAGAAATCATCTGGAATATTTCCTGAACCCTAGGTTCGATAATAGCCGCCAGATCCTCTTGAGAGAACTCCTTGTCTACATTGCTGCCGATCCGTGTTACTTTGAACATGACATCCGCAGCCGCGTCATCCAGCCATGCGCAGCCATATTTCAGTTTTACCTTTTCGGCTTGATCTGTTAATGTGCGCAAACCATAGGCGATGTCATTGGTTACAAACTCCCCGCCAATAGGCAGGGTTGAAGTTGCAACGAGACTGTCTTCTTCGAAGATGGCGATGGTTGTAGCCCCTGCTCCGATATCAACCAGCACGGAACCCATCGTTTTTTCATCTTTGGACAAAGCCAGCTGACCTGCTCCAAGTGACATGAGTACCAGATCACTTACTTTCAGACCCGCTTTTTCCACGCAGCGCAAAAGATTATGTATCGCGGTTTTTGCACCCGTAATGATGGTCGCCTCCACTTCCAGACGAACACCAATCATACCACGGGGGTCCTGAATGCCCTCCAAGCCATCTACAACATACTGCTTGGCTACAACATCAATAATTTCCCGTTCCGGTGGGACCGCAATCACTTCGGCTGCTTTCAACACCCGCTCCATGTCTTCTTCTCCGATTTCACGATCCTCGTTAGACACTGCCACGACGCCGTGACTGCTCATCAGTCCGATATGATTTCCCGAGATTCCAACATATACTTCGGATATTTGAATACCTACCATACGTTCTGCATGATCCACTGCATTGCGGATCGATTGCACCGTCTGATCGATATCTACGATTACACCTTTGCGAATTCCCTCCGAGTCGGCAGATCCAACTCCAATAATATTAAAGGTTCCATTATTCATTTCCCCAATAATAGCGCGAATTTTGGATGTACCGATGTCCAAACTAACAATGATGTCATTGTTGCTCAAGTCTGTGGCACCTCCTGACTCCAAATAGTAAAATACGTTCGGGTTTAAACACTCTTAAAACATATTCAACACACTTTAGGCTTTCCCTCTTTTTTCTACAATTTTTTTGGGTGCCAAGATCTGGTTGTGAGACATAAAACCTTGAAGAAAAAAGAAGGAGGCAACTTAGGTGCCATATTCAAGTGTATCATTTTTTCTTCGTCTCAGAAAGAACAACTTTCACTGGATAAGAGGGGCTAAACCCCGATCCCGCCTGGTTTTGAATGCAGCTTAACCGAATTAAAGGCGGAAATCAGGGAGTTGCTCCTGGTTCAGCATCTTCTTCCGGGTTATCCGGAATGAAAGGCACGTACGTATCGGCCTCCAGCATCGTGATTTTCCCTGGCCGTTCCGTCTCAATGACCTGGTTGAGATACTCTACCTTATCGGACAATAGAGAAACGGTTGTAATCACTTCAAACTGTGACTTGGTATACATCCGAATCTGATCCGGGAATGAAGGCGTAGGATTCGGAATAATCTCTGAAATATCCGTTGTTAGTTCATTCGGGATCTTGGCCAACGCTTCACTCAGCTTGGCCTTGAGCGGATCATCAGCCTTCCATTGGGTTAATATAGGTTTCTCTACGGCAACTCCAATGGTGGCAGGAACCGTTAAGCTTGTCCCGCTTGCCAGTATGGCTTTTAGCGTACCGTCAGAACCAAGTTCATACGCAACCGTTGGATATTCCTGCACCTTGATAAGAATAGTACCCGGAAATTGTTTATCCACAGTTACGGTTGATATAGCCTTGATCGTTTTCAGTCGCTCGATCACATCAGCCGAGCTTGTCCCAAAAAACTGTTCGCCCTCCTTCAGACCGCTTTTCTCCAGCAGTTCCGAAGTTGTTGTGTATACATTACCCGTAATCTCAATTGCCGAAATCCGACTCATCGAAGAACGAAAAAAAAGTACAGCAAGTAATACAATAAAAAGAAGTAATAGAATAAAAACAATTTTACGGCTTGTGTTTCGTTTGGGCCGATTCTTCTTCAGAACCGGAATTTGGCTTTTAGGCATAGGTCGCGCTCCACAAAGCCTCCGGTCCCCTTCCCTTAAGAAGGGGACTCAAAGGACGTTAATTGGCAAAATCCAGCTGCTTCGAAACGGGGGACTGTCGCTCAACCGAAGCTCCCAAACTCTGAAAGAGCTTCTCGATACGATCGTACCCTCTATCAATATGATGCACTTGCTCCACAACCGTTTTTCCCTGGGCAGCAAGGCCAGCAATGACTAATGCTGCACCTGCACGCAGATCGGTTGCTTCCACTGTAGCCCCGTACAAACGGGGAACGCCACGGATAAATGCTGCATTCAGGTCTACCGAAATATCGGCACCCATGACATTCAGCTCATCCACATGTTTGAACCGACCCTCGAATACCGTTTCCTTCATCACACTAAAACCGTCTGCCAGACTGAGCAGCACCATAATTTGCGACTGCAGGTCTGTTGGGAATGAAGGATACGGAGAAGTCACAATGCGGTCTACTGATTTGGGACGGCTCATACAGCTCACCGTCATTATATCATTGCAGACTGTGATTTGAACACCAGTACGCTTCAACACATGTATAAGGGAAGTAAGATGGGCCGGATTGCAGTGTGTAAGCGTTACATTCCCTCTCGTTGCTGCGGCCGCAATCATCACCGTTCCAGCAACGATCCGATCCGGTATAATTTCATAAGAGCACGGCTTGAGTTTCTCCACACCACTAATCGTAATCGTATCCGTTCCAGCACCGATAATTCGTGCACCCATCGCATTCAGAAAATGCTGCAGATCCTGTATTTCTGGTTCTCTGGCTGCATTAAATATCGTTGTTGTACCCTCAGCCGTAACGGCAGCCATCATAATATTTTCTGTGGCTCCTACGCTGGGGAAATCCAGATGAATATCTGTACCCACCAGCTTACGCCCACGGCAAATGATCTGCTGATCCAGCTCTTCAATCGAAGCTCCGAGCGCTTCCAGGCCCCGAAGGTGAAGATCAATTTTGCGTTCCCCGATAGCACAGCCACCTGGCTGGTATACGGATACTTGCCCAAACTTAGCCAGCAATGGTCCCATTAAAAAAATGGAAGAACGCATCTGTTTCATGAGATCCTCAGGCACATCATATGACCGGATGGACGACGTATCTATCGTCACTGTTCCCTGTTCATGCCGACACGTGCATCCAAGTCGTTCCAGGATATACAGCATCACTTCGATGTCCAGCAAGTGCGGAACGTTGTGCAGCGTAATTTCTCCGTCTGCCAACAAACTTGCGGCCATGATCGGTAAAGCTGCATTTTTTGCTCCATGGATGCGTATGGATCCTGAGAGGGGTTTCCCGCCTTCAATCACCAATTTGTCCAATGTATCACCTCCGGGGTTTACCGTTCACCCACTACGAAGACTTCCGGTACCAGGTTAATACCGTTTTGAGATGATATAGTGCTCTGAATCTGCTGCATTAGGGTGATAACGTCCTCTGCTGTTGCTTGGCCTGTATTGACAATGAAATTGGCATGCATGGTGGATACCTGTGCGCCTCCCTGAGTCATACCCTTTAGCCCCGCTGCTTCAATCAGACGGGCGGCATGATCACCAGGTGGATTCCGGAATACACTGCCAGCACACGCCATCTGTAGTGGCTGTGTACGGCGCCTACGGTCTTTGTAAGCTGCCATTGATTCCGAAATGACTTTGCGTTCTCCCTGCTGGAGTGCAAATGTAGCCTCCAGCACGATGCCTCTCCGGTCATGCAGAACAGAGTGGCGATAAGCAAATTCCATGTCCTCCTTGCTGTAACGTACCAATTCCCCTGTCTCCAGTACAATCTCAGCGGATTGAAATATCCGTGACACATCCGATCCATGGGCACCAGCATTCATATATACGGCTCCCCCGACCGTTCCGGGGATGCCGCTGCCAAATTCCAAACCGGTCCACTCTTTTTTTGCAGCAACAACACTGAGTTTAACAAAGGAATGTGCCGCTCCGGCAGTTACCCCGCCCTCGTGAAACTCGGCATAATCAAAGCCTTCTCCCGGTTTCACAACAACTCCGCGAATTCCCTTGTCGGACACCAGCATGTTTGAACCCCGTCCAAGCTGCATCCATGGGATCTGATGCTTGTGCAGTAATTGGATGAGATTAACCATCTGCTCTTTGTTTTCCGGTATGACCAGCGCATCTGCAGGACCGCCGATCTTCCATGTGGTGTATTTGGCTAGCGGCTCGTTTTCAAGAACATTGCCGACATTGTTCTGGGATAGTAGCGATATCCACTGCTGCATATTAACATCCTCCTTTACTTCAAAACCGATGAGCACGGCAGTTTACATTGCTGCTGGCCGTGTTGCGTCGCCATGGAACGATTGTCACGATTTATAGGGTATCTTATGTCAGTCCCGCCGTGTGTGTGACAATCGCCCAAAACGCACTTTAACGCCCTGCAGCAAGACGCCGAATCTCGCTCACAAGTACCTCGGCTGCATCGGGTTTTCCCAGTTTCCTGGAGGCCTCTGCCATCCTTTTGCGCGCCGCTTCGTCATTCATAATTCCAGCAATCGCTTTATACAGCCCCTGGCCTGTCAGATCCTTCTCCAGCATCGTAACCGATGCGCCTCCACCCTCAAGCGTGCGGGCGTTTGCCTCCTGATGATTATTCGTCACGTTAGGTGACGGAATCAGGATGGATGGAATTCCGAGCGATGTGATCTCGGCAAGGAACGAAGCCCCAGCACGATTCACGATCAGCGATGTGCATGCAAGAACTTCGGGCATGTTGTGTACGTAGGGCAGCACATGCAGATGATTCGGCATCGTTCCAAGGGAGCTGCGGATCGCTTCACGCGTTTCGTCAAAATAAGAATCACCTGTTACGTAGACCACGTGCACATCTTCAAGCTTGGCCAGCATCGGTGCCATATCCACCATAGCTTTATTGATTGCCTTCGCACCACGGCTGCCACCAACCACAAGAACTACTCGGCTGTCCATAGGTACACCCAGTGTCGCGAATCCACGATCACGGCTGGCTTGAGCTACCGTGGTAGCCCTTGGATTGCCGGTATACACAACCCTTTTGGCACCAGAGAATGCTTTCTCCGAACCCTCAAAGCTTACTGCGACCGTATCCACATAACGAGTAAGGAACTTGTTGGTTAGTCCGGGAATGGCATTCTGTTCATGGATGACACTCGGAATACCGAGTTTGGCTGCCGCATACACGACAGGCCCACACACGTAGCCCCCCGTACCGATGACAACATCGGGTTTGAATTCCTTGAGCATTTTCTTGGCTTTGCGTACACCTTGCAGAAATCTCATTACCGTCTTCACGTTGTCAAAGGATAATTTCCGGCGAAAACCTGTAATATCAATCGATTGAAATGGAATATTCTCTTGTGGCACCAGTTTGCTTTCCAGTCCACGGGTACCACCGATATATAAAAATGTCGAGTCGGGATTCTCCGCCTCACATTGCCTTGCTATCGCAACGGCCGGATAGATATGTCCACCGGTACCGCCGCCGCTTAGAACGACTCGCATCGTACATTCACCTCGCATAACGGGATAAGTTCAATAATATGCCTAACGCTGTCAACATCAAGGTCAGAGATGAACCGCCATAACTGATGAGTGGGAGTGTAATCCCCGTAACCGGCATAAGCCCGATGACCACACCAATGTTAATAATGACCTGCACAGCGACCATACCCACAATGCCTACGCCCAGAAGGCTGCCAAAAGTATCCGGTATCGTCATCGCTACGCGCATCCCTCTCCACACCAGGACCAGGAACAGCAATAATACAATCATTCCACCAATGAAGCCAAGCTCTTCTGCCAAAATGGAAAAAATAAAATCCGTCTGTGGTTCGGGTACATAACTGTATTTTTGTCGACTCATACCCAGCCCCAAGCCCGCAAGTCCTCCAGGACCGATCGCATATAAAGATTGAATAATCTGATATCCTGCACCAAGTGGATCAGACCACGGGTCCAAAAAAGCCGTTATTCGCTGCAATCTGTACGGAGCTGCCGCAATCAGCCCGGCAAACCCTGCTACACCACCGAGGGCAAGCAGTAATAGATGCTTCATCCGTGCTCCTGCTGTGAAAATAATGAGCATTGAAGCACCCAGCATGACTGTGCCTGTCCCCAAATCGGGCTGAAGCATAATAATACCAAAGGCCAAACCAATCAAGCCGAGCGGTGGCAGAAGCCCCGTCGTGAACGTTTTGATTTTACCAGGCTCCTTGCTTAACCAATGAGCCAGAAACAGGATCATACCCAGTTTCATGAATTCTGAAGGTTGTATGCCGAATGAGCCAATGCCCAACCAGCTTCGAGCTCCTCCGCGAACCACTCCGATGCCAGGAATCAGCACCGCAATCAGCATTATAAAGCAGGCAATCAATATCGGCTTTGCATACTTTCTCCAGACCCGGTAGTCCACATTTGCCGTAACAAACATGGCAGCAAGTCCAAGTCCGGCGAACAACAGCTGTCTTTTGACAAAGTAAAATGAATCACCGTAGTCATGAAAAGCAAGCACCGAGCCCGCACTGTATACCATAATAATGCCGATGGCAAGCAATGCCAGAATACAAATTAGGAGCCAGAAATCCGGCGCCGGTCGCGTCTGTTTCATCAGGAGGCCACCCCTTGCATGGAAGTAGGGGCTTTTCCACCCCCCTACTTACAAGTTATGCGCCGCCTCTTTAAAAATGCGTCCCCGCTCTTCATAGGAAGCAAACATGTCCCAGCTTGCACACGCCGGTGATAACAAGACAACATCACCTGGAGCTGCAAACTGTGAAGCTTCCTGCACGGCAGCGGTTAACGTCCGGGCAGCGTCCTCCTCATTATCGACGACCTTAATTTGCTTTAATCCCGCCAGTTCCGCGACTTTGGCAATTTTCGCTCTTGTCTCTCCTAGAGCAACCACAGCTTTTACACGCTCCTGGAACAAGGGCAGCAGTTCCATCATGTCTGAACCACGATCCAGTCCTCCGGCAATGAGCACAACCGGTTCCTTGAATGAGTTCAGCGCCATTACAGTTGCCTTGGAATTGGTTGCTTTAGAATTGTTGTAATATTTGGCTCCATCATGTTCTAGTACATACTCAAGACGGTGTTCAACCCCCTTGAAATCAGCCAGAGGCGCAGCAAGCACAGACGGGTCGGCTCCAGCGGTCACAGCAATAGCTACTGCTGCCAATGCATTTCCCACATTGAATCGTCCTGGGAGTCCAATGTCTTCCACATCAATAATGATATGATGGTTTCCCTGACCGTCTGCATAGATCACCTGGCGCTTCACGTCATCCTCTTCCTCATCCACGTATGGAGGATCAGCATATACCCCTGCTTCAAGCTTCTCTGTCAGGGAGAATGGGAGCAGTCTTGCTTTGATATAAGGAACCAGTCCACGGCATACTGGATCATCCCAGTTCAGGATAGCTACATCCTCCGGTTGCTGGTTGGAGAATAATTTGGATTTGGAAGCCACATAATCATCCATGTCCCCATGGTAATCCAAATGAGTCTCCGCTACGTTTAGCAGACTGGCAATGCGCGGACGGAAATCGGATGTGCCTTTCAGTTGGAAACTGCTAAGCTCCACCACCATCCAGTTATCCGAAGAAGCCTGCTCTGCTGCCTCACACAATGGTGTTCCAATATTACCGGCAACGATCGGTTTCAAGCCGGCATGCTCCAACATGTTGCCTACCCACGTTGTTGTAGTCGTTTTCCCATTAGACCCAGTGATTCCGATCATAGGTGCAGCGCATAGATGATATGCCACTTCCACCTCAGTCACCACTTCAATGCCTAAGGCAAGTGCCTGCTGCACAGGAGGCGCCTGGTAAGGAATACCCGGATTTTTGACCACAAGCTTCACATCACTGTGAATCAGATCGTCCGGATGTCCCCCGCATACAACAGAAATTCCCAAAGCCTCCAATTCGGATGCTTCGGGACACTGTTCTCTCTCTTTTTTATCATTGACTGTAACTATTGCGCCGGCACGATCCAGCACTTTGGCGACCTGCACGCCGCTCTTGGCCAGTCCAAGCACGACGATTTGTTGCCCACGATATGTTTCCGGATGATTCATTGTTTACAACCCCTTGTTGAGATAAAGTCCAAGAGCGGCCAAAATGGCACCTACCGCCCAAAAAGTGATGACAACTCGCCATTCCGACCAGCCACTCAGTTCAAAGTGATGATGAATCGGACTCATTTTGAATACGCGTTTGCCACGAGTTTTGAAGGATACCACTTGGATAATAACAGACAGGATTTCGATGACGAAAATACCGCCAATGATGACAAAGAGAAGTTCTGTCTTCGTTACAATCGCAACGGCACCGATCGCACCACCAATTCCAAGTGATCCCGTATCTCCCATAAACACTTTGGCCGGGTGTGCGTTATATACCAGGAAGCCTAGTACCGCACCAATCATCGCCGCCGCACATACCGCTGCCGGCATAGATGTTGCCTGCATCGCCACAATGGCAAATGCCCCAAAGGCGATGGCACTCACGCCGGACAACAAGCCGTCCAGACCATCGGTAAAGTTGACTGCATTCGTGATGGCAAGCATCATAAATACGACAAACGGATAGTAGAACCATCCCGTCCAGTCGAAGGAGAAGGATGTACCTGGAATCGATATGGCTGTGCTGTGGCCATTCTGAATCAGCAAGTAGCACATCACGGCACTGAAAAATAACTGACCAATCATCTTTTGTTTAGCCGTCAGCCCCAGTGAACGTTTGAATACAATCTTGATGTAATCATCCAGGAATCCGATCAGACCGAAACCGAGTGTAGCTACAAGCAGGACATAAAAGTCCGTATTTTTGACCGCTGAAAATTTCAAAAAGGCCAATGTGAACGCGAGTAAAATAACAACTCCGCCCATTGTAGGTGTTCCACTCTTTTTCAGATGGCTCTGTGGCCCATCTTCCCGAACCTGCTGTCCGAATTTCATTCGACGCAGCAATGGAATCAAGAGCGGTGCGGCGATCACCGCCAAAATAAATGAAACACCGATTGTTAACAGTAATACCTGAAAATCCATGGGTTCACCCCTCTAGTCTACTCTATTCTGTAATGGAGCTATTTTTAGCGCTTCGACCACATCTTCCAGCTTCATGCCCCGGGAGGCCTTAAACAAGACAACGTCTCTAGAATGAAGATTCTCCACCAGATAATGAGTCAATTCTTCCTTGCTCTCAAAAGCGTGCACGGCTTCCGCTGGCATGTTTTGTCTTGCCCCTTCTGCAATACTCGCTGATAATGGGCCATAAGCAAGCACCATATTCATTTTATCGGGTGTGATGTATTCACCGATTCCCCGATGGAGCTCATGCTCCTGAGGCCCCAGCTCAAGCATGTCACCAAGCACGGCTACTTTGATCCGATACCCCTTAAGGCTCTCCAGCACATCCACAGCTGCTTTCATGGAAGTCGGACTGGCGTTGTAAGCATCATTGAGCATGGTCAAACCACTGACACCGTTAATAATCTCGATTCGCATGCCGGTTAATTTCAGACGTGACAGTCCTGCCACAATCTGCTCAGCGGCCACTCCGAAATGACGGGCAACCGCTAATGCAGCAAGACAGTTGACCACATTATGTGTCCCCAGTAATGGCATTGTAAGAGCAACTTCTCCAGACTGCTTGGTTGTAAAAGCGACCCCGCTCTGCGCATTCATGATTCCGGTAGGATAATCATCATTATCTGCCTGCAAGCCGAATGTATACCGCTGGAGCCCTTCAGGGAGCTTAGTGGCTGGCTCTGCCAGAACCTGCTCAATCAACGGTTCGTCTCCGTTATAGATCAGTAGCCCACCTGGTTTCATGCCAGCCGCAATTTCAACTTTGGCCCGAGCAATCTCCAATCGAGATCCCAGTTGAAGCAGATGGGATTCACCAATATTCGTGATGATCGCGACATCAGGCTGGGCGATTACAGATAACTCTTCGATCTCTCCTCGGCCACTCATGCCCATCTCCAGAATGACGATCTCCGTATCCGGCTCCATGCTTAGCACAGTGAGCGGGAGACCTATGTGGTTATTGAAGTTGCCTTGGGTCTTATGCACTTTGAATGTGGTAGACAGAATGGCATCCACGATGTCCTTTGTTGTTGTTTTACCGTTGCTGCCAGTAATGCCTACAACGGAGGCCTTGTTTTCTTTTAAATAGGAGGTCGCAAGCTCCTGCAATGCAACAAGGGTATCCTCCACAATAATTACAGCACCTTGAGGTGCAGTTCCATGATCCTTTTGCCATAATGTCCCGGCAGCGCCCTTCTCTAAACAGGTTTGCACAAATTCATGTCCGTCAAACCTTTCGCCAACTAGCGGGATAAAGAGACTGCCTGGAACGGGCTTACGCGAATCTGTAAATACACCTTCAACACCAACATTACCATAAGCAGCAATGTCAGTTAGTGTTCCTCCACACATCTCGGCCAATTGTGCCAATGTTCTTTTTATCAATTGGATTTGCCCCTTATCGCTTCTTTCGCTATGATCCGATCATCAAAGTCCGTTTTAGTTGTGCCGATAATCTGATAGGTTTCATGCCCCTTGCCCGCAATCAATACTACATCGGCAGGGCTTGCCATTTCAATAGCTTCATGAATCGCCTGGCGCCGATCCACAATCATGGTGTAACGGTCAGGTTCAATGGCGTCTTCAATCAGGCCCTGTTCAATATCCTTGAGAATCAGATCGGGATCTTCTGTCCGCGGATTGTCGGAAGTGACAAATACAATATCACTATACTTTGCTGCAATTTTGCCCATTAGAGGTCGCTTCGTACGATCTCGGTCACCACCGCAGCCAAATACACAGATCACACGTCCTTCAGCAAATTCCTTCACCGTCCGCAATACGTTCTCCAGGCCATCTGGGGTATGCGCATAGTCAACAATGACAGCAAACGGCTGTCCTTCGTCAACAGCCTCAACACGTCCATCTACGCCAGGAACTGTCTCCAAGCTACGTTTGATCTCCTCCAGCGGAATGTCCTCAACCAGAGCAGCAGCGATGGCAGCCATTGCGTTGTACACATTGAATTTACCTACCATGCGTAAACGAATATCGGTGCTGCCTCTGAATGTGTCTACATGGAAAGAGGTACCCTGCGAAGTAATTGAAATTTGGGATGCGCGTACATCCGCATTGTCCTCCATGCCGTATGTAATCACTTCAGCTGCCGTTACAGATATAAAATAGTCTGCAGCGGGATCATCTGCGTTGATCACTGCAAATTTGCGCTTGGAAGCATCCGCAGTATATCCGTTACCCAACCTTGCAAAGAACAATCCTTTGGCTCCGCGATATTCTTCCATGGAATGATGATAATCCAGATGATCCTGCGTCAGGTTGGTAAATACAGCCGTACGGAATTCCGTCCCTTTTACTCGACCTTGCTCCAAAGCGTGGGAGGAAACCTCCATTACACAACAGTCCGTGCCCGCTTGCACCATATCATTCAGACTGCGCTGCAAATCAAGTGCTTCCGGTGTAGTGCCTGACATCGGGTACGTACGCCCGTCATAACGCATTTGAATTGTCCCGATTAATCCTGTTTTTTGGCCAAAATCACTCATGATTTTTTCAATTAAATAGGTAGTCGTTGTTTTCCCGTTGGTTCCCGTTACACCAATCATATTCATCTTGCGGCTAGGTGAGTCAAAAAAGGAATCTGCCAGTACAGCCATAGCGAAACGGCTGTCTTTTACAAGCAGCTGCGGTACAGGCAGATCCAGCTCTCGTTCCACAACCAGAGCGACAGCTCCAGCGTTTACGGCCTTCTCGGCATAATCATGTCCGTCAACCGTATGCCCCGGAAGACAGATAAACAGATCTCCCGGTTGTACCTGGCGAGAATCTGTCTGTAGGTTTTGACATTCTGTATTTGGTTCGCCAATGATACCGGCGGTTGTCAGCATTGATAAAAGTTGTTTTAAAAGCACATGAATAACCTCACTTTTTCCAAGTTTACTTCAATTTCAACAGTTCTGTATTCATTACTATCGTCAACACAGCCAATTAATGAAACGCAACTCCGTGCATTTTGTTGCGGTGGAGATCAAGAGCCCGATCAGGGCTCTTGTCCTTCCTCCTTGGTATGGTCATGGATATCATTCAGTACATCACCCATATAGATGCGTATGGTAGAACCCTGATCAACCCGTGCTCCTGGCTTCGGAGCCTGGTTAATGACATATTTTCCACTGCCGGATTTGGCCAGCATAAAATTCATATTCAGGTCCTCATACAAGTCTTCGACCGTAGCTCCTGTCAGATCGGGAACCGTCACGATTTTCGTTTCTCCATACTTGTATTCTTTGGCTACCTGATCCTTCCGAACAGGAACATTCATATAATGCAATGCATCCTCGAGAATGTTCTGTACGATCGGTGCGGCAACCACACCGCCGAACTGAATCCCTTTCGGGTTATCCACCGCAGTATAAACAACAATCTGCGGATCATCTGCCGGAGCAAAACCGATAAAGGATACAATATGCTCGGTAGAGGAATAACGTCCATTAATTACTTTCTGGGCTGTACCCGTTTTGCCGCCAACCCGGTATCCATCAATAAACGCCGGACGTCCCGTACCCTTGGCAACTACACTCTCTAGCGCTTCACGCACTTGCTTGGACGTATCTTCCGAGATGACTTGACGAACCAGTTCCGGCTTGGCCTCTTCCATCACTTCACCCGTTTCCGGATGAACCCATGCCTTTGTAACATAAGGCTTGTATAGTTTACCACCATTAATGGCTGCTGACACAGCCGCTACTTGCTGAATCGGTGTAACGGAAACGCCTTGACCAAAAGCAGTTGTTGCAAGCTCAACAGGTCCGACCCGTGACAATTTGAACAGAATCCCGCTGGCTTCACCGCTTAAATCGATGCCTGTTTTGGTCCCGAATCCAAAGTCTTTGATATAGGAGAATAGCGATTCTTTACCCAGTCTCTGACCCAGTGCAACAAATCCAGGGTTACAGGAGTTCTCCACGACTTGGAGGAAGGTTTGACTTCCATGGCCACCCTTTTTCCAGCAACGCAGGCGAGCGCCTCCAACTTCAACAAATCCGGGATCATAGAACTGATCCTGCGTCAGATTTACTTTCTTCTCTTCAAGTGCTGCTGCGAGCGTAATAATCTTAAACGTAGAACCGGGTTCGTACGTCATCCAGATTGGTAAGTTCCGGTTGTATACATCGGCCGGATATTGCTGATAATCCGCTGGTTCATATCCGGGTCTACTGGCCATGCCAAGGATTTCACCCGTTTTGGGGTTCATTGCAATGGCAAGCGCCGAGTTGGCCTGGAACTTGACCATAGCCTGATCCAGCTCACGTTCCATGATGGACTGAATCGATTTATCAATAGTCAGCTTCAGGTTCAGACCGTCCTTCGGTTCCACATACTTCTCAGATGAGCCCGGCATTAGCCTTCCGGCCGCATCGGACAAGTAGGACACACTGCCATTTAGACCGTTCAGCTTATCATCATATCTTTTCTCTACACCCGTTAAGCCCTGATTATCAATGCCCGTAAAACCGAGAATATGAGCCGCCAAATCATCATAAGGATAAAAGCGTTTATTATCCTCAGCAACAACGATACCCGGAAGCTTCAAATCACGGATGTGCTGAGCTTTCTCCATCGTAATTTTGCGGCCACCGGGTTGTAGTCTTACAATCAGTTCTCTTTTTTTGATGGTTGCCAGCACTTTCTCTTCGGTCATCCCCAGCAAAGGAGCGAGTGCTCTTGCTGTTGTCTCTGCTTCCTTCACCTGGGCAGGAATCGCCATAATGGTCGGTGTAGTTATATTGTAGGCAAGAGAGGTTCCGTTTCGATCCAGGATCTCTCCCCTTTTGGCTGAATAAGGAATATTCCGCCGCCAAGACTCCTCCGCTTTCGCGGATAGTTCCGGTCCTTTTCCCAACTGTACATAAGCAAGCCTGATCACCAAGGCTGAGAATAACAGAACTAAAATCACTAAACTCCATAACAGCCTGCGCCGCAGATTTACGCTTGACCCCTTCACGAAAAGATCCCCCCACTCGTCCCAAAATCATGATTGTGTTCCATTCATGAATATTCAGGACAACCGGGGGTTAGAACAAGCTGTCAGTGATCTCTATGGGAGCGAACCCTCGTCCGATGTGTTGGCAGACGATTTTGTCTCATTTGAAGGTGGTTTTGTAGTATCCGTTTTGCCCGTTTCTTCGGTGTTCTCCGTACCATTAGCTGCTCCCTGATTGTTAGTCTCGTTACCTAATGCTGGATCAGAAGACTCGGGGGCTTCATCTGCTATACCGGTAACTGCCGCTTTGGCCGTCTGCAGCGAAAGCTCAACCGTTCTCTGTTCGCCTGATACCTGCTCCGTTTGTTTCACGACATACCCTTCGCCTTTAACGGTTACCCCCACTTTCATAAGAGAAAGCACTTCAAGGGCATCCCGGAGAGATTCGCCAGTCAGATCAGGAATCTTCATTTTGCTGCTCTCTTCGGTTAGCAGGTAGATTCGCTGGCCAGGATTCATGGCTGCACCCGCCACAGGATACTGGCGAATGACATTTTCACCTTGACCAAGCGTCTCATAGGCAATTCCTGCGTTCAATAATTGGCTTCTCGCCTGCTTGGCTGTTTTACCCGACAGATCAGGAGCTTTAGCTTGAACGACCGGAGTTGTTTTTGACTTTTTGTCAGTGGTCTTCACCGTGTCTTTGGGAACTCCCATATACTGAAGAGTCTGGCTTACAATCTTCTTGAATACCGGAGCTGCTGCAGTCCCTCCGCCAATATTGGATCCATCAGGCTGGTCAATCACAATCAACATCGCGATTTTGGGATTATTAACGGGTGCAAATCCGATAAAAGAAACGACATCCTTCGATTTGCTGTATGTCCCGTTCACAACTTTTCTTGCTGTACCCGTTTTACCAGCCACGCGATAACCTTCAATGTATGCATTACGCCCTGTACCAATTGTTTGGTCTGCTACTACCTGTTCCAGATACCCGCTCACCAGTTTGGAAGACTCCTTGGAAATAACCTGACGAACAACCTTCGGCTTGATTACTTCTGATGTACCGTCATTCGGGTTAATTATTTCTTTCACCAGATGCGGTTCCATGAGTTTGCCACCGTTGGCAATGGCCGAAACGGCTGCTACCTGCTGGATTGGCGTTACCTGTACAAGACCATGACCATATGCTGCTGTGGCAATTTCTGATTTATAAACCAGCGGCTTGATTGGTGAGGCTGATTCACTCGGCAGATCAATGCCCGTCTTTTTACCAAAACCGAATTGGTCTATGTAATGACGCAACCGTTCACCACCAAGCATGTTATAACCCAGATTAACAAACGCAATGTTACTTGAACGTTTGACACCTTCCAAGTAGGAAATTCGGCCATAGGCGTGACCGTTATCACTGATTGGATAGCCACCGATGTATACCCGTTTGGATTCAAATGTCGCATTTGGATCAAACAGCTTCTCTTCAACAGCACCCGCCAGAGTAACAATTTTAAAAGTAGACCCTGGTTCATAGATGGATTGTATCGCATGGTTAATAAAGTTTTTCTGATCCGGCGTTTCCCCATACGTATTAGGATTAAAGGTCGGCCAATTGGCCATACCTAAGATTTCCATGGTGTTAGGATCTGCTGCGATGACAGTCATGCTCAGTGGATTGTACTGGGCTACCGCTTCTTTCATCGCTTCTTCGATGTAGTACTGAATGGTATCATCGATCGTCAGCTTTAGATTGTTTCCGTTCTGCGGAGGAAGATAATTATCCTGGGAGTCAGGAAGCTTAATACCTTTGGCATCCTTCTGATAGTTCAGATAACCATCTGTACCTGTAAGCTGTTCATCATACGAAACCTCAAGTCCATTAACAGCCTTGCCATCACGGCTCATGTATCCCAGTAGATGAGAGGCGAGCGTTTCCTCGGGATAATATCGCTTCGACTCCTGTGTCATGACAATCGCGTTTTTAGCCTTGTAGTCATCCTGCAGTTTTTCACGAAATGCATCTACTTTAGCAGCCAATTCAGGGCTGATTTTATACCCTTCACTGCGAACTTCACGTTGCTTGTAGAACTTTCCATCCTTATCTTTGGCTGTTACAAGTGTACGCATTTCGCTCTCGTTTTTCCCCAACAAACTAGACAATTCTTTAATAACCACATCTTCAATCCCGAACTCGTTAATCAGAGCCGGATTCACAGACACCGTGTAAGCAGGTGCATCTGTCGCCAGAATGTTGCCATTGCGGTCTGTAATTGTCCCGCGACTTGCCTTGATGGTTTGTTCGCGTTCGACCAAACCAGCCGCTCGCTCCTGCCAAATACCGCCATTAACAACCTGAATAAAAAAAATGCGGGTTATTAATACAAGAAAAAAGAGGGTAATACATCCCCCTATAATCAGCGTGCGCATCTTTATTCTTTTTACCATCGGTACACCTCTTTTACTTCAGCATTTTGTATATTTCAATTCCATCTCACTCCCAAGTGCAAGATGTTGACGAACAGGAGCATTTCGATCTCATCTTGCTTGGAAGTCTCGTTATGGATTGATACAAAATGTTCTAGTTATTTGCTGTATCCGAAGACGATTCTGTACCTGCCGAATTCGTTGTACTCGTTGAACGAGGTACAAAAATGACATCCTTGCCGGAAGCCTCAACATAACCAAGTTTGCGAGCATTCTCGATGACCAGATTGTTCAGTCTTTCTTTTTCCACTTGCAGATCTGCAATGGTTTTCTCTGCTTCTCTCACCTTAGACAATGTCGTCTGTGCCTGCTTATTCAGATCATAGATGTGAGCATAACGCGACATCATTACGCCACCCACAACAATGACTGCAAGCAAAGTGATCAGATACAAAAATTTCTCGCGTGCCGGAAGACCGGTACGACGGGTCACCACTTTGGTGGTTTCCTTGTACCGCTGCTGGGTCACACGTTCTTGGGACGCTTTTTCTTTCATTGCTAGATTACCACGTGTATATGCCATACTCCGACTCTCTCCTCCGCTCTTGGTTTACAGTTTCTCGGCTACGCGCAGCTTCGCTGAACGAGCACGGGAGTTTTCGGCCAGTTCCGTTTCCGTTGGAATCAGCGGTTTTCTGTTCACTAAACGCATGACACCCTTACCACCGCAAACACACAACGGGAAATCGGGAGGGCATGTACATTTCTCCAGATAACTGCTAAAAATCTGTTTGCAAATCCGGTCCTCAAGTGAGTGAAAAGTAATAACAGATACACGTCCGCCTGGTGCCAAGCACCGAACGGCCTGATGTAACCCCTCTTCGAACGCGCCCAGCTCATCATTTACCGCAATTCGCAATGCCTGAAAGCTGCGTTTCGCTGGATGTCCTCCGGTTCGACGAGCCGCGGCCGGAATGCCTTCTTTGATCAATTCCACCAGTTCACCAGTAGTCTCAATCGGGGATTTCTTTCGCTTTTCAACAATGACACGAGCAATTCTTCTAGAGAATTTCTCTTCACCATAGCGGTACAAGATGCGGGCAATCTCCTCTTCCGGCCATTCATTAACAATCTCTTTGGCGGTAAGGGATGCATCCTGATCCATACGCATATCCAACGGAGCATCGTGATTGTAGCTAAATCCACGTTCTCCTTCGTCGAATTGCGGTGATGATACCCCCAAATCGTACAAAATACCGTCTACTTGCGGCACGCCATCTTTCATCGGTACTTCCAGATCTTTCAGAACCTGTTCCAGATCACGAAAATTGGTTTTGACCAATGTAATCTGCTCTCCATACGGAGCCAATTTTTCACGCGCGTTATCCAAAGCCCAATCATCCTGATCCAGTGCGATCAGACGCCCCCCTGGACCGAGCTTGGATGCAATAACGGAGCTGTGTCCGCCACCGCCTAAAGTGCAGTCCACGTATATACCGTCCTGCTTGATGTTTAAACCCTCTGTTGCCTCTTCTTTGAGTACGGTTATGTGGTGAAACAACCTGCACCCCTCCTGACTTTATAGATCAAAATTAAAATCGACCAGCTTTTCGGCAATGTCGTTGAATGCTTCTTCGGATTGATTGAAATAACTCTCCCATATGCCTTTGCTCCAAATCTCCACCCGGTTCGACACGCCAAGAACAACGCAATCCTTGTCCAGCTTGGCATACTCTCTAAGATTGCCCGGCAAATTTACCCTGCCCTGTTTATCCAATTCACATTCGGTGGCACCCGAGAAAAAAAACCGGGTAAACGCACGTGCATCAGATTTCATCAATGGCAGTGCTTTGAGCTTCTGTTCCATGACCCCCCACTCCTCCATGGGGTACACGAAAAGACACTGGTCCAAACCCCGTGTGACAACGAAAGACGGTCCCAGAGATTCGCGGAATTTAGCCGGAATAATGACCCGACCCTTATCATCAATGCTATGTTGGAACTCCCCCATAAACATTGGCCCACTCACTCCTCACCCGTTTCTCCCACTTTGCCCCACTTTCCACCACCTAAGCATAATAGATTCGCACAAAAAAATCAAAACCCTTCTTGCTTGCTTTACTTTTTTTAATTTAGTAATCGCAAAAAAACGTCTTTGATCCTGTCACTCAGGATCAAAGACGTTTCCCGTTTACGGGCAATTGCACGTACACCCGCATATGAGCCGTATCATTAATAAACCATTTTAAACCCTTTGAAGCACTTAATCAGCTTGTAATTATTGGATGCCTCTTAAAAATTCCAGCTGTCCAGATATTTTTCCTGATCGGCTGACAGGGAGTCGATGGCAATATTCAAGCTTTCCAGTTTGTAGCTGGCAACCTGTTGGTCAATGTCATAAGGTACGTTAACAACGTTTTTACCTAGTTCTGCATAGTTCTCGCTCACATAACGTAGACCCAGTGCTTGCAATGCAAACGTTGTATCCATAATCTCGGCTGGGTGTCCGTCGGCTGCACCCAGGTTTACGAGACGTCCTTCAGCCAGCAAATACATTTTACGGCCATCTTTGAAGCGATATTCTTCAATGTTGCGGCGTACGGTACGAATCGATTCGGAACGTTTAGCAAGTTCAGGTTTGTTCACTTCCACGTCAAAGTGACCCGCATTACTCAGGATTGCTCCATCCTTCATCACATCATAATGCTCTCCAGTAATCACATCTTTATTGCCGGTTACAGCAATGAAGAAATCACCCAATTTTGCAGCTTCCACCATCGTCATCACACGGAATCCGTCCATATGTGCTTCTACGGCTTTAATGGGATCAATTTCAGTTACGATTACACTGGCTCCTAATCCTTTAGCACGCATCGCTACACCTTTACCACACCATCCGTAACCGGCTACAACTACGTTCTTTCCTGCAACAACCAAATTGGTTGTACGGATAATACCATCGAATGCAGACTGACCTGTACCGTAACGGTTATCAAACAGGTATTTGCAATAAGCGTCATTGACTGCAACCATCGGGAAGCGCAATTGTCCTTCTTTCGCCAAAGCTTTCAGACGAATGATGCCCGTTGTCGTTTCCTCTGCTCCGCCACGAATGGTGGCAGCAAGATCAGGACGTTCGGATGCAATAATGGTGGCAAAGTCGCCGCCATCATCAATGATCAGATCAGGTTTCACTTCAAGTGCCCGGAGTTGCAATTCCTTGAACTCTACAGGGTCCGGATTATGTTTGGCATAAACGGTAACGCCGTCTTCGACCAGAGCGGCACAAACATCGTCCTGTGTTGATAATGGGTTGCTGTGTGTAATCGTTACTTCTGCACCACCCGCTTGAATGACTTTCGCCAGATAAGCTGTTTTGGCCTCAAGATGAAGGCAAATGGCTACTTTCAAACCTTTAAACGGAAGATCCTGTTCAAATTGAGAACGAATGCGGTTCAACACCGGCATATGCGCTTCTACCCAATCAATTTTCAGATGACCTTCCGAAGCGAGTCCCATATCCTTAACGATACTGTTTTGCAATGCAGGGGTAGCCATTCCTCATCCTCCTCGATTATAAATTCCTTCTATTATAAAAGGTAACTACAATGTAATTACTTGGTGTTGTCCACGGAATTCGCTCTGACTTTCAATCAGTTGTCCAATCCACTCGGTTCCATAACGGTTCAGGTAAAAGAGTGCATTATGTACTCTTTCCTGCGGTTTGTTCATGGGAAAGAGTGAGTTTTGCATCCCGTTCCAGTGTTTTAGACTCACATTGTGTTTATCTTTAATGGCTTTGTGGGTCTGCTGTTGCAGATACTGCATCTGTTCGATGATCTTGCCTATATTGGTATCTCCAATACGTTCCAGACCAGGATGAATCTCTGCGATCTGATCAAGCAATGGACGATATAAGTCGGCAAATGCTTGCTGAACTCGCTCAAATTGTTCATCGACCTGGAAGGTCTCCTGCTGTGCCAGCCACTGTTCCTTCTTTTCTTCCATATGATATTGAACGTCCTGGAAAGAAAGGCCGTACTGTTTCATATGTTTGTGATGAACATCTTCCATAATGGTAAAGGACAGACGTGGAAGTAAGATCGGCATCTGTAATCCGAAGCGGTGAAACGCCTCACGCGTTAACCCCCAATATGCGATCTCGCCTTGACCCAAAATAACAGCCGCTACAGGTAAAATGGAATCTTGCATTAAAGGCCGCGTCAATACATTGTTGCTAAACCGCTCAGGATGTTCAGCCAGTTCCTGAAGCAGCCGCTCTTCTGTAAATGAAACCAGACCTTTACGGTCGCTGTACAATCCGTCTTTCAACATCAGAAGCAACCGTGCTCCATCATGTATGTAAAACAAATTGGCCCCATCTTCCGCGACTTCAGCAGGGATTGCATATCCGGCTTGTTCCAGCACAGAGGCGCCATATGAGTATGCATTGCGTAATGTCTCATTCTCACGAATTAATCGCTCAAATACCGGCTGCTCCAGTCTGCGCAAGTCTGGATCTGCTGCATCCATCAGAATAAGTCCACTACTTCCAAACAAGGCTGAAATTAATCGGGCAAACGCGTCACTCAGGTTCGAACTCGACTGATGGATTTCGGTGATCAGCTTCATCAAGCCTGATTTATGGACCGTATCTGGCAATACATGTTCCACCTGATCTAACACATTCATCCATTGCTCCGTTTCCACATGGACATAACTCACGGAATCCCTTCCTGCGAATCGCCCCTGTAACTTGAGCTTCTTCATCTCTCCGTTGGGATCAGGTAAATACGTATGGTTGACTTCATCCCAGTCATGGTCTTCACCTGCAATCCAAAAAACGGGAACGACCGGCCGCTGTAGCCTGTTCTCCGCTTCCCGCGCAGCTGCAACTACACTTGCCGCTTTATAAATTACAAACAACGGACCTGTGAGCAGGCCGCTTTGTTGCCCTCCCGTAACAACCAACGCATCTTGTTCCGCGAGACGTGTGATGGATTCATGGACTGCACCATGATCATTCACGCGTTTATTATATATACGTAGATACTCTGCCAGACTTTGACGAGGTACACGTGTGTTCTCCGATTGGTCCAGCCACTCGGCACGTGTATGTAGCCCCGATTCCCAGCGAATGTCATACTCGTAAAGGCCACGCGCAGCATCCCTTGAACAGACATAGTCTTCTGCAAGTCTCGTTCCGCTGCGGAGTGCCTCGGTAATACCTTTCATGAGGTCTGCCTCCTATTCTGCTTCAAAGAGCTTACTTGATTGTACCGAATGTGAGCCCTTTTCGTCAAAAGAAAGTGCATCAAAAAATAAAAAACCGCCGAACAAGGTCGGCGGTTTGATATTCATGGATAAGTCCAAATACAAATTGTACTTTTATACGTAAGGTTCTGAAACCCAGTGACCTTTGGATACCTCAATCAATTGAGCATTTTCCAGGTTGTACGGATCATTTGCAGGACCACCAGATCCATTCTTAAGTGCTTGTTCTTCCGGCAGCAAAATGCGACGTTTGCTCGCTTCTACTTCCGGATCAGGTACAGGGATCGCAGACAGCAATGTTTTGGTGTAAGGGTGAATCGGATTCGCATACAGTTCTTCACTTTCTGCCAACTCCACCACTTTACCCATGTACATTACAGCTACACGGTCACTGATATGCTTAACCATGGACAAGTCATGCGCAATGAACAGGTAAGTCAAGCCGAGGCGTTGCTGAAGTTCTTCAAGCAAACTAACGACCTGAGCCTGAATGGAAACGTCCAGCGCAGACAATGGCTCATCACAGATGATGAATTTAGGGTCTACAGCCAGTGCACGGGCAATCCCGATCCGTTGTCTTTGACCACCAGAGAATTCATGAGGATAACGGAGTGCATGGCTAGGATTCAGACCTACAAGATCCAGCAATTCTTCAACACGTCTCTTCCGCTCTGCCCGGCTTGACGCCAGACCATGAATATCAAGAGATTCACCGATGATATCCATAACGTTGAAACGTGGGTTCAGGGATGCATAAGGATCCTGGAAAATCATCTGCATATCTTTACGCATTTCTTTCATCTTGCGCGGAGACAGCTTGTAGATGTCCGTTCCATTAAAGTTAACATTTCCGCCTGTTGGCTCATAAAGGCGCAGAATTGTACGGCCAGTTGTGGATTTACCACAGCCAGACTCCCCTACAACTCCAAGTGTTTCGCCTTCAAAAATATCAAAGCTAACATCATTAACCGCTTTGAGAATGTTCCCTTTGCCCAAATTGAAGTATTGTTTCAGGTTCTTCACTTGAACCAGCGGCTTGTTGGCACCTTTGATAATACCAACTGGAGTAGGCTTTTCTTTCTTAGGCTCGTCCAGACGAGGAAGAGCATTCAGCAATTTAATCGTATATGGATGTTGAGGATTACTGAAGATTTCGGCAGTTGTTCCTGTTTCAACAACTTCGCCTTCCTTCATAACGACAACTCGATCACACATTCCTGCTACTACGCCAAGGTCATGCGTGATTAGCATGATCGAAGTTCCAAGCTTTTGCTGCATGTCTTTCATAACATCCAAGATTTGTGCCTGAATCGTTACGTCGAGTGCAGTTGTTGGTTCATCCGCAATCAGAAGGGATGGACGACATGCCAAGGCAATCGCAATCATAGCACGCTGGCGCATACCACCGGAAAATTGGTGTGGATAATGGTTCATACGCACTTCGGCATTTTTGATGCCTACAAGTTCGAGCATTTCCAATGCGCTTTTTTCAGCTTCTTTTTTGGACATATTCTGATGCTTGCGCAGTACCTCGGTAATTTGCTTACCAATTTTGATGGTAGGATTCAAAGAAGTCATTGGATCCTGGAAGATCATGCCGATATCTTTACCACGGATGGCTTCCATCTGTTTATCTGTCTTATTCAGCAGGTCCTGCCCGTGAAAGGTAATTTCTCCGCTTTTGACCTTCGAAGGCGGGGAGGGAATCAATTTCATGATGGTTTGGGCAGTAACACTCTTACCACTACCAGATTCACCTACGATCCCCAGCGTCTCTCCTTTGCCAAGTTCAAAACTCACATTTTTAACGGCATCAAATTCACCAGAACGCGTCGTAAACGACACACTCAAGTCTTTGACTGTTAAAATCGGCTCCATAATCCCACCTCCTATTTCTATTTACGTAATTTCGGATCAAGCGCGTCGCGCAAGCCGTCACCAAGCAAGTTAAATGCGAGCATTGTCATAACCATCAAACCTGCAGGGAACCACATCCGCCAAGGATACAGCGTCCAGCCTGTAAGTGCATCATTGATCATGGATCCAAGGGAAGATTTAGGTGCAGATACACCCAATCCGAGGAAGCTCAGGAATGCTTCAGCAAAAATCGCATTTGGAATGGACAACGTCAATGTGACGAGAATGGGTCCAATAGCATTTGGCAACAAATGACGGAAAAGCTGACGTCCTGTGCTAGCGCCCATGGAACGAGCAGCAAGGATAAAGTCTCTGTTTTTGAGTTGCATAATCTCACCACGTACAATCCAAGACATACTAATCCAGCCTGTGATGGTAAGTGCAATGATAATCGTTGTCAGACTTGGCTCCAATACAACCAGCAACAAGATAACAACGAGCATGTAAGGCAGAGAGTACAGGATCTCGGAGAACTTGTTCATGATGCCGTCAACACGCCCACCGTAGAAGCCCATAATTGCTCCATAAATTACCCCGATAACAAGGTCAATTAAAGCAGCAGCTAGACCTACAGTAAGTGATACACGTGCACCTACCCAGGTTCTTACCCATACATCACGACCGAGTTCATCTGTTCCAAACCAGTGCTCCGCACTCGGTGCGGCATTGGCATTCAACAAATCATTGGAATAATAATTATAGCTTGAGAACAACGAAGTTGGACCAATCATAGAGAAAATGACAACAAGGACTAGAACAGCCAAACTAATCATAGCGGCCTTGTTGGTTGCAAGTCTATACATAGCGTCTTTGAATAGCGATACACTCTCTTGCGATTTCAACGCTGCCTGACTATCCAGGCCTGTGTTCACCGTTTCATTATTGTTTTTATTCGTGCCAGACAACGTTATGCCCCCTTCCGGCTTTCTAGCTTAATTCTAGGATCGATTAGCACGTAAGCAATATCCGTCAGGAAACGTGCAAGCATCAAGAGAATACCATAGAAGATTGTAATCCCCATAATCATCGTATAATCACGATTCGTAATACTCTCTACGAATACTTTACCAATTCCACCAATGTTAAAGATTTGTTCAATAACAACGGAACCTGTAATAATATTTGCTGTCATCGGACCAACATAAGTAACGACTGGCAGAATACCGTTCCGTAAAACGTGTTTAAACATGATAGCAGGCCATTTCAAGCCTTTCGCTTTGGCTGTCTTGATATAATCTGCATGCAACACTTCCAACATGCTTGAACGCGTCAAACGTGCAATAAAGGCAATTGGTGATGCAGACAAAGCTGCAACTGGAAGCACATAGTCGAGTGGGCCATCGAAGCCCATTACGTTAAACCAGCCAAGTTTGAATGCGAAAACATATTGTACCAGGGATGCGAGCAAGAAACTCGGTACAGCAATCCCGATAACAGCGAGGATCATCGTAATATCATCAATCAGCTTGCGATGGTAAACTGCGGCAAGAAGCCCCAACAAGACACCCACAACAATTGAGATAATAATTGCAAAGATTCCAAGCTTCAGCGATGCTGTAAACGTTTGAGTGATCATACCAGATACATCTTGATTCAGGTATTTCATAGAAACCCCGAAATCACCCTGAATGATTCCACCCATATACTTCAGGTATTGTTCATACATCGGTTTGTCCAGACCGTACTTCACTTCCAAAAGCGCCCGAATTTCAGGTGAGACTTTTTTCTCGGATGTAAAAGGGTCACCTGGAATAGCCTTCATCAGGAAGAAGGTTGCTGATGCGAGTATGAAAAGCGATAGCAGCACAAATAGTAGTTTTTTCAGCACGTACTTAACCAACCCTTGCACACCTCCATAAACAATATTTTGTATACAAATCGATTGTAGAATTAGACAAGAATAATGTCCAATCCATTTATCGGAAATTTCAAGAATTATAAGGAAAATCGGTGCACATACAAAAAAATCGGGATATATATGGAATTCCACATATATATCCCGAAGTAATCATATAGACTTCAGAACAACTTATTTCTCTTCCAGATATGCACGAGTGAAGTCAATTGCTCCACTGAAATCAAGTTGTACGCCTTTCAGGTAAGGCTTAGTCAAAGATACATTTGTGTAGTAATAGATCGGCAATACGCCCATTTCATCTTGAATCAAGATTTTCTCTGCATCAGCAAATGCAGCCATACGTGTAGCTGGATCAGCCGATTTTACAGTTTCTTTAACATCTTTGTCATACTGTTCGTTGCTGAATTTGGAATCATTGTTTGTGTTTCCAGTAGTCCACATTTCCAAGAAGTTGTATGGATCGTTATAGTCCGCAGACCAGCCTGCACGAGCCACTTGGAAGTTTTGGTTTTGACGGTTCTCAAGGAATACGCCCCACTCTTGGTTTTCCGTTTTCACGTCAACACCAAGGTTCTTCTTCCACATGTCAGCAACAGCAAGAGCGATTTTCGCGTGACCGTCACTAGTGTTATAGATCAATGTTACTGCTGGCAATGTTGTGTAACCTTCTTCTTTCATACCTTCAGCAAGCAATTTCTTAGCTTCTTCTACGTTTTCAGTGAAGTAGTCATCTTTGTGCTCATCACGGAATTCGCCGTTTTCACCGCGGATACCTGGAGGTACAAAGCCGAAAGCTGGAATTTGTCCACCTTGTGTTACTTTGTCAACAATCAATTGACGCTCGATTGACATCGCAAAAGCCTTACGGATTTTAACGTTGTTAAATGGAGCTTCATTAACGTTGAACTGATAGTAGTACGTACTAGCAATACCAGTAGCTTTAAACTCGTTCGGTAATTCCGCTTTTACAGAAGGAATTTGGTCGGAAGGAATTTCACCGTTAGGTGCACCTGTATAGTCCAATTGTCCAGACTTGTAAGCTTGCAGTTCGGAAGCACTGCTGTTTGTCAGGGACATGTTGATTGCAGACAATTTGATATCGGAAGCTGCATGGTAGCTTTCGTTTTTCTTCACGACGATTTTTTGACCTTTAGCGTATTGATCCATAGTGAATGGTCCGTTAACGATCATGTTTTTGTAGTCTGTAAAGAATTTGTCATTCGTGTCAGCAGACTTGTGTACTGGGTAGTACGTGTAGAATGCTGTAAGACCCAAGAAGTAAGGTGTTGGGTTTTCCAACGTTACTTCCAGCGTGTGCTCATCAGTAGCTTTAACCCCTACTTGAGAGAAGTCTGTGATTTTAGTACCTTTATATTTTTCGTCGACACTGCGGTTAAATCCTTCTGCACCTTTGATGTAATACAATTGGTAAGCATATGGAGAAGCTGTTTCCGGTTTCAACGCACGTTCCCAAGAACGTACAAAGTCTTCGGCAGTGATTGCATCGCCGTTGCTCCATTTAGCATCCGGGTTCAGGTTGAAAACATATTTCAGACCGTCCTCGGAAATTGTCCAGTCTTTAGCAACGCCTGGAGCTTCTTTGCCATCAGAGCCGATACGCACAAGACCTTCATACAAGAATTTCAGAACAGTGTTGGTTTGGCTGTCTTTTGCTTGAGCCGGGTCCAACGTAGGAGGTTCAGCTGACAGGTTAATTTTCAAGACTTGATCTTTAGCAAGACCATTTCCTTCGGTTGCAGAACCATTATCGGTGTTACCTGTGCCTTCGTTTTTCGAACCGCACGCTGCAAGTACGGTACCGAACGCCAAAATCAGCGTCAAAAGGACTAATAGACTTTTCCTTTTCATCTAACACTTTCCCCCTAAATTGATGTGGTATATGTTTATAGATTATACAACCACCGGTCAAAAAAATCTACATTACTTTTTCAGAAAGTAATGTTTTTTTCAGTTTTCGACAAAATCGACACATTTTTTAGCCCTTTTGCGTTATGTATCCTCACATCTGTTTCAAGAAGTATCTAAATAGTCCAAATATAGTAAACAAAACGTACCCAAAACTCATTATTACGAAAGCCATGCGCCAAACGGCCCGGAACATTCTACCCCCATCGACCTTACCTTTGAGTCGATTTTGTGCCCCGCCGATGAATCCAAGTGCTATTAGTATGAGTATTAGTGTTAAATAAAATCCAAAATTCGAATCAAATGTTAAGTTGAATAACGCCGACACAGAGAAAATAAGAAATACGGTTGTCACATCCATGGCCGAGCGCAACGCCACACGCTTATCTTTCTTCCATCCATACATGATCCAATAAACCAGAAAAAACGGAAAGAACGGCAGTACGCTCAACACTATAAAAAATCCCATTAACTCACTCCTTCCGGTTGCATACCTTCAATCAGATGAAGCAGTACTTCATGCATCGGCGCAGTCAGGCCACTTTGACACGCCAGCCTTACGATTTGACCGTTAATGGCTTGCACCTCCGTTAGTTGTCCATGCAGAACATCCGAAAGCATGGAAGATGTATTCGAGGCTGTAGAACGACAGACGGAGAGTATTTGTTCCCACACATCTACATCTAGAAGTATTCCGTTTGCTTTGTATACTGCTGACGCCTCATCATATAGCTGACGCATAAATACAATTCGTTTTCCCTCTTTAATTAACTCACCGTTGGGAATACGCCATATTGCAGTAAGTGGGTTAATGACAGCATTTATTAACAGCTTCCTATAAATAAGCTTATCGATTTCATTCGACACTGTACAGCCAAATCCTGCCTGTTGCAAAAGTCCCTGTAAACGAATGGACTCATTCTGATCCATTGGCATTAGGGCTGAGTAAGGTTTCTCTTCACTTATACCTATCCAAGTCTCCCCTTTACCAGCACGAATGACCCCACCCTGCTGACGTTTCGCCCCTTCCGTGGTTATGACGCTGTATATATTGGAGTGCGGCAAGTTGGATTGTACATGATCCAGATGCCCGACCCCATTTTGAAAGCATGCGATGTTTATGGATCGCTTCTCCAACGAACCAATTTCACGAATAACATCATGTATTGCTGTCTGCTTCACCATTAATAATAGCCAATCTCCAGGTAAGTCTTCCCACACTCGGGTTAACTCCGTAATCGGCTTGACCTGGATATGGTCAGGTGGAATCTGGATGGTTTTCTCCCTTTCGATGATCTTAAATCCTTCTACACTTAGTTTATCCGCCTGTTCAGCCGTTCTGGTCCAAAATCGAACCTCATTACCTGCGTCCTGAAGCTTTCCTCCATACAAAAGACCCAGTGACCCTGATCCTACAACGTCAATGATCATGCTGCATCCCTACTCTCTGCTCCAATAGTTACTTTTATCTATAATAGAACAAAAACAGTAAACAAAAAACCCGTCATACCCGCCGTTATGTAACGGAGGTGTGACAGGCCTAATCTAATGCTGATCCACAAATACATTTTCCGATTATTCAATTCGTTCCAGATTCCCGTTGGCGTCCATTTTGAATCTCGTTTTGAGTTCCTCTTCTTCTTCCGTCAGAAATGCGAGTCTGCGAGCACGATCCATAATCTGAATCAATGCTTTATAATCGTCATTTACGACACGATAATCGGTCTGTACTTCATTCACTTCCTTGGACAGACGGTCATTCTCGCAACGCAGTTCATGAAGTTCATCCTCTTTTTCACGAAGCTCTTTCTCAAGCATCTTAAGCTGGCGACCGTTTTCCTGCACTGTTCCCTTCCATTGCCGCAAGAATCGTATAACCGCATCAATGGATAGAGAGTCTTCCGAAATCCCATCCGCTTTGTACAGATTTTCTTCCGTATCGAGGGTAGACAAAGCTGCTACCTGTGGTCCAAGCAAAACCGGTTGTTTGCGGAGATAGCTCCGCTTTTGTCGTTGAGCCTTTGCATTGCTAATGGCAGACTCATACTTCTTACGTACACAGCTGTTCCAGCGAAAACCGCAAGCGGCAGAGGTTCTGCCTATTTTTTCGCCAACCTCTTCAAAAGCAGCCAGTTGTGTGCTTCCTTCCCGAATATGACGCAAAGTAACCTCTGCCAAAATCAAATCATCCTCTGTACTCCAAGCATCCTGTCTCACTGCAGTCATGCTATAATACCCTCCTAACAACATCCTAAAATAACCGTCCCCATTACCGATTTCCCGGCATGTGAATTAGGTATAAAAGCTGCTTCATTCATTCTTATGCCTCTCATAGAGTTCATAGAATTGATTTCATACTAAAATGTATTTCCACATTTATGTGTACTCATACGTTACATATGCAAAACAAACCATACTTTAACTTGTTCTGGTTAAAAAAGAATTCGCTTTCATATCCAAATTTGTTTACACCATTTTCCTTTCCCGGTATAATGTTGTGTAGACAATCTATGAACGTACATAGGAGAGGAGGACTTACCGTGGCGCGCATGTTTCGGGTACTCGGGTTCTTCACGCTAGCGATTGGCCTTATGGCTTTTGCGGGAGACTTGGTCGAAATGGCTTTGCTTTTTTTCCTGCAGACTGCGTTTTTTGTCATTTTGGGATATTTGAAATTCACCGAACGTACGTACATATTGCTCTTCTGGGGTTATATGATCGTGACTTTCACAGGGTTCAGCTACTGGACCGTATTCGAAATGGGATTGCCGCTTTAATCCGCCAGCAGCATCAAAGCGATCCGGCTATAGTCGGATTGCTTTTTTGTCGTTTTCAGATTAAATGACTATTCTCTGTGTTATGTAACCACTACGGATATTTCACGTATCTATTTCATATATTGTCTGGAAGAGATAAGCTTGTTCGCATCTATTTAGATAAGGAAAGGAGAATGATAGGTGAAACGTCGATACGGCATTCCTGGCTTTATTGTATGCATTATATTTTTGATCCAGCTACCTTGGACTTATGTCTACGGAGAGCCTTCCTCTGAGGATACACGCGAAATTTTGCAACAAAGCCTATCCATCGTTGAAATCGATCATGAAATCGAACGTATTGCAGAAAGACAAAGACAGCTGGACGAACAGCGTCAGACGTTATCCATTCAGCTTCAGGAACAGAAAGAACAGATACATACTCAGCAAGACCGTGCAGGTTCAGTTGTAAGATCCTACTATACCGGGGAGCGTGATAGTCTCTTGATGACGGTTCTGGGGGCAAGATCCTTTAAAGACCTGTTTGTTCTATACGATTACTATCAGATTATTATTGGCAGGGATCAGGCTGTTCTGGACAAGTATCAGGATCGATATCGCGCCATGCAGCAAACGTCTGCCCAGATTAACCAGACCTCTTCAGAACTGTCTGAACTAAAAAACAATCTTCAAAATCAACGTGAACGCGTACTTGCCTTACAAAAAGAAGTGGACGGAAAAGTAGCCGCCAGCGGGGATGCTGCAGCCATGCAGAAATTGATGGATGAGTTAACCATCTATTGGGAGAACATCGGCATATACGAGGTCAAGCGATACTTCAAAGCATTGGCAGCAGCCATGCAGAACCTGCCACAATTTATCCAGGAACAGAATGGAGGCATTTCCACTACTGGAACGACGTACACAATTCGCATTGGACAAGATGAACTGAATACGTTTCTGCGTTCCCAAAATCCCATCTTCGAAGACTTCGCCTTCAAGTTTGAAAAAGATCGGATTACTGCCTCGGGACAGCGTGATCAATTGCAATTAAGCATTGAAGGTCATTATACGGTCGAGAATAAACCGCAGAATTCAATTCGTTTTCATGTGGACAAACTTGTGTTTAATCAGTTAGAACTCCCCGATACCACACGTCGTATGCTGGAACGGGAATTCGATCTCGGATTTTATCCTCAGAAAATCCTGTCGTTTGTCAAAGCCACTGAGGTATCCACAAGTGAAGGCATACTTGAAGTGAAGCTTGCTATTTCATTTTGATTCGCTCTGCAGGGCGATAATGCTTTTTACGTATTGATTGGCCGTAATCTCTCCCGCAAGTAGTTGTTGGACCTTCTTTTGAAAGGCAGCAGTCTGTATAAGACTTTCAGTCTTTAAAGACGGTAAAGATTCAGTTGGAAACCAAGATTTTATATCAGTGGTATCATATTTTGTTATTAGTTTCTGTGACTCAAGATCTAGTTCTTGCTGCTTTGCTGGCAAATAGTTAGCCTCCTGGTACCACTCCGATTGCACGGAAGAGGAAGTCATACCTTCAATCCAGCGGCTGGCTTCTTCCGCCTCAAGTGAGCCAGCTGCGATAACAAGGCTTCTTGAGCCTAAAGGTTCCAACTTACTGAGGGCTATCCTCTCCATTGAACCCTGATCGCCTGCCCCGCCTTGATTTCCGCTTAACAAACGAGACAGTAACGTTACTACCATAGGAGCATCCGTCTGATCATTAGGGGCAGAGAGCGTCGGATTTATTGATTCACCCGTAATATGAGGCTGGATCTGATCCAGTAGTTGTGTGACCTGTTGGTACGCCTCCGTTTGGGAAGAAGTTTGCGCTTTCTTGATTTTGTCGGGGGCCATACCTGGTTCAAACTGATTCAACCATGCACTCACCGCATGAAGGTCACTCAAGTTTATTCTAATTAAATCCGTTCTATCCTGTGCTGCCTGTTGTACAAGTCTAATCCACTGTTCCTTACTTTCAGGCAAAGCTGCCAAACCGGCTTCATCTAGGAATGAAGAGCGAGCTGCGATTACATAGGGATCAAAATCAAACGGCATTCCCCATTGATACCCATTCCACTCTGTCATTTCCCGCAAGCCCACCACCGTTTCTCCCAAAGACTTGGACAGCGTTGTACCGTTTAACGGATACAGATGTCCTTTTTTGGCATGGTATTGAACTTCTGCGCTGTCCAGAAGAATAATATCTCCGCTCTCTCCTACCGAAAATTGATTATCAAGCACTCGCTTATATGTATCCGGCTCTAAATTGCGAAGATTAATTTCCACATGCTGAGAATCTGCTACTTCATCAGCCATTCTTTGAAACGACTGAAAGTCTGTCTCAGACATTGACACCACAATCTCTAACGGGGCATGATGGTCCTCATTACGAGATGACGTGTTAGGAAATGCATCTTTTTCCTGATCCCGTTCCTGATTATGCTGCGAACCTCTAAAATCAAAGCTGGGAGACAGAATCGTTAACGAAAGCAGCAGTACTGCGAACAAAACAACCTGGTGACCACGCTTCATTAACTTCCCCTCCTAGCTCCCCTAATTTTTTCCTGCAACGTTCATTGTAACAAATAAGTAGTGCTCTTGTCCTATCCTGCCAAAAAACAGTTTTCCGATATTTTGCATACTTCGAGCATATCGAGTTCTGTGCAATAACTGATTTTTATTTTTTCAGCAAAAAAACCGGCTCTAAAGAGCCGGTTCACTAGAAACATTTTCCGGGAAATAACTCCCCGTAATCTTATAATAAATCCGCTGCAAGCTGAGCCAGCTTGGAACGTTCTCCTTTTTCCAGCATAATGTGTCCGCTGATCCCCTCTTGCTTGAATCGCTCCACAATATACGTCAGACCATTACTTGCTGAATCCAGATAAGGGTGGTCAATTTGCTCAGGGTCACCCATCAAAATAATTTTACTGCCTTCCCCCACCCTCGATACAATGGTCTTCACTTCATGGCGAGACAGATTCTGTGCTTCATCGATGATGATGAACTGTCCTGGTATGGAACGCCCACGAATATAAGTGAGGGCTTCAACCTGAATGCTGCCAAGACCCATCAAAATTTTATCAATGTCGCCTGCTTTTTTGGTATCAAACAAAAATTCCAAGTTATCATAAATCGGCTGCATCCACGGTCTCAGTTTTTCTTCTTTTTCTCCGGGTAGATAACCGATATCTTTCCCCATTGGAACAACCGGGCGAGCGATCAATAATTTTTTATACTTATGGTCATCCTCCACTTTAAGCAATCCCGCAGCAAGCGCCAACAAGGTTTTCCCCGTTCCCGCCTTCCCGGTAATCGTGACCAGTGGAATGTCATCATTCAGAAGCAGCTCCAGAGCCATACGCTGTTGCGCGTTACGTGCACTGATGCCCCATACATTATCATTACTCAGGAAAAGTGGCTCCAGCTTCGTTCCCTCTGTATTTACTTTGAGCAAAGCTGATTTATTGGTTCCCATCTCATCCTTGAGAATTACAAATTCATTCGGGTAAAGCGAATAAGACAACTGTAACGGTTTGATTGGTAGAAAGCGATATGTGTAAAACTCATCAATGACCGAAGGATGAACCTTCAGTGCAGTATATCCTGGATATAATTCACTGAGACCTGCCGTCCGATCAGATAAGTAATCCTGTGTGAATAGGCCGAGTACATCCGCTTTGATACGAACAAGCACATCCTTGCTGACCAGAACCACTTGTCGTTCAACAACCTCTTTCTCATTTTCCTCAATCTGATAATTCAGGGCGACAGCCAAAATCCGATTATCATTGGACACTTCTCCAAACATTTCCTGTACTTTCACAAAACTGCGGTGATTCAGTTCCACTTTCAGATTGCCTCCATTGGCCAAAGGCACCCCACTGTGCAAATGCCCCAGTTCACGCAACCCATCAAGAAGTCTCGATACATTGCGGGCATTGCGGCCAATTTCATCAGCATTTCTCTTTTTGGAGTCGATTTCCTCCAGTACAACCGCGGGAATGATTACCTCATGTTCTTCAAAGGCAAATATGGCATTGGGGTCATGCAGAAGCACGTTCGTATCCAATACAAAAATCTTTTTCATTCAATCCCCTCCAAAGCGGCGTCGTTAAAGGCATGGACTAGAACGTAAACTCGGGAATGCCAGATTAAATCATTGTGTTACCATACATGGGCAGTCCTTTTTTCCTTTCCCAAGTTCATCTTTTGATCGGTGATCTTTCAGCAGCGGCATGGACAATCATGCTCCCATACATAAATGTATTCGACTAGGACAAAATAATTGTCAACCATTCTGAAAAACTCCAAGAAAGGATGAACATTTATGAAATATTGGGTTTGCACGCTGCTTCTGATCTTTATACTTACAGGCTGCAACAGTTCTACGCGTAATGCCTCGCAGCAACAAGGTCAGCATGCCAAAGGCTACGGAGGAAATGTTACAACTCAGCAAGATCAACGTAAAGGATCTCACATGCTCAATACTCAGGAAGATCGGTTGCACCCTTCTGCTGTGGATCATCTGACCGAGAATACAGGTGAGGTTCATGAGAAAAACGTCAAGAACAACACCACGGCTGATCGGATGCCAAATGAAAAAAGGGTCACCCACCTCAAAACACTTGCCAAGCAAGTGGAAGGTGTTAAAGACGCCAACTGTGTCATTCTTGGCAATACAGCCGTAGTTGGCATTGATGTTGACGGTGAACTGGAACGAGCACGAGTGGGTACCATTAAATACTCTGTTGCCGAAGCCCTCCGCAAAGATCCGGAAGGTGTGGATTCCATTGTTACCGCAGATGCCGATGTTTCTGAACGAATCAAGGAAATTGGTGAGCATATTCGTCAAGGTCATCCGATATCCGGTTTTGCCTCAGAGCTTGCTGACATGGTTGGCCGAATCATTCCTCAACTGCCCAAAGATGTCAAGGTCCGTCAAAATCCGGATGAACATCTAGAGCGTAAACAACAAATGCAGCAGCTGCATTCGTCTGACAAAAGACAACAAAAAGCCCAGTGATCTCTCACTAGGCTTTTTTCATGGCAGTAAAAACCTGCTCATCTAATTTCTCAGCAGCACGCTGATCATATATTTTGACATATTGAGGCACAGAGGACAGTTGGGCTCCATAAAAAAGCGCATTCCTTACCGCTTCAATGGAAATGTCGAAACAGCACATATTAAACGGAACATCCTGTAACGGATTTTGTCGTACAGAAGCACGTCCGTTTACCGCATATACCATCTCTTCTCCAAAAATGGTGACGGTAATAGCCGGATTTTCGATCATATTGTTCACGAGACGTGAACGATGATCAATCGCCACACGCAGGGTAGAAGCATTCTCCGCATAAACCCAGGAGATTGCTGTTGATGTTGGACCTCCAGTTTCAACGTCCACGGTGCTCAAGAGCACAAATGTTTCGTTCTTGAATTGCTGTAAAAGAGATTCAGTCAATTGTGTGACGGCTTCGGACATCCAACCAGCCCCCTAATCTTCTTTATGCAATTCTTGATTCGTTGTTGATGTTATTATAGCATACCACCAAAGCTGCTTCCAATCCTAAAAGAATGCATGTTACTCGGCTGATGGAGAAGCTGTTACTTTACCTGAGAGTGTATCCTGCAACGCCTGTTTGGCATTTGCCAATTCGGTTTCGTTGATATACACATAGGGACTTCTCCATTCTCCGGTTACAGGTGTGTAGTGCACATCCGATTTGGAAATATTCCAATAGGTCGAAATGAAGTTCTTCATTTGTTCTGATTCCACGTCTGTTGTCATGTTCTCATCAACGGCACCGATCACTTTACCAATCTTCGTTACACCGCCCAATGATTTCAACTGATCCAACATGGAATTCAGAACTTGATTCTGACGTTTATTTCGGTCAAAATCGTTGGATTCATCTGTTTTTGGTTTACAGTTCGATTTACGATAACGAACAAAATCAAGTGCTTCTTTGCCATCCAAATGCTGTGCGCCAGCTACCAGATTAATATCTGTGCCATCGGCCGTATCTTTGTAACACATGTTTTTATCCACCGTTACATCCACGCCACCTACAGCATTGACTGCATCACGGAACGCTTGAAAATTCAGGACCGTAGTATAATTGATATCCACATCCAGATATTTGCCCATCATTTCTTTCATCTGATCCTCTGCATTTTTGCCAGAGGTTTTTTCTTGTGCTTTGAATTTGGGATAGTAGGAGTTCAACTTGTTTGCTTTATAGCCATCCAACTGAATACGCGTATCCCGAGGTAAAGACACAATAGTTGCCGTCTTGGTCTCCGGATTTAGAGAAGCAACCATGACCACATCTGAAAGGTACGTACCCGTCTCAGGACGGTTATCTGTGCCTAGTAACAACATCGTAATCGGTTTGGTCTTGGCTGACATCCCCGGAGGTACTGGCTTGTCAATACCCGTATCCGCTACCTGGTTGTATACCCAATACGCATATCCGCCGCCTACCACAATTGCAATAACCAATAAACTTAAAATTAGTCTGCCAAAGGTACGCATCCGTCTCTTCTTCTTTGGTTTCTTGCCTTTACCGTTCTTCGATCCAGAAGCGCCGGATTGAGTCGGTGCCTGTCTCCGTGGAGGCAGTCCGTTCGAATTCGAGTTCATATCTTCAACACCTTTATCACATCTGTTTTGGCCTATATATAAGACAACCGCTTTCCCTAGGGAAAACGGATGGTCTATACTATACAGAATTTATGAGTTTCGAGCGGCAGCTTCCGCTTTTTTCTTTTGACGACCTTCAATGAAATAGCGCACTCGCACTAACAGCATCAAACCAACCGCCACCAACAAACATTGAATTATCGGCAGCTTGTCGATTTGAAAAACAAGAAGCATGAATGTGCCCATCGCCATCAATATATAGAGAACGATTTCCTTACCAAGTGGCAATTTCTGACGTACCCGAAACACCTTGTTATATACGTAAGTAATCAATACAAAGATGACGATGTAGGCTACGATTGGGTTTGATGCGAACCATGCTTGCATGCACAGCCAGCTCCTTTCGTGTTTCATGCTAGATATAAGTTAATTGTTGATTATACCCTTTCGATAACTCAAGGGAAGTACATGCGTGGTGACCGTTTCGGTTTCGGATCGTTCTTTCGATCGCAGTTGTCTCCAAATTTTCTTGAACGAATCTTCAAAGGTTAAAATTTGGAGACAAAGGCGAGCGCTTCGCTTCTTCAGAATCGATTCCGATCCCTTCACTACTTTTGCTGTACAAACCTTTCGATACTTTCCGTGTATCCTCAAACATTAACTTTATCTTCTAGTTTAGTTGTCGTTAGGCGTTATTTTGTAGCCATTTTACGTTGTTTCTCTGCACGTTCACGCTCGGATTTATTCAGGATCTTCTTACGAAGACGAATAGATTTCGGTGTAATCTCACAATATTCATCATCATTCAGATATTCAAGCGCCTGTTCCAACGAGAAGATAATCGGAGTTTTAATTTTAACCGTATCATCTTTACCTGAAGAACGAACGTTAGTCAGTTGTTTTTCTTTGCAGATGTTAACAACGATATCATTGTCACGTGTATGTTCACCAACAATCATACCTTCGTAGATTTCAGTACCTGGCTCCAAGAAGAGAGTACCGCGATCCTCAACGCCCATCATTCCATAGAACGTAGACGTACCAGTTTCAGTTGAGATCAGTACACCTTGGTGACGTCCACCCACTTGACCGGATACTACTGGAGCGTAGCTGTCAAATGCATGGTTCATAACACCATAACCACGAGTCAATGTCAGGAAGTTTGTGCTATATCCGATCAAACCACGTGCTGGAATCAGGAACTCCAGACGAACTTGACCACTACCTGTGTTGACCATGTTAACCATCTCTGCTTTACGTGCGCCCAGGCTCTCCATTACGGAACCCATGCTTTCTTCAGGGATATCAATCAACAAGCGCTCAACCGGTTCCATTTTCTTACCGTCAACTTCTTTAATGATAACTTCCGGTTTCGATACTTGCAATTCATATCCTTCACGACGCATATTCTCAATCAGGATACCCAAGTGAAGCTCACCACGTCCGGAAACGACAAATGCATCCGGGCTTTCCGTTTCGTCAACACGAAGGGATACGTCAGTTTCCAATTCTTTGAACAAACGCTCGCGCAGTTTACGGGAAGTTACCCATTTACCTTCACGACCTGCGAATGGACTGTTGTTCACGAGGAACGTCATTTGCAATGTAGGCTCATCAATTTTCAGAACTGGAAGTGCTTCTGGGTTGTTCGGATCAGCAATGGTTTCACCAATGTTGATGTCCTTGATTCCTGCGATCGCAACGATGTCGCCTGCTCCTGCTTCTTCTGTCTCAACACGTTTGAGACCTTGGAAACCAAACAGTTTCTCGATACGTGCAGTTTTGCTTTTACCATCACGCATAATAACCGTTACCGATTGTCCTTGACGGATCACACCGCGGTTAACACGACCAATGGCAATACGGCCAAGGTATTCATTGTAGTCCATCAAAGTAACGAGGAATTGAAGTGGTTCTTCAACATTTTCGGTAGGGTGTGGGATGTGACTAACGATGGTATTGTAGATCGCCATCATGTTGTCATCCTGTTTCGCAGGATCATTCTCCATGCTGGATGTTCCGTTCAATGCGGAAGCATATACAACAGGGAATTCAAGTTGTTGATCGTTGGCACCCAGTTCAATGAACAGGTCCAATACTTCATCAATAACCTCAGTCGGACGAGCCGCTGGACGGTCAATTTTGTTTACAACAACGATAGGTGTCAGGTTGTGCTCAAGTGCTTTACGCAATACGAATTTCGTTTGCGGCATGCAACCCTCGTAAGCATCAACAACGAGCAATACGCCGTCAACCATTTTCATGATACGTTCCACTTCACCACCGAAGTCGGCGTGTCCTGGTGTATCCACAATATTAATCAGGTAATCTTTATAGGTAATAGCTGTGTTTTTGGCCAGAATCGTAATACCGCGTTCACGCTCCAAATCGTTGGAGTCCATTGCGCGCTCCTGTACCGTTTCATGATCACGGAAAGTACCGGATTGCTGGAGCAACTTGTCGACGAGTGTTGTTTTCCCGTGGTCGACGTGGGCAATAATCGCAATATTGCGAATGTGTTCTCTTGAATGCATGGTTTGTATCCATATCCTTTCCAATTTCAATTCTTATCTACTAAACTTCCCGCAATTTCGCAGGTTACTCACCCAAAATAAGCGTCGGTGATATCCCGACGCATGCCTATATCCCTTATATTATAGTTGATCATAGGTAAAAATCAAGATATTTCGCTTGAAAGACCACTGGGAATGTTACCAGCCTCTCCCTTGGCGTCTACGGCCAAACAGCAACCACACCCCGCCTACAATCAAAAGTACTGCCAGCACGTAGATAATTCCGGTGTGAAGCAGTGTAAATCCGAAGAAAATAATTGAAAGGACACCCACGCCCAGTGCAACCGGAAGTACCAATGCAGGTCTTCGATGATCAGCCAGTGCATATTCCAGCAAACCAATGGCAATCCCAAGCAAAAGTGCAGGCCAAAGGCTGCTCATCAATTCCCCGCCCCAAGTGTTCGTAATTCCGAACAACAGACCATAGACGGTTAACGTACCTGCCGGAACGAGTGACCAGGATGGCGTAAGCCTTGCATAATAACAAGCATGAAGAGCAATACCTGGCAACAAGATGAGCAAAGGCCAGAAGTGCCGTCCAATGAAGCCAAACACACCAAACTTACCTAGTAAAATGATAATACCTGCAACTAAGATAAATATCCCAATTGCTTTTTCATTTCTCATCTAAAATCACCTCTTATAACATTTGGCTATGTATCCCGTAAGCTAAACTATAAGCATCCATGATGACTGACTGTTTCCAGCCTGCTTCTAGTTTAGCCGATGTGTATACAAAAAACTACACTTTATGTCGTACTTCGCCTCCCTTCCTTATCCTGTATTACCCTAAAATGGCCGGACTATGACTTAATCGAATCAGTCCGATTCTGAAGAGCACATTGAATACGACAAAAAACTGCCCTAAGAGGGCAGTCTACAGGTATATTTATCATTCATTTATCAAATTCAATTTATACGTTTCGACGAACAAATTTATGGGCTCCGCCAACCGCGACTACAAGACAAGCCATAGCTACAGGCAGGAATGTATGTGCCTCAGCTGCCATGCCGCCAAGCCACTGGCCCAGCTTTGGATCATTCATCACCATCTCACCTGCTGTGAAGGCCAGAATACCTGAACCGGCAAACACCAGAATTGGAAATCGCTTCAACAAACCGACAATTAATCCGCTGCCCCACACCACAATCGGAATACTTATGGCAATCCCGATGACCGTGAGCGCCAGGTCCCCATCCGCCAGAGCTGCAATTGCGAGAACATTGTCCAGACTCATGACAAAGTCAGCAACCAAAATCGTTTGGATTGCTTTCCAGGTGGTGGACGCCTTACGAATATGTACTTCATCTTCATTCTGAAGCAGCAGCTTGACGGCAATCCAGAGCAACAGCAGACCACCTGCCGCCTGAATAAAAGGAATGCCCAGGAGCAGCACGGCTGCAAAGGTTAACACACAACGTAAAACAACCGCGGCGAAAGCTCCCCACCACACCGCCTGCTTGCGCTGTGTTGCTGGCAAATCCTTGCTTGCAAGTGCAATAACAACCGCATTATCTCCACTCAGAACCAGATTGATCATTAATATTTCGGTCAATAGCCATAACGTATCCATGCTTCTCATCCCCCCACTCTAACTTGTATGTCAAAGTTGTCCATGCTATTCTTAAACGTTGAACAAGCTTTCTTAGGGTTGGAAATATAGAAGGAGTGACATCGTATGGAGCTGTTTAGCCCCGCTTTTTGGCTAGCGTTGTTGAACGTTGTATTTATTGATCTAATTCTGGCTGGCGATAATGCCATCGTAATTGGTCTCGCAGCTCGAAATTTGCACCCTTCTGTGCAAAAAAGGGCGATTCTTTATGGAACAGGCGGCGCACTATTGATTCGCATTGTGGCCACAGTGATTGTGCTCTGGCTGCTCAAAGTGCCCTGGCTACTTCTTGTTGGGGGATTACTGCTAATCTGGATTGCGTACAAGCTATTGGCAGATCAAGGGGAAGAGCATTCGGATATCAAAGCCGGCAGTTCTCTCTGGGTAGCTGTGCGAACGATTGTGATCGCAGACGCTGCCATGGGACTGGATAACGTCATCGCCGTTGCTGGTGCAGCTCAGCAGCATCTGGTACTTGTTATACTCGGACTGCTGATCAGTGTGCCTATTATCGTTTGGGGCAGTACGCTGTTCATCAAATTAATTAACCGTTTCCCTTGGATTATTTATCTTGGAGCCATCGTGCTGGGGTATACGGCTTCTAACATGATTACAGAGGAGCATCGTCTTGTGCCTTTCTTCACTGAGCATCCTGCACTGAGAATCTTATTTATCGTTCTCGTCACTGCTGGTGTTGTGTTCGCCGGATATCGCAAACGTGCAAGCAGCAAAAAACCAGGTGGAGAGCGGCAGCACTCCTATTCCTAAGCTTTTAATAAATATTGCTCCCAATTACCACAGGTAGCATAAAAAGGACTGACCGATAATACATCGGCCAGTCCTTTTTCTTTTTGAAGATAACATAGTCCTTATTATGTCATTCAAACCAGAATACGGGTCCTTAGAACCATTCTTCTTTCATTTCATTAGCTTCATCCTGCTGATTGGTTACCATAAAGTTTTCGCCTGCATGCAGCGTAATTGTTTCTGTCTGCTCCACTGCCTGCTCCACCCATTCCGGCAGCTGACTCATGGTTGCTTCGATTTTGTCCACAATGCGAAGATTTGGGTTCGTGGTTGGAGATTTCGGTACAAAAAGAGTACAACAATCCTCATAGGGCAGAATCGATATATCGTACGTCCCGATCTGTTTGGATAGCGTTATAATCTCCTGTTTATCCATCATGACAAGTGGTCGCAGCAACGGCAGATCCGTCGCACGCCCAATAACATTCATACTCGGCAGGGTTTGGCTTGCTACCTGACCCAGACTATCTCCGGTAATTAGTGCAAGCGCACGCTCACGTTCAGCCAGTTTGGTGGCAATACGTAACATGGAGCGGCGCATCAGTGTAATGATCAAGTTATCTTGTCCCAGTTGGGTAAATGCCGTTTGAATTTCCGTAAAAGGAACCAGATGCAGTTTAATTGTGCCTGCATGATCAGCAAGTGCACGCGCCAAATCAATGACCTTTTCTTTGGCACGCTGGCTTGTGAACGGATAACTGTAAAAGTGGACGCATTCCACTTCCAGACCTCTACGCATCGAAGACCATGCCGCTACAGGGCTGTCTATGCCACCCGATAGTAAGAGCATCGCTTTTCCATTCGTACCCAGGGGGAATCCGCCTACGGCCGGAATAACCTCATTGAAGATATATGTGCCCTGATCCCGAATTTCCACGCGCAGTTCAATGTCAGGTTGACGCACGTCTACACTCAACTGCTGGAATTTCCGAAGAATCGGAGAACCTACCAGATGGTTCATTTCATGCGAAGAACTGGGGAACTCTTTCCATACACGCCGCACATTAACTTTGAATGTAGTCCCTTCTTTGAATTCACTCACTCTTTCATCCATAAAAGCAACGGCCGTCTCCACGATCTGATCAAGCTCAGATGGAGTCACTTTAACCGGACTGATCGACATAACACCGAACACTCGTTTCAGCACAGCAATCAGTTCAGTATGAGATTCGCCACCCAAATCGACATACAACCGTCCAAACTCCTTCCGGAGACTTGCGCCTGGATACGGTTTAAGCAGGGAACGCACCTGGGTGATGATTGTTTTTTCGAACCGGGCACGATTTTTTCCTTTTAACATAAACTCTCCGAAACGGAGAAGCAGCATATCATATTTCATCTAAAATCACATCCGCCTTTCCAACGGGCGCAGCTGCGCCACCATCTGATGTAAAGCCTGCCCGAGCAGAGCCACATCTTCTTCTGTATGTTCATCTCCAAGACTAATACGCAATCCACCCGCAGCACAAGCATGATCCCTGCCCATGGCAAGCAATACCCTGCTAGGTTCTGCTGATCGCGAAGAGCAAGCAGATTGTGTAGAAACGGTTACTCCAAGTTGTTCCAGGGTATGAAGCGCCACTTCTGCCTTCATTCCAGGATAAGAAAAATGAACTATGTGTGGTGCTCCCTCTTTACGACTATTTAGGACAAATCCGGGAATCGTATCGATGACCTCCATAATACGATCTCGCAAAATCGTTGTACGCTGTGCAAAATCAGCCTGATGTTCTGCTGCGAGACGCATCGCCTTCGCCATGCCGACAAGCAAAGGTACGTTTTCAGTTCCCGCTCTCAGTCCCTGCTCCTGGGAACCTCCTGACAGTAGAGGCGTAAGCTGCACTCCACTTCGTACATAGAGAAGTCCCGCTCCTTTGGGGCCACGAATCTTGTGAGCAGACAAGCTGTACAGATCCGCGCCCCATGCTGCAGGTTTAGCCTCCATTTTGCCAAAGCCCTGCACGCCATCCACATGAAAAAGCACCTTTGGTGCTTCCTTTTTCAGACGTGCTCCGATTTCAGCAATTGGATGTATCGCTCCTGTTTCATTATTCACATGCATCAGACTCACAAGAACCGTGTCCGGTCTTATGGCATCCATCATCTGCTGGGCGCTAATCAGCCCGTCGGAATCCACGGGAAGCCATGTGACCTCCCAGCCCCACTGCTGCAACTGTGCAAAACTTTCATATACCGAAGCATGTTCCGTTGCCGTTGTAATCATGTGTTTGCCCCGAGATTGATACTGTAATGCCGCGCCTTTGATGGCAAGGTTGTTGCTCTCGGTTGCACCTGAGGTAAATATAATTTCTTCCGGCTTCACATCAATAGCAGCTGCACAGACAGATCGCGCTCGGCGCAAAAGTTGATGGGCTCGCTCTCCATATCCATGAATCGATGACGGGTTCCCATATTGTGCCTCCATAATCTCGGTCATTGTACGAATGACATCCGGATGAGGAGGCGTCGTTGCGGCATGATCAAAATATTTCAAATGAGGTTCCCCTCCTTGTCTCTTCGTTGTGGAATCTACAGTGAGCATTGTAACACGATCCCCGCTCAACACAAAAAGACCAAACAGGAACGAAGCACATTTAAGGCTGCTGTTCCCGCGTTTGATCTCTTACTGGACGTACTGTTGTGTTTCAATTTCTTTGGTATATACCATTTACACCATATATTTAGACTGCGCTTTCTCCACTTTGGAGATATAAGCCTGTGTTTCCGAAGGAAGACGGTTAAGTACACTCATCAATTCAGCGTCATTCGATACACCCAGACTCGAAACCCGTCCCGGTCCGGCATTATATGCAGCAAGTGCCATCTTTACCTCGCCACCAAACCGCTGGAGCTGGAGAGAAAGGTATTTGGTTCCACCATCTATATTTTGAGCGGGATCGTAAGCGTTACTTACCCCCAACCCTGCTGCCGTGCCATCCATTAACTGCATGAGTCCTTTGGCACCTGCGGAAGACACTACATTTGGGTTGAAGCCGGATTCTGTATCAATGACTGCCTTAATCAAAGATTCAGGCACCCCATATTTGGCGCTCGCTGAAGCAATCAAAGATTCAAAATCCGTAGGTACAGATGCACCCGAATCCACTACTCCAGTGTTTATCAGAGAAGATAAAGAAGCCACATTACTGTTTGAGGAAGAAACAGAACTTGCATCCGGACTATACATGCTGCCCAGTTGCAGCCACAACAGACCATCACTGGATCGTTTGGAGATCGCAGCAGAGTTCACGTCTTCTCCTACGGTATTGTTTAAAGAAGTTGAATTCGTCCCGAGCAGCCCGTCCATCATACTGGCAAAATCCACCGTTGAATCGGAATTTCCATCCGATGCATTTGTTTCGTTGAGACTATTGGACAATTGCAGTTCCAGCAACTGCCGCGACGCGCGCGGATCAATCTGCATGAGTTATATTCACTCCCGTATAATGTAAACGTAGATTATGACTTTATTCTACATTATTTTACAGGAAGGTTCTATCGTTTTCAAAATGTTTTCAAAAAAATAAACCGATTGTACAACATCATTGCGTAAATGCGAAAGAAAAGAAGCCTCCTGCTATCACCTTTAAGTAAGGTGGAAGCAGAAGGCTACAACAAGCAACTCATATCAGTCGGTTATATGCTCATTAGGATTGCTTGTTCAGATCATGTTCTTACGTATCAGCGAGCGAATGGAATCATAAAGAAATAGCTGAGTGTTGCCACGGCACCAAGTCCAATGGACCACGCCCCCGCCGTTTTACGGCCGTTGACATAAGCATAGTATCCAAGCACTGCTGCTGCCGGACCCAGAACAATGGACCACATAAACAAGGAAGCAATACCAAAGGCCAGCCCCATATAACCGGAGATTCGGCCGGTAGATTTCATGACACCGTCTTCTTCGTGCTTTACAGGTGTATGATCTGTTCTTTCCGTTGGTTCTGTTCGAATAGAACCAGTTGTAGGTGCTACCTCCGCACCATACTCTTCCTTGTGGCTGCGTCTTGGATAATCTACACGTTCACGCTGTTTTTCATCTAACGAAGTTGTTTTTGGACGATGGAACGGGTAATCATCTTTATGGTCCTTATTCAATGCAAAGCACCTCCATATAAATGGGAATGACTGCTCATTTCGGTCTAAATGTGTGGCAGCATGTCGCAGAAGATGTACGTGCATGATCATGATGATCGGAATCAAAGGTCTCTCCGGCAAATTCCTCATGTAAGCGGCGGGTGGCATGTTGGTCAATGTCAATCATGATGGCATCGGCCTGGCAGAAATTGTTTTCTCCCCAAAAGTGACAGTTAGCAACACTGCATTTGACTATTGGCTTCTCATGGCTCATTTTTATCACCTCGACATCTATTGTCTCCGCACCGTAATTGAGCTATTCTCCAACGAAATGCCAGATGATGACATGGGCCCTTCTCCGCAATTCCAGTTGAAGAAAACGCAAAAAAACCGCCACAAGGGCGGTTTTGTCCAATTCGCATATGAGTTAAAAAATTGATTTACGCGTGATTGCGTTGGTTTTGCATCCGACGCTGCGTTAGGTAGTCACTTTCATAAAATGCCAGGTCATCGCGCAATTCTTCGTACGTTTTTGATATCTCAAGAATGACATCCCGTACTGCTCGAATGGGCTTATCACGGAAACGGATTGCATCCTGACCAGTGTAAGCATATCTTCCATCTTCGGAGTAACATTCATTTTTAGGATAAAAAAAGCTGTTTATGCTTTGATGGTATGTGTTATAGAGAGCCTTCTCGGCAAAATCGACATCAAAATTGGCACGACGCAGCACAACGCCAAGTTTTTCGTAAGAAACTTCAGAAAAAACAAGCAAATGACGGAGATCCGAAAGAAATCCTTTGTAGAAGGCTGATGACTCCTCCGTCTGATTCTGATCCAGTTCAGGCAAGGCATTTTCATTCAAAAATTGTTCGATCCGATCGATAGCCGGTTTTAACTTTTCCCTAGTTGACTCACATGTTTTCTGTACATTGGCTGCTGACATAAAGGTAGCTCCCCCTTAAATAAGTCCTTACATATAGATCGGCCAACGGGAGGTTCTCCCCTGACCTTGAATTCTCAGCTACTATCCTACCATAAAAAGATGACGAGCGGTATCCCTTAATCAGGCTTTCCCTTCTTGTCCCTGAGCATGCCCATTACCCACAGCTCCCCTGATCTTCACCTGCATAAAAATAACCGCTTTTCCTAACGATACATATATCCAGTGACAACGATGAAATTAGAGCACTGTAAGATGATTGTCAAAACAAACGAGGAGGTTCCATCCCTTATGTCCAGACCGAAATGGATTAATTGGGCCATTGCCGCGGGTGCAGGCGCACTTGCCTTGACACTTTTGCTTCCAACGTCCAATCGTCCTGTTCCTACTCCAAGTGCCATGCCCGATTCTCCACACGAGGAGCATGCGAGCAAACAACGTCTCAAAGTCCAGGATGTAAAGTCAACCGATCTGCTAACCCGCGCGGATGCCAAACAGCACCTTAGCACCATGCTTGAGAAAACCTCCAAAATGAATGATGTGCAAATAAGCAAATACGTTAATGAACTACAACAAACCCATGATCATATCCGGTCTATTGATATAATGAATACCAATGGATCCCGCAGTCAGCACTTTGGCAAAACAGCAGCAAAAGGAAGCAAAATGGAACAGCAAAAGCTGGAACATTCTCTCGCATTGGCCAAAAAAGCCGTGAGTAAACGTCAAAGCTTCGAATCTTCATCCTTTCCTCTGGGGAAAGAAAAGTTTTTTGTCATGGGGCAGCCCTCCAAAGATGGAAAAAAAGCCGTCGTCGCTTTGTTTAGCCAAAATGTCCTGAATGCTGTCGAGCAGCACCAGCGCAAAAATCTGCGCATGATCCCTTATCCGCGGGAAGGCAAGTTCAAAATCGAATCTGTACACCCCGACACCCTTAAAGAAATCACCGTAAAGACAGGGCATGATAACGCCAATGCCAGTCATTTTTACGAAAATGAAATCGTCATCCGTTTCCGTCAGGAGCCAGGGGAGCGGGATATGCGCATCATTAAATCCGATCTGCGCACTCAATCGGCACGTAAGCTTGGATATACGTATGTTTTTCGGTCAGAACATATGAATTATGAGCAATTGCATGCTTATTTTGAACGTAAATGGAATCCGCTGTATATGGAACCCCACTACATGTATTTAACCAATGAGACCTTACCTGAACAAAAAGATGTAACCGTGCCCAATGATCTCTTGTTCTCTGACTACCAGTGGAACCTACCCGCCATTGAGACTAACCGCGGCTGGAATATTACGAAGGGCAACAAAGATGTTATCGTTGCCGTGGTAGACACCGGCGTTGATCTGACTCATCCCGATTTGAAGGGCAAGCTGCTGAATGGTTATAACGTTGTTGATCCAGCAAGCAAACCGCTTGATGATGTGGGTCATGGTACACATGTAGCAGGCATCATCGGCGCTGTTGTGAATAACAACGAAGGTGTAGCAGGCATGAGCTGGTATAACAAGGTACTTCCTGTTAAAGTGCTGGACAATTCGGGTTCAGGCACAACCTATGCCGTTGCCGAAGGCATCATTTGGGCCGCTGATCATGGAGCCAAGGTCATTAATATGAGTTTGGGGAATTACGCCGATGCCCAATTTCTTCATGATGCCATCAAATACGCTTTTGATCGCGATATCGTATTAATTGCAGCGACCGGTAACGACAATACGGAGCGTCCAGGATACCCTGCCGCCTATCCGGAAGTATTTGCGGTATCCGCTACGGATCCGGACATGAGCAAAGCTTCTTATTCCAACTACGGGGATTACGTGGATGTAACGGCTCCAGGGTCCAGCATCGCAAGTACGTATCCGAACAACCAATATGCAGCCTTGTCCGGAACGTCCATGGCTAGCCCCCATGTAGCGGCACTTGCAGGTTTGATTCGCTCGCTCAATCCCGATCTGACCAACACGGAAGTTATGGATCTCATGCGTCAAAGCGTCATAGATCTTGGTGACCCAGGTCATGACAAGTATTTTGGTTATGGTCAAATCGATGTGTTTAAAGCATTGGAGGCGGCCTCTGGCAGCAGCGCCCCACTTCAATTCTGGCCGCAGCATGTGAGACAGCAAATGGATAATGCGATGAAAAAGTACATCAAATAGTAGCCGAACACTGAATGTAAAAAAACAAAAGCAGCTGCGCCCCGGGGCGTATGCTGCTCTTTGGTATGTCTACCTATTCCCCCGGGGCACCCGCTGCGACTAGCGCTTGCGAGTAGTTGTGCGGGATTTGCCTGATTTTTTCACGGATTTTTTCTTACCGTTATGGCTTGAAACAAAACAAGGTTCTTCTTCTTTGACCACGACAGGATACATGTGATGATGAATTGGCACACAGTGATGTTTTTTGATGACTTCGATCGGGTGAATTACGGGTACGATTTGTGGGATGTAGTAATCTTCAACAACCTGGATCGGGTCACATACAATCGGACAAAGCGGTGGACAGAAATGGTTCATTTCAAACCAACTCCCTTTCAAGTGATACTATAACGTATTGCACAGGGTCCAATGTGGATTGGATGTATGTCCGTGTTCGAGAAAATTAAATCAGCGGGAGCCTGTCAGCCGTTGTCCCACCCTGCTGCGGTGTAATGTTCTCAATAACCTTGCATAACACCCGTAGCCCTTCACATAACAGTTCCTTATTCGTAACCGTGAAGCAGATCCGCAGACTCGCCGTATCCGTTTCCCCCACATAACAGGCAGAACCCGGCAAAAAGGAAACACCTGCAGCAAGTGACTGGCGGTGCAGCTCACGCATATCCAAACCATCCGGCAATTGCAGCCACAGGTTTAATCCCCCATCAGGTAAAGTCCAATACATCCCCGGAGGACCATATTCCTCCAGCACATCCGCTGCGGCACACAGACGGGAATATAACTCATCCCTCAGACGGGCTGTATACGCACTGTATTGATGTTGAATAAAAGATTGCAATGCTTTCTGCGTGAGCAGCGGGCTTCCGAGATCCGCAGTGGATTTGGCAGCAACAAGCCGGGTGAGTACACTTCCGTCTGCAACCGCACACGCCACTCGACAGCCGGGAGACAGCACTTTGCTGAAGCTCTTGATATATATCACGTGGCCCGTCCCATCCATGGATTTAATGGAAGCAGGGGGCGGATCACGGAAATACAAATCAGCGAACGGATCATCCTCCAGAATGAGACAATGATAACTCTGAGCAAGATTCAGCAGTTGTGCACGCCGTTTGGCGCTCATCGTAATGCCTGTAGGATTGTGAAACGTAGGAATGGTATATATTAACTTCGGCGGGTATGTATCACATAACCGGGTTAACAGATCAATACGCATACCATCCTCATCCATCGGCACCGTAATGATCTTTGCTCCTCTGCTTGTAAACACATCAATCGCTCCGGTATAACTCGGTGCTTCCATGTAAACAACGTCACCAGGACCAACAAACGTACGCGCCACAAGATCAATTCCCTGCTGGGTACCGCTCGTTATTAGCATCCGTTCGGGCATTACCCGCAGACCTCTTTCCGCAAAATGCCCGGAGAACGTCTGACGCAGTTCCCGATCCCCCTGAAAGGACCCGTAGGCAGCCATTCGCTCCGGATGATCCGAGGACAGTCGGTAGGCACTGTCGATAATCTCTCGCGTTGGCAACAATTCAGGCTGAATGGCCGACATATGCAGCTCATATCTAACTTGAGGAGATGCATCAAAATGTCTCCAGAGCTGAGCTCGGGGCAAATAATCCACAAGAGCCATCTGCCAGTTCCATGGCGTGCTGGATTCATTCTTTGCTTGAGTCCGGTGAGTCCTCTCCATATCCTCTGTTTTCTCCAACTCCTGCGTCCCCCGTACATAACATCCTTTCCCCTGGGAACAGGTAATCAGCTGTATGGCTTCAAGCTCTGCATAAGCTTTGGACACGGTGACCAGACTGACGCCCAGATCTGTGGTCATTTTACGAACCGATGGCAAACGGGTACCAGGCTCGATTAATCCAGACCTTATTCGGTCCGCAAGGGTGAGTGCAATCTGAACATATAATTTAGTGCTGCTTCCCCGCTTTAATTCAATATGCACACATGCACCTCCCAACTGTTATGATCAGCATTTTACTGTTATACTGCATTCCGTCTATTATAGTTTATAATATCAGTATAACAGTGAATAACAGGAGATGAGAATAATATGAATATCCCTTGGTCCAAAATGGCACAAAACACCCCGTCCTCTGTCGTTCGCGACATGTTACAGGCTGCACAGGCGCCTGGAATGATTTCGCTTGCCGGAGGTTTACCTGCTCAAACATCGTTCCCGCTTGAAGCTATCCGTGACGCATACGAAAAAGTATTCATGGGCGGTTCAGCGGCTCTTCAATATGCAGAGACCGAAGGATTCCGACCATTACGTGCCAAAATTGCTGAACGTCTTGAATCCAAGGGCATTCCGGCTTCACCTGATCATATGATTCTGACTACCGGATCTCAGCAATCCATTGACCTGGTATGCCGAATTTTGCTTGATCCAGGCGACAGCGTACTGGTTGAATCACCAACCTATCTGGCTGCCCTTCAAGTCATTCATTCCTATCAGGCTGAAGCGAACGGTGTTGCTTGTGATGATGACGGGATGTTGCCTGAATCACTGGAAGAACAGCTGCAATTGCATCGTCCCAAGCTCGTCTACATCAACCCTACGTTCTCTAACCCGTCGGGCAAAGTATGGTCTCGCGCGAGACGGCAACAAGCCGTGGACCTGTGCCGGAAATATGGGGTATTGATCCTGGAAGACGACCCCTATGGTGAAATCCGTTTTAAACCTGAACAACTGGATGCCCCTGCGCTGGCGCAGCTGGATGCAGCATCCTACGAGGGACCGTCCAATGTCATCTACACCAGCACATTCTCTAAAACAGTAGCTCCAGGCCTCCGCACTGGCTGGATACTGGCTGCTCCGGATGTTATCAAAATAGCCGCCCGCGCCAAACAGGGTGCAGATTTGCATTCCAGCAGCATTGACCAGAGAGCACTTCATGCGCTACTGGAGTCTTTCGATCTGGACGGGCATATTCGCAATATCTCACAGGATTATGAACAACGGATGAAAAAAATGACCACTCTGATGGCAGCAAAAGCGTGGGAAGGTATTTCCTGGAATTCACCACAGGGTGGTATGTTCCTGTGGCTGCAACTGCCTGAGGGCATGCTGGCCAGCAATCTGTTCACTTATGGAATTCAAGAGAAAGTATGCATCGTACCTGGGGATTCCTTCTATGCAGGTACACCGGAGCTCAACCGTATGCGGATTAACTTCACCCATACCGATCCAGATCTGCTTCCTGAGGCTGTAGAGCGTATGGATCGCGCCATTCAACGCTGGCATGCATCATTGCAGTCGGACAGTGTAGTTACACTGTAACAAACTGTCATCCACTGTATCATTAGGAACCATTTCTCATTCCACACGAACTAACAACAAAAATAAGGCGTCAGACCCGAGAAAGCTCGAAGTCTGACGCCTTATTTATATGACCTGCAAGAGCAGGAAGTCTTTTGAAATGTAATGGCGTCCTTCTGATCAGTCAGGCACATCAGGTGCAATCGTTCTGTTTGCCCTTGACTGATAGTGGACTGTACTTGTTACTGTTGTGTTGTAGTTAGGAAAGCTTACCGTAAGCCGGGTTCTGTGCTCTTCGTGGTTCAGACGGGAACTACCCTCCCACCACAAGCGACAATCATCTATCTAGGCCGTACATTGCTGCACAACTCAAGCGACCAACCTAGACACACCTCGGGCTAAGGCTGTCTTCTCCGAAGAGTCGACTGTGTCCCATTAGGTCTTGCTCCAGATGGGGTTTACCAGGAACGAAGTCACCAGCGTTCCTCGGGGTCTCTTACACCTCGGTTCCATCCTTGCCTGTGCCGGAAAATCCGGCCATCGGCGGTCCATTTCTGTGGCACTATCCTTCAACTCGCGCTGACTGGACGTTATCCAGCATCCTGCCCTGTGGAGCCCGGACTTTCCTCTCGTGGCAACGAAGGCCACCAGCGATTGTCTGTCAAGCTTTCCGAACAACATTACATAGTATACAGGCATTTGAGTTTACAAACAAGCCTAATCTTACTGGAAGAAATGAACCCCAGTGCTTTTAGATAAACTGGAATACTTCCGTGTTTACCTCTGATGCAGTTACTTTCGTCTCATAACGTTTGTCTTCCAAACGTAAACGCAGCCAGTCGGCCGTTTTGGGTTTCATGATTTTCTCGGCATTATGTCCGGCGTCGATGATACACATACCCGCCATCAACGCATCGTGAGCCGTATGGTAATCAATGTCTCCAGTCACGATGACATCAGCACCTTTGAATCGTGCAGGAAGGGTATAACGGCTACCTGAGCCGCCAAGCACTGCTGCTTTTTTGATTTGCCGAGTAAGATCACCTACTACCCGGACGTATGGCACATCCAGTTGGGCCTTCACGACCTCCACCAGCTCACCGAGTGTCTTTGGTTGGTTGAGTGGTCCCAAGCGCCCCAGACCCAGCGTACGGCCTTTTAAATCCATTGCATACAGGTCATAGGCCACTTCCTCATACGGATGAGCCTTAAGCATCGCTTGAACAACCTTGCTGCGCAAACTCTGCGGTACGATCGTCTCAATCCGTATTTCTTCTACACGCTCCATCTGTCCCTCTGTACCGATGAAAGGCTGTGTCCCCTCTCCCGGGACAAAAGTGCCTGTTCCTTCCGTATTGAAGCTGCACTTCTTGTACTGACCAATACTGCCAGCCCCAGCTTCGAGAATGGCCTGGAGCACCTGCTCATGATGAGTACGGGGTACAAATACAGCCAATTTGTACAAATGATCTGTATGTACATCCTCAAGTGACTCCTTGCTCTCTATTCCAATGGCCTCGGCCATCCAGTCATTCATGCCGCCTTCAGCCACATCCAGATTGGTGTGACTAATATATACCGCAATATCATGCTTGATCAGCTTCTCATACAATTTTCCCATGGGTGTGTCGGTATTCAACGATTTTACCGGACGGAAAATGATTGCATGATGCGCAATAATCAAATTGGCCCCGATCCGAATCGCCTCGTCAACAACTTCGTTCGTAACATCAAGCGCGATAAGCACGTGTGTAATTTCCTTTTGCAAACTGCCAAGCTGAAGACCAATTCGATCGTCCGGCACGGCCAGATGTTTGGGAGCAAGCTGCTCCATCAATTGAATTACCGTTTGACCTTTGGCAAACATGAGAGTACCTCCTTCAAGTTCACAATTAGATGCTCTACCTCTGCCGCCTTCTCCCGGGAAGACTCCTGATCGGATTTGGAAATGGACTGAACAACGCTTTGCAGCTTGACAATTTCGCTCTCCCATTTGGCAAAAAACACATCCGTTGGACGGTCTGTTAAATAAGGCCCCATGCGAAGCAGCAGATCTGATGTCAATTCTACCCCGCCTTCAAGGGGACGTGCGCGATACACTTCCTCATTGGCGATCGGACTGAGTTCTTGCGGCATTGCTGTAATGATTTCGTACACTTTGCCATCTTCCTCAAGCAGTTGCTCTGCAACCACCACCCAGTTATGCTCGAGCAACCAACGTCTGAGAATATCTTCACCCACATTAGGCTGCAAAATAAGAAGCTTGACCTCATCCAGTTTGGAGAGACCACGATCCAGAATGGAGGCAATTAGCGCCCCTCCCATCCCGGCAATGGTTACAACATCCACTTCTCCTGCAGAGATGACATCCAATCCATCTCCACGCCGTACTGTAATTCGTTCCTTCAGACCTGCATCGCTGACTTGCTTGCGTGCAGCTTCATAAGGTCCAGGGTTCACTTCTCCGGCTACTGCACTTGCTGCTTTTCCGCTGCGTACTGCAGCTACCGGAAGCAAAGCGTGATCCGAGCCAATGTCAGCCAAGCGGCTGCCTTCGGGAATTTGATCATGTATTCGCTGTAATCGATTCGAAAGTTTCATGAAGCACCTACACCATTCATTTAATTTATTGATTTGCATTGAACAACGAAAAGCGATAAAATGAAATCCAATAAAACATTTCAAGGATGAATTACCAAAACCAAGAAATTTAGATGTTCAATTTAAAAATAAAGGAGACCCCGCCGCCGCTAAAGCGTCTTGCGGAAAGTCTCCCATAGTGATGTTATTCGAGGAAATCCTTAAGCCGTTTACTACGGCTAGGGTGACGCAATTTACGAAGAGCCTTGGCCTCAATTTGACGAATACGCTCACGCGTAACACCAAATACCTTGCCCACTTCTTCCAGCGTTCTTGTACGTCCATCGTCCAGACCGAAACGCAAACGAAGTACGTTCTCTTCACGCTCAGTTAATGTATCCAGGACATCTTCGAGCTGTTCTTTCAGCAATTCATAAGCAGCAGCATCCGCCGGAGCCAATGCTTCCTGATCCTCGATGAAATCGCCCAGATGGGAATCATCTTCCTCACCAATCGGTGTTTCCAGGGAAACCGGTTCCTGAGCAATCTTCGTAATCTCACGAACTTTTTCCACACTCAGATCCATCTCGGCAGCGATTTCTTCTGGTGTCGGTTCACGCCCAAGTTCCTGCAACAGCTGACGGGATACCCGGATCAGCTTATTAATCGTCTCCACCATATGCACAGGGATACGAATGGTACGCGCCTGGTCCGCAATCGCACGGGTGATCGCTTGGCGAATCCACCATGTTGCATACGTACTGAATTTATAACCCTTTTTGTGGTCGAACTTCTCAACCGCTTTGATCAGACCCATGTTACCTTCCTGAATCAGATCCAGGAACAGCATTCCACGTCCAACATAACGCTTCGCGATACTGACCACGAGACGAAGGTTAGCTTCAGCCAAACGACGTTTCGCTTCTTCATCCCCGTTTTCAATCCGTTTAGCCAGTTCTACTTCGTCATCCGCAGACAACAAAGGTACACGACCAATTTCTTTGAGATACATACGAACAGGGTCGTTGATTTTGATTCCTGGTGGAAGGCTCAGATCATCATCAAAGTGGAATTCATCGTCTCCCTCTCTGGTGTTGTTCTCGGAATCTTCACTAGGGCGAAGGGTTACCTCTTCATCATTTTCGTTCACGACATCAATACCCAGGTCGCTCAGTTGTTCATAAAACTCATCCATCTGCTCAGCGTCTTGCTCGAACGGGGAGAGTTTCTCTATAATTTCTTTGTAGTTCAACGAAGCTCTTTTCTTACCTGATTCAATCAATTGATCCTTAACCTGATCCAGCGTCAATTCTGTTTCTAGTTCAGTATGCTGATCATTCGCCATAACTCGACTCCCTCCTCCCTAGAAACATCCAACATTCAGACGTTCACTGTCTCTCTAGGGCAATCATTTCAATTGCAATTTGTGCCGCGCGTACAGAATCACCTGCCCGCTCTGCAGCAATCATTTCTTCTTTTTTCAGATCGTACTCTTTCTTACGCGGATATTTCAGCACTTCCCTGATGCAATCATCGAGCATTTGAACACTCCATTCACCTGGACCATCCATCATCGAGATTGAACTAACTGTTTTTTCCAGTCGGTCGTCATGCAGTGAAGACATAAAACGGCTTGTATCCGACGGTTTGCCTTGCGCATAATAGGCATATAGATAAGCAGCAATAGCTGCATGATCATCCAAGTTAAAAGCTTCACCAAGATGCTCATTCACGTACTGGGCAGCCTCTTCATCCTGAAGCATCCAGGCGAGCAGTTTGCGTTCAGCAGCGTGGTAAGCCGGCAACAGATTGGGTGTAGGCACCTGCCTATTTTGTTGCCTACCATTATTCCACCTTTTCGGGTTATTATCCCCATACTGGAGGTTATTTTTCATGGCCTCCCGTTCTTCATTACACTCCTGCTTCAGTGTTTCAAATGATACGTCCACTTCCGCAGCCAGTTCCCGAAGATATACTTCCCGTTCTGTAGGAGAAGACAAAGGAGCAATAAGTTTCACCGCTTCCTTGGAATAAGCGATCTGTCCGCCGCCTTCTAGCAGTATATGGTTTTTTTTTAGGTTTATAAGCTTAAATTTTGTAGTCGTTACGGCGCCGTCCACAATCTGGTTTCGGAACCGCTCGCCACCATGCTTGCAGATAAAATCATCCGGGTCGAGTCCATCCGGTATTAGAGCAATTTTGACCTGCAACCCCGCTTCCTCAAGAATAGGAAAGTTTTTGAGAGCTGCAGCCTGTCCCGCTCGATCGCCGTCATAACATACAATGACTTCATCACACATGCCCTTAAGCATCAATGCCTGATTCTCAGTGAGCGCAGTACCCATTGCCGCTACACCATTTTGGATATCCTGATCCCAAGCGGAGATAACATCGCCATACCCTTCGAACAATATGGCCTGCCTTTGTTTGCGAATTGCATTTTTGGCATGATGCAGATTGTAGAGAACACGGCTTTTGTTAAATAACCGGGTTTCCGGTGAATTTAGATACTTCGGTTGCCCGTCTCCCAAAATGCGACCTGCAAATGCAATCGGCTTTCCGCTCCGGCCATTAATCGGAAACATGACTCTGTCTCGGAAACGGTCCACATATCCCTGACCTTCGTTTCGCGGCGACAGTAACCCGCCCTTCTCCATCTCTTCAAGCGGAAATTCGCGCTTTTCCAGAAATTGTACCAAGGTATCCCAGCGATTCGGCGCATAGCCTATCTGGAACTGGTCAATCAGCTTGTCGCTAAATCCGCGTGAGCGTAAATATTCCATAGCCACTTTACCGTGCTCTGTATTTTTCAATAAGAAATGATACAGCTTCGCGGTAAGCTCATAGGCTTCCAATAAACGTTCAGTCTCTGGATTAACATGAGCCGATTCACGCCCTTGCCAGTCCCCCATTGAGATGTGACTTTCTTCTGCCATCGTCTTGACAGCCTCGGGAAAGGATAACCCTTCGATTTCCATCCTGAATTTGATGGCATTTCCACCCGTGCCGCAACCGTAGCAATAGAAAATTTGTTTCTCAGGCGTAACTGTAAACGAAGGCGTCTTCTCAGAATGAAAAGGACAGAGGCCTTTCATATATTTCCCCTGTTTGGTCAGATGTACAAATCGGCTCACCGTATCGACGATATCATGCTGCTGTAACACCGATTCAATAATGCTTTCGGGTATACCGCCTTGTCCGGTACTCATCTTGATCCACCTTCATCTCTTAACACGTAAATATTATTCGATAAACTTACACATTCTCCTGCAAATCTTTCAAAAGTTTTGTCAGTTTATGTTGAAAAATTTCCCGATCCTGCTCTGTGAAAGGCTTTGGGCCTTTTCCATAATGCCCTCTTTTTCGTGCTTTGGCCGCAGTATGACGGGAATCCAGCATGAAATCAATGTCACGATCATTAAACTCACGACCACGAAATGATAAAACATAACACCGTTTGCCAAGTGCGAGCGCCGCCAGTCCATAATCCTGTGTAATGACCACATCGTATGGCTTGATGTGATTGGCAATGTACAAGTCTGCACTCTGATCACTTCGATCTACCTGCACGGTGCGCACTCCTTCTCGGCCCTGAAGAAAATGATCAAATGAAGAAACCATCAGTACAGGAACTTTGAATTGGCGTGCTGTTTCTGCGATCTCGGCCTTGACTGGGCAAGCATCACCATCCACAACAATGTGGCGTACATTCAACTCACTCAAACCCAGACCACCCGGTTTCATAAAATAGCTGCATATTGTAATATACGACCCCAGCCAGCCAAAATCCTTCTGACCAGTCTATGGAAATCAAAGGCTAATATACGGAACGGCTGTAAATATAAATTTCTCACAATCCGTTCCGTATATTTATACCCTCATATATCCTTCTTTAATACTGAATTTGTGCTTTGTCTCAGATCTGTGCTCCTGGAGCAAAAGCGGACCCGATTACCAGACCAGTTTGGAGAAATCAGCAAAAGCTTTCAGATCACGGTCAATCGCTGCAAGCAGTGCCAGACGATTTGCCCGCACAGCTTCGTCTTCAGCCATAACCATAACTGAATCAAAGAATACGGTGATAGCTTCCTTCCAAGCCGATGCAATCGCGAGTGCTTCAGCTGCTGCATGTTGAGACAATACCTGACGATATTCTTCATTGGTTTTGCTCCAAGCCTCATGCAACTGACGCTCTCCTTCTTCTGTGAAGAGTTCTGCATGTACCGAAGCATTGGATGCTTTGGCAGCCAGATTACCGACACGGTTGAAAGATTCAACGGTAGTTTTGAAAGCATCTCCCGTTTGAACAGCTGCCATAAGGGCTTCACCTTTTGGAACTACCGCGCTGATATCATCAAATCCGGAAGAAATTACTGCATCCACCACATCATAACGAACCGTTTCGGACAACAGTTTCTTCACACGAAGACCGAAGAAGTCCTGTAAATCTTTACGTACCTCTTCATCCGCACGTTTCAACAAGTTCATCTGGGCATGCACTTGAAGTGCAACGCCGAACACGTCGGACAGTGTCAGTGGAAGATTGTGATCCAGCAAAATTTGAACAATACCTGCTGCCTGACGACGCAGCGCATAAGGGTCCTGAGATCCAGTTGGAATGATATTGATCGAGAAGCAGCCTACGATCGTATCCATTTTATCCGCAGCACTGACAATGGCACCAACGAGCGAAGCAGGAGATTGATCTCCGGCGAAACGTGGCTGATAATGCTCAAATACCGCTTTGGCCACTTCTTCTTTTTCACCAGCTTTGCGAGCATAATCCTCACCCATCACACCTTGCAGTTCAGGGAATTCTCCCACCATAAGTGTAACAAGATCGAATTTGCAAATATCCGCAGAACGACTCACCGCTTCGGCTACATCAGCTGGTACTTGCAGCTTGCTAGCCAGGCCATCCGCAATTTTGCGAATACGGCGTACTTTATCTCCAACCGTACCCAGCTCTTCCTGGAAGACAATGCTCTCCAGCTTCGATAATGCGTCCTTGATCTCCAGCTTCTGGTCTTCCTCATAGAAGAACTTAGCATCTGACAGACGCGCACGAAGTACCTTTTCGTTCCCTTTTGCAATGACATCCAGTGAATCGCTGCCGCCGTTACGAACCGTAACGAAGTATGGTAACAATTGGCCATCATTATCAAGCACCGGGAAATAACGTTGATGTTCGCGCATCGAAGTGATCAATACCTCTTGTGGAATATTCAAAAAAGAAGACTCGAATGTTCCAAACAGCACCGTTGGTGTCTCCACCAGGAACAAGACCTCTTCCAGCAAATCTTCCTTGATCGCAATATCCCACTTCTTCTCGGCAGCCAGTGCCTGGATCTGGGACACAATCATCTGTTCACGTTCTTTAATATCTGCAATGACATGCTCGGAGCGCAGCACTTCTACATACGAAGCGGGGTCCGTTATGACCGCCTCTTTTCCGAGAAAACGATGTCCGCGTGTCACATTGCCAGACTTCACTCCTGCAACTTCCAACTCAATCACATCACTGCCCAGCAGAGCAACAATCCAGCGAATCGGACGTACAAATTTGAAATCATACGAAGCCCAGCGCATGAATTTCGGGAACGTCATAGCATGCAGAATAGCCAGCAAACCCTGACCGATTACAGAGGATGTTTCTACGCCTTTGCTGCTCTTGGTCGCATAGATATATTCCACGCCGCTTAGTTCCTTGAATGTGAACTGGTCCGGTTCAACACCCTGACTACGGGCAAATCCGAGTGCAGCTTTGCTCCAGTTCCCACTATCGTCCAATGCAATTTTACGCGATGGTCCTTTTACCTCTTCCTCCACGTCTTCCTGCTTCTCGGCAACATTCTTGATCAAAACAGCCAGTCGGCGCGGTGTGGCATAGGCATTCACTTCACCATAAGCGATGCGGGAGGCATCCAGCCATTTCACGACACGATCCTGCAGCTGTTCAATTGCTGCCCGCATGAAGCGTGCAGGCACTTCTTCCAGACCAATTTCAAACAACAGATCCTTAGACATGCTCAGCTCCCCCTTTCTTGATCAGCGGGAAGCCGAGCTTCTCGCGCTCTTCCACATATGTTGCAGCCACTTGACGGGCCAGATTACGGACACGGGTGATGTACCCGGTACGCTCCGTTACACTGATTGCTCCGCGCGCATCCAGCAGGTTGAACGTATGTGAACATTTCAAAACATAGTCATATGCCGGGAAAACCAGATTCTGTGCCATGGCTTTGTTTGCTTCCTCTTCATGCATGTTGAAGAGTGTAAACAACATTTTGACATCAGATACTTCAAACGTATATTTGGAGTGTTCGAATTCAGGCTGACGGAACACATCACCATATGTAATCCCGTCTACCCATTCCAGTTCAAACACATTTTCTTTTTCCTGAATGTATGAAGCAAGACGCTCCATGCCATACGTAATTTCAACCGCTACCGGATTTGTCTCAATCCCGCCGACTTGTTGGAAATACGTAAATTGGGTGATTTCCATACCGTCCAGCCATACTTCCCAGCCAAGACCGGCACAGCCGAGGGAAGGGTTCTCCCAGTTGTCTTCAACAAACCGAATATCGTGTTTGAGCGGATCAATGCCCAATTGTTTCAGACTTTCCAGGTAAATTTCCTGAATATTGTCCGGAGAAGGCTTGATAATAACCTGGAATTGATGATGCTGATAGAGACGGTTTGGATTTTCTCCATAACGACCATCCGAAGGACGGCGGGACGGCTCAACATAAGCTACTTTCCAAGGCTCGGGTCCAAGCGAACGCAAAAAGGTCATCGGGTTCATCGTACCTGCCCCTTTTTCCGTATCATATGGCTGAACAATAATACAGTTGTGCTCGGCCCAGAATTGTTGCAGCGTGAGAATCATCTGCTGAAAATTCATAATCATGCTCCTTTTCGATGGTTTGTGATAAACAAGCCTAGAACGGTACAGACAATAAAAAGCCCTCGTCCTACGCCTGTTATACAGACATAGGGACGAGAGCTATTCCCGCGGTTCCACCCTACTTGGCTTGGATATAAACAGGAGATCCTGTTCATACAAGCCCACTTTTCCGTGTCCATTCATGCTCCCGAGTGCCATTTCACAGACCGATTCAACCCGGCTCACACCATCCCCGGCTCGCTCACACAAGATTAGGTCAATCGACCTCTTCTTGAATGTAATAAATCAAGTCTCCTACTTTCTCGTTCAATGCATGTCTCTAAAAGAGAAATTATAGTTCATAATAATATAAAAATAAGTACGAAGTCAAGATATATTACTTATTTCATAACAAGACGACTCAAATCCCGTACTTTTCCATTTGATCAAGAAAAGAACGGGATTTCAGATTCAAGCCAAGCTGATGATCCATAAAGGCCCGCATAATCTTTTTGATCTCATCCCGCGTGCCTTCACTTACCGATATATTACCGAGTCGTTGCAGATCCAACTGTGCAAACAGACGTAACAACTTCAACGCTTTCGGACTCACAGACATTGCCGGAGGATCAAAGTGCTTGCAGGCACGACACAGGACTCCACCAAGCCTTGGACTAACAAATAATTGCTCATCCGGTCGCTCTTGACCGCAAGAGATGCAATCATCCAGCTGAGGACCGTACCCGGCTGCCTGAAGTATTTTCATTTCATACAGGCTGGTAATGACAACCGGATCTTTCTCTTCCTTCAAGGCCTGGAGACAGGCTTTCAGCTGTTTAAACCAGAACGCTCCTGTCTCTTCATCCTGCAATACACGATCCAGCAGTTCACAAGCATAAGATGCATAGGAAGCTTTAACCAAATCTTCACGCAGCTCATGATATGACTCAATGATTTCTCCTGCGTTTAGCGTTCCCAGACCGGTGTTGCGAAAATAAACATATTGACCGTACGTAAATGGCTGCACCAGTGCAGCATGTCGGCTTTTGGGCTTTTTGGCACCGCGGACGAGTACCCCTACTTTCCCGCCGCTTTCGGTGCAAAGCGTAATAATTTTGTTCCCCTCGCCGTAGTCCATGCTGCGGATGACAATCCCTTCCACCCTATATAGCATGCCTCGTCACCTAACCATTCCCGAATCAGCCAATTAACCTTCGGCTTCTTCATCTTCAATCACTTCCCTTGCAGGTTCCGACTCCTGTCCCAACGAGCTGCATGCCTCGGTATACAACAGATAGGACTCCACATCCCCCGTCATCGCAAAAACCTTCCACGAAAAATCTCGCATCGGAATTTCATCCTCTCTTCGAAAATGACATCTGCTTCTACCAGATAGGATGGAGTCTTGCAAGGTAAACTATGTGTTGCAATTACTGGATACTGAATTTATTATTCACGACCAAAGCCAAGATCTCGCAGCACACGCTCCTGGTTTCTCCAGTCCTTCTTCACTTTAACCCACAGGTCCATAAAGATTTTGGAACCGAGCAGATTTTGAATATCCTGGCGAGCACGTTTTCCCACTTCTTTAAGCAAGGCACCCTGTTTCCCGATAATGATTCCTTTTTGCGAATCACGCTCCACAAAAATAACGGCTGAAATATAAACAACCCCGTTATCCTGTACTTTCATATCCTCAATTGTTACTGCAATGGAGTGTGGCACTTCTTCACGGGTCATCTGGAGAATTTTCTCCCGAATCAACTCGGCGCAAACAAACTGCTCCGGATGGTCCGTAACCTGATCATCAGGATAGTACTGAGGGCCTTCCGGCAAATATTTACTGAGCTGCTCCAGCAAGGTGCTTACATTGCTGCCAAGCATAGCAGATACCGGAACGATTTCGGCAAAATTGTGCAGCTTCCGATATGCCTCAATCAGTGGAAGCAGTGCTTCCGGCTCAATTTTATCAATTTTGTTCATGACCAGAATGACAGGCGTTCGCACATTTTTCAATTGTTCTGCAATATAACGGTCACCACCGCCCATGCCTTCCGAAGCATCAATCAGGAACAGAGCAGCTTCGACTTCTCCGAGTGTGTTCAAAGCAGTCTGGTTCATGTAATCGCCCAGCTTGGATTGACGTTTGTGAATCCCTGGGGTATCCAGGAAAACGATTTGTTGTTGTTCCGATGTGTATACACCATGGATCTTATTACGCGTCGTTTGCGGCTTGTCTGACATAATGGCGATTTTCTGTCCAATGACTTGGTTCATCAGCGTGGATTTACCTACATTGGGACGACCGATAATGGCTACAAAACCGGATTTGAATGCTTGTTTTTTCATATGTTCCTCCTCAGGCGCCTAGGCCTGGAATGTATTGGTTTTTACTTTTTAGCAGAGTTTAGGTCAGATGGCCCAAAGGCCCATGGCAATAGTTCGGCAACTGTAGTCTCCTGCAGATCACCCTTCATGTTACCCAGAATGACCTTCATATCCGGATCACACAGTTCGTACATCACTTGACGACATACACCGCACGGAGCAATTGGACCGTCCGTATCTCCTACAATCGCAATAGCCTTAAAGCTGCGCGGTGGCTTGCCTCCAGCAATTGCACTGAACATGGCTGTACGCTCAGCACAGTTGCCTGGCGTATAAGCAGCATTCTCAATATTACAACCATGATGCACATGTCCCTCGCTGTCAAGCAAAGCTGCGCCTACTCCAAAATGAGAATAAGGGGTATACGCTTTTGTACGTGCCTTAATCGCTTCTTGCATCAGCAAACCATTATCCATAATCAATCTCTCCCTTTGGGGTGTATATAAAGTTGCACTCAATGAGTTAAGTTCAACTTAAGAAAATTTGCACTGGCCTCTTCGCTGCCAGAACAACCTTACGATCGCTGTTATCCCCAGATTTTATTGATTCCCTTTTCCAAAGTGAAAATCCGGTGATAAAGGCGAACGCTTCGCTTCTACAGGTTATTTCTGACCTCTCCGTTATTGTGCAAACCAGAAGTTCAACTTAAGGATGAGTCCAACTTTATAATTAGTGTGTAATATTAAAATCAAAACAAAAACAAAATCAGAACAAACCCAGCCAGCTCATCACTGGCTTGATGAAAACGATACACCCGATGATGACGGCGAACACCGCAGCCAGCAGAACTGCACCGGCCGCGGTGTCCTTCGCCGCTTTTGCCAGCGGATGTATATGCGGATGCGCCAGATCTACAGCAGCTTCCACTGCTGTATTCATCAGCTCCGTCACAAGAACCAGAAATACGGCTGTCAGTACAAACATCCAGTCTGTTCTTGAAATCCCGAAAAAAAATCCGGCTGCACACATCAAAATGGCGACTCCTGTATGAACTCTTACATTCCTTTGAGTCCGCAGCCCGTATACGATTCCTTCCGCAGCATTGCGGAATACCATCCCCCAGGAGCGCCTTTTCATTATCGTGTCAACCCGGCTTGAGCGAGTACCGCTTCCTGTTTGCCCATCATTTCTGCTTCACTGGCCTCATCCTGATGATCATATCCAAGCAGGTGCAAGAATCCATGAACAAACAGGAACCCGAGCTCACGTTCAAATGAATGCCCATATTCTTCACTCTGCAGGATGGTCCGTGGAACCGAAATAATAATATCCCCCAGAACATCCGGCATTTCTTCCATTTCTTCATCCTCGTCCAGTTCGTAGATAATATCCAGTTCCTCATCCACAGTCTCATTCATTGCAAAAGACAATACATCCGTTGGACGATCAGTGCCGCGATAGTCACGGTTCAGCTCATGGATCTGTTCATCATCTACAAAAGTCAGAGCCACTTCCCCGTCCGCAACACCTTCTGCTTCTCCGGCAAGGTTCAGCAGTTGCTCCAGCATTGCAATTATCGGTTCGGTAATTTCTTTATCTTGTTCATTATTCCATGCTAGGTTAAGACTCATTCTTTCATACTCCTGTCTTCTCATATTAGCGAATCAACCCGCCTCAGGCGATGTTGGCTTCGGTTTCTTCATTTCCTCCGGATATTCAATCCTGGAGTGGAATATACCCATGACGGTTTCCTTAAGGGTTTTGGCAACGATGTCCAGTTCGCGCATCGTCAGATCACAGTCGTTAAACTGATGATCGTCCAGCCGACCTTTAATTATTTTTTCGATCATGGATTCCACTTGTTCCACGGTAGGCTTACGCAAGGAACGAACTGCAGCTTCCACGCTGTCAGCAATACCAACAATTGCCGACTCCTTGGACTGGGCCTTGGGACCCGGATAACGGAAATCATCTTCCGTGAAATCAGGTTCCACCCCTGCTTCCTCGGCCTGACGCAGCGCTTTGTGATAGAAGTAATGCAGGAAGGTTGTACCATGATGCTGCTCGGCAATGTCTCGAATAGGCCTTGGCAGCTTATAATCCTTCTGCATCTCCACACCATCCCGTGCGTGAGCAACGATGATGGACTTGCTCAGCTTGGGATCAATCGAATCATGCGGATTTTCCATATTATTTTGATTTTCAATAAAATAAATGGGTCTTTTGGTTTTGCCAATATCATGGTAATACGAGCCGACCCGACATAACAAGCCGTTTGCACCAATTGCCTCCGCTGCCGCCTCTGACAGGTTTCCGACCATCACACTGTGGTGATATGTGCCGGGTGTCTCTGTTAGCAGTTTGCGCAATAGCGGATGATTGGGATTAGACAATTCCACCAGTTTCAGGGCAGACAAGATGCCAAACGAGGTTTCGAAAAACGGCATCAGCCCAATGACTAATATGGCGGTCAGTACGCCTCCAGCAAACGCGAATCCAATGCCATACAGCGTTGTCGTCCGGTTCCAGTCACTCGAGTCAATCAGAGCCAGCGTGAAGACCGCGATTGATCCGAACAGACACACCATAATGGCGCCTTTCAGGATCGTAGACCGCTGACTTGCCCGATGGGTGGCAAAGATCGCAACAAACGATACCAACACCGCGAAGAAACCAAGTTCAAAGTCAAAAATCTGACCCTGATGTGTATTCAAAATAATGCTCGACAGCATCCCGATAATAATCGAACATACAAAAGCAAGTGATGTATCCAGCAGTAATGCAATTAACATTGCGCCTACGGCAACAGGGGCAAGAAAGCCTACATATGACTTCTCACTGGTCTGGAGTATCGCTGTGACGTGCATAACCACAATGGTAATAATAAATATGAGAACAAGCATCAGCAGCTGAGCATTGTTATATTTGAAATGCGTTCCGCTGAATTGCTGAATATACATGAGAATCGCTGCCGACAACAGACAGGACAGCATAAGCAATCCAAGCTGAGGCCAATAGTTTACTTCGTTTTTCAGCAAATCGTTCTCGCCCAAAAGAGTGTACATCTCCGGGGTGATCATCTCACCCTTGGCAACGAGCGTATCTCCTTGCTTGATAAAGACCGTTTGAGTATTCTCACGCGCCTGCACTTTAGCTTCTTTTGTACCCTCTTCATCGTAGAAACGGTTCGACGTTACTACAAGACGCGCAAGCTCCTGTACAACCTCACGCTGTGTACGTTTGCTAAGGGAGCTCACACTCACCATCTCGGCCACTTTGGCACGAGCTGTTGTAGCCTCGCTAATCTGGTCGGTCATTAATCTGGAGACGATATCCCGCGCAACGGATTTCATCTCCTGAATATCATCCGAAGTCAGACGTGAAATTTTGATATATGTTTCTTCCGGGATACGGTAGCTTTGCTCCTGTACCACATTTCTGATCTCTTCCAAAAGAGTTTCGGAGTATGTACCCGCTTTCCGGTTGTTGTTGATAAAATTGGACACAAAGTCTTTCTGGCGCTGCGGTATTTCATCACGATAGATGTCAATCTTGTCCTGACTGGAAATCTGATCATCCTGATTCAATCGATCAATACGATCAAGCAGCGTGGTCATCAGATTTTCATTCCGCATCTGCACGATCTGAAACATCGGCTGCACACGTTCAGCAGCTTCTTCTTGCGCTTTCAGTGTTGCCTTGGTATTGGGAATCTGCATGGGCGCAGCAATATTCACTTCACTTCGTGTGCCTTCCTGAATATCATACCGCTCAGGGAGCAGTTTAGAAGCAAGACTCACGTAGAAAAGGATCACCAGAAACAAAAACAGAAGATAGCGTGCCCACACGCTATACTTCCATCCTGTAGCTCTATTTTGAAAAGATTTGCCTTTTGACAGTTCCTTCGAGGTCATCGAGACAATCCCTTTCTATTCTTGATTTTCTGCGGCGTAGTTATAGGCGACGATAATTTTCTGGACGAGGGAGTGCCGTACAACGTCTTGCTCGGCAAAGTAGACAAATCCAATCTCTTCCACTTGGCCCAGTATTGAATTTGCTTCCACAAGCCCCGACTTTTTGCCGCGCGGTAAATCAATTTGTGTCACGTCACCGGTAATGACCATTTTGGAACCAAAACCAAGACGGGTCAGAAACATTTTCATCTGTTCTGGTGTCGTATTCTGGGCTTCATCCAGGATAATAAACGAATCATCCAGTGTACGTCCCCGCATATAGGCTAGAGGTGCAATTTCGATCAATCCGCGCTCCAGTGCCTTGGCCGTCTGCTCTTGTCCCATAACATCATACAAGGCGTCATACAAGGGCCGTAGATAAGGGTCAACCTTTTCCTGAAGATCACCAGGCAAGAAGCCAAGACTTTCTCCCGCTTCAACAGCAGGCCTTGTGAGCACGATCCGTTTGACGCTTCCTTCCTTGAGTGCTGCCACAGCCAGCACAACTGCAAGATACGTTTTACCTGTACCGGCAGGACCGATACCAAATACAACATCACGTTTTTTAATTGTAGTTACATAGTGTTTCTGTCCAATCGTCTTAACCCGGATCGGTTTGCCACGGTAGGTCGTTGTAATCTCACCTTTGAACAGATCAAGAAGCTGGTCTGCACGCAGTTCCTTTGCAAGCTCAATGGCATACTTAACGTCCCTTTCGGTTAACACATATCCGTTACGTACCAATTGCAACAACACATCAAATAATTGTTCAAGTGATTCCACATTTTGAATGTTGCCATGAATCACAATCTCCGCTTCACGGGATGCGATCTGGGCGGGAATCTCGGATTCAATCAGTTTCAGAAAAATATCTTGGGGTCCAAAAAGAGATTGACCCTCTCCCGCACTTTGGAGGGAGATTCGTATGCTGCGTGTTTGCTCTGACAAATAGCCTCATTCTCCTTGACTATGGACTAACGGAAGTTCTTCCGCAATGCTTTCTTCTACTTCAAACAATACTTTCATATAAACTTTACCATTCTCTTTCTTCTCATGCAAAATTTTTTCACTTAAAATTTTCGTTCCTTTGCCATTTTTGGCGATAATATCGTTTCTCGCTCCTTCCAGTCCTTTTGTTCTAGCCCATTCTATCGTGTTTTGCTGCTCTTTTTCCTGAGTTTCCAAATCTTTCTCTGTCAGCCATCCCATGGGAAGTGTGAAGGATCTCCAGGTCAGCGGTTTATGATTACTTTCTGTATCAAATGAGGTGAAAGGCGTATTCCCGTATCCCCAGAGCTGAATCGCCCATTTCCCCAGCACAATGTAAAAACGTTCCTTGCTCTCCCCGGTCATCGTATTAAGTTTTTGCACAAGGGGGACTTCGACCTGATACTCACGCCACACCAGTCCACGTACTTCCCCTTTGGCAACAATGGTTTTTGTATTCTCTTCATCTCCCAAAATACCGGATATCAGTACCTGTCCCTTCTTGACACGCATGTCCTTCTGCACGACAGGGCGTCCCTGCTCCGCGTATATTTGAGTGATTACAGCGTCTGTTTTACTGACCAGATGTCTCGGGTTCAGCAGCGGTTCACGCTTGGGCTGTGCTGACTCCACGACCTGAATGGTGATGGTTGTCCCTTCTTTGCTCACCCCAATCCAGGTTACATCCGGCAGAGCGAGCGCGAGCTGTCTGGAGAGCTTGTCCTGGCTTTGCAGTCGAAATGCCCACTGGAAGGGGTAAATGCCTTCTTTCTTTGCTGCCGCGAGCACTTCATCCGTGGGAATCGTCACATTGCCTTTGACTTCTATATTCCAAACCATCGATGATAACGCAAACAGAGCTGCTATAAAAAACAGCATGCCGCCCAGAAAGAACTTCCTTCTCAATAAACGGGCTGCAAAAAAAGGAAATCCACTCCGGTGTGTCACCTTTACACGGCAGCCTGTCCGTTTCAGCAAAGGACGCAGCCTAAAAAAATGCGGTAGCAGAATATACATTTCTGCCTTGCGCCCGTCATGGGCACGCAGGTCCCATACTTCCAGTCCCTGCTCTGCCACCGTGTTGATCAATGCTTCAATATCCCCCCCAGTGACCATGATTCGGACTGCTCCGCGCAGTTTGTACAGACTGGGCTGCTTCATCCGTTCCCCTCCGCTCCATTCATATGAATATCCAGAATTGTTCCTTCAACAGCCACTTCATCCGGCAAAATATTGCGAATCATCAATTCAGTCCCTTTGATCTCCAGCTGGCCTTGGGAGAGAGCCAGAACGATGCGATCCGGTGTAAAATGAATGACACCACGATGATTCTCTATATACAATTGCTTTGTGCCGATCAGGGTTAACCGTGGCATATCGTAAAGCACGTCCTGCGGCAGATCCAGAACTTCACTGGTCCATCTGCGCAGCTTGCGGCTGATCCGGGTCATTCGAAGGTCTTCCCCCTTCCTCTACAGTTCAACTTATGCGCAGATTCATGAAATTATGAAAACTACGGACCGTGTTAGATGTGAAATGTGAGAAAAAAGATGAAGAACGCAAAAAAAGCCGTCCCCGGCATATTGCTCACCAGAAACGGCTCTATTCCTTCTACATCACTTAGATTGTTACAGTTTCCCTCTTGAACCGAAAGGCTGCTTGGATCGAGGAGCACCCAATACTTCTGCCCATAAAACACCCGTACGAATGTCTTCCGGACGAAGCTGGGAATTTCCCGATTCACTTGATTCCACTTGATCCCAACTGGAATCGGCCACAACAGGTTTGTTTGAAGAAGAAAAGCGATTTAGCCTTTCTTGAATCAGACGTTGTTGTCTTTCGAATTCTTTCTTTTGTTGGTCAAGCGAACGTTCCATCTCACCACTAAAGTTTCGGCTACCTACTTCATCTGAAGGACGTGAGGAAGCTTGTGGTCCTGAATACGGCTGATCATAACGACCTTCATCATACTGGTTCTCATACGGTTCATCGTACTGGTTCTCGTAGGGTTCATCATAACGAGTTTCACCAGCAGCTTCAGTGCTGGCAGTTTTCTTTGGAGAGGTCTGCGCTGGTGAACGGTCGGACTGATCGGAGTCACCACTGCCTCCAAAGGTCGGCATTCCGTTATTCTGACGCTTTTTGTTTGGATCAGATGATTTAGCTGCTTTTCCAAGAAAAGAAAAGAGCGCAAAACCGATGACAGCCACGATATACAGATTATTAAAAATCCATTCGAATAGGCCCATATATACTCACCGCCTATCTTCCGTTTTTGGAATCACCCTGATCGTTAGAATTCGAGCCCTCAGCAGGTTTTCCCAGTGTGTTACGCATTTGAGTGTCAGCTTCAATATTTTTGAGGTTCATGTAATCCATAATACCGATTTTACCACTGCGTAGAGCCTCTGCCATCGCAAGCGGTACTGCGGATTCTGACTCAACAACACGTGCTCTCATTTCTACGACGCGTGCTTTCATCTCTTGCTCTTGAGCTACGGCCATTGCACGACGCTCTTCCGCTTTGGCCTGAGCGATCCGTTTGTCAGCTTCTGCCTGCTCAGTTTGTAGAAACGCACCAATGTTCTTACCTACATCTACGTCCGCAATATCAATGGACAGAATCTCAAAAGCAGTCCCGGAATCCAGACCTTTGGATAAGACAGTACGAGAGATCAGGTCCGGATTTTCCAAAACTTCTTTGTGGGAGTCCGCTGAACCATTCGTACTTACAATACCTTCACCAACCCGGGCAATAATCGTCTCTTCACCCGCACCACCAACAAGTCGATCAATATTGGCACGAACTGTAATTCTTGCTCGTACGTTGACTTCAATACCATCTTTGGCTACAGCAGAAACTACAGGCGTTTCGATTACACGTGGGTTAACACTCATTTGTACAGCTTGCAATACATCACGACCTGCAAGGTCAATCGCAGCAGCACGTTCGAATTCGAGTGGAATATTTGCACGTTGAGCAGCAATCAGGGCATTTACAACACGGTCCACGTTACCACCAGCAAGGAAGTGACTCTCAAGTTGGTTCATTGATAATTGTAGACCTGCTTTAGTTGCTTTGATCATAGGATTTACGATCCGGCTAGGTGTTACACGTCTGAGTCTCATCGCTACGAGCGTAATAATACTCACACGTACACCGGATGCAATTGCCGAGATCCAGAGCATTACTGGGAAAAAGCTGAAGAATACGCTCAATACGATAATTGCAACAACCGCAATGAGCAAAACCGTAATCATGGTTGGTTCCATAGTATAAATTCCTCCATTTTCGTTTTGATATTGGCAAAAATTATATGAACATACATTCATAAATCTGCTACTAAATTAAAGATTACACCACTTCGCAGGCACCTTCAGCATAGTGGTTATGTACGGTTGCCTAAGCCTGAGCAGCCTGGCAACTGAGCGGATTAAACCGGTAACGATTGTTGAACAACAATGCGTGTACCTTCCGCTTTAATTACGACAATCGGTGTATTCACCGGAATGAAATCCCCATCGGATACGACATCAATTCGTTCCCCGTTAAACATCGCTGTTCCGGCAGGACGAAGTGGTGTCAGGCTGATTCCCTGCAGCCCGATCAGTTCTTTACGTTCTGTAGCGGAAGAATATCCCCGGTCAGCTGACAATCTGTCGCTTAGGATGAATCGATTCCATATCCCTCGATCCTTAAACAGAATAACGACAATCGCAATGACAACAAGCGCAGCCCCAAAAGCAATACCCAACGATATGAAAGCATCGCTTGTATCATAAGCTGCCCGTACAACACCTGCCACCAGTGCAATTGATCCCAGTATGCCAAGAATCCCCATACTCGGAATAAACATTTCCAGAATCATCATGATGAGTCCGACAGTGAATAACACCCATGTCTCCGCACCGGCAAAACCAGCGATGTAATTCCCTGAGAAATAAAGCACAAAGCACACGATACCAACAATTCCAGGCACTCCGAATCCAGGTACAATCAACTCAATGATTACACCAGCTATTCCAAGGAATAGCAATACCGTCATGACGACAGGATTGGTCAGAAATGTAGATATGTTCTCGGCGGCTGTTCTCTGAACGGTGAACACATCATCCTGACTGTAACCGAGCCAGGCTGCGGCTTCTTCCGGCGTATTGCTGATATGGTCCGCATAACCCACTTTCAGCGCTTCGTCGGCCGAGAGAGCAATAATTTCACCTTTTTCTTTGGTTTTGTTAATCTCAGGCATCTTCACGACCATGTTAACATCCGTCATTCCAGCTGCAATTTTGCCGTCACGGCCACTTTTCTCTGCCGCTCCCTGCATCTTGCTCTTCCAGAATGCAACCAGCTTCGGATCATCGACATGTTTACCCGTGCTGTCCACCATCGCTGCCGCACCGATCATACTGCCTGGCGACATTACGATCTTATCTGCATTCAGAGCCAGAAAACTTCCGGCTGAGGCAGCATCTCCACGGACAAATGCAACGGTTTCAATTGGACTTTCCTTAATTAAGGTACCCAGTTCTTCAGCCGTGTCGACACGCCCTCCCGGCGTATTGATATCCAGAACGATCAGGCCAGCATTCATCTCTTCTGCTTCCTTGAACCCGCGTTCCATAAACTTTCCAAGTCCCTGCTCGATTGGTTTATCCACCGGAATGATATATACGGCGCCACTTTTCTCAGCTGCATGCGCTGACGGTGATCCAATCCAGACAGGAAGCAGCAGCGTCAGTAGCATCATGAGCATTAATGACCCCGTAAGCTTCTTCCGGCGCTTTCCCTTCACAAATAGTCCCCCCTTTTCCATTAATGTTATACTGTCCAGCTTATGGTATTTATTACGTACAATGCAACATTTCGTTTCAAAATCTTAGAATTATATTTGAAATCGCCAGCAATTGCAACATTCCAAATCCATTATCATATATATTATCCATTTAAAAGCAATATTTGTGAATTTCTTTTAACAGATGAATGACTTCCCAGCCGGTTTCAGGTTTCTTCTCAAACTGAATACCGTATCCAATGGTGTAAACGGAAAAAACACCCCCTGACAAGTCAGGAGGTGTTCATTGATTTGCTTTATTGCAGAAATTGTTGAACTGCTTGATTTACCAGTTTGCCATCCGCTTTGCCTTTGACTTTCGGCATAAGGGCAGACATGACTTTCCCCATCTCGGCTTTCGAAGAAGCACCGGTTTCCTGGATGGTCTGCTGTACAATAACTTTAATTTCTTCTTCGGTAAGCTGTGCGGGAAGGTACTGACTGAGTAATTCAATTTCCGCTTTTGCATTTGCCGCGAGGTCATCACGGCCCGCTTTGTCAAATTCTTGGAGGGCATCTTTGCGCTGTTTGATTTCACGACTCAGAATATCAAGCACTTCGTTATCATCCAAATCTCTTTTCAAATCTATTTCAAGATTCTTGATCGTCGAACGAATCAACCGAATGTTGGAGAGCTTGAACTTGTCCTTGCTCTTCATCGCTTGCTTCATATCTTCGTTCAATCGTTCGCTAAGATTCATGTAGTTAAAATCCTCCTAAAACTTTCTCTTACGAGCAGCCTCGGACTTTTTCTTGCGCTTTACGCTTGGCTTCTCATAATGCTTACGTTTCTTCACCTCAGCCAATACGCCATCTTTTGCGATGGAACGTTTAAAGCGACGAAGTGCAGCATCAATAGTCTCGTTTTTGCGAACTTTAGTTTCAGACACCAGTTTTCCCTCCCTCCGACCAGACCGTCCAAGAGCAATAACACGGTTCATCACCTTTCATTATAGGCGAAAGGTAATAAACGTGTCAACCTTAACGTAATGATCATTTATTTTATGTGAACTTCAGCTCCATATTCATGCCTTTTAAGCATATATGGATAAGTCCTGAATCAGAGTAAACTGAGTAAACTTGCTCGTTTATTTGTGGGAGTCAGACAAACTTGTCAACACGCCGAGTCGAGTCCCACCAAGCAAATGATAGTGCAGATGATGAACGGTTTGTTCTCCATCTTTGCCACAGTTATTAATCAGTCGGTAACCTGTTTCTTCCACACCGAGACGCTTGGCCGCTTCTTGCGCAGCCAAATGAATCTCACCGATCAACGGCAGATCTTCTGCGGTTACTTCATTCATGGAAGCAATATGTTTCTTGGGAATAACGAGTACATGGGTCGGTGCAGCGGGCTGGATGTCATGAAAGACGATGACATGGTCATTCTCCAGTACCTTATTGGAGGGGATGCTGCCCTCTACAATTTTGCAAAATAAGCAATCCATTGTTCATACCCTCCTTTGGATTAAAAATTATGTATACCCTTCTATCATACCGGAACTGAAAAGCAAATTCCAATCGAACCTCTTCAGTTATGTCATTCAAACCGGGATGATGGACAAAAAAACCATTCACATCTTAGTGGACTGCTGAGAGCGTACACCAAAGATGTGAACGGTTATATTGGCTACATGCATGATGATTCATTTTTTTCTATTAATAATAAGGCAATAAGGATAATGCAGTCAGTCCAACCAAAGGTAGTACCAGTCTGTTAAACCGTCTGCGACCGTAACCATAATAGGGGTATGGATAGCCGAAGCCCGGGAAGAATCCCCGCGAATGAGCGGGATAAGTAACTGGCATCATATTGGGTCCCCAGTTCGCTTGATTAACCATGGCTTCATTTCCCACGGGAACAGCCAAATAAATCATGTCATCATCCACGTTTTCCATAATGCCATCATAATGGGCACCGTCATGCATCTGTACACACACATAGCGATGCATGTGTTCCTTACACAGTTTCTTCGCTTCTACCTTTTCCACGTTTCATCGCCTCCGGATATGCTCTTCTCTTCATCACCCTTTCATGGTATTCAGATCTGGGCGAAATGACACTGTGAATGACAAGAGTTTCAGAATCGGGGTCCAAAAGAGTGAAATCAGTATAGAAGTTGTGCCTGTGAAATAAAAAATAAAAAAAGAAGCACCCCGTTGCAGTTTCCATACGGAGTTCTGCTGTCGCGGACGTCTAACCAGGAGTATTCCTGATCAGACGTCCGCCGGGGTACTTAACATAAAGTTTGTCGGCTTAACTGTAGTATAACAACAGGATGAACCTGTATCTGTGAGCTATCTCACTCCACTGACTCAGCGAGTATAAAAATGAGATTCAACCCAACTTAGTCAGTTAAGAGTTCCCTCAGGATCAACACCTTCTAAGGTTGGTTCCTGAGGGAGTCACAATTGGGACTCATTTAAAACCGTAATGTGTTCCGTTTCCTATAACGTTTCCAGAACCACACGAGAACCAGCTCCGGCTTCACCCGCGGGAATAACCACAAGTTTGCGTGGCAAGCGTGCCCGCAGCTCCGGAACGTGGCTGATAATACCGACGGCAAGACGGTCATCATGCAGTTTTTCTAACGAGGTAATGACAGTATCCAGCAGTTCAGGGTCCAATGTGCCAAAGCCTTCATCCAGAAAGAAGAATTGCAGCGGGTATTGACCGCGCAGCTGAATCTGGGCAGACAGAGCCAGGGCCAGTGATAACGAAGTCAGGAACGTCTCTCCACCGGACAAGGTAGACACCGGACGTTTAACCCCGCCGTTTGCATCGTCACAGATGACAAAGCCACCGCCCGAATCCACCTCAAGTGAATAGCGTTGTTTGGTCAGAAAGCGCAGTCGCTGTGAAGCAGCCTGACTAACCTGCATCAGCTGTTCTTCTGCAATATACTCGACAAATGCGTTACCTCTGAAAGCTGCTTGCAATTTGCTAAGCATTTCACCTTGCCGGCTTACTCCCACTCGTTTGTTCTCCAACTCGGTCCATCGAACATGTCGCTGCTGCACATCTTCCAGATCCCGTTCTGCACGCGCCTTGGCTCTAAGGGCTGCTTCATCCTCTGCACGAGACATCTGCAGTCGCTCTGTGCATGCCAACCATTGTTCCTCAGATACAACGGCTCCGCCCAGTTTCTGTTCCAGCTCACGTAATTGAGAAACAAGTTCACGATCACGATCACGATGCTGCTGAATTTCCGCGGCCAGCTGCTCCGCTTCCTTGGAAGGAAGGGCTGCTTCCACCACGGCAGTCTCGGAGTCAAATGGTGATTGATCCAGTAATTGTTTCCAGCGTTCCTGCGCCTGCTGCAAATGCTCTGCTGCCGAGGCTGCGGCTTGATGGGCCATGACATCCTTCTTGGCTGATTCCTGCTTCAACGCATCTGCTTCCTTGAAACGCTGTACCGACTCAGCAGCCACTCTTCGCAGTTCATCCAGTCGAGTCTGGGCCGCAGCAATCAAGTCCTCGACCCGTTGCTCGCCAACCCATTGACGCAGACGCTCTTCCTTCTCAGCAAGCTGTTTGCTGTTGCCTTGCCACTCCGTCTGCCACTGAATCAGCTGTTTGTCCAATTCGACCAGCTTCTGCTGGAGAGACTGTACCAGCTGTTCTTTCTCTTCAAGGAACGTCACGCTCTTATTCAATCGTTCCTTGATGTCTTCTGCGCGCGCGTCGCGCTCCTGCATCGCCTGATGGAGGGCCATGGCCTCCTCTTGAGCGATGCCTGGCAGTTCCGCGGCCCAGCGGCCGTGCAAGGCGGCTGCGGCGGCCTCACTCTCGGCCAGTCGGCGCTCCGCCTGGGCGAGCCCGGCTTGGCCGGCCTCTTGCGCAGCAGCCGCTTCCATGCGGCGCTGCTGCGCGCCCACAGCCGCCTGCTGCAACGCGGCGGCTTCCGCTTGCAGCGGCGCTGCGGCAGCAGCCAGCGCCCGCGCGGCTTCGCGCAGTGCGGCGGCACGCTCCGCCCAGTCCGCCGGGGAGCGCCCGTGTACGGGCGACCCGGCGGGCTCTGGCTCCGCAGCCGCAGGTGCGGCCTCGGCTGCGGCCGGGGCTTCGCCGGCCGCAGCGCCAAGCTGCGTCAGCAGGCTGCGACGTTCGTGCAGCTGCTGGCGCAGCCCAAAGCGCAGCTCCTGCAGCTCCGCGTGCAGGCTGCGCAGCAGTTCCAGGTCCGCATCGCCTGCGGGCGGACCTTCTCCCGGCGGCGCAGCCGGGAGCGGGTGGTGTGCGGAGCCGCACACCGGGCATGGCTCGCCGTCGCGCAGCTCGGCGCGCAATGCGGAGGAGAGCCGGTGCAGCTCCTGCTCGCGCATCGTTCCGCGCAGCTGCTCCTCCGCCCTAGCCAGCAGGCTCTGTTCGCGGCCAATGTCCTGCTCACAGGCAAGCAAGGCCTCAAGACCCGTTGCCGCCTGTTCAATCAGCTGCTGACGCTGTTCACTCAGACGGCCCTCTTCCTGGGCAGCCAGCTTCAGCCTGTCAGCACCCTGCTCAGCCGACTGCTTATTGGCTACCATCTCGGCCTTGTTCTGGCGTAATTGCTCCGCCGCCGTATCCAGACGATGTCTCAATTCCAGTGCAGCCTGCAGCTGTCTGCGTTCTTCGGACTTCACTTCATTCGGCTTAAGGCTTTCCTGTAATTCTTCCCGTCGTTTACGGCCACGCTGCTGAAGTTCTTTTTCCTTCTCCAGCTGTTGTCCAATGACGTTCTGTTCCGCCTGTCCTTTGTCCAGAAGTTGCTTAAGACGGGTACTATCCTCTCGGAGCCCGTCTCGTTCCCGCTGCAACGCCTTGGCCTGTTCCAGCTGTTCCAATCGAAGCAGCAACTTGGGTTCTTCCTCGGCCATCTGCACACGAGCCGTTTCGGCCTTCTCGCCTTCCAGCACAGACAGCCGTTCATGTTCCACTGCTTGCTGGTGAGCCATCTCGGCTGCATCCTGACGCAACTTCTGCTGCGCTGCTGCATCACGCATCGTCTGCAATGAAGGGAGTATCGCATCTGCAGCCCCTGCCTGCTTCAGCCGTTGTTCACCTGCTTCGATCTGTGGTGCACGTGCTTTCAGCTTTTCGTGTTCCTCCGTGCGTACCTGTCGTTCTTGGCTTAACTCACGGATTTTGCCGAGCTGTTCGGCTTCCTTCATCGCTTCATCAAGCGCTTTACGCGACAGCTCGGACTGCTTCACAGCAGCTTGAAGAAGAAGCTCCGTTTCTGCCAACGTCTCTTTGCTGGCATTACCGAGCCCTTGCTGCTCCGCGGCCAGTGCTTGATGAACCATATCATTGTCCTTCACCCGCCGGCTGAGCTTGATAGCAAGCTGATCTCCATACTTCTCCAGATGGAACAATCGTTGCAGCATCTGGCGCCGCTCACTGCCTTTCAGTGACAGAAACTCTGCGAATTTCCCTTGCGGAAGCACAACGGCCCGCGTAAAATCATCCATTTTCAACCCGATGACGTCTTCAACACAGCGATTCACGTCTGCCAGCTTGTCAGCCAGCACCTGTTCCTCTCCGTTGACAGTTTCGATGAATTTGCTAATTGTGTTGCTTACCGAAATCTCATTGTTTCGTTTGAAGCGTCGTTCCACCCGAAATCTTCTTGTGCCTTCTGCTGATACGAGTTCAAATGTAAAGGCAACAGACAATGAATCCTCCGCGTGATTCATAATCCCTTGGGTACCGTTAACCGCACGTTCCACTTTTCCGTACATCGCGAGCGTAATCGCGTCGAGCAAGGAAGATTTGCCGCTGCCTGTAGGACCAAAAATGCCGAACAAACCCGTTTCAGTCAATACGGTGAAGTCAATCTCCTGTGTCTCTCGATAGCTTTGCAGACCCGCAACTTTTAATAGAATAGGCTTCAATTTCCTTCGACCTCCTCACGCACACCCGGCTCGTCCTCATCGACAAGTTCAAGGAACAGCTGTACCAGACTGTCTTCAGGTAATGCTCCACCCGTCTGACGCTGATAAAATTTGCGAAAAAGCTCATGCACCGGAAGCTCGGAACGTTGCTCCAGAAGCCCCGCTGCCGCCATCTCGGGATAGACCGGACGAATATGTATGATCCCTTCATGAGACTTCCGCAGCTGCTGGATCTCCTTCAGAGACATGGCATCATCCAGCCATACTTCCATATCGATAAAAGCTTGAGGATCGCGCCCTTCATCCAGCCACCGATAGACCTCAGCCAGACCGCCACGCGCCTTCCAGCGCACAAGTGGGCGGCCCGAGGTCAACAGTAATTCCTCCACATTTGCAGCCCCACCTGGTGCCAGATCAACCATCGTGACGGACTTGCTCTGCCCCGCTTCGGAGAAACTGTAGGCCAGCGGAGAACCACTATATCGGATCACACCTTCCCCTTTAACGGCCTGCGCACGATGGAGATGACCCAGAGCTGTATATTGCGCACCTGTCGATAGTGCGGAAGGGTCAACCGTATAGGCGCCCCCTACCTGAATCGGACGTTCCGAATCACTTTCAACCCCGCCCAGAACATAAATATGGCTCATCGCCAAATTCACCGTCTCCGGACGAAAAGAAGCAGCCAGACGCTGCATTAACATGCCAACCCGGCGACTGTATGCCTGACGAAGCACATTCTCGTCCCCATCCGTTGTCAGCAGTTCGTTCAATCGCGCTTCCGAGGGATATGGCAATGCAGCAATCTGTGCAGTCTCTCCAGTTCTCTTTGCATGGATGGTTACTGCTTCTGAAGTAGGCATACCTACAAGTGTAATTCCCTGTCTGTTCACAAGCGGGGTCACCGAAGCCACTCGCTCCGGCTGATCATGATTTCCGGCAATGACCACAAGTGGTCTTCCCTGTTCCGTCAGACGCGCCGCTGCCTCGTAAAACAACTGTTCCGCCGATGCAGGTGGATTAACGGAATCGTACACGTCTCCAGCCATCAAAATGGCATCGGCTTGCTGCTCATCCGCGAGTCTAACAAGCTCATCCACAAAATCCTCCTGCTCTCGCAGCCGGCTCCGTCCCTCCAGCGTTTTTCCCAGATGCCAGTCTCCTGTGTGCAAAATACGCATCGTCCGTTCAACTCCTCTCTCATGCAATATCAAATGATACAAATTTCATCCGGCCGTTTGAAAATTTTCGCTTTATAGCTTCACAGCATCTCCACCATCAAAAAAGTACAGCCACTTCCGGTCGACTTTCCGACCCAGGATATCTTCAATGGCCCGGCCATACAACTCCAGCTGAAAACGATAGTTTTCCGTCAGTTTGTCCAATCCGCCACGATGCTCCAACACCTGATCTGTCTTGTAATCAAGTAAAACAAGTTCGCCATCCACCTCATACAGGCAGTCGATAATCCCCTGTACCAGCACCGTTTCATTTTCTAATGATGCCTGCATCTTACCGTCTTCCTCCAGCGTTTGCATGCCGGCATTCGGTGACAGTTCATGAAGCCATTCGGCAGGAGACTGATGTGCCGGAAGTCCATAAATAAATGGAATCTCCCGTTTCACCCACTCCGCACGCAGCAATTCTGTGCCAGGTGCTGTATAGAAGAATTCAGCAAGTTGTTTAGAATCAATCACCTCTGCCTGGTGGGGAAGCAGAATCTGAAGTTCGACTAACCGCAAAAGTGTCTGCTCAACAATTTGCGAATCAACGAGTGAGCCATTTACAGGAAGATGCTGCATCAACGTATGATATACGGTTCCCCGTTCGGCTCCGGTCAGTTGTTTCTCCTCCATAAATTTGGGACGACGCAGATGCAATTTAAAGGTTGAGCTTCCATCCTTCAGCCCACGGTTCTCAGAAACCGTGAAAGCCTCCACTTGTTCTTCCATTTCATCCATCATCTGAACGGACGGATGGTCCTGCATCGCAAGCAATGTTTTCAGCTCGGTGACCGATGTGCTGGCAGCCACTTGCGTTGCTGCTTGATGGGGATATGTCCACGACAGTCGTTTATCAACCTCGCGAATTAGCTGTACTCCCTTTTGCGCACCTGCTGCTGAAGATACATCTTCATCCCCGATGTCTCGTAGGGCTGCATCTTGTCCATCCTCGGTCATCTCTATTTCTGTTGGGCTGGGAAACAGCTCCACAGGCTGAACTGCTTTTAGGGCAGCAATACGCTCTTTCCGCACTTCTGTCATGCCTTCATCCTCACCAAGCGTCTGATCCACAACTATTTCTCGGGATACTTGATCAGCTGAAATGACGGAAATGCCCCAGCGTGATTCATCATCCACAAGGCAGGCAGCAAATGAATCAGTGCCTCCCGCAAGTTCACGCAGCAAAGCTGCATCTGGATGTCTCATCAGGGATGGACCGATCCAGTCCAGATAATTCCGTCCTGCTGCAAGCAGGTAGTCAGGCAGCACCCGTTCCGGACTGTCCTTAATCTGAGACCAGGCGACTGCCTTTTTAACAACGTCTTTCACAGTACCGACCAAAATCATTTTCTCTTTTGGACGGGTCAGAGCCACATAGAGCACCCGCATCTCTTCGGCAAGCAGCTCAAACTGGGCACGACGACGAATCGCCAGATTTGCCAAGGTCGGATAGGCAACCCGAATCTCACGATCTACAAACCTCGGGCCAAATCCCAGCTCCTTATGCATCAGAAACGGCGAATTCAGATCCTGCTGATTGAACATTTTGGATATGCCCCCGACAAAAACAATAGGGAATTCCAAGCCCTTACTCCGGTGAATCGTCATGATGCGTACTGCATTGTCCTGTTCACCAGTACCACCTGCCACAGTCCCAAGATCTCCACCGTTCTCACGTAGTCTGGACACGTAGGTCAGGAAGCGGAACAATCCACGGTTGGCCGTTGCCTCCTCATATTGCCGCGCGCGATCATATAGGGCCTTCAGGTTACTTTGACGCTGCATACCTCCAGGTAGGCCACCAACCCAGTCCAGATAACCCGTTTCCCGATACATTCGCCAAATGAGTTCGCTCAAGCTGCCCTGTCTGGCTTCCAGCCGCCACTGCTCCAGCTGACGCATAAAACGAATTAACTTTTGCTGCAGCTCTGTGCTGGTACCGTTTTCCCTATCCGCATCATCGCTTATACGTCCACCCATGCTTGCATCTAGACCAGCATCCATAACCTCATCTATATCTGCATGTACAGAGGATTCATGTATGCCTTCCATAACGTCTGCCTCGGCGGATACCGCCGATTCCCGCCGCCCCTGTTCAATCTCTGACCAGACTTCCGGCCATTGCAGCTGAATTACGGATGAATCAGGATGCGAAGCGTGCTCTCCATGGCTGGAGATGTTCGACGAACTTGCGAACGCTCCTGTAGCGGATACAACAGCATCATAGAAAGACTGTCTCTTGTCCCCAAGGCGAATCTGGGCCAACTCCTCTTCATCCAGTCCGACAATTGGTGAACGAAGCACGGAAGCAAGCGGAATATCCTGTCTTGGATTATCCACAATCTGCAGCAGGGACAACATTACTTCCACTTCCGTCGCCTGAAAATACCCTTTGCTCTGTTCCCCTCCTGCAGGAATACCCTGCTGTCTGAATTCCTCAATCATGAGTGGAGCCCACATCAGGGCAGAACGCAGCAAAATGACAATGTCTCCATAACGCGCAGGTCGCATGGATTTGAGGGCTTTATCATAAACGTTAAGGGCTGGTTTATCCGTATCTCCGACCATTTCACGAATACGGCGAGCCATGGCTCGAGCCTCCAGCTGAGCGGTTTCCAGCTCGGCACTCTCCAGCTCAGCAGAAGGCAGAGCATCCCCATTTTCGTCCGTGCTTTCTGTCAGATCAGGCCCTCCACCTTGACGATCAATCAGCATGAGTTCAGGCGTATATGCCTCATCTCCAAGCGTCTCTGCCGGGAAAGTAGCCCCATAAGCGAGCTGCGCTCGTTCATCATAGGCAATCTCGGCAACCCCTTCGTTCATGAGCTGCTTGAATAACATATTGACCGAATGGACTACTTCTGCGCGACTGCGGAAGTTCCGCGCAAGATCAATACGTCGTCCTGCACGTAATGAGCCGTTCTCTCCGTCCGCATCCGTATACGCTGCATATTGACGGTATTTATTCAGAAATAGGCCGGGTTCAGCCAGACGAAAACGGTAAATGCTCTGCTTTACATCACCGACCATAAAGCGGTTCCCCGGATTTTCTCTGGAGATCAGTCTGACGATATCTTCCTGTACCGTATTGGTATCCTGATATTCATCCAGCAGCACTTCATCAAAACGCGCCCGGTATTCCATTGCTGCATCCGAAGGCATGGAAAGCTCAGGCGTAGAATCCTCATGACGCAAAATGTGAAGACAATAGTGCTCCAGGTCACTGAAATCGACCTGACCGCGCTCCTGCTTGGCCTGTCGATATCGCTCTCCAAATACACTGACCAGCTTGGACAGCTCTTGCATGAGTGGTGCCGCCTGTTCCAGCTCCTGCCAGAAAGAAAAAGCACCTCTTCCAAACAACGACCCTTTCAGGTCCGTAACGGCTTTTTTCGCAGCCTCACGCAGTTCCTTGACCTGTTCTTGTAACCCCGGGTCCGTCTGGTCCTTTTTGCAAGGCTTCAGCTTGCCAAAAGCTGCCGGCTGAAACACTTCAGGCAATCTTTCCCAAGGCATCACCTCAACAGCAGACAGAAGCTCTTCCACCATCACCAAATCTTCTTTTAACGTATCTGCATAAGGTTTTGGGCCTTCCGGCTGCATGGATATGCTGATTCCTTGGCGCAGAAGTCCCGCCGCACCACTCAGGGCAAGAGCGGCATCGCGCAATATACTCTGAACCCATGCAGAATGGCCAAGCGCCTCGACACTTTCTACCTGAAAAGCAGATGCCATCTCCGCAAGCCAATGATCAGGCCAGGAATGACTGCGCGAGAAATCATACAATCGCTGCACAAGTCGATGCATCGCATCATCATTTCGTTCCCCACTGAACCAATCCACCAACTCACGGAATGTACTGCCTTCGTCTTCTTCCCCGTACTTTTCTTCGAACAACTGCTCCAACAATTCCTGGCGCATGATTTCGGCTTCATTTTCATTTAAAATTCGAAAAGCCGGGTTTAGTGGTATTTGCTGATAATACCGACGGATGACTTCCATACAGAATGAATGCAGTGTCGTAATCGAAGCGCGCCCAAGCAGGGACAATTGTTTGCGCAGATGTTCCTCCGCAGGTTGCTCTTCAAGTGCACGTTCCAGCGCTTCCCGAATCCGCTGCTTCATCTCGGCAGCAGCAGCTTTGGTAAATGTGGCGACCAGCAAACGATCTACGCTGAATCCACGGGAAGGGTCTGCGATCTTGCGAATAATCCGTTCAACCAATACAGCCGTCTTCCCGGAACCCGCTGCAGCAGCAACCAGAATGTCTTCTCCACTCTGTGAGATGGCACTCCATTGGTCATCACTCCAGAAGCTTCCCTCCGGTTTTGGCATATTCGTCATGATGTTTCCCCTCCCTTGCCCTGAGACAGCATGTCCCAGATTTGCTGTTTGCCCGGTTTGGACAACAGATTATATTCATTACCTTCAATATTTTCATCAAATTGACAGACTGGCTTGTACGGACAGAAGGTGCATGCAACCTCCTGCTGGATACGGTAAGGCTCAATCGCCACATCCCCTTCCGTAATTCGGGTGCCAATCTCGCGGATATTACTTCGAACTGAAGCAAGCAAGGTATCCCATTGCTCTGGTGTAGCTACAGCCGCACTGCTATAAAAGCTGCCATCCGCCTTAAGCGCAATCGGAATAATGGCTGAATAACCCTTGTCCAGGGTGTTGTCCATTTGAGCGATCGCATCCCGGTCCGCCAGCAGCAGGCCTTTCATTTTGAATCGTTTCAGCAGTTCTTGTCCTGCCTGCTCAGATGTCATGCCGTTCGCGGATTGAAGCAACGGATTATGCACATGGAAATAGAGTGTTCCTCCAGGCATCGCCGATTCTCCAAGCCATTCCTCGGCAGCACTAAGCAGCACCTCCAGATACGTGAGCATCTGTAATGATAGCCCATAATACACCTCATGCAGTTTGAGATCGGTCTGGCTCGACTTGTAATCAATGACTCGCAGCAGCAGGCCGTTCTCTCCTTCAGCCACATCCACACGGTCGATCCGACCCACAATCTCCATCACACAGCCATTTTCCAATTCAAAACGCAGTGGTGGCAGCGGTTTACCTGGGCCAAAATCAAGCTCCAAGCCAATCGGCTCAAAACTTCCCCGTCTGGACTGTTCACCCAATATAACCGACGCCCGGCTAACGATGTCCTTCAGCTTGCGGAAGATGTAACCATACCGTTTTGTGCTGAGCAAAATCTCTCCCTGCAGCTGTGGTGCAATCTGCTCCACGGTGTGCTCCGCTTCCTTCCGGCATTCCTCCGGAGACAGACTCCCCCAGCTGCGATTTTGCTCACGCAAACGTATTGCAAGCTGACTCAAGGCAGCATGGAACAGTTGTCCAATGTCGGGAGCCTGTAAGCGATACAGTTGGCGCTCTTTCAGCCGCAGTCCATGAGATGCAAAATGGGAGAACGCACACGCCACAAAACGCTCCATTCGCGAGACACTGGTCCTTACCTCTGTGCCATATAATCTACGGCTGGTAGCGGTACGCAGTGGTAACGCCCGATTACGATAAAAGACCGATCCAAGCAATTGCTCCAGCTGAGGCCTGCTCGTCTCACGAGAGACATGCCAGTTATAGATCGCCCACCACATTTCAGGAATATCTTCTCCACGACGCCATCTGCGCAATTGTCCGATGAGATAGGAAAGACTCTGATCAGGATGGATAACGTAAGACCAGTGTACCTCTTCCACATCCGTGACCGGCGGCTGGGCAAGTAATGGCTGCTCATTCAGACCGAACATCTTCCGCACATGTCGTACAATTTCCGAGGGCAATAGTGTTTTGCCTTCATCATCTGCGACAGGGTAACTGAGCCATAACTGCTTGCTCGCCGCTGTCAGGGCGGTGTATATCAAAAAGCGTTCGTCCAGCATTTGTCTTGTTGCCCCTGGTCCAAGCCCCATACCTCTCTCCGTCAAGAGCAGTCGTTCCTGCTCGGTTAATACACCATCATCCTGAGGCACGGCAGGCAGCTCCCCATCTACCGCACCCAGAATAAATACGTACTTGATATCCTGAAGACGTGTACGATCCATCGATCCAACCAACACCTGATCGAGCGCTGGAGGAACGAGTCCCAGCTTCAGTTCGGTTAACCCGGTCTCCATAAGCCCGGCGAACAGATCGATATCCAGCCGTTCCGCCCCCATCATATCGACCATCTGGTCCAACAGATCAAGGACGGCACCCCACATTTGACGATGCTCTCTCGATCGTTCCGGATCACCCTGGACCTTGGCTTCAGCAGACATATGATCCAGCTTCCAGGGAATCTCGGCATCCTCCAGCAATCGATAAAGCGCCGCACATTGGTCTTTGGCTGTCTTTGCCTTGCTCATTCGTTTCTCAAAAGCACCCAGTGGATCAACAATCACTGTTCGGCATTTTTCCATTAAAGACAGCATCTGCTCCCGTCCCCGACTGCGGACATCCTGATCATTGTCTTCCAGAGAAAGACTGGGCACGTACTTCCATGGCTTTCCATCTGTCCAGCGGTACCCGTGAATTCCGCAAGCCAGTATATAATTTTCGAGCTGGTCCATATCTTCACGTGTGATGGATCCGTCTTGTGGAAGCAGCAGATCCGTTTTGACACAGCGAAATACATCCTCATAACGCCAGCGGCGGCGAACGATATCCAGTGCCGAACGAATAAATTCAGATAATGGATGATGTAGTTCATTTCTTCTCCGATCCAGAAAGACAGGCACACCATAGTCCCTAAATAGGGGCTCAGCAATGTCCGCATATGTATCCAGCTGACGAACGAGCACTGCCATATCACGGTAACGCGCACCTTCATCTTGAGCCAGACGACGCATCTCACGGAGTGCCCCTTCCATCTCAGCCCGACGGTTCTCAGCTGTGTAAATTCGGATACCTGCATCGCGACCTTCACTCATCCAGCGAACCCTGCGATCAAAACCAGCCTCCAAATGAGCCAGTCCAGGACTGCCTTCATATCTAGGCAAAATTTCCGGTTGAAGCACGGTTGTCTCACTAAGGACCCCCAAATCCTCTGCCATGCCTTTGAGGCGCGTGTAAGCACTCGCTGTAGGATGGAACAGCTCCAATTCTCCTGGAAGTGCACCGTGGTCGTAAGAACGATCCAACGTCAATGCAATTGTGACGGAAGAAGCTTGCAGCATTAATCTTCCAATAACACTCATTTCCTGCGGGGTAAATCCTTGAAATCCATCAATCCAGATCTGTGCATCTTGCAGAAACGTGCTTTCCGTCAACCGCTCTGTCAGTTCAGTCAACGTGTCTTCATCATCGATATATAGTTCAGTCAATTCCTTTTCATAGTCGCGGTATATAAGAAGCAAGTCATGCAGCTTGTCTCCCAGAATCGGTGCTGAGGAGGAGGAAGTATTCCATGCGGAAAGTCCTTCTTCCAGCGAAGTGGGGTCAAGTTCATAACGTTTAAACTCACTGTATAAGTCATTCAGTTCTCCTATAAATCCCAGCTGGCTGCCCGATGCTCCAAACAGCTTCAATTCTTCTTTACGGCGCTGGAGCACTTTATAGAGCAGCATTTTTTTTCCTTCAGCGCCAATGGGAATACGCGCAGAACCACCTGCCTCCTGCATTACCCGGTAGGCTAATCGGCGAAAACCAAGCACTTCAGCACGCATGGTACCTTTAATAGCCCCTGAAGACACCAGTGACTGCTCGGTTCGAAACGAACTCTGTTCCGGAACCAGCAGAATCAGCGGTTTACCTTGTGGTTCCTTTTGAAGCAGGGATGTGATTTCCCGGGTAATCAGCGCGCTCTTACCGCTGCCTGCCCGGCCAATAACAAAGCGTACGGACATGTTTAATCCTCCAAATCATCACGAACAAGATTTTAATTCCCAGTATAACATATTTGACTTGGTTCGGAACATACGTTTGCCACTATCCGGCAATTCTAGAGATCATCTGTGCAGCATAGCAAAAAGCCCGCAGCTTATCCAAACTGTGGGCTTTTGCTTAAATGTATGTCCGATTTAGATTGAAATCGCTCAATTAATTCTTTTTGCTGCGCACTTCGAAGATGGCAAATTTCAGATAGTGACCTTCGTCTACACCCAAAATTTGGGGATGATCCTTACCGGCTGCTTTCCAGTCGATCAGACGCAGCACTTTGCCTGCGTCTTCGGCTGCATCTGCGATCGTTTCCAGAAAGAGATCCGGACGCATATGGTAAGAACAGCTTGCCGTTACCAGATACCCGCCCTCATTCACCAGCTTCATTCCTTGCAGATTGATGTCCTTATATCCACGGCATGCGCCTTTGACTGCTGATTTCGTTTTGGCAAACGCTGGCGGGTCCAGGATGACCACATCAAAAGTTTTACCACCGGCTGCAAGCGCTTTGGAAGTATCCACTTTCTGTTCACCAGCACGCGCACGTACATTACGATCATCAAGTCCTTTGACCTGCTCACGCAAGTATTGGAATGCATCCGCAACGACAAATTCGACCCGGTCAGTGAAACCGTTCAGCTCTACGTTGGTTCGTGCACTTTCAATCGCATGCTCTGAGATATCAAGGCATGTTACTTTTTTGGCTCCATATTTGCAGGCGTTCAATGTGAAGCTGCCTGTGTGGGAGAAACATTCCAACACAGTGGCTCCGTCCCAATAAGGGAACGTCACAACCTTGCCGCTTTTATTGACAGGAAGTAACTGCTGCGTACCATCCTGCTCGGTCTGTTGGAGCGTAATACCACTCTTGTAACCCCAGCCCTTCATAAGCGGTTCGATGGCTGCGCGATTTTCGCGCTGGTCGAAGAAATACCCTGTTTTCTGACCCTCCACGATATCTACCTTAATAAGCAAGCCGTTTTCCGTTACCGTGACATGACGCGGGCAATCCCCATACAGTGGCCCTTTCGTCTGCTCCAAACCTTCCAGTTCACGAATGGACACATCACTGCGTTCATAGATGCCTTCCGGCTGCATCACTTCAATTAGAGCTTGTACAATCGCTTCGCGGCAACGGTCCATACCGAGTGTGAGAAGTTGAACAACAAGAATGCTACCAAAACGGTCAACGATCAGTCCTGGCAGAAAATCGGCTTCCCCATAAACGAGACGGTATGCCTCTCCATCCTGGATAAAACGCTCCCGGTGGCGCAAGCAATCGCGGAAACGCGCTGCAAAAAACGCGGTATCCATTTGTTCAAACTCCAGAGGTTGATAGGCCACGACTCTAACTGTGATTTGAGATGCAGGATTATAGTATCCTGTCGCGAGATAGCGACCTTGATGATTTAATACGTTGACCAGATCTCCCGGCTCGGGGTTTCCTTCAACTGAGGCGATTTCATTGTTATATATCCATGGATGTGCATGTTCAAGCCGCTTTTTGCGACTGCGTTCCAGTGTAACTGATGGCAAGATAGATCCACTTCCTTTAATTTATTGTTCAAAAGATAGGCTTGGTGCAAAGGAGACCGCTTCGGGGATGGATTGGACTTTCGATCGCTGTTGTCTCCAGATTTTTCTGATTCCCTTTCTCCAAAGGGAAAATCCGGAGACAAAGGCGAACGCTTCGCTTCTACAGTTCCAATTCCATCCTCTCCGCTCCGTTGCAGAATCTCCGTATCTTTCGAATAGGGGCGCGGTAATTTCGGTGACTGCTACGGTGATGGGTCGGACTTTCGATCGCTGTTGCATGGTAAAGATGAATCTCAAATTTCACACTTACCACTACGATGACAGAACAACCTTCCGATCGCTATTGTCTCCAGAATTCCGTTAGCCTGTCATGGTTGTCCATGCTTTCTCATAGGATGAGATAAGGACATGCACGGAAGGAATGATGTTAACTCATGTTCAGAGATGTTGTGCTGCCCCTATTATATGGGCTTCTTATCTTTTTTGGTGGGATGAAGCTGATGGAAACAGCCTTGCAACGGATGGCCGGGCCGATGCTGGCTGGTTGGCTGGGCCGGGCCACCTCTGCACCCTGGAAAGGCATGGCTTTCAGTGCAGGCGCTACAGCCCTGCTGCAAAGCAGTACGGCTGTCACGGTGCTAACCATTGGACTGGCAAACGCCAGATTGATTACCTATGGACGCACACTTGGCATTATTCTTGGCACGAACATCGGGACGTGCCTGACCACCGAGCTGGTCGGACTGCAAATCGGACGAGTCTCACTGCCTCTGCTTGCCCTGTCCCTGACGGGCTGGGCCGTCTTAGTTGTGCTTGGTGAACGAAATCAGTTGGCTCCTGAGCGCACACGCCGGACGCTGGTTACCATGCAATACAGCTTTCTCGCGTCCGCCGGATTTGCCCTCGTCATGACAGGCATTCAAGTGATGCAATCCATTGCCGTACCGCTGCGAAGTATGGGCGTATTCCAGTGGTTCCTGGACCGCTCAGCCGACAGCTTGTGGTGGGGTTTTCTGGCAGGTGCCTGTCTGACAGCGCTCATTCATAGCAGCGCAGCCGTTATCAGCATGGCCATTACGCTTGCAGCCACAGGAGTACTGCCTGTGGAGATCGGCATTGCCATTGTGATCGGGTCAAACGTGGGGACCTGTATCACCGCCGTGATTGCTGCCGCTGGCGGAGCATCCGCAGGCAAATTTGTCGCAGCTTCCCATGTTGTATTAAACATAGCGGGGGCGCTGCTGTTTATGCCGCTGATCGGCCAGCTGCATGCAGCTTCGGCCTGGCTGTCAGCGGATAACGGGGCACAGATTGCACATGCCCAGACCCTTTTTAACGTCACCAGTTCACTGCTTGCCTTGCCGTTCTGTTACTTGCCGATTTGGCACAAAAAACCACCGGTCTCCACCCCAGTGGCGAAGTCACCCGTGGCCTGATGTTTAGAACTCTCTCGACAATCAGCAGCGATACATCATCACTCAAAAGAAAACCGCTATACGGTAATGCCTAATTTGTTCAGCGCCACACGTAAAATGTCATCGTTATTATCGTATCCGCTATGCTGCTGTCTCGACCAAGCTTCTTCCGGAGTGTACCAATCCACACCTTTGATTTCTTCAATCTGAGGCTGCAGATCGCCGCTTTCCGCTTCAACGAGATAATAATGAACTTCCTTGTCCACTGGACCAAACTCAGCATGCTGATACGTATAGGCGATGATATCGACGGGTTCTATAATGCGGCCAACCATGCCCGTCTCTTCCAGAATCTCACGAAGCGCGGTCTGTTCCACCGTTTCTCCGTCTTCCATCTTGCCCTTGGCGAGAGTTGTTTTGCCGTAGCGATCTACAATCAGTTGAATTTGAAGCTTTCCGTCTTCTCCCGTGCGGTAGACGACTCCGCCTGCCGAAATTTCTTTTCTGTTCATGTTGCTCTCCCCCATTACGGAATTGTCTTCATCTTTTTTTGGAAAAAGAAGGACCTCATCTCCACGGGTACGCTCCCCAAGGAAATGAAATCCTTGTTTCTGACGCCTCGATTACATCGCTGCGGACTTGAGATTTTCCTCCAACACACGAACCAGCGTAGCCTGGCTTTCATTCACACCCGCCTCGGTCACTTTGACACGGCACACTTTGCCAACCATATCCATGGAACCATCAAAGACCAGCTGAATGTAGTTGTCACTGTAGCCATGCAGTTTACCACTGCCCTCACGGCCCTTGGCTTCACCTTCAGGAATGACATCCAGTACCTGCCCCACAAATTGCTTGGCGTATGCCAGTTGCATTTGCTCAGACAGATCAATCAGTTCATGCACGCGTGCATTTTTGACTTCCTCATCCACCTGATCCTCCATACGTGCTGCTGGCGTTCCAGTCCGCTTGGAATATGGGAATACGTGCATTTCGGAAAAACCGATTTTCTTCATCAGGTTATAGCCGTTACGGAACATCTCATCCGTTTCACCCGGGAACCCAACAATAACGTCAGTTGTAATCGCTACATCTGGCATCGCTTCCCGAATGCGAAGCATTTTATTGTAAAACTCTTCGGTCGTATATTTACGGCGCATGCGTTTCAGTACGGTATCATCGCCCGCTTGCAGCGGAATGTGGAAGTGACGTACAAGTTTGTCTGAACGTTTGATCACATCCAGCATCCGGTCGTCAATCTGGCTCGCTTCAATCGAGCTGATCCGGATGCGCTCCAGGCCTTCCACTTTGTCCAAATCCCATAACAGATCCGTCAGATCGTAATTCTCCATGTCATCGCCGTATCCACCGGTATGAATGCCTGTCAGGACAATTTCCTTGTATCCGGCGTGCACGAGTTGATGAGCCTGTTGGATAATGCTGTTTGCTTCCCGGCTGCGGGACAGTCCACGCGACCACGGAATAATGCAGAATGTGCAGAAGTTATTGCAGCCATCCTGAATTTTCAGGAAAGCACGGGTACGATCAGCAAAATCCGGTACATCCATCTCTTCAAATACCCGCGTTTTCATAATGTTGCGTACCGCGTTGACAGGCTGACGTGATTCCTGAATTTCTTTGACATATGGCAAGATTTTGTCTCGATCCTGTGTACCGATGACAAGATCCACCCCAGGGATGTCCAGAATTTCTGCCGGAGAAGTTTGCGCATAACAGCCTGTAACGGCTACAATCGCATCCGGGTTGCGCCGAATGGCACGACGGATAATCTGGCGGCTCTTTTTGTCGCCGGTATTGGTTACTGTACAAGTATTAATCAAGTATACATCCGCTGTCTGTTCGTCAAAGTCTACCTGATCGTATCCTTCGTTTTTGAACAATTGCCAAATCGCCTCTGTATCGTAAAAATTAACTTTGCAGCCTAAGGTGTAAAACGCCACGGATGGCATAATTACATTCCCCCCATTTCTCCGGATTCATATAAGACACAAGTTAGCGCCGCCATTCCGGCTGTCTCGGCCCGCAAGATGCGTTTGCCCAGTCCAACGGATACAGCACCCGCCTGATCGGCTTCCATCGTCTCTTTCTCGGAAAATCCGCCCTCAGGTCCAACAACGATCAACACTTCAGCACTCGCACCAGGTGCAAGCTGCTCTACAAACGGTTTCAAAGCGTCTCTTAACTGCTTGCCGTTTTCCTTTTCATAACAATAACATACCAGACTGTAGCCCTCAAAAGAAGATAGCAGCCCTTTCCAGGAAAGTGGCTGCTCGACGGATGGAATGCGGTTCCGATGGCTTTGTTCAGCGGCTTCCTTGGCGATTTTCCGCCACCGCTCCAACCGTTTGCCTTCTTTCTTGGCATCATATTGTACAATCGTACGTTCAGACAGGAAAGGAACAAAGGAAACTGCTCCGATCTCTGTACATCTTTGAATGACCGTCTCCATCTTATCGCCTTTGGGCAAGCTTTGAGCCACGGTTACACGTATACGTGCTTCATGGTCCATTTCGAGCGGTTCCACAATATTCGCTGTTACTTGCTGGGCCTCGATGCTTTCAATCTCCACCAAAGCTTCTTTGGAGTTTCCGTCACTGACAATCAGTTTGTCTCCAGGTTTACCACGCATCACTTTGCCGATATGGCGCGCATCATCACCCGTGATGACCACGGAATGTTCATTAAACTGTTCTGCAGATACAAAATAACGCTGCATAAGTCTGTCCACCCATTCTATCCTGTTATGACTGGAATTCACCCCGCCTAAAGGCAGGCGTGAATCCAATCGCCACAGATGATCATACAACTTTTATGTGCTTCTGACCAGTATTTCAGTCCCATACACTATACGTTTCTAACGATATAAACCGATGATTAACCTTGCCAGATCTACATACATATTCTGGGCAAATTGATATAAAGGTTGAATCGTCGCATTTTGCAATGGAGGAATGACAAGGATCAAAAGGAAAATAAATATGGACCATTGCTCTACCCCTTGCAGCTTCCGGCTTATCGAAGGCGGCAGAATATCCTCCAAAATTCGATATCCGTCCAATGGAGGCAACGGAATCAGGTTAAAGAGAAACAGGAAAAAGTTCGTTAGGTTAAATATGGAGAAAAACATGGAAATTGCTGTAAGCAAACGCTCATTTTCAATACTACCCAGTGCTCCCGAACCAACCAACGAAGCATAGATGATCGTACCGATGATCGCCAGCAGCAAATTGCTTACAGGCCCAGCAACGGATACAATGACACCCATTAATCTCGGTTTATCAAAGTTGGCCCGATTGACCGGAACCGGACGGGCCCAACCGAAACCGGCAATAACGAGCAGCAGTACACCGAACAAGTCAAAGTGTACGACCGGATTCAGTGTGACCCGACCTAGAAGCTTAGCCGTCGGATCACCAAATTTGTTGGCAAAATACGCATGAGAGAATTCATGCACGGTAAAAGCAATCAGGATGGTCAGCAGGAAAAACGGCAGTTGATCCAGCGGATAACGAAAGAACGAGTTCAAATCCATCGGTTACCTCTTTCTGGCCACAAACGCGATCCAGTCCTCATCGCGGTGCACCGAACTGATTTCGAAGCCGGAAGCAACGAGCGCATCATGGACAATCTGTTCTTTATTTTTCCAGATGCCTGAAGTAATATAAACGCCGCCTGACTCAAGCGCATGGTAGACATCATCCACAAACATCATAATAACCTCGGCCAAAATATTGGCAACGATAACTTTCACCGGAAGCTTCACGCCCAGCGCAGGGTCCTGACTACCCAGAACCGACAGTAGATCACTTTCTTTAACCGTAATTTGTTGTTCCAGCCCATTCAGTTCCACATTTTCCTTGGCACTGATTACGGCAACAGGATCGAGGTCCAGCGCCAATACATGTTTTGCACCAAGATGGATCGCTCCGATCGCCAAAATGCCAGAGCCTGTACCTACGTCAATAACTTCTTCGCCACCCTGAATGACCGATTCCAGTGTGCGCAGACATAGCGAAGTGGTTGGATGTGTTCCCGTACCAAATGCCATGCCTGGATCAAGCTCAATTATTTTCTCATTCGGACTTTCCGGTGTATACTCTTCCCATGTTGGTTTAATGGTTAGACGCTCCGAGACACGCACCGGTTTGAAGTATTGTTTCCAGGCATTCGCCCAGTCATTTTCATCCACTGTTCGAGTCTCAAAACGTACCTCACCCGTTTGGATATCGAATTCGGAAAGCTGTTCAATTCGTGGACTTACTTCCAGTTGCAATGCCTCCATATCCGTACCTTCGGAGAAATATCCTTTAATGACGGCAAAGCCTTCAGGAATATCATTCAAAGGAAACTCGTACAACTCGCCATACGTCGTATCCCGTTTTTTATTTAAAGTACCGGACTCTTCAATCGAGACCCCTCCAGCACCCGCTTCATGTAAAAAATTCGAAATCATCTCCACAGCTTCTTCTGTGGTATGTATTGTTAGTTCATGCCATAACATACTTCGTTTTTCCTCCTCATTTTTCAAACATCCCCACCATTGTACTACACAAGCGAGCAGGAGTACAAAACCGCGGCAGTAAAAGAAACAACAAAAACAGGATACCCGCAGCTTTCACTGCTCGAATACCCTGTTTTAATTCTGACATGACTTGATTAACTTGTTAATAAAAGCGTCCACCATTCTGCGTAATCATCTCTGCAGCTTGCGGGAGAGAGTCACTGGATACGGATACGGTCAGCAAGATTTCTTGCTTGGTCCTGCCTTCAGAGCCAGCTTCCGTATCGTCATACACCTGTCCACCCGACAACACCTCGGTCTCATCGCTAATGAGCGAAAGTACATTCAGCTCACCACTGAATCCCCCAATCACAGCCATGGTCGAGTTATCCGTACCCTCAGACGCTCCTGAATCCATTGAAGATGACGAGCCATTCAGACTCTCGATACTCAGTTGGTTCGGGTGCAGCAATTCCAGCGCTCTGCGTGCAGATTCAGCCTCGGACCAGCTCGTAAATACCGCTTCGATAATTACTACAGAGCGATCTTCAGTCATGAATCTCCCGACCCTGACGACGATCGGCTGCTTCACTGCGGCGCAAAGCCTCTATATCTTCATGATCCGCAGCTTCGGCACTGAATTCTACATCCTCATTTTTGGCGGACTGCATTCGTTTCATCTTTTCCGTTTTCGTCAAAATCTTGCCTGGACGTTCATGTTCTGCCATCGTTATGCTCCTCCTTCAAAATAGGTATCTATATAAAATGAACTAATACTTGTTACACTGTACCACTCCGATTGTAGTACCATCCTCCGATCGCTGTTATCCCCAGATTTCTTCATCTCCCTTCTTAAAGGGAGAAAACCGGGGATAGCATATGCTTCCGAAGTAGCTTTCTTACGAAAGCTTTCAGGCGAATGCTTCGCTTCTTCAGATTGGTTCTACACCCTCCGTTAAAGTGTAATTCTTTGTCCATCTTATATAGATTTTGTGAAACTAGATCATACCGCCGGCTTGTTCAATAATGGATAGGGCGCGGTGATGAACTGCCTCGTCAACGACGACGGTCAGCAATACATCTCTGCCTGTCGGACCCTCTTGTCCGCCATCGCTCATACCACTCGCAGAAGGATCTGCTGCAGCCATGATTCCCGCGCTGGCATTCGTGCCTAGAGCACCTGGTACCCAGGAAGAAAAACTGCCTGATACACCTGGCGTATAGGATGCTCCGCTTGGCCCGACACCCGCATAACGACTGAATCGATTGATGGACAGGTCTTCCACTCGTAATGCCTCCAGTTTTTTGGCCGCCCCTTCCGCCTGCTCCGGGCTATTGAAATAAGCCAAAATATTTTTCTCGGTCATCTGGTTCACCTGCTTCCCTAGATTCGGCACACAGCAAACCACTGAATGCTCATGTCTGGTATCTTTCCTCAACCGGGCCCATATTATGCAAAAAAGGACACCCTGCGGAAAAAACCGCTGTGGTGTCCTTTTATATTAATGATTAAGACTCAGTCTCCACGGAAGGCCCGTTTCACCCGGTCAAAGAAGGATTGCTCATGCTCATGAGTTTGTTCTCCATCCAGCGCAGCGATTTGGCGTAGCAGATCTTTCTGCTCGTCATTCAGCTTGCTAGGCGTAACTACAACGACTTTCACATGCTGATCCCCTTGTCCCATGCCGCGCAAGCGTGGTACGCCTTTGCCTTTGAGACGGAAATACGTTCCCGTTTGTGTACCGGCAGGTACTTTCAGCTTCACTTTCTCGGACAGCGTTGGAATTTCAATCTCATCTCCCAGTGCTGCCTGAGCAAAGGTGAGTGGAATTTCGCAATAGATATCATCGCCTTCACGCTCGAAGAAGTCATGTGATTTCACACGGATGACAATATACAGATCTCCTGCTGGTCCTCCGCGCAGACCACCTTCTCCTTCACCAGTCATACGCAATTGAGCGCCGTCATCTACACCCGCTGGAATGCGAACATGAATTTTGCGTTGTTTGCGTACTTTACCGCTGCCGCTGCACGTTGTACATTTTTCCTTAATAATTTGTCCGGAACCGTTACAGTTCGAACAAGCGCGACGGTTGACCATACGGCCAAACGGTGTATTTTGGACTACTTCCTGTTGACCGCTACCTTGGCAGACGGAACAGGTTTCCGGTTTGGTTCCCGGTTTGGCACCTGAACCATGACAAGTATCACAGCCTTCGGTGCGCGGAATGGTAATGTCGGTTTCCTTACCGAATACCGCTTCCTTGAATTCAATCGTCATGGTGTATTGCAGATCGTTCCCCCGTTGCGGAGCATTCGGATCACGTCGTCCACCGCCGCCGCCAAAGAACATATCGAAGATGTCGCCAAAGCCGCCGCCGCCAAAATCGCCACCGCCGCCGAAGCCGCCCTGATTCGGATCAATATGACCGTATTGGTCATACTGTGCCCGCTTCTGGCCGTCACTGACTACATCATAAGCTTCTTTAACTTCCTTAAACTTGGCTTCCGCGTCAGCAGCCTTGTTTACGTCAGGGTGATACTGACGGGCAAGCTTGCGGTATGCCTTTTTGATATCCTCGTCGCTGGCATTTTTGCTGACGCCGAGTACCTCATAATAATCACGTTTTTCAGCCACTCTTCCACCCCCATATCATTCACCATATCGCACATCGTGACAAAAGGAAAGCCAAAGCACGGGAGCCCCGGCTATGACTTTCCCCTCGATCCGAACGTCACCGATGATTAATTCACCAAAAAACGTGAATTAGTTTTGTTTTTTATCTTCATCCACAACTTCGTAATCAGCGTCTACGACGTTGTCACGTTTTGCAGAACCTTGTTGCTCTTCAGCGCCTTGAGCTGCTTGCTCTTGAGCTTGTGCTTGCTCATACAGTTTTACGGACAGTTGTTGAACGATCTCTGTCAGTTCTTCTGTAGCAGCTTTGATGTCTTCCAGATTGTCGGAAGCCAGGACGCCTTGCAGTTTTTCTTTTGCAGCATTCGCTTTTTCAACTTCACCAGCATCTGCTTTTTCGCCAAGATCTTTGATCGTTTTGTCAACAGAGTAGATCAGTTGATCTGCGCTGTTTTTCGCTTCAACGAGTTCTTTGCGCTTTTTGTCTTCTTCTGCATGCAACTCAGCATCTTTCATCATTTGTTCAACTTCAGCATCGCTCAGACCGCTGGAAGAAGTGATGGTGATTTTTTGAGTTTTGTTTGTACCTTTGTCTGTTGCAGATACGTTAACGATACCATTGGCATCAATATCGAAGCTAACTTCGATTTGCGGAACGCCACGTGGAGCCGGTGGAATGTCTCCCAGCATGAAGCGACCGAGGGATTTGTTACCCGCTGCCATTTCGCGCTCCCCTTGCAGAACGTGAATCTCAACGCTCGGTTGGTTGTCTGCGTAAGTGGAGAACACTTGGGATTTGCTTGTAGGGATCGTTGTGTTACGCTCGATCATCTTAGTGAATACGCCACCCGCAGTTTCAATACCCAGGGACAATGGAGTTACGTCAAGCAATACAACGTCTTTCACGTCACCTGTCAGTACGCCCGCTTGTACAGCAGCACCCAAAGCTACAACTTCATCCGGGTTAACGCCTTTGTGAGGCTCTTTACCTGTCAGTTTTTTGATTGCTTCCTGTACTGCAGGAATACGTGTGGAACCACCAACCAATACGATTTTGTCGATATCATTAGCTGTCATTCCAGCATCGCTCAGTGCACGACGAGTTGGTTCAAGCGTACGCTCAACCAGACCAGCAGAGATTTCTTCGAATTTCGCACGGCTCAGGTTCAACTCCAAATGTTGAGGAACGCCATCAGCTACCGTGATGAACGGCAGGGAAATCGTTGTAGTCAATACGCCGGAAAGTTCTTTTTTCGCTTTTTCCGCTGCATCTTTCAAACGTTGAACCGCTGCTTTATCTTTGCTCAAGTCAATGCCTTGATCTTTTTTGAATTCACTTACGAGATAATCAATGATTACTTGGTCAAAGTCATCGCCACCCAGTTGGTTATCACCGCTGGTCGCTTTAACTTCGAAGAAGCCGTCACCCAGTTCAAGGATGGATACGTCGAATGTACCGCCACCCAAGTCATATACGAGAATCGTTTGGTCTTCGGATTTCTCCATACCGTATGCCAAAGCTGCTGCTGTTGGCTCGTTGACGATACGCAGAACTTCCAGACCTGCGATTTTACCTGCATCTTTGGTTGCTTGACGCTGGCTGTCATTGAAGTAAGCTGGTACCGTGATAACCGCTTGAGTTACCGTTTGACCCAGATATGCTTCAGCATCGGATTTCAGTTTTTGCAGGATGATTGCAGAGATCTCTTGTGGAGAGTAATCTTTGCTATCGATTGTTTCTTTGTGGGATGTACCCATATGACGTTTGATCGAGATGATTGTACGATCCGGATTTGTGATTGCTTGACGTTTAGCCGTTTCACCGACAACGCGTTCTCCATCTTTTTTGAAACCTACTACGGATGGGGTTGTACGTGCGCCTTCCGGATTTGGAATAACGACAGCCTCGCCGCCTTCCATAACCGCTACGCATGAGTTTGTTGTTCCTAAGTCAATACCGATTACTTTGCTCATCGGAAAATTTCCTCCCTCGACAATTTAAATGGATCAGATTGATCCTTATTTGTATTTGTTGTTCCTAATCGTGCTCTATGTGTGTACTGACCTTTATATTAAACTTCGGTGGCATCGTACAATCAAGAGTGAACTCAATTCATTCTGTAACAGAAATTATGAGCTAACTTTAACCATAGCCGGACGAAGTACTTTATCCTTCAGCATATAGCCTTTTTGGACTTCCTCAACAACGGTACCTTCTTCATACTCGTCGCTCTCCACGGACATGATTGCTTGGTGGAATTCGGGATTAAACGGTTGTCCTACCGTATCCATTGACGTCAGACCTTCATTGCTCAGTACTGTCTCCAGCTGACGGAAGATCATTTCGATGCCTTTGGAGAAGGACTCGACTTCAGTACCTTCCGGTACAGTAGCCATGGCACGCTCGAAGTTATCAATGACCGGCACCAGTTCGGTGACCAGCTTCATCGAAGCGTATTTCGCCAGTTCTTCTTTTTCCTTTTGAGTACGACGACGGAAGTTATCAAAATCAGCTTGCGCACGAACAAAACGTTGTTGATGTTCCTCAGCTTCCGCCTTCAAACGTGCGATCTCATCTTGCTCCTGATCTGTCATCTCTTCCGCCTGTGCTTCTGCAGCTCCGGCTTCGTTGACAGGCTCCTGCTCCGCTGCTGTAGTTGCTTCCTGTTCTTCTGCTGCGAATGATTGCTCCTCTTTCAAGATGTTCACCTCCTTATAAGAATGAAATGGTTCAATCCCTTATTTGAAGCGATGTGTTAGCATAGCAGTCAAATCACGGGATAATGTATTTAAAATATGAATGACACGTGCGTAATCCATTCGCGTAGGTCCCAATATTCCGATGGAGCCCAAAGCCTCTCCATCCAATGAATAGGATGCCGTTATCAGGCTGCAATTGGCGAAGGCTTCATGATCATTCTCGGTACCTATTCGCACCTGAATACCAGATCCACCCTGCACGGGCATCATCAATTTCATGAGTGTTGGTGTTTCATCTAGCAGGTCCAGAATATCTTTTACTTTTTCGATATCCTTAAACTCTGGCTGGGTCAACATATTGGTGGCACCGCTAAGGAACAGACGATTGTCATGCTCGTTGTCAAAGGCGCTGTTCAGCACCTGCATGACTTCCTCATAACGTGTAATATGCCGTTCCATCTCTTGCCCAAGCTCGGTGTAGAGACGAGACTTTAATTTGTAAATCGGCACGCCGACCAGCTTGCTGTTTAATAAACGAACTACATTTTCCATCTCCGCTACCGAAATTTCGGGTGGAATCTGAACGGTCTTGTTCTCCACCTGACCCGTGTTCGTTACGATGATGGCCACAGCCTCGCTTTCATTAAGCGGAAGCAGTTGAAAATGACGAAGTGACGTGTGAAAAACTTCCGGTCCGAGCAGGATCGAAGTATAATTCGTCATATGAGACAAAATGACCGAGGCATGCTGAATCACTTGTTCCATCACGTTCAGCTTTTCCGCAAAGAATGACTTTAGATCGTCCAGCTCTTGCGGCTCCACCTGATTCCACGGAACCAAATGATCGACATAATATCGATAGCCTTTGTGCGAAGGAATGCGTCCAGCAGATGTATGCGGCTGTTCCAGAAAGCCCATATCTTCAAGGTCCGCCATTTCATTACGGATCGTCGCCGGACTGTATCCAACATCTCCCCTTTTGGAAATGCTTCGGGACCCTACGGGCTCAGCTGAACGGATATAGTCATCCACTATAGCGTTCAGAATCATTCGTTGACGCTCTGTTAACATGGTGAGTATTCCCTCCTTCTGACTGCACTGTCCCATGTCGTTAGCACTCCGGTTAGATGAGTGCTAAGCGGTAATACAAAAATACCAAAATGACGTGAACATTGTCAAGTCAGTTTGATGAGTACGCTCATCTATTTATAGTATAGACCAATGTCTCCAAGACATAACCACTTTACTGTACATCTCATGAATTAAAAAGAACCGCAGGTGAGATAGAGTGTTACTCGGCTCAATCCATACGGTTCATTCGTTTATCAGGCTGAAATGTTCAACTCTTTCAATACGGCAATCTCATCACAGCAATCCTGTTTGCTGCAATGAACACAGTCCGTCCATACTTTTTCTGGGAAAATCTCCTTATCCACCACGGCAAAACCGTTTTTGAGAAAAAAGGAGACTTCATATGTTAACGCCATGACCTTGGGAATCTGTTGTTTCTCCGCTTCCTCTACCAGCCGATCCAGCAGCAGTGAGCCAATGCCCATGCCTTTGTGACCTTCGGAGATGCCGAGCGATCTGACTTCCACCAGATCATTGCCCAAACGACAGAGAGACCCACAGCCCACAACCTCACCATTCACTTCAGCTACGACAAAGTGATCCAGCTGCCGTTGCAGTACTTCCCGTGAACGCGGAAGCATGATCCCACGCTCTGCATAGCCCTTAATCATTTCAAATAATGGTTCAACATCTTCCGGTACGGCTTTTCTGCATATGGCCGACATCCAGCTCTCCTCCTATAGAAGCTTTCCAGAGGAAAGCCGACTTCGTAGTTGTATAAATTACACGCTCTGTAAAATCAATATGAATAAATATACAACAGAGCGTATAGAATTTCAAGCTACGAATTCAGCGATATGGACCCGATAAACTCGGCAAAAACATCATTTCCGAACAGGATGCCCTGTTCACTAAGCCGGAAGCCGTCTGGCGTCTTCTCCAGCAGTCCTGCGTTCAACATTTTGCCCAAAGGCTTCGCAAACACTTCCTCCATAGGCTCCCCGAACTGATCGCTAAACCGTGAGGAGGAAGCACCCTCCAGCATTCTCAACCCAACCATCAGGTAATCTTCCATGGCCTCGGCACGACTGATTTCAAAATGATCGAGACGCGGCAGGCCTCCTTTGGAAGCTTCAACATACGGGTTTATACCTTTTATATTCATATGGCGTTCGCGGCCTACATATCCATGTGCACCTGCACCCAGACCGTAATAGTCTTCATTGCGCCAGTACGTGATATTGTGACGGCTCTCGAAGCCGGGTTTGGCAAAGTTACTGATCTCGTATTGTCCGTAGCCTGCTTCTTTCATACGCTTCATTAATAGAAGATACATTTGCAACTCGTCATCTTCATGAGGAAGCGGCAGCTGGTTCTTCTGATATAACGTATGGAAAAGAGTATTCTCCTCCACCTTCAGGCTGTATATGGAGTAATGCGGCAGATCCAGTTCCAGCGCTTTGTCGATACTTTCGTTCAGCATCTCGACAGTCTGGTTTGGCAAACCAAACATCAGGTCAATGGACAAGTTATGCAATCCAGCTGCTCGGGCATTTTCCAAACTGCGGTATACATCATCTGTATTATGAATCCGGCCAATGCCTGTAAGGAGGTCATTCTGAAAAGCCTGTACCCCAAAGCTGACGCGGTTCACTCCGCCTTCTTTCATGACTGCGAGCTTCTCTGCATCGGTCGTGCCCGGGTTAGCTTCCATTGAAAACTCGATATCATCTGCCCAGTTTGGGAAATAGGTTTTAACGGACTTCAGGAATACGGCCATTTCGTCCGGTTTCAGTGCAGTCGGCGTGCCACCGCCTACAAATATGGTTTTGATTTCTCCCGGCGGATTCGCTTTAACTGTATGTTCCATCTCCCGTTCCAGCGCTTCAAGATACTGCATAACAGGCTGGTCCTTCAATACATAGGAGTTAAAATCGCAGTAGAAACATTTATTTGTGCAAAAGGGAATGTGAAGATACACCGCTTGGGGTGCACCTGTTTTCCGGCTGTGTGCTGCCAATGTCATGGCAAGTCCCCCTCTATTTGAAAAAAGGAAAGCCATCCGGCTTCCCTTTCAGCTTGGTTTATTGGTTATTCTGTGTTGTACCCATGTTTGCAAGCAAACGTCTTGCAATTCAACTTTGATACAAACACTGTGTGATGTACCCAAAAAGATTTATTAATCTAATTTGAATACACACATTCAGTGTTGTACCTCAAAATAGATTGTTTAATCATCAATTTTCAGCACCGCCATGAACGCTTCCTGCGGCACCTCTACGTTACCGACCTGCTTCATCCGCTTCTTACCTTCCTTCTGCTTCTCAAGCAGTTTCCGTTTCCGCGAGATGTCACCGCCATAACACTTGGCAAGTACGTTTTTACGCATGGCTTTTACCGTTTCACGAGCAACGACCTTGGTACCTACAGATGCCTGAATTGGCACCTCGAACATTTGCCGTGGAATCAGCTCGCGCAGCTTCTCACAGACAATGCGTCCGCGGTTATAGGCACGGTCACGGTGAACGATGAAGGACAGAGCATCAACCTGTTCGCCATTAAGTACAATATCCATTTTCGCCAGATTGGACTGACGGTAACCGGACAGTTCATAATCCAGGGATGCATATCCTTTGGTACCGGATTTCAACTGGTCGAAGAAGTCATATACAATCTCGGACAACGGAATCTCATAGGTAATGGTAACCCGCGTGGTGTCCAGATATTCCATATTCACATATTCACCGCGTTTATTCTGACACAGCTCCATAATAGTACCTACATAATCATTCGGTACGATAATATCTGCCTTGACGTATGGTTCCTCGACGTAATCAATCCGTCCCACCTCAGGATAATTGGATGGGTTGTCGATTCTCATCACTTCACCATTCGTTAAGGTTACATGATAGATTACACTTGGTGCAGTTGTGATCAACGGAATGTTAAACTCCCGCTCGATCCGCTCCTGGATAACGTCCATGTGAAGCAGTCCAAGAAATCCACAACGGAATCCAAAACCGAGTGCACTGGATGTTTCCGGTTCAAAGCTCAGAGACGCATCGTTCAACTGCAATTTCTCAAGTGCTTCACGCAGGTCAACATAGTCCGATGTTTCAATCGGATAGAGACCGCAGTATACCATTGGATTAATTTTGCGGTAGCCCGCCAGCGGTTCAAGCGTTGGATTTTTGGCGTCTGTTACCGTATCCCCGACTTGTGTATCGCCTACATGCCGGATACCTGCAACGATAAATCCAACGTCCCCGACGTTCAGCTCGTCCACGATGGTCATGCGAGGTTTGAACGCTCCAACTTCAATCACTTCAAACGATTTACCTGTTGCCATCATTTTGATTTTGGAACCCGATTTGATCATGCCATCGATCACACGCACATAGACGATTACACCTTTGTAAGGGTCATAGTGCGAGTCAAAAATCAGTGCTTTCAAAGGCTGGTCAGGATCACCTTGAGGTGCCGGTACACTCTGTACAACTTGCTCCAGAATCTCTTTAATTCCGATTCCTGCTTTGGCCGAAGCCAGAACTGCATTGCTTGTATCCAAGCCAATGACATCTTCCACTTCCTGTTTCACCCGTTCAGGATCAGCACTTGGAAGGTCAATTTTGTTGATAACCGGTAAAATTTCAAGATTGTTATCCAATGCCAGATATACGTTAGCGAGCGTCTGGGCTTCAATGCCCTGTGCCGCATCCACAACCAGCAGAGCACCTTCACATGCAGCAAGACTGCGTGAGACTTCATACGTGAAGTCTACGTGTCCCGGTGTATCAATGAGATTCAATAAATACTCTTCACCGTCATCTGCTTTGTAAGTCAGTGCTACTGCTTGTAGCTTGATCGTTATTCCACGTTCGCGTTCAAGGTCCATCTTATCCAGAACTTGTTCCTGCATTTCACGTGAAGTGAGCGCACCTGTGTACTCCAAGATCCGGTCCGCAAGTGTTGATTTGCCGTGATCTATATGTGCAATAATAGAAAAGTTACGAATTTTACGTTGTCTTGCCCGAATGTCAGTCATTCCTTACCCCCAGAAACAGCCTAGTGTCAATCACTTCATTATAACAGTTGATGCAGGGTGCATCAATCCCGCGTTGTCTCAACTTTATAATATGCGTCATATTCGCAAGCTCCCAAGGGTTTATTGTGCCTGTATTTCATCGTCTTTTATTCAGCGACTCCGCTAAATAAGGATACAACCCACTTCATTCCGTTATGAGACAGATTTTGGAGAAGTCCTGCCGTTTTGTCTGCAAGCACGTCCACGGGTGCTTTACTCTGTTCTGCGCCAAGCAACTGACTCGGTGTCGGAACTGGTACAGCTGGAGGTTCTTTGACCTCCTGTTGTACGGGCTCGGTCGGGACAGATTCGGCAGACGGTGACACCGGCTGAGTTTTCACAACTGCAGGGTTGCCGGCCGAATCATCGCCTCTATTAAAGTTGCTGCCTGCCAGCTGCATTCCAAACAGAACACCCAGCAACATTAATACACAGATGGAAAACAATCTTTTACCGAATCTGGACACATTCCTCGCCTCCTGTTATATCTTTGATTCTTCTATTTAAGAATACTAGCCGCCTTGAGATGTTTTTTCCGCACTCGCTTTGTCCACCTTCTGATCATCCCAGTACACCTCTGCAATCATGTCGGCGAGCACTTTGGATGTCCGCTCCAGTTCAGCAGCTGTATTGTCGATGCCGCCAATCTCAATTAATATGCTGTTGGGTGAGAGCGTCTGATTGTACTCGCCATTGTTGGCTCCGCCACCGTCCTTACCCCACACGCCGCGAGATACCCCTGGATATTTTGCTTCCAGCTTTTTATGAATTTTCGCTGCAAAGGCTTCATTCTGCTGCCAGTTTGGATTCTCATGTCCGATAATAAAATATACTTTGGCATAGCCCAAATTATTAATGGTCGTCGTTGTTTTGTTATGACGCTGTGAGTCACGATGAATGTCGATGAGATACGTAAGATCGTCATTTTGAGCAAGAGCAGCTTTTACGGTCTGACGGGAGTATTTATAGGAATAATTCCAGTTATAATCTTTAACCTTCGTCGGGTAATCTTCCTGAGCGTGTTCCACGCCTATGCCCAGCTTCTCCAGACTGTCGGACAAGTAGGTTCCCACTTGAAAAACATTGCCCGTAGATTTACCAGAGGAAGGATTGTCACTTTTCGTGCCCAAAAGTGGGTTGTATCCTTCACGTGGGTGGGAATGATAGACAAGGATCGCTTTTTTCCCTGTTGTTGGTGTGCTAGGTTCCTTCCCGCCACTCTTCGGTGGTGGATCTCCCTTGACTTCGCCATCCCCCGATCCCTGCGGATCGGATGGATCAGTATTATCCTGACCTGACGGAACATGCTGCTCGCCACCTAACTTTCCACCGCCTGCGGAGGCGGTATCAATGAGTCCCGGACCCGGCTGATAATCTTCTGGGGCTTCAGCCTTGGCGTTACCTGACCCCGGTCGAAGCAGTACTGGTTGATTGGAACCCATGCCTGGCATTTCTCTAGCAATCAGGCTTTTGGGATCCTGCGGGTTCACATTCGTTAGCAGTTGAAATACAAATGAAGTGAGATTTTCACCAGAAAATGCAGAAGCCTGTTCCTTTTGAGTTAAATGCGGCATCTCCATGCCGAGCATGTCCACAAAAAAGCTGCTTGATACAGCTCCCGCAAATCCTTTCATAGAAGAGACTGGCGAGTTATTCAAACGCTTCTCTGCCATACCTCCCAGACCGAGGACTACAAAAAACAAAGCCGATATAATCATAAGCAACAACAACGTACGACCCATGGCCAGCACGTGCAAACATCTTTTTTTCCATTTACCAATATTCCATGCCAATATTTTGTTCATTGCTTCTGTCTCCTTCCCTGCTGGACAACGCTTATACTTCAACTCTATGAGCCTGCCAGATTTGATAGAACAGGAAAAAGAAGATTGCACAAAAAAAGAAAGTCCGATAGATTCGGACCTTCTTCTCAGGAGCCTCAAACATTTAACTTACAAATTTCAATTAATGAGTGTAGGCAGCTACATTCTCAGCATTTACCGCATCATGGAGAGCTGCGTTCAGACCTGTTGCAATAATATTGGCAATATCTTCGACAAATTCGTCGATTTCCTTGGGGGTTACAATCAGATCATGACCCAGCGGCTCCAATACTTCTTTTACTAAACTTAGGCGGTCATTTTCACCAATATCGTCCAGCATGCCCATGATCTGTTTCGTCTGATCGGTCTCTTGTCTAAAATGAGTACGCATCATTTCAATGACGTTATTCACGATAGTGGACGCATAACATACGGTAGGCACACCGATGGCGATGCAGGGAACACCCAATATTTCACGTGTCAATCCACGTCGCTTGTTACCAATGCCCGAGCCGGGATGGATGCCGATGTCTGCGACCTGAATCGTTGTATTGACACGTTCCAGAGAGCGTGAGGCCAGCGCATCAATCGCAATGATTGCATCCGGCTTCGTCCGGTCCACAATCGCTTGCACGATGTCACTGGATTCAATACCTGTTGTGCCCAATACACCCGGCGCAATGGCACTGACTTCACGATAACCGGGTGCAACCTGATCCGGTACTAGTTCAAAATACTGGCGCGTAACCATTAAATTCTCCACCACCAGCGGACCCAGTGAATCGGGTGTGACGTTCAGGTTGCCCAAACCGACAATCAGCACCTTGGACGTCTTGTTGATGCCCGCCTTTGCCAAAAAATCCTCCATCTCTCGCGTAAATTCTGCAGCCACCCGTTCCTGAAGATCGGTATCCCCGTTACGAAGCGAAGGGACCTCCAATGTGACGTAGTGCCCCTTCACACGTCCAATGGCTGTAGCAGCTGCTTCATTCAGCACATCAATACGCGTAATAGTGATACCATCTTTCTTTTCCACATCTTCCCGTAGCCCGGGAATCGTCTGCTTCTGCCCACCCTGCGCCATTTCCTTGGAGTCAATCGCCAAGTCGGTGCGAACTGCATAATTTTGCAAATCCAGTGTCATCTGTCCCTGCCTCCCTTACCGCATTTGAGCATATTGTGTGGGAAAATGGTGTGCTTTATGCAGCACTATCGAATATCATAGGAAAATCTGTTGCAATTTGCATGCCAGCATGCTAGAATATTTTAAGTTGTGAAACGTTTGTATTCATGCAAATGCCTTACAGGAGGTGAATGTAATGCCAAACATCAAATCCGCTGTTAAACGCGTAAAAACGAGCGACAAGCGCCGCGCACTCAACGCTTCCCAGAAATCTGCACTCCGTACAGCTGTTAAAGCTGCTGATGCTGCTCTGGTAAGTAACGAAGTTGATACTGCAAAAGCTGCGATTCAAGCTGCTTCCAAAAAGCTGGACAAGGCTGTAACTAAAGGTCTGGTTCATAAAAATGCTGCAGCCCGCAAAAAGTCTCGCTTGGCGAAAAAACTGAACGCTCTTTCCGCACAAGCGTAAGAAGCGTTACTTATACGATCTAATGGAAAAATCCTGAACAGCAAGAGCTTTCAGGATTTTTTAGTATCTGATTCTATAAGCTTCCCACATACAAAACGGCCTCTATTCCGATGATCATACGATCAACGGAATAGAGGCCGTTTTGTCTTACAGTTATATCTATATCTATGCACCAAGCCTTAACAAGAACAGCTCCAATCCCAACACTTTATCCACTGCCCCCGTCTTCATCTGATAATCCAGTTCACTGAGATGACTCAAAATCAGCCTTAAACGTTCCGCCTGAAATTTACGTGCCTGCTCGCCGGCGATCTTCACAGCGTACGGATGCAGACCAAGCTGGCTGGCAATCTGCTGTTGAGAGTAACTCTGCTGACCTAACTCTTTCACCTGGATCATGATTCGGAATTGACGGGCGATCAGCGCTGCAATTTTGATTGGTTCTTCACGCTGCTTCAGAAGCTCATAAAAAAGGCCCAAAGCCTTCTCCAGCCTCAAGTTAGCAAGCTCTTCCACCATTGCGAATACATTCTGCTCTGTACTTCGTGCCACCAGTGATTCGATATCTTCGCGTTTGATCGTGCCTCCGTTACCAGCGAACAAACACAACTTGTCCACTTCCGCAGATAACGTCTGCAGGCCTGTGCCTGCATAACTCACAAGCGTGTCAGCCGCTCCAGCTTCAAAAGAAACATCCCGTTGCTTCGCCAGCTTGATAATCCAACTCAGCAGCTCCTCACCGCTCAGCGGAGCAAATGCAAGGACAACCGCTTGTTTCTTGGCTGCCTTCACCAGTTTTTTACGTTCATCCAGCTTATCCCCTTGTGCCAGGAAAACTATAGTACTATAATCTGCCGGATTGTCCATATATGTAAGCAGTCGGTCGACCTGGTGATCAATTTTAGAATCCTTGCCCGCTGTAAACAAATTGGCATCGCGAACAATGATAAGTTTACGTGGAACAAGAAAAGGAACCGTCTCCGCTTCTTCGATGACCACCTCCACAGCTGTTTCGGAGAGATCATATGGAATGATTGCAAAATCACGGTGTTCTTCTTCAATAACCTGTTCTTTTAACATATCCGTAAACTGCTGTATCTGGTATTTCTCCGTTCCGTACAGCACATATACCGGAGCCGTTTCCCCACTACGTATTGCCTTTGTCGCACTCTTTACATCCATCACGGTGCCCCCTTATCCTCTTATCCTACCAGAAAACGTGACAGACAACAAAGGGACCTTACATCCGCTTAACGGATGAAGGCCCCCTGTCCTACATCTATATAAACGCTAACACCAACAATTCTAGAAAAGGCTGGTATAGCGGTCATACGACGTCAGTTGTTGTAACTGAGATAGGACGTTGTTGTTACTCCCAGTATATTCTCAATGCAACAGAAATGTTCGGCAAGTCTGGAGTCCAAATGTGTGATTTACCGCCTATTTGGCAGATGTTCCACTCGAAGCAGTGGAAACATTAAATGATTTCTTCACTGTTGTCCCATCTTTATCCGTCTCATAATTGAATACGGTACTATCCGTGGACCAACTCGCAGATTTTAGCGTCCCCCCCACATTTCGCTGCTCGACCAAATTAAGCACATCCGGGTCATTGGCAGATTTAGAGTAGATGCTGATCTGATCGTCGAGCAGCATGACCAGATAGGAGCCATCTGGTGACTTCCATTCTTTTGGAGTTGTATTGGAAAGGGCACCCGAATCTGTGGCAGCGAATCCTTTGTTGCCTCCCGCTGCATCCATACCCGTCTCGGAATCAGGAGTCGTCGTACTCTCCGTTGGCTCTTCTACCTTAATGTCGGGCATATCCTGAGAAGTGAATGATTGTGCGTCCCCAGTTTCAGGCTCCGTTGCTCCGTTTCCATCAGAGCCTGCTGGTGGTGCGGTAGCAGTTCCTGTATCCTCATTTTTTTGCTGATTCACACTTTTCGTACTATCAGCAGAATCGGAACTGGAAGGAGTGCCCTTCGTATCAGTACTCTTGTTCGTTTCGGACCCGGAAGCTGGCTGTTTAGGCGTTGGATTTTCCTTTGTTACAGGTTCCTGTGCCTTCTCGGAGCCATCTTCCTCAGGAGCAGTCTCTTGAAGTTTTTTATCTTCAACAAATGGCTGGTTAAAATCTTCAATTAATGAACTGCTATCACTCGATGCAGCGGATGGTTCATCGTTGTTAATCTCTCTGCTCACTGGATTTTGATCGGCATTTCCGCCTTCTTGATTACTTCCAGTGCTCATCATCACTTCGGCATTCTCTATCTTCTCTGGCTGATATCCAAAGATTGCTATACCGAGAACAACAGCTGCTGCTGCTGCACCCAAGGACATCCGACCAGCCATGGAATTCAACCATTTTTGCTTCGGTTTCCGCTCACTTGAACGCTGTAAATTCTCAAATGCAGCAGGGACAGGACTCATTTCCTGTATTGTACTGCTTTGTTCTCTTTTCGCTTCGTCGATTGCATCCAATTGGGGCATAATGGCGTCAACCAGACTGAATCTCGGGGTTACCTGCGGCAAATCTTCCAGTTCTCTGGAGAGAGCTCTGAGCAAACTAAAATTTTCGGCGCACTCCGCGCATTGGGCCACATGCTGTAGCATCTGCGCGGTTTCGGCCTCACCCAGATCATGATCCAGATACCGGTGCATCCATTCCACCACCTCTTCGCATTTCATCCTGTCACACCACCTTTCTGATACTCCTGTAGTAGATTCTGTAATTGCTGTCTGGCTCTAAATAAATAAGATTTAACCGTATTCAACGGAAGATCGAGGCAATCCGCAATTTCGTTATAGGATAAGTCCTGCAAATATCTTAGAACAATAACGGTACGGTGATGCTCAGGTAGCTTATTAATAGCATCCTGTATATCCTTTGCCACATACGTGGACATCACTTCGAATTCCACGTCCTGATTGTCCTGAAAAACCATATCATGCTCGTCAATGGAGACGGAAGGCTTGGTTCTTCTGAATTTATCAATACAGATATTCGTGACGATGCGCTGTACCCACGTCTTAAACTGGGCCTTTTCCTCATATGAGTTAATCTTGGTGTAAATTCGGATCAACGCTTCCTGAGCAGCATCCAAAGCGTCCTGTTCATTATTTAGAATGTAATATGCGGTCCGATAAACATGCTGTTCAATGTCCCGCAATAGGGTAATTAGAGCGTCGCGATCGCCCGATTGAGCGGCTCTGATGAGTTCCGGCTCTACCACAAAGGATCCCCCTCTCCCTGCAACCTTACAGACGTGACCATCAATAAAATTGTTGCAAAGTTAAGTATATTTTTATATTGCCATAACAAAATAACGGCTTATGTATTGGGGCCGCTGAAATCTTCTCTTAGAATAACAGAAATTGCATAACGAGTCATCAAGCCAGCTCAAAAGTCATTCCAGTACTTACACGACTCAATTTAATTACAATGGCATACATTATAGCTAACAACACTTATAGCATTGAAAATAAAAAAGTTCAAATTTTGTACAAATTTAAGCTCATTTTAATGTAATTTTCATGAAAACAGTGTATTGTAAATTTACATTCATAACACGAGGTGATGAGCATGCCAGCTCTTGCAAAAATTCAAGCGTTAAAAGAACAAATGCCCAAAGAATATCAAAGCATATCCCATTTTGTGGAACATGCATTGCAGTCTATTGATACCCTGGTTGAGGAACATCGGAAGTACACCGCTGCACAAGCATTATACGGCGACAAAATCGTCGGAACGGAAGAACGCTTGTACAGAGAAACCGTGCTTGATGTACGAGCACAGCTCTTGCTGACGCTTGAGAAAACAGTAGAAGATCTGTTGCACAAAGGCGACAAACATTGGAGCAAACATTTCAAAGATGGCGTTGAATAATTCTTATATTATTCCAAATGTTTAAAAAATGGCCCTCTTTCCGTTATTCTCCCCGAGGAGTATAACGGAAAGAGGGCTTTTGGTTTCATTCTAAGAGTAGATGATACTCTTCATACATACAATTAATAAATGACAATCAGATTTCCGCCAACAAAACCTAAAGCACGTATACCTGCTGAACTGCTATATACCCACACTTCAATTTTACCCTTTGAACTCATCTCTTGGGTTATACTTGTTGGATCTCCCCAGGCGAAACGAGCCTGTGTTATATTCATCCCCAAGTCCACTTCCCCAGCGATAATCTTATTCCACGTGGATTGAGACCATTTGTATTTCTGATAAGGATCGTATGCAAAGAATTGATTGGTATCTGACAGCATACCCGTGACCTTAGATGCAGTCCCTCCTGCATAAGCAACAACCGTTTTTCCTTTTGCATTACGGAACACAACGGAATAACTCTTATCTCCAGAGTCAGACATCTCAATCTTAATATCTGTTATGGTCACTCTGCTGAAACGTTGTCCAAGATCCGTATAATCATTGATCCAATAAGACTTGCCAATCAATTTACTAAGGCTACCCAGTTCTTTTTTCTTGATCAAAGCAAGGGTATCCTTCGATTCAACAAGGATGGATGACTTTCCAACCAGCACTTTTGCCTGTTTAAACTCTGCGTCCCATCGAACTTGAATACCTGCAATCTGGCTTAACAGATGTGCAGGGAATACCGTTTGTCCATCGAGGGATTGCACTTTTCCTTTCATCTTGATTTCCTTGTTGTTAAAATGTGCAATTGCACTTCCTTTTTGCAAAGTAATTTTTTCATTTCCGAATTGAATCTCAAAAGATGAACCTTTAACATCAACTTTGGCTCCCATTGTTTTAAAAACAGACTGCACTGGTAAATATACAGTTCCGTCTAACAATGCAGCGCCTGTAAGCTTTTGCTCTGATTTAACGTTCAGTTGAATGCTCGAAGTCAGATCACCTATCTTTAAAGTTACTTGGGTTGTTCCCATTCCGCTAACCTTTAGTTTGCCTTCTCCTTCAATTTGTGCAACTTGAGGTTGCTCTACTATAATTTCTTCTGGCAAAGGTATACGCTTAATTTTGAACCCATTGCTGTAGTTCTCCTGAACAGTAAGTGTGATTTTATCTCCAATAAATGCTTCTTTGGAAGATGCAATCAACGTTACTTTATTTAAAGAAGGAGCTACGAGTGGAGTAATTTTCCCATTGTCATAAATGACCCAAGATCCGTCTTGTAATTGTGCATATAGTTCATCCAGATCATACGAATGTATAAGCCGATTCACATTAGTTAATCCTGGCAATTGTTCCGACTTGTATTTAGCGGTTCGATCATAACTCCATACGGTTCCATCATTCTTCACCGTGAGCAGCTTATGTGTTCTTCCCCACCAGATCATGGATTGGACGTCACTAGCAATAGTCACCTGTTCGTCCTCGTACATCACACTTACAATAACTACAGAACCATCGTTCTTTAATACTGCTGCGTATGCGCTGTTCATTGCGATAGCTTTACCATCAGGTACCTTGTCTGCTTTGCGCACTTTGTTTCGATAGTCGGCATAATAAACGTCTCCTGACGAGGATAATGCGCTATAAGCATATTCCTCATCATATGGGCCAACATCAATAATGGAATCCAGACCTTTAATCTGTTCCCCTTTAGTATGAAGTGTTCCATCCTGAAGAAGAACCAGACCATGCCCATATACCTTCACGATTCCATTGTATTGATAAACATCTGGCTTATCCGCGTTGTCCTTATCCCAGCGATAGACTTGTCCATTAGCAGTCCACCCAAAGACTGAGTGAGTGTCAGCTTTTGAGATACCGATCAAATCTCGACTTTGTGTCCATACTCCACTGGTGATCCCTTTGGACCAAATTGTACCATTATCAAGTAAATAGTCATTACGATCCAGCACGGAAGAGATTGAGCTGTTGGAGCTGGATGCCGCAACCACAGGGGACTGACCGGCTATCAATCCGATAACTAAAAGTCCCATCCATAATGCTATTGTCCTTTTGATCCATCTAGCTCTACTCTTCTGTGTTGCGTTGTTGTTGCGTTGAGTGAATTCTACAAGTTCCATTTTTTTGATCCCTTCTTATTATGTATGTTGCTACGATCACTAGGTATCTCTGCTCTAATCAAAACCGAGCCTAACTATTATTCGGTAAAAATAACCATTATCCTGCACGATGAAAAATTTCATTATGGGCTGTTTGGAACCAATTTATAACGCACATCAATCTCCCCGTCTTTAATCCTCATCTGAATCTCCCCCATCTGGTCTGTACGATAGATGTCTGTACCCGAATCTACAAGACGTTCAAGCACTCCAGGATTGGGATGTCCATATGTATTGTTGGCTCCTGCAGATATCACGGAAGCCGATGCATTCCAGTACTGTAACCAAGCTTCGGTAGAAGAAGTTTTGCTCCCGTGATGTGCAACTTTTAACAAATCAATGGTGACCGGAGCATCCTCATGATTTTCCCCCGCCTGACGTGTAAACATCTCCTGAACAGAAACATCTGCTAATGCAGCATTTGCACCCTGCTGTCCAAATGAGGCTGCGAGCGATCCATCCTGAATCATATAGAGCAGATCCTGCTCGGCTGCAGCATCCATGTCTCCTGTGAACAATAGGGAGGCGCCTGCCATTTCTAGCATAAAGACAACCGAATCATGATTCTGATGTTCCGAGACGGGCAATCTTTCTCTTGTATCCATCGTTTTCTCCAGATCCGGATATATAAAATGTAATCTGGTCTCTCCATCCGGCGCGTAGGACATCCCTTGGCGAATGGCATATAACGGAATCTTCTTCTCGATAACTGTATCCAACAATTTCTCAAAATTGGCTGTACCGCTGGTTGTTCCATTGAACATGAATCGTTTCACCGGAATCTGTTCGAGCACTGCCTGTAATCCCCCGGCATGATCCTGATCAGCATGGGTTACGATTACGGCGTCCAGCCGATGAATGCCCCGTTTTTTCAATAAAGGAACTACCACCTTGGCCCCTACTTCATATGGATCACGCCGTGTCTTCCAGGATTGTTCGGACTTTCCAAACTGGACCGTGCCCCCGCCATCGACCAAAATATGTTTACCTCCGGGAGTTGTAATTAGTGTGCTGTCGCCTTGTCCAATATCCAAAAATTGCACCACTCCCGCACCCGCAGGCTGGGGCGTCTGGTATGCCCACCATAGTCCAGCTACAAAGCTAATGGCCAACAGGGCACACATCCATTTGTGGAAGATGTTCATCCGTTCACCAGAGTAAAAACCCGCCCCACGTGCAGCAAATGCACTGCTATATTCCGGCCAGGCAATGCTTGCACTTAATATGGTCATTGAACCATGATTAGCTTCATGTCCACCTTTATTTAATCCTTGTGATGATACGTTAGACAACGCAGATAGCCCCAGAGCCGCTCTGGACGATCCTCCAGCATGCCGATGAACCAGAGGAGCCGTGTCCTCTTCTGTGCCCTGGGCAATAGGCTGTTCACCCGGGCCACGATAAAGGGTACGCAAAAGCGTATAGAGAACGGCATAATATGCTGCAATCCAGAGCAACGAAGGTGTAGCCCAGATCAGCACAAAGCCAGGCAAGCTGTTCATCCACTCCGTACTTGCAAAGGTCATTTTGTTCAGCAAAATAGCAATCCACGCCAACGGTTTAGCCAGAGGCATCCAAAGAAGCGATAAAATCAGGGCGACCGTTCCAAGCGGAAGCACAATCGCGCTAATCAAGGAGACTAGCAGGAAGTTTGCAACAAATGACAGCAGTGAAAACTGGTTGAAATACAGAATCGTTACCGGAAAAGAAATCAACTGTGCTGTTACCGTCACGGAAGCTGTTGCTGCAAGGCCTTTGGGCCAACTGCTAAATAGTCGATTAATCAGCGGCGTATATATCATGAGTCCGGCTGTTACCAGAAAGGATAGCTGGAAACTCACGCTTAATAAAAAATACGGGTTCCACCACATCATCAACAACGCTGCTGCACTAATCATCTGCAACCCATCCCTGGCAAGCCCACGCCGCGCCATATACAAACCAATCATCGACATAATTCCCGCACGAATCACCGACGGTGAACCCCCGGACAACAGTACGTATGCGGGTATTAACAGCAACACAATCGTTAACGATGTTTCCCGGGTTAACCTAAGCCAGGATAAAAGGAGCAGCAGCGATGCTACATACACCGCAACATGTGTTCCGGAGATCGCCAAGATATGAGTTAAACCAAGCTGTGAAAACTGACCATACGTATCTGGATCGATATCTTTAGACATCCCGATTATCAGACCCTTCATATAGCCTGCATGAGGTTCGGGGAATAACTGTTCTACCGCTGCGCCGAGCTTATATCTGACCACGTCATTCCACCGGAGAATATTGAATTTCTCCAGCCCTTCAGGCGGAATGTTGGTTACCGAGTTGGCACCCTTCACTTTAAACAACCAATGGATATGAAGAGTCCGTAAGTAATTTTGATAGTCAAATCCGCCAAAGTTTCTGGCTTCGCCGGGAAGCGCAAGCGCACCCGTCAACGTTATCGTATCCCCTCGCTTCCAGCCTGCTGCTACCTGCTGTTCTTTTTCCTCAGCCAGACGAACTTGGACCATTAGACGTTCTCTCAAGTTAGGCTCAGTTCGCGCTTCCGACGCTGGTGCCGATGTTGTATCGGATTGCGGGAGCATGGAGGTAATCTGCATTTCAAAATCGGCCCGATCCCCATCTATGCGTACATCCGACATCAGGGTTCCTTCAAATGTAGCTGCATAACCATCCAAATTCTCGGCAGCCGTATGTGTGATCTCGGGCAGGCTGCTCCGATTACGTGTATCATTCCATTCCCAGTGCACAGCACCGCCGATGAGTGCTCCGATCAGTAACAAGATGGACCAACCGCGTATATCAATCATTCGTAGCAACAACGGCAGACAAACAAGCGCCCCGATCATTCCTACGAACAGGGACCACCCTGATAACGCACATGCTATCCCGCTACCGCATAACCAGCAGACGGTAAATACCAGCAAAGGTCTGCCTTTCATTTTCTTTGCCTCCTTCTTTTTGCGCGTATGAACGCAAAAAAACCCCCGGCAGCTGTTCCAGCAACCGGAGGTTCTTCCCCGCAAATTTGATATTATATGTGTTCTAGTCACTTACCGTCATCATCGTCTCACGCGGAGGCTGGTAATTTTCCAGTCGGCGAAACGTAATGCCTTTTTGCTTCATCATGTCCGTAACCTTGCCTGTATCCTTGGGATATGGGCGATGAAATACGATTTCTGTAATGCCGCTATTCGCGAGCATATTGGAGCAAGTCCAGCAAGGTTCATCCGTAACATATACAGAAGAGCCTTCGCGGTCAATGCGATCAGTGAACAAAAGCAAGTTCTGCTCCGCATGAATGGTACGAATACAGCGTTGCTTTTTGACCATTTCCTCCTGACCGTCGGTCACTACCAGCTCATATTCTTCCGAGATCATGCACCCTGCTTCAGAACAGTCCGGAACTCCCATGGGCGCACCATTATAAGCTGTTCCAAGCAGTTTCTTCCCCTGAACAAGTACGGCGCCAACATGACGGCGTGAACAGCGGGAACGGGTTGAGACCATATATGCGATGTCCATGAAATACGTATCCCAGTCTTTGCGTACGTCTGTTGTACTCATAACCGTTTCCCTCCCGTCTGATACAAGTTGAATCCATATAGTTGACATCTAGACACTCAGCGTACAGAAAACCTTTCGATTGCTGTAATGTCATTTCGAATCCAACTTATCAAATCCAACTTATATCGTAATATTTAATATATTGTTACTACCTGATCTGCACATAAGGAGCCATTTTCTCCAGCATCTTCATTCCGATTCCTTTCACTTTGGTCAGGTCGCTGACTTTGGTAAAAGGTCCATGCGAATTACGATAATCAATAATGGCTTGCGCCTTTTTCTCCCCAATTCCAGGGAGGTCCATAAGCTTGGCTACCGGAGCTGTATTGACATCAATTTTACCATTGTCAACAGCTTCATTGCCGACCAATGCTTGATTATTGTCTGGTGAAACCACAGGTACATCCGATTTCGTTTCTGCCACATCTATTGAGACATCCGTTTGGTTGTTGCCTGCAACGCTCTGATTAGCTACCTTTTCCGTCGTGGCATTAATCTGGTTCGTCTCTGCGGAGGCCTCAGTAGTTGAAGGTCTTTGATCTGCACCGGGAGCCTTCGTTTGTTCCTGAACCAAAGTAGCCGACTGTACAGCAGAGGTTTCCTGCTCTATCGTCGGCTTCTCGGTGGCGAGCTGCATAGGTTCCCAGCCAGAAGGTGGCTGTTCACTTTTGCCCGACCATAATATCAATATACATCCAACCACCGCAGCAACAATGGTCATTCCCTTGTTCCATCTCATGTCTTCCACACCTCTCCCTAGTTTCAAAATAAATCTATTCTGAACACGGGCGGTGCTTCCGAACCGTTGGACTTGCCTGGTAAACCAAGCTGTACTTTTTTCATGTCATGTCAAGCAGGTCCTGACGCATACACTAGAGGGAAAGAACTGCGCCATTACCGTAAAGCATGAAAGGAGGCCTGAACAATGAAGGTTGGATTTATCGGAACCGGCAGCATGGGTAGCCTGCTGATCTATGCCTTGATTCAATCCGGTGCACTTGAGCCACGGCAGATTGCCGCCAGCAATCGAACCCCTTCCAAAGTACGGCAGCTAGCCCTCCGTTACCCTGGTCTGCATGAATCACAGAGCAACCGGGAAACCGTCATCCGCAGCAATATCGTCTTTCTATGCGTGAAGCCGCTTGAATTTAAACATGTTATTGACGACATCCTGCCTGTCGTGAATCCCAATCATATAATCGTCTCGATCACCAGTCCCGTGCAGCTGCGCCATCTGGAATCTTCACTTCCTTGCAAAGTCTCCAAAGTTATCCCCAGTGTTACGCACCAGGTCGGCAGCGGAGCGTCCCTGTGTATACACGGTGAGCGAATGACTACCGAAGACCGCGCTTTGCTGGAAGGGCTGCTCAGTCATATCGGCAGACCCTATCAAGTGGATGAAGCCTGTACCCGGATCACATCCGACTTCTCCAGCTGCGGACCTGCATTCATATCGTTCTTTCTGGAGCAATGGATCGAGAGTGCTGTCAAGCTTACAGATATCAAACGAGCCGATGCCTGCGCTCTTGCTGGCGAGATGCTCCTGGGAACAGGCAAGCTGCTCACCGAAGGAGGATATACCCCGCAAGAACTTCAGGCTCGCGTGGCTGTACCTGGCGGCATCACCGCACAGGCACTTGCCCTGCTGAAGGTGAGTCTAGATGGTGTTTTTGACAGCCTGATCCAGACGACTCATGACAAATATGATGAAGATTTATTGAAGCTGGATGAGCTATTCAAAGCCGGTGAGATTAACCGGCAACAATATTAACGAGTTTGCCTGGAACGGCAATGACCTTGCGAACGGTCTTGCCTTCCAGTGCCTGTTTCACAGGTGCCAGTTCCATTGTAAAGTCCTGCATGCCCTGTGCGTCCAGATCCTTCGCGATCGTAGCACGAGTTACAATTTTGCCATTCACTTGAACAACAATCTCCACTTCGGCATCCACCGTCATGGACTCATCATACTCAGGCCAAGCTACGTAAGAGATTCCACCTTCATGACCGAGACGGCTCCACAGCTCCTCTGCCATATGTGGTGCCAGTGGTGACAGCAACTGTACAAAGTTCTCCATCGCTTCACGTGGCAGCGTATCTGCTTTGTATGCATCGTTGATGAAAATCATCAACTGGCTGATTGCTGTGTTGAAACGCAGATGTTCCATATCCTCTGTAACCTTTTTGATGGTTTTGTGAGCCGTCCGTTTGAACTCATCGGTACCACCATCTGCTGTAATCTTGTCATTGATTGCACCTGTATCTTCATTGATGAACAGACGCCATACACGTGACAGGAAGCGGTGCATGCCCTCAACCCCGTTAGCGTTCCACGGTTTTGTAGCCTCCAAAGGCCCCATGAACATTTCATACAGACGCAATGTGTCTGCACCAAATTCATTGACGATCTCATCCGGGTTAATAACATTACCACGGGATTTACTCATTTTCTCGTTGTTGGTTCCCAGGATCATACCTTGGTTGACCAATTTGTGGAATGGCTCTTTGGTATGCACCACACCCAGATCATACAGCACTTTATGCCAGAAACGAGCGTACAGCAAGTGAAGCACCGCGTGCTCAGCTCCCCCAATGTACAGATCAACCGGCAGCCACTGCTGCTGTTTCTCCTGAGAGATCAGTTCCTTGTCATTGTGTGGATCGATAAAGCGCAGGTAATACCAGCAGCTACCGGCCCATTGTGGCATCGTGTTCGTCTCGCGACGTGCTTTCATTCCTGTTTCCGGATCTATGGTATTAACCCATTCTGTAACATTAGCCAGCGGTGATTCTCCAGTACCCGAAGGTTTGATCTGGTCAATATCCGGCAGCAGCAAAGGCAGTTGATCTTCCGGCACCGTCTTCATCGTTCCGTCTTCCAGATGCAGAATCGGGATTGGCTCACCCCAGTAACGCTGACGGCTGAACAACCAGTCACGCAGACGATAGGTCGTTTTGCCTTGTCCCTTACCGTTCTCTTCCAACCAGGCAATCATCTTCGCAATCGCTTCTTCGTTGTTCAATCCGTTCAGGAAATCGGAGTTCACATGCGGTCCGTCTCCAGAGTAAGCTTCTTGGGTTACGTCGCCACCCTGTACAACCTCGATGATGTCCAGACCAAACTGTTTCGCAAACTCCCAGTCACGAGTGTCATGCCCCGGAACGGCCATGATTGCCCCTGTGCCGTAACCAGCCAGAACATAATCGGCGATCCAGATTGGCACCTTCGCTCCGTTTACCGGATTGATTGCGTAAGTTCCTGTGAACACACCTGATTTGTCTTTAGCCAAGTCGGTGCGTTCCAGATCACTCTTGCGAGCAGCCTGTTCCTGATATGCCTTGATTGCTTCACGCTGTTCTGGGGTTGTAATGACTTCCACCAGCTCATGTTCAGGTGCCAATACAGCATAACTAGCGCCAAACAACGTATCTGCACGTGTCGTAAACACCTTGATAACTTCTTCATGACCCTCAATGGCAAAAGTAACTTCTGCCCCGGTCGATTTGCCGATCCAGTTGCGCTGCATATCCTTGATGCTCTCTGACCAATCCAGCTCCTCCAGATCTTCCAGCAAACGCTCTGCATATTCCGTAATTCTCAATACCCATTGGCGCATCGGTTTACGAACGACCGGATGTCCACCACGCTCACTCTTGCCGTCAATAACCTCTTCGTTCGCCAGTACCGTACCCAAAGCTTCACACCAGTTCACAGGTACTTCATCAACATAAGCCAGGCCTTTATTGTACAGCTGGATAAAGATCCATTGCGTCCATTTGTAATATTCAGGGTCAGTTGTGCTGATCTCCCGATCCCAGTCATAGGAAAAACCGAGTGATTTGATTTGACGACGGAAATTATCAATGTTGCGGAAGGTGATATCACGCGGATGCTCTCCCGTATCCAATGCATGCTGCTCGGCAGGCAGGCCAAAAGCGTCCCAACCCATTGGATGCAGTACATTGAAGCCGCGCATACGTTTGAAACGGGATACGATATCCGTTGCCGTGTATCCTTCCGGGTGACCTACGTGCAGGCCTGAGCCGGATGGATACGGAAACATATCCAGTGCGTAAAACTTCGGTTTAGAAGGGTCCTCACCCGTTTTAAACGTTTTATTGACATCCCAGTATTGCTGCCAACTTTTTTCCATAACTTGTGGCTTATAGCCGTGTTTTGGCTGTTGATTCTCGCTCATCTATTGTTCCTCCTCTGGTTATTCACATTTATTGCAACAAAAAAACCTCAGCATCCCGTAGCGTTTGCAGCGCTAGGGACGAGAGGTTGAATTCCCGTGGTACCACCCTAGTTAGCGGACTTATCGTGCTTCGTCATCCACTCCCTTTGGACCTGTAACGGCGGTTAACCGATGCGGATTTCCATTCCTGAACACGAGTGTTGCTTCGTCGGTTGCAAGATGGTGTAATCACCGCATTTCTCCAAGGCGAGTTCGTGAAATACTGTCAACCGACTTGCACCAACCGCCGGCTCTCTGTAATGTACAGGACTCACTACTGATCCTTATCATCGAAATATGTATACGATATGATCGGGAACATTATATAAAAAAGAAGCATTAAAGTCAATATTACACTGTTTGTTGACTATAAACAATGCCATGCATGAGTATACACTTCAAGACGACCGGAATCGCTTGATTCCTTCTTCCAGGTTATCCATCGTCCACTGAATGTGTTCCTTGTTATCGTATGACAATAAGGCCACTCGATTCTCAGCGCCAGATCAAAGTAGAGTTCATATAACCTTCTTATTTTCCGTTTGCTATCTGTTGTAACAAAACTGCCCCTATGTATCATAAGGACAGTTCAACATCATAATCTTATTTCACAGCTACATAGAACAGACGCTGTGCGCCTTCTCCCGCTTCTTTCCACTCAAAATCAGCATACACACGCACATCTCTGAAACCAGCCTTGGTGAGCTCCAGCTTCATCCAGTCTGGATCGTATGCACGCTGAACATGAACCTCTTCAAACCGCTGGTACATATCCTTGCCGCTCTCAGCCGTACGTGAAAAGATACTCAGATGATGCTCAATCTCACACCGATCATGATCCATATCACAGGTCCAAATATACGACACGGAGCGTTCATCCAACACAAAAGGTTGCTCCTCTTCGTATCGAATAAGGGTATTCGGATGATGTACATCGAACAGGAAAGTCCCATCTGGCTTCAGCATCTCGTAAGTACGCTGAAATGTACGGACAACATCTTCTTTTTCAAGCAAATAATTCACGCAATCACAGAACGATATCACCGAGTCCACGGGCTCCGGTACTCTCCAGTCCCGCATATCTTGCTGCACCCAGCGGACGCTGCCCTCCCGATATAAGCGGTGACCTTGAGGTGTAGCCTCCATTTTACTGCGTGCAACAGACAACATGTCCGCTGACAGGTCAATGCCTGTAACTTCGAAGCCGGAGTTGACCAGGGGGATCGTAATTGAACCCGTACCGCAGCCCAGTTCAGCCACACTTTTCGGCATGCCATGCCGTTCCCAAGCTGTTCTCGCAAACCTTATCCAGTCCGGATAAGGCATATCCTCCATTAATTCATCGTACACATAGGCAAATTTCCGGTAAGACATGTCAGGCACCGCACTTTCAATTTCATTTTCGAAGCTCATTTGAACAAAAGAAAAAGCAGGGGCGTCCGGAGTTCACCCAGCCTTGCCCTGCCTTTACGTGTGGATTCAAGCACATGCTTGATCCATGATAGCTGTTTGCTTACTTGTCCTCGTTCTGATCCTGGGGTACAGACTCTGTCAGATAGGTCCAGTTTTCCTTTTGAGTGACCAGACCGTCCTTCATCAGTTTGCCCAAGGCACGCTTGAAAGCAGATTTACTGATGCCAAAACGCTCCTTGATAATGTCCGGCGGGGTAGCATCCGAATAAGGCATGCCGCCCGTAGGGCGCTCTTTCATGAAAGCGAGCAGTTTGTCCGCATCTTCATTGCGACCTACCTCTTTGAGAGGAGACATCGCCAGATTGACACGTCCGTCTTCACGTACCATGGTTACCCGGCATTTCACCTTTTCACCAAGGCGCAGCATACGATTTCGCTCCGAGGAATGAATCATGCCGATCGCGCCAAAGCCGAGCACACCACCGTCAACAAGTACAAAAGTACCCATCTGAAGTGGCTTGTACACTGTTGCTTCAACCCATTCGTTCACCCAAGAGGTTGGCGCATGGAAAGACAATGGCGCAAGCTCACGTTCCCCAGCCAATTTTGCCCGCAAACGTCCTTGCTTGTCGTGCTCCATAATAACAAAAACTTCATCCCCCACATGGGGACGCAATTCTTCCAACTCAGGCAATTCACGAATCGGGAGCAGCAATTGCCGTCCAAGCCCCATTTCGAGGAAACAGCCGAGGCGTGGATGAATATCAGCCACAACCAGTCGTCCCATTTCACCGAGTGTGAGATATGGTTTTTTCATGGTTGCCGCGAGACGATCTTCCGTATCAAAGAACAGAAAGACCTCCAGCATTTCACCAATTTTAACGTCCCGTGTAAGCTCCGTATAGTGAAGCAGTACATCTTCCGATCCTGTCGTCAAAAAGTAGCCAAACGGAGACACTTCACGTGAAACCGGCAAATTGACAACTGTTCCTGCGATCAAACTCATACCGTTTCCACCACTTTGGCATCAGACCACAGTCGTTCAATGTTGTAATACTCACGCTCGTCGCGGTGGAAGATATGAACAACCACATCACCCATATCCATCAATACCCAACGTGCAGAATCCATACCTTCGATGCCTTTGATGTTTACTCCGGCTGCATGTGCCTGTTTGCGAATTTCTGTTGCAATCGCCTGTACCTGTGTATCGGAATTCCCGTGACAGATAACAAAATAATCCGCTACCAGCGAGATGTTAATCAGATCCAGCGCTACAATGTTAGATGCCTTTTTATCGTCAGCGGCAGCAACCGCCATATTCATAAGTTCTTTCGATGATACTGTCATGAACCAACCTCCATAATTTAATCTATAATTGTGCAATCAAGTCATTTCGCGACAACATGGTCAAAGGATAAATGACACGGCGCTGCGAGATCAGCAAGCTGATCGTCGAGTCAAAACCGGCAATTAAACCCTCTTCCAGACTATGCTCAGCCTGTTCACGGATATGATCCACTCCCGGGAAGTCTCTCCCAGGCTCAATATAATCCGCCAGACATACCACTTTATCCAACAGACTCATGCCCACCCGACCTGAGGTATGCCAGCGGATGGCATTAATAATTTCGGCATCATCAATGCCGTAGTCACGCTCTGCAACAAAAGCACCCACTTCGGAATGCCAGAGCTGCTTGTCATGCTGCAAAAGTTCTTCGTTCAATCCATTGTCACGGATGACCGCTTCCATCTCCGATACAGGCCAATACTTGGCCACATCATGCAATATCGCTGCCAGATCCGCTTTTACAGGGTCAGCACCGTATTTTTCAGCCAGCATTACTGCCGACTCCATGACACCAAGCGTATGCTTCCAACGCTTCTCCGGCATTTGACCGGAAACAGCGCGGATCAGTTCGTCACGGCTTAGTTCCATATAAACCGCTCCTTACAATGTATTGATGGACCGCGTCAGGAATCATAAAGCGCACGGAATGCCCTTTGGAGAAACGTCTGCGTACTGCCGTGGATGATATGTCCACCAAAGGCATCTCTGCCAACAGTACCCGATCCTGTAATACGTCAGGCAGGTCATCCAGATGCAGCTGGAATCCCGGGCGTCCCACACCGATGAAGATCAAGCGTTCGGCGAGATCTTCGATCTGTTCCCACTTGGGAAGATAGTTCACCATATCCGCTCCAACAATGAAGTAAAATTCATGCTCCGGATAACGGTTCCAAAGCTCCTTCATCGTATCAATGGTATAAGACACGCCGCCAAGCTCCATCTCAATGCCAAGCACTTCGTAATGCTGCACATCTTTCACAGCCGCTTCCGTCATTTCAAGACGTTGCTGTCCCGATGCCCCGGTTCCGCGTTTATGAGGGGGAACATGGGAAGGCATGAACCAGATTTCATCCAATGCATATGCATCCCTGGCCGCTTCGGCTGCCAGCAGGTGCCCCATGTGGATCGGATCAAACGTACCACCCATGATGCCGATCTTCACCCGTGTCACTCTCCCTTACCTAGGTAGTTCAATTTGTTTGTTGTCACGTGATTCTTTGTACAGGATGATGGTGCTACCGATGACTTGCACCAGTTCGCTTCCTGTTTCACGGGCAACTTCTTCCGCGATTTCATTTTTGTCATCCAGATTGTTGTTCAGCACTTGCACTTTCATCAATTCACGCTTCTCAATCGCATCTTCGATATGACGGAACAGGTGCTCATTCGTTCCCCCTTTACCAATTTGAAACACAGGGGTCAGATGATGTGCTTGTGAACGCAAAAAGCGCTTTTGTTTACCGTTTAACATGAATACTCCATACTCCTTATGGTGAGCAAACCTCAGTAACAGTACAATGTCTGTCCGAGGCTTGACCGTTCAATTATATTTTTACATTCATAAAACGAACTAACAAAGTTTACACAGTGTGACTACGATTGCAGTACCATCTTACGATCGCTGTTATCCCCGGATTTCTTCATTTCATTTTCTAAAGGGGGAAATCCGGTGATAAAGGCGATCTTCAGATTGGTTCTGCACTCTTCGTCATCGTGTAATCTTATTTTCATTTTACAATATCAAAAACTGTCTAATACAGCTCGTCTCATCGTCTCCACGGGAGCCGGGATGCCGAGCCAGTGCTCGAACGCTACCGCGCCCTGATATATAAACATACCCAGGCCACCGTGCACAGTACATCCACGCTGCCTTGCCTCACGGAGCAGGCGAGTTTCCAGGGGATTGTAGATGAGGTCACTTACTGCTGCGCCTGCTCGAATGAGAGCAGGATCAACAGGTACGTCATCTATATGCGGATGCATACCTGCGGCTGTTGTGTTAATCACAATATCGGCCGAAGCCAGCACCGCAGCGGCCTCTTCCATTCCGCCACCTGTGATTTCACCCAGTCCATGAGCCTGCAGATCGGAAGCAAGCGCGACGGCTCTGTCGGCTGTACGGTTAAGAATATTAATTCGTTCAGGCTTCTCCAAAGCGAGGGCATAGATCACACCTCTTGCTGCTCCTCCAGCCCCAAGAACAGCGATACGCTTACCTGCGAGTTCCGGAACAGCTTCTTCCTTCAAAGAACGCACATAACCGATGCCATCCGTATTATACCCTGTCAGCTTGCCTTCTTCATTGACAATGGTGTTCACCGCACCAATCAGACGTGCACTTTCATCAATCACATCAAGATACTGCATGACCTGTTCCTTGTGAGGAATAGTTACATTCACACCACGGTACCCCAGCGCCACGATGCCACGAATGGCTGCTTCCAGCTGCTCGGGATGAACATGCAATGGCATATACATTCCATTCACTCCTGCGGCCTGCAAGGCCGCATTATGCATGGCAGGCGATTTGGAATGTGCAATGGGATCACCCATAACGCCAAGCAGGACGGGGAGTGAAGGATTGGCTTTTTTCGGTTCCGACATACTTCCGCCTCCGATCTGAGTAAAATGCTGCTGAGATTACATTAGATCAAGGATGGACGGATCAGTACACGAATACCTTTTGGAGCATGAACAGCAACAAGCGCCCCATTCTCTCCGTTAACCTTAATCCAGCCCAGACCGGAAATGAATACATCCGACTGACTGCCACGTTTGATACGGAATTCATGTCTGGTCCACTCAGGCATATCCGCTGCATCTTCACGCGTTGGCGGAGACAGCAATTCACCCAGATGGTCACGGTACAAGTCGTCTGCACGTTCCAGCTTCGTCCGGTGAATATCAAGCGCAGTGCTGATAAAACAAGTGAAGGACTGACGATCCCCCTCCACAAAGTCAAAACGAGCCATGCCGCCAAAGAACAGCGTCTGACCAGAATTTAATTGATAAACAGCAGGTTTAAGCGGTTTTTCAGGCATAATGGCAGCCAGATCCTTACGGGATACAATCTCACTGAAACGCCAAGGGTATACAATTCCCGGCGTATCAATAATAGCTTTTCCATCATCCAGCGGAATATTAACCATATCCAGCGTCGTTCCCGGATAACGGGATGTTGTGAGTTCCTGCTCAAGATCACTGTAGTCACGAATCAGACGGTTAATCAGTGTGGATTTACCCACATTCGTACCGCCAACCACATATACGTCACGATCTCCGCGATACGTTCCGACTAGCTCAAGCAATCGATCGAAGCCCTGATTTTGCTTCGCACTGCACAGAACGACGTCTACCGTACGCAAGCCCTGTTCTTTGGCTTGCTTTTGTACCCAGTTGCGAACCTTGTTCCAATTGGTTACTTTCGGGAGCAAGTCCGTTTTGTTCACGGCAAGCAATACCGGATTGTTGCCTACAAAACGCTGTAAACCAGAGATGATACTGCCATCAAAGTCAAACAGATCAACGATATGGATGACAAGTGCATCCTTATCCCCGATTTTGCTCAGCAGGGCCAGGAATTCATCCTGATCCACTGTAACGGATGATGACTCATTGTAATTTTTGATACGGAAACAGCGCTGGCAAATAACAGGTTCACGATCCAACGCTTTCTCAGGGATGAATCCTGGTAATTCCGGGTTTTCCGTTTGCAGATGCACTCCGCATCCGCTGCACCTTACGGCAATATTGCCGTTATGCGGTTCTGTCATTTCTTCTTTTCCTCCTCAAGCCATAAGCCTTTCTTGCGCAAACTCGTTAGAGCAATCCGTTCCACGCGCCGATTGAAGCGGGTCATGAAGCCTTCATCTCCAATGGAGATCGGCAGCACCAGAACCGTATAGAGTCCCAGCCGATTACCTCCATAGACATCCGTAAGCATCTGATCGCCTACCACAATCGTTTTTTCTGGAGTTAACTCCATCATTTTCATTGCTCTACGAAACGGAACATTCGATGGTTTGCGTGCACTATGCACAAACTGGATATCCAGTGGCGTCGCAAACAGGGATACACGATTCAAATTGTTATTGGACACAATCATGAGCTGGAAACCAGCCTCTTTGACGCGTGCGAACCACTCGATCAGTTCGGGCGTGGCGTCAGGAGCTTTGGCCCCAACGAGCGTATTGTCCAGATCAGTTATAATTCCACGGTAGCCTTGAGCGTATAGCTCTTCCAGATTAATGTCAAAAACCGTGTCTACACGCAGCTTGGGCATTAACATTTCAAACAAAGAAGTCACCTCAGTTTCATACGACACACTATATCACAAATCCGTCTTTCCTGAAAATGCATACAGCGCCTGATAGCTTAGGAAAAAAGGAAAAACGGGACGGGCAACATTAAGCCCGTTCCGCTTTAAGTTCCTTACGCAGCTTCGAGGCTGTCTGATAGACGGCCTTCCAGTCGTCTGCAGTTACAGACGCAGGGCTATAGCGAGTCTGCTCAAACTTCGCGAGAAGTTCGTACAATGTCGCTGCTGCAGCTGGCTTCGCCTGACTCCAGCGGGTTACCGATTCACGTAGTGTCTCGTCCCCGCTCCGGGTTAATCCTTTGCGCTTCGCATAACGAATCCAGCGCTCGGTCTCTGCCACAACCTTTTGTTCAGGTGTCAGCGGTCCACCTGTCCGCAGTCGAAGCACGAAGAATCGAAGTGAGAGGCGATTCCGCCAGAACATATAAGCCACCCACAATACAATGATGGCTCCCGCAGCCCAGATCACAAAAGCCGGGATGCTGGATGAGGCCTGCTCAGGCGCAGGAGTCTGCTCTTCCTCTTTTACCGGTTCCTCTTCAGGTTGTACTTCAGGCTCATCTACAGGTTGTACATCCGGTTGTTCCGTGAGCAATGGCATATCAAAGCCCGGAGTCGCTTCAACCGGAATCCAGCCATACTCGCCAAAATAAACTTCAGCCCAAGAATGCGCATCTGCATTCGTTACGGTGTAGGTCGTCTCGATCTCAGCCCCAGGTTGACGAGGGGCCTGCATGTCCGAATTCAGCGACAGCTGACCAGGCGCGTACCCTTTCACCCAGCGGGCAGGAATGCCTTCGGAGCGCGCCATCATAACCAGCGCAGTCGAGAAATAATCACAATACCCTTCACGAATGTCAAATAAAAATCCTTCGACAAAGTCACTGCTTACTTTTCGGGATAAATCCGGATTGTTTGTGTAATCAAAATTATGTTGTAAATAGTTTTGCAGTAATGCTACTTTTTCATACGGTGTATTTGCCGATGCTGTAATTTCAGCAGCCAGGTCCGTCACCCGATCAGGAAATCGGGATGGCAGCTGCAGGTACATATCATCTGTCGGATTGCTCGTATACAGATCATCAAAAGATTTGGTGCGAAGTTCATCTTCCACAATGACGGGCGCCTCGGATACAATCGTATACGTCTTCGGATATTGCGGCTGCTGGCGGTCTGTAACGACATGCAGTTCTGCCTGCTCCGGATTCCATAACATCCGTTCCGAATTAGCTTCCCCATTGACAGACGTTACTTCCGAAATAGAATAGGCTCCGAAGAGGATTGGATACACGTTGTCATTCAACATCGTCACTTTCTGAGTGACTTGTTTGGTGCTCACATTTCCGGTTTCGTCATTCTCCAGAGCCTGTCCCGCCTCAACATCCTCTGTCGCACTTCGTCCGCGATCATCCCAGCCTGTTCCCGTATACTCAGCGCGTGTCTCCCCACGCCAGTAACTGCGCTCATTGGTGGTGACGGACATGACAGGTGTATAGTCGAAGTTAAATCCTCCGCCAAGCTGGTTGTCTTCCCTGCTGTATCCCGACTCGGTTGCTGCCGGAATGTCCAGTGTTCCGTTCCCTGCCTGATTCGTCGAACTTCCGGTATAATTACGCCACGCGGTATACGGGTCCGTCAAGGTAGGAGGAACTTCCGGCATGTTCACACTGGCTACGATGATTAAAGAAAATATGATTGCAATGTTCGCCAGAATTTTGTAAGGATACCGAATGATTCGCTTCCAGCCTTGTGGATATTGCAGTTGAAAATTACGGAAGTGCTGGCATACCAACCATCCCATTCCCGCAAACATGACCCAGGCAATTTCAATCCAGAGTGGAATCTGGGTAAAGGAATCCAGAATTCCCATCGAAATAATGTTGATGCCCAGAAAAACAAGAATTCGGCGTGTCGTGTTCACCAGGCGAAGGGCAGCTTCGAGCATGACCCACGCGCACAGAGTGAACCAGATGTAAGGTGTCAGGTGCATTATGAACTGCTCTGTGCGCTCCGTTAACGTGCCGTAAGGGATATAAACCGTATAATCGATTAATGTCTTATGCAAAATATATACAAGGACTACCGCCTTGATTATAGTTCGAACCATAATTTTGAAAGGCAGAATCACTTCCAGAATACTGACCGCTGCGAGCGTCCACAGCACTAATGAAGTTGTCTCGGTATACCAGGTTTCCTGTGTAAATGATATCCACTGCATCCCAATCAGGAAAATCCAGAGCAACGAAGCTGCATGATACCAGGATCTTCTCCCCGCTGCCAGCTCTTTGCCTTTAGTACTCATACACTACCTCCCCCCATAACCGTTGGAAGCTCCTGCAAATGGGAAACAGTGAAGGATCTTGTGCCTCTTCCGCGCAGCATCGCATTCCACTCAGAACTCCGGCGGGAATCACTGGGTTCAATTAGAATATGACAAGGAGTCATTCCGCGTGTGTCAGCCCATCGAAGCAGCTCCAGAACTTTTTCATCTTTCTGGGGAGAAATCACTACAAAATAAGCGCCTTGAGGAAACTGACGCGACATCTTCTCGACACCAGGCAGCAAACGATTCTCCTGGCCGTTATATTGGATATCCACCAGATGATGAATCATCTTTTGCCGTTCCAGCGAACTTTCGCTGGGAGCAAAAAATGAAGTCTTCTCGGACAGTGTCAGCAGTCCCATACCCATTCGTTCTCTTGTGCCATACTCCAGGAGGGAAGCAGCCGTGGACACAGCCAGTTCAAAGGCCTCACCGTGTTCATAGCTGCCTGCCAGCGCATCCAGCACCAGAATCGTTTTCGGCACCGACTCATGTTCGAATTCCTTCGATTTCCACGCGCCCGTCTTCGCAGTAGCGTTCCAGTGAATCCGGGAAAGACGGTCGCCGTACACATAATCACGCACACCATTGATCTGGGTCGTTTCCCTGCGCGAGCGGGTCAGGGCTGTCTGCGGGCCAGATAACCGCGATTTGCGGTCATATAGCTGCCAGTACGGAATAAATACCGTCCGCGGCAGAACTCGGAATTCCCCTTTCGCTTTGAACGTCCCCCGATGCTCAATCAGCCCAAAGATGTCCTCGCTGGCACATTCCGTTTCTGAAAAGACATACTTGCCTCGCTCCAACGGTGGGGTCTGAAATGACAATTCACCATACCCACGCATGCTCGGAATAAGGCTTTCTTTGAAAGACCAGGATTCGCCGTTATGCCGATGCAGCATTTCACGCACAACCACATAAGGGAGTGGCAAAAATCCCGGGATGTTCAGACTTAACTGCACCTGTACCTGATCACCGGCATGCAGCAGCTCTTCATGATCCTGACCGGAAGAGAGCTTGCGCACGCCTTGAGTACGCCGTACACCGCTAAAACCAGCAATCGCAAGGTAAAGACAAAGCAGAGTGACCATCGACAGCAACATCAGAGAGGTCTTACCGCCCTGGAATAAAACGTAAGCCAAGCAGCACATCCACACCGCCGCGATGCTCCATACGCGAGGGTGGCGTATTCCCCTTCGGACTGTACTCAAAAGCGGCTTCATCAATTATTGCCCCATGGAGACGGGCACACGAACCTGCTGAAGTACGGAATTTAATACAGCTTCGGAGCTCATGCTGTCCAGTCTCGATTCGGGACGCAGCACGATCCGATGAGAGATTACGTAAGGTGCCATCGTTTTCACGTCATCCGGAAGCACGTAGTCACGTTCCTGCAAGAAGGCAAAAGCCTTCACGGCCATCATAAATGAAATGGCTGCCCTTGGGCTGGCGCCCAGCAATACGGAAGGATGGGAGCGTGTTTTGCGAACCACATCAAGCAGATAATCCATGACTGGATCACCGAGGAATACTTCCTTAATTTCCTGTTGAATGGCAGATATCTGATCCATGTGGGTTACGGATTCAAGCCGATCCACAGGCTGACCGGACTGATGCTGTTTCAGTAGCGTTTTCTCGATATCTTTGTCGGGATAACCCAGACTTATTTTCAACATGAACCGGTCCAGTTGCGCTTCCGGCAATGTGTACGTTCCTTCAAAATCGATTGGATTCTGGGTTGCACAGAGCATAAATGGATGGGGCAGATCATACGTATCACCATCTACCGTTACACTCCGCTCCTCCATGACTTCCAGCAATGCAGACTGCGTTTTCGTTGTAGCCCGGTTAATCTCATCTGCCAGCAAAATGTTGGTCATAACCGGACCCGGGCGGAAGTAAAAGCGCTCGTCCCGCGGATGGAAAACGGATACCCCTGTAATGTCACTCGGCAAAATATCAGGATTACATTGAATGCGGCGGTACTCTCCGCGCATGGATTTCGATAACGCTTTAACCAACTGCGTTTTGCCTGTTCCCGGTACGTCTTCAATCAGAACGTGTCCGCCTGCAAGCAAAGCTGTGAGCAAAAGTTGAATTTCAAAGGATTTCCCCATTATGCATGATTCCAGATTAGAACGAACTGCTGATATGATTTGGATCGACTCTTTGCGCACAGGCATGTGGTCTAACCTCCTAAAAAAGCATACAGATTTCCTTTTATTGTACATGATCCACGGGCGCGAGTACACTCGAAGGAACTCATATTTTGTTTCCAGCCGTCAGATTCACCGCAGTTATCGCATGATTACGACAAAAAGAGGCCCGGATAGAAGTTATCCGAAGCCTCTGCTGGATCCTTATATAATGTTTAGCTCTGCATGCTTTGTTTGTTATCCTTTGGGTCGAACCACCAATGCCGCGAGAAAAGAAAAGATAATCGCTGAGGAAATACCCGCCGCGGTCAAATCGAATATCCCCGTAATAACACCGATCCATCCCTCTTTCTCCAGCTCCGTCAATGCCCCGTGCACAAGGGAGTTACCAAAACTGGTAATGGGAATGGAGGCTCCTGCCCCAGCGAATTTGACGAGTGGATCATATAATCCAAACGCATCCGCAACCGCACCGGCCACAACAAGTGTACTCATCGTATGTGCAGGAGTCAGCTTGACACCATCCATCAGAAGCTGTCCCACAACACAGATCAACCCGCCAACAATAAATGCCCACAAAAACTGCATCCTTTATCCCTCCTTTTCTATGGCTACAGCATGCGCAATACAAGGAATGCTCTCGCCCTGCTGGTATGAAAGTGGAGATAATAATGCACCGGTAGCGACCACCAATACCTTATTGAGTTCACCCTTTTGCATCCGGTTCAAAATATGACCGTAGGTCACGGTCGCTGAACATCCACAGCCGCTTCCCCCAGCCACAACCTGAGGCTGCTTTTCCAGGTTATATATCATCAGGCCACAATCATTGAAGACCGTTTGTTCCATCGGAACACCCTCTTTATGCAAAAGCTCCTTAACGATGGGCAATCCAACCGAAGCAAGATCACCTGTAACAATCAGATCATAATAACCGGGTTCCAGGCCTGTATCCCGGAAATGCGAAACAATGGTATCTGCTGCCGCAGGAGCCATTGCAGCTCCCATGTTAAACGGATCTTTAATGCCCATATCCATAATTCGGCCAATTGTCGCTTTGGTGACTACCGGGCCCTGACCTGTACGGGATATCACACTGCAACCCGACCCCGTAACGGTATACTGCGCATATGGCGGCTTCTGAGAACCGTACTCTGTTGGATAACGAAATTGCTTTTCGACCGTACAGTTATGACTCACCGTACCTGCCAGTACATAATCCCCTGCACCAGAATCCACTATGAGTGAGGCCAGAGCCAAGGTCTCCATTGAGGTTGAACAAGCACCAAATACCCCCAGATAGGGTACACCCAACTTGCGGGCAGAAAAGGAACTGCTGATAATCTGGTTCATCAGATCCCCGCCAACAAAGAATTGAAGCTCTTCCTTCGTGATATTGGCATTGATCAACGCCATTTGGGAGGCCTGTTCAAGGAGCTTGCGCTCTGCCTTTTCCCAGGTTTTCTCCCCAATCTCCAAATTGTCATATACATAATCAAAATCAGATGCAAGAGGCCCTTGGCCTTCATCCGGTCCTCCGACTGCTGACCTGCCAATAATGCGTGGACGGTTCTCAAATTGCCAGGTTTGTTGGCCCAAGCGTTTCATAGATGTCCACCTCCGAAGCCGAGAATGGCATACACGATCCCCACGATGAAGGCAGCAACGACACCAAACACGATGACCGAGCCTGCCAGCTTGAACATGTTCGCACCGACACCAAGTACCAGCCCTTCGGCACGATGCTCCAGTGCTGCCGAGCACATGGAGTTGGCAAACCCGGTGACAGGGACAGCCGTCCCGGCCCCAGCCCATTGCGCCATTTTATCGTAGACACCCATACAAGTCAGAATGACTGAAATGAGAATCATGACCGCAACGGTTGGACTAGCAGCTTCCTTGGATGTCATGTGGAACCCGGCCATAAACGCTTCCTGGATAGCCTGTCCAATGACGCAGATGAATCCGCCAACGAAGAATGCTTTAATACAGTTCGCCCAGATTGGACGGGCAGGCTCGTGTTTTTTGGCGACTTTTTTATATTCCTGTTCACTGATGGACAGGGATGATGATGATTTTTTTCCACTACCCTTAGATTGAGCTGGCAATATACAGAACCTCCCTTAGTGAAAATGAGTCAACTGATGTGACTGCATGTACTGTGTGTAATCCTGTCTTCATTGTTTGTTAAGGTTGGGAAAGTTATGTATCCGGCGGAAGACAGCATTTGTTTCCAGCACGATGAAGCAGCCGAATCAGATGAGTCGCTCAGCGCCGGATCAGAGGTCTGATGAAATTTATAAATAAAGCAGAATGATCACGAGCAAAATAAAAAGGACGATACAAAGGATGGTTTCATTGCCTTCATCGGGTGGAATCATCTATTGTCCAAGCTCCTTCCTGTTGTTAGGCAAGTGAAATGACGGGTTTATTAAAAATAAAGGTTAAGCAAAACTGTTCCTCACTATATGCATATTCAATGCAGCCGCCTCGCGACTGTGTTTGGTGCGGATTTAATAGCCCGATGAAGCATCAAACGCACAATCATTCATGCCTGAGATACGTGACATAACCATGGACAATTACTTGCGCAAGGTTCATACTGTAGTGTGACCAGTGGTTAAATAAACGTTCTTCTCTTTCGAAGGACAACAGTCCGGCAGCCGTTCTGCTGAGACCTGATCTACATACAAGCAGAGGAGTTGTCGACACATGAATCAAAAAACGTTGGAAATGTTTCGAACGTTGACGGAATTCCCTTCCGTTTCCGGGTTTGAACGCGAACTTCGCGGATGGATGAAGGAACAAATGTCTCCTTATACGGATGAATTTGTCCAGGATCGGTTGGGCAGCCTTTTTGGCGTATTGCGAGGAGAGGCGTCCGGACCCAAAGTCATGGTTGCAGGTCACTTCGACGAAGTTGGCTTCATGACTACAGGCATTACGGAAACAGGCATGATCAAATTCCGTCCACTCGGTGGATGGTGGAGTCAGGCTGTACTGTCTCAACGTCTGGAACTCATCACTCCAGAACGCCGGATTCCCGGGGTTGTCGGTTCAACACCTACTCATTTACTCGATGAATCCCAGCGTAATAAACCGGTTGATCTCAACCATATGTACTTGGATGTTGGGGCGGATAACCGTGCAGAAGCAGAATCTTGGGGTATTCATCCTGGTATGCAGATCGTACCGATCTGTGAGTTCACACCGATGGCCAATCCGAAGAAAATTATGGCAAAGGCTTGGGATAACCGTTACGGAGTAGGGCTTGCGCTTGAGCTGGTTGAAGCACTACATAAGGAAAAGTTGCCAAACACCCTCTATTGCGGTGCAACCGTTCAAGAGGAATTGGGACTCCGTGGTGCACGCACGGCTGCCAATCTAATTGAGCCGGATATTTTCTTTGCACTGGACTGCAGTGCCGCGAATGATATGACCGGAGATAAACAATCATTCGGACATATTGGTCAGGGGGCCCTGCTGCGCATCTTCGATCCGGGCATGTTCACCCATCGAGGTATTGTTGAGTATGTTCAGGACACAGCATCATCCAATCAGATCAAAATGCAATATTTCATCTCCCCTGGGGGTACGGATGCCGGAGCGGTTCATCTGAGCGGAATTGGTGTGCCTTCAACAGTAATTGGCATCTGCGCACGTTACATTCATACCTCTTCTTCCATTATTCATACGGATGACTATGATGCAGCAAAAGAGTTGCTCGTGAAGCTGGTGAAGGGTCTGGATCAGACAACACTGAACACAATAATCGAAAACGCGTAACTACCATTAAGAGATGCCCTGATTTTGAGGGCATCTTTTTTATATTCAGAACAGGACATTCACAATCATCAGGTTAAGGTGAGAAATAGAATTGAATAGTACAATGCCAGCCTCTGCAGAAGCAAAGACTGGCATGATTTGGTGGTTAGAGAAATAAAGGCGAAAACGCAATCCAGGCCAAAATAAGTGCCAGCACAATGCAGACATTCTCCACAACGGCCCCATGTTTCGTGCCTGTACTCATGAGATTGAACCGTATACGCCACTTGATTGGCGGCAATGGACGAATGCCCCGATTCGTCAACGAATCAGCCAGCAGATGCATGGCATATGCCGTACCTCCAGCTACCCAGATCTCAGGCCCTTGCAAATGAGTCGTACTGTAGAGCAATCCTGCCCATACGGCGGTTCCATAGAGGGTATGCGTCAATCCCCGGTGAGTTAGCGTCGTGCACAGCATTAACAGACTGCCCGCGATCAGATTCCATGGTGCAAATGCATGGCCATAAAATACGAGTCCTAATCCAATCGCAAACATCAACACTTTGCGCAGCGAACGGGACGGCAGGAAAGATACCATCGCAATCAGAATGGCAAGCAGCAGATTCCATGGTTTCGCCTGAACATAGAAGTACACAAATACAGCGACAGGCAGCAGGATGGTCTGCAGCAGTCGAATCAGGCTGTTCGGCAATGCCTTGGATACCAATAGCGAATTTGGTTCATCGATGTCTGGCAGCAGCGAACCGATCAGAGCCACAGTAACCGCCGGTGCAGTCACGGGCATACCTGCCAATTGCAGAACAGAGAGGGATACAGTGGTCCCAATAATGAGGTGGGATCTTCCCATCATGATGCAAAAACTTCCTTTCGAAGAAATAGGGAACATAAACCGTCCACTCCAGATATTACAACGAAAACAATATAAGAACAATGGTTCGCATTTCTCATTTCATTTAAGTTTTACCCTGTATCCAAAAAAAATAAAAAAGAATCCGTGATAGAGATCACACTTTTAAATTTGTGATTCAACTATAGTCGTTAGTGAAAATAATCACATTTTATGTCTGCATTGAACGTTATGATTCAAATATAAACCACTAAAAATGATGGTAATGTAAAGTGTCCATTCAAGGAGGCATATACACATGAACGGAAATAAGGAAAAACTGGTTATAATCGGAAACGGTATGGCAGGTATCAGTACAGTTGAACAAATTTTAAAATTGAGTTCCCGGTTCGACATTACCGTCTTTGGCACAGAGCCCTATCCCAATTACAACCGGATTATGCTGTCCTATGTATTGGAAGGCAGCAAAACAGTTGATGATATTGTGCTCAATGATCTGCATTGGTATGAAGATTATGGTATCACCCTCCATACGGGTACAACCGTAACACGGATTGATTCCAAGACCCGTGAAGTCGTAACTGCGGAAGGCGCACGCTTCCCTTATGACAAAGCCATCATTGCAACCGGCTCCAGCTCCTTCATTCTTCCCGTACCGGGTCATGACAAACAAGGAGTCGTCGGCTTCAGGGATATCGCGGACTGTAACGTCATGCTGGAAGCCGCGAAACAATATAAAAAAGCCGCTGTCATTGGAGGTGGTCTTCTCGGCCTCGAAGCTGCCAAAGGCTTGGTACAACTCGGCATGGAAGTCACTGTCGTGCATCTGATGGAGGATCTGATGGAACGCCAGCTTGACCCACAGGCGTCCATGATGTTAAAAGCCGAACTTGAGCGACAGGGCATCCGGCTCAAGATGGGCGCACAAACTGCAGAGCTTCTCGGTGGCGAACGGGTAGAAGGTATCCGTTTTACGGACGATTCCGTGCTGAACACTGATTTTGTTGTCATGGCCGTAGGCATCAAACCCAATACGGGTGTAGCCCGGGATAGTGGCATAGAAGTTAACCGGGGCATTGTAGTGGATGACTATATGCAGACGTCACTGGATAATGTATATTCCGTCGGAGAATGTACCGAACATCGTGGTGTATGCTATGGCCTTGTTGCCCCACTATTTGAACAGGGCATGATTCTGGCCAAACATATATGCGGTGTTGAGACAGCTCCTTATGAAGGTTCTGTGGTATCCACGAAATTGAAAATTTCGGGCGTAGATGTCTTTTCGACCGGTGAATTTATTGACAGTCCCGAACATACGGTCATTGCACATAAGGACGACTGGAAACGCACATACAAAAAAATTCTGCTTCGGGATAATATCATGGTTGGCGCTGTACTCTTTGGTGATATCACGGATTCTGCCGAATTACAGAAATTGATCAAACAACAAGCTGAGATGACCGATGAACTATATGCTTCACTGATGGGTACAGGCTGCGGTGGGAACAAAAAAGCTGCATCCGTGGAAACCATAGCAGAAGACGAAATTGTCTGTGGATGTAACGGGGTAACCAAAGGATCCATTATCAGTGCCATTACAAGTGAGGGATTGACCAATGTAGACGAAATCAAAGCCTGTACGGGGGCAACGCGCTCCTGCGGTGGCTGCAAGCCGGTTGTTGAACAGATTTTGCAATATGTGCTTGGAGACAACTTTACAGCGGGTGCCAAACAGGGAATCTGTGGCTGTACCTCCCTCAGCCGGGATGAAATCGTAGCCGAGATCAGACAGAAAGGACTGCAAACGACCAAAGAGGTCATGCATGTTCTGGGATGGAGTCAACCCGAAGGGTGTTCCAAATGCCGCCCGGCCATTAACTATTACCTTGGCATGATTGCACCAGATGCCCATGTGGATGAAAAGGAATCCCGTTTTGTCAACGAACGCATGAACGCCAATATTCAAAAAGACGGCACGTATACGGTTGTACCGCGCATGTATGGCGGAGTCACAACTCCGGAAGACCTGAAACGCATTGCCGACATTTCGGTCAAATACGATGTAAAAGCTGTCAAAGTAACTGGAGGTCAGCGGCTAGATCTGATTGGAGTCAAAAAAGAAGATCTGCCCAAAGTCTGGGCTGAATTGGATATGCCTTCTGGCTATGCATACGCCAAATCGCTGCGTACAGTCAAAACATGTGTCGGCTCACAATTTTGCCGCTTTGGCACGCAGGATTCCATGGCGATGGGCGCTCTGCTAGAGCGCAAGTTTGAACGTCTGGATTTGCCTGCCAAGTTTAAATATGCCGTAAACGGTTGCCCTCGTAACTGTGCGGAGTCGTGTACGAAAGATATTGGTATCGTGGGCAACGACGGCGGCTGGGAAATATTTATTGGAGGCAACGGTGGCATCAAGGCTAGACTGGCTGACTCCCTGTGCAAGGTGAAGACCGATGAAGAATTAGTTGAGCTTTGTGGAGCGATTATGCAGCACTATCGGGAGACAGCCAACTACCTGGAGCGGACTTCCGAATGGGTGGAACGCATAGGTCTGGAGCAGATTCGAGCCGTTGTTGTCGATGACGTAAAAGAGCGTAAGGCGCTTATGGAACGAATCGAATTCGCTCTTGAGCAAGTGGAAGATCCTTGGAAAAAAGCACTGCGTAATGAGGAAGGCCAGAACAAATTATTCCATGGCATAGAAGTTTCTGCTCGACCATAGTACCCTGTCTCGGCCATTATAATAGATATTGAGCCTCTAACGTAATCTGAAAATGAAGGAGATGTTCATATGACAACACAGCAATCTGCCATCTACTATCCTGCCGGAGAGATCGAAGAATTCCTGCCGCAGATTGGCAGAGTGGTTGATATTGAAGGCCATCAACTGGCCGTATTTCGCACCTCGGATGATAGCATCTTCGCTGCAGAAAACAAAAATCCTCATCCCAAGGGCGGACCGCTGGCGGAAGGGATTGTCTCCGGGTATTATCTGTACGATCCGCTGTATGATTGGAAAATCGACTTAAACACAGGTCTTGTTCAGGCCCCCGATCAGGGACAAGTGCAGATGTATCCCGTGAAGATCGAGAACGGGCAGATCTGGATCGCTTTATAGTTTGTAAGATTTTCACTGTCAGCTAAAGATGCACCATAATGGGGGAAATCGTCATGTATACGTCAAATGTTGAAGGAATTATTGAAGCTGCGGTTAAAAAACGAGATCAAATGAACGCAAGCCTGCCACGTTACATGGTTGCAGCTTTGATGGCTGGCGCATATGTAGGCCTTGGCATCATTCTGATATTCAGTATCGGTGCCCCACTGCTTGCTGCTCAGTCCCCACTGCAAATGATGCTGATGGGCATGTCTTTTGGACTTGCCCTCACCCTCGTCATCTTTGCCGGATCGGAGCTGTTTACAGGTAACAACATGTTCTTCACAATGAGCACCTTGGCAGGTCGGACTACTGTTCGGGATACCCTCAAAAACTGGGGGCTCGTCTTCCTCGGCAATCTGATCGGTGCCATTCTGCTCAGCCTACTCATTTTGGGCAGCGGCCTCTTCAAAACGGCTACACCGGAACATCTGCTGTTTGTCGTCTCTGCCAAAAAGATGGCCGCTCCCGTTAGCGAACTGTTCTTTCGAGGCATTCTTTGTAACTGGTTGGTCTGTCTGGCGATCTGGATGGCGGCCCGTTCAAAAGAAGATATTGCCAAACTCGTCCTCATCTGGTGGTGTCTGTACGCCTTTATCGCGAGTGGATATGAGCACAGCGTCGCCAATATGACCTTGCTATCCTTGTCCTGGTTGTTGCCAAACCACCCGGATACAATTACTCTGGCAGGCTGGATCCATAACATGATTCCGGTCACGCTCGGCAATATTATCGGCGGTGCGCTGTTTGTAGGTATGGCATACTGGTTTGTTTCGCCCGTGAAGAAGAAAAGCTAGCCCAATTCCCATCCTTGTCACACCCGCAAGATCTTAAATAAACGGAAGTGAATAAACGCAAAAGACCATCCGCTCTCTGATTCTACAATTAGGAGGACAGGATGGTTTTTTGCTGTTTGGCGATTCGTCTTCTACTTTACCTTAGACTTCATCAGGGTTAATCCGGATTTGACATAACTTTGTTATAATCAGCGCATACTTAAACTAAAAAGGATGATCGCACACATGGGAATTCATACGTACTTTAGATCACTCAACGATCTTGAACGCATTATTCGTACCCCGGGAAAATTCAAATTCGAGGAACACAGCGTATCCGCTCACTCCTGGAAAGTCGTGCAGTATGCCAAAACACTTGCCGATATTGAGGAACAGCATGGGGTCGCTATTGATTGGAAGAAACTTTACGAAATCACCAGCAGTCATGATTATGGCGAAATCTTCATCGGTGATATCAAAACACCAGTCAAACATTATTCACTGGAGCTTCGTTCCATGCTGCAGCAGGTGGAAGAAGGCATGGTTGCGCATTTTATTAACGAAAATATTCCTGAGGAATTCCAACCCATATTCCGCAGACAGCTGCGTGAAGGCAAAGACAACTCGGTTGAAGGACTCATTCTGGAAGTAGCCGACAAAATGGATCAGGTGTACGAAGCGTTTGCTGAACTGCAGCGTGGCAATACCGAAAAGGAATTTATCGTCATGTATCGATATGCCCTGATCAAAATCAAAAATATTGATCTCCACTGTGTACACTATTTCCTCGAACATATTCTCCCCGACATCATAGAGGAAGGCAACCGCTCCCCATTCGATATCCGCCAAATCACGGAAGATGCTTTGTCACAATAATCAGCTCCAGTCATCGTGGTTCTTCAAGAACCATGGACAGGGCTTTTTTTCGTTATTGCAGCTGTTGGCGATACTCGCTGGGATACAGTCCTGTTTTGTTTTTGAAAATACGGCTAAAATAATGGGAGTCGCTATACCCCACCGCTTTGCCTACAGCCTTGATATCCATTTCTTTAAAGGTCACTAGCATGCGCTTTGCTTCGTTGATTCGAAGCCCAGTCATATATTTGAGCGGGGTTTCACCCGTCACCTTTTTGAAACACTTCCCCAGGTAATCCACGCTAAAATGCATCTGTCCTGCCATGTCTTGCAACGTAATTTCATGCATATAATTCTGTTTCAAATACAGCTTCACTGCCTCTGCAATATCCTCCGGCTTCACCTGTTCATCCAGCATTGCACTAACATGTGCCAGTGAGTCTCCTGCACTGCCGAGCTTTAATTCCATCGCATCCAGCAGCGTCCGAAGCTGTCCTTCCGTTAGGGGTTTAAGCAGATAATCCTCCACCTTGTAACTGATCGCCTGACGCGCATATTCAAACTCATGGTGACCGCTCAGAATCACGATCTTGACATGCGGATAGGCAAAATACAGATGCTTCGCCAGTTCCAGCCCATTCATGACGGGCATCTGAATATCGGTAACAACCAGATCAGGCACGGTATGTTCAATCAGTTCCAATGCTTCCTGTCCATTCCTTGCTTCACCTATAACCTCAAACCGTGTGCTCAGCTCACTGAATTTCCGGGATACATTGCGACGAATTAACGCCTCATCCTCCACAATAATGGTTCTATATGTCATGACCATGAGACTCACTGTGCCCCTTTCGAATGGAACCGCCAATCGTGATGCTGACCCCGCCAGAAGAATGATTTGTAATATGCATAAGAGCCGCAGAACCATACCATAATTTGAGCCTGATCCAGATGTTTTTCAAGCCCATACCGTTAATCTCAAGTTCAGGCATACGCTCCCATTCCTGTGATTGTTGTATGTACTGCTGGATGAGCGTAAGTGCCTCGGGTTCCATGCCCGGGCCGTTATCTTCGACAGTCATGCGCCATGTTTCCTGCATGCTGTCCAGCTCTCCAATGATATGCAGCTTCCAGGGCGGATTATCACGCAGTCCATATTTCATGGCATTTTCCAGCAAAGGCTGAATCAGCAGCATGGGAACCTGAAGGCTTTTCATCGAGTCAGGAACATGGAATTCGTAAAGCAGATCATCCTCGAACCGAATTTTCATACACTCCAAATACCGTTCGCAATAGTCGATTTCTTTTTCCAACGGAACACCGTTTTTGTTCGGAGCCGAGATGTAACGCAGCATGGATGCGATGTGACCGCAGAACACAACGATCTGTTCATTCATGCCCTCCTCTGCCATAATGCTGATGTTCGTAATGTTGTTATACAGAAAGTGAGGATTCATCTGAGACTGCAACGCCAGCAACCTGGCATCCGTTTCCTGGGATTTGATCGCCAGCATGTCCTGGAAGGACTGCACAAGCTGTTGATTCAATTGGATAAACGTATCATTCAGCTCATCCATCTCACGGATGGAACCCGGATATTCCAGCTTGAACAACTGACCAGAGTCCTGGCCTGTAGTCAGATCATGGACGCCTGTTTTCTGAATAATACGCTGCAAACGATGGAGCGGCAAAGTAACGCGTTTGGATATCAGATATGAGAGAAGCAGAATAAGCATCAAGGTCACTAAAGTAGCCCCTATGAACAGAAGAGCCATGCGATTCAGATTTGCGAAAAGGGATTGTTTGGACTGCATGACGATAACTGTCCATCCCGTTTCTTGGGAGGTGGTGTAGGTCATCATTTGCTTCGAATTCCCCTTGGGAGCCACCACTTCCTGCATCGTTCCTGAGGGATAGAGATTGTTCCGAATCAAGTTTACAACGTCGGAATCTATTGCCTTTAACCGCTGCTCATGGGACAACAAAGGATATAAAAGCTCATTTCGTTCATTCAATACATACACGCTCAGTTCTTCGTTCCCGGCTTGCACATCGTTCAAATGCTGGAACAGGGTTCCGGCATCCTGCAAAATTTCGACGACTCCTTGCGAGACATAATTCCCATCCTTATACACCCGGGTAAGGGAGAGATATCGTTTACCTGATTCCCCCTGCCCTGTTGGCATCGGTAAAGCACCACCATCCAGTACACTTATGACACGCCAGCCATTGCGCGTCCACGTTTCCTCGTACCACGGTCTTTGGGTCAAATCTACCGACAGCTGTCCATTGAACGCGCCCGCACCCAGCATGTTACCGTTCACATCATAGATATTGGCTTGTTTGGCTGTGTTAGAACTGCTAATAATCGCCAGAATGACATCAATCAGTGTCGTTGTATCCTTGTAAAATGCCGGGTCACTGGTCATCATCTGTTCATTGTCTTCCGCTGGAGATAAATAGTGACTGAAATGCTCCTTGACCAGGTTGGAATATACGATGTTCATGGAGAAATTGTTCATTTTGACGATTTCCTGATCCAGATTGCCCACCATCGAGTTTCCCAGCTGTTTCTGCTGTTCGGCACTGCGATTACGAATGTCATTGGCAAGAAAAACATACAAGATGCTTGCTACAATCAGTGAAAAAACAATGAATACCGCAGAGTAGTAGGCAAACAAGCTTTGCTGAAGCGTCCTGAATCGGTACTTAACCATTTCACACCTCGTTATGGGTTGATATCTTGCAACTTACTCGAAAATGTCCACCCAACAGGACGCTTTTGTCTATTGAGCGCATTCTTCCTTCCGCGTAAAGTTATCCACATAAGAATACGCTTACATAAAGCGTTTCTGCAAGAGCCAATATTCTTTATTCCTTGGGAGGTTCATTGATGAGAAAACGATTTCTATTATCCCTTGTAGGTGTACTGTTGCTGTCCAGCCTGCTTTTTGCCGGGTGCAGCACCAGTGAAAATTATGAAGGCACAGGCAAGGTTACGCTAACCTTCGGAACAAGCCAGAGCGGCATTCCACGTACGGGAATCATGCAGACGATGGCGAAGGAGTATGAACAGGAAACGGGTGTGAAAATTGACTTTCAGGTGGTCCCTGACGCCCAGTGGCGCGACCTGATTAAGGTCAAGCTTGCTTCTGGTGAAGCACCCGATATTTTTAATGTGGATGTAGACCCGCTTAGCATGCCCGCCAATGTTAGACCGGAGGAAAATGCCATCGATCTGACCAATGAGGAATTTACAGGACGCATGTCCGAGGAGATTTTGCCAACGGTTAGCCATAACGACAAGGTGTACGGGGTTTCTTTTGCACCATCGAAAATATGGTATGTGTACTATAACAAACGCATCTTCGAAGAGCTTGGCATTGAGCCGCCAACGTCCTACGCCGAGTTTAAAGCGATCAGCCAGAAAATCAAGGACAAGGACATCATTCCATTCTATCAGGCGCCTGCCAGCGGATGGTATCAGGTGCTGCCATTATTCGAAACCGGACCGAACTATGAGCAGGCCACGCCGGGAACGTACGAGAAGCTAAACAACAATGAGATGAACGTCGCGGATTTGACGCAGCTCAAAACGGTCATTGAACAGCTGAAGGAGTTTGCGGATCTTGGTTACTTCGGCAAGGATTTTCTGTCCAATACAGTGGAGGCTGGAATTGAAGCCTTTGGTCAGGAGAAGGCAGCGATGCTGCTCCGGGTTCCGGGTACCGAAAAGGAAGTGTCCGAAGCTTATCCAGACATGAAAGACAATATGGGATTTTTCGTAATGCCATGGGGTGATAATCAGACCATTGGTGTGAACCCGGGTGGTTCGGCTGCAATGTTTGGCAACAAAAACAGTAAACACCCGGAAGAGGTGTTAAAGTTTTTCCGGTGGATTACGGAGCATGATCATCTGCAGCGTGTATTCGATGGCGGAGAAGGCAACCTGACCATCTGCTGGCCGGAAATTGAACCGAAGCTGACGCAGGATTACATCGATTATGAGAAAACTCATGAGAAAGGTACGGTCATGCAGGCAGCTGTGAAGTACATTGATCCGCAATGGATGGATATTGGCAAGGATCTTTCCGGCATGTTCGCCGGAGCGATGACCCCTGATCAGATTCTTCAAAATATTGACAAACGCCGAGCCGAACAAGCCAAGGTACTAAAAGATGAAGCCTGGCAATAACAACGCATATCTCGGCAAACTTATGAAGCTGACCACCATTGACATGCAGCGAGGCAACCCTCGCTCATGCCATTCTGGCAGGAAGGACGGTTGGTACAACTTATGAATGCGAACAAAATCTATCCCTGGTATTTCTCCTCCGGAGCGATTGTGCTGTATGTGCTGTTCATCGTCGCTCCCGCCCTGCTAGGCATTTATTATTCCTTCACCGACTGGAACAGCTACAGCTCAGAGAAGAACTTTGTTGGACTTGAGCATTTCCGCACCATTCTGGCGGGTGATCCAACGTATTTACTTTTTATCAAGAATACTGTTCTGTTCACCCTGATTACATCCATCGCCAAGACCGTACTGGGCTTGTTCCTGGCTCTGCTGCTGGTCAGCGGTGTAAAGGCCGCCAATCTGCACCGGATGATCATATTTTCACCCCAAGTCCTGTCGTTCCTGATTGTCGGCCTGGTTTTCAAAAGCCTGCTCGATCCCAACAACGGCTTCGTTAACGTAACCCTGCGTTCATTGGGGCTGGACGCTCTGGCCCAAAACTGGCTGGGTTCCCTGACCTGGGCCATGCCATCCATCATGGCGGTGGATACGTGGAAAGGCATGGGGTATATCATGGTGCTATTTATCGCCGGACTGCTCGCCATTCCTCGCGATTATTACGAAGCGGCATCAATTGACGGTGCCGGCTTCTGGCAGAAGCTGTTTCGGATCACGATTCCGATGCTGATGCCTACAATCACGATCGCCACGGTGCTCAATATTACGTACGGGCTGAGGGTATTTGATGCGGTATATGTACTAACCAATGGTGGGCCAGGCAACGCGACAGATGTGATTAACACGGCGGTGTATTCCTCTTTTGCCAAAGGCTATTGGGGACTCGGCAGTGCATTATCCACGATTCTGTTTGTCATTATGGCGATCATCTCCTTCTTCATCATCCGCTTGATGAACCGAAAGGTGGAATACTAGATGCGAATGAAGAAACGGCTGGTTTCCATCGGGTTGAATATACTCGCCTGGCTGCTTAGCCTGGTGGTACTGATTCCTTTTGTCGTCATTGTACTGAATTCATTCAAATCCGATGCCGAAGCCAAAGTGCTGAAACTGACGCTTCCCGAAAAGTTTATTTTTGAAAATTATAGAATCGTCTATGAGCAGGGACACTTGGGTGGTTCCTTTTTCAACAGTCTGCTGCATTCAACTGCTTCTTCCCTGCTACTGGTGTTTGTTGTGGCGTTCTCGGCCTTCACCCTGTCGCGTAATTATTCGAAGCTAAGCAAGTTCCTGTACTTCTTTCTCATTCTGGGCATTACACTGCCCTTAAACTACATTCCATTAATGGAGGTCATGAAGTCGCTGGGCATGATTAATTCGCATGTGGGCATGATCCTGCTCTATACAGCCATGGGCATTCCGATCTCACTATTTATAACGTACGCGTTTGTATCCAATATTCCGAAAGAACTGGATGAAGCGGCTATTATGGACGGATGCAACGGGTTCAAGCTGTTTCTCAGAATTATTGTGCCTTTGTTAACCTCGGTACTGGTTACGGTTTTTGTTCTTAATTTCCTGAGCGTCTGGAATGAGTTTACCAACCACTCTACATGCTCAATACCGTCGAGATGTGGCCAATGACCCTCGCTGTATATAACTTCTTCGGACAATTCAGTGCTCAGTGGAATCTGGTCAGTGCGGATATCGTGCTTACCTCCCTGCCTGTGTTGATTGTGTTCCTGATTGGGCAAAAATATATTGTGGGTGGTCTGACTTCAGGGGCTGTTAAAGGTTGAGACCTATTCAAATGTAAACTCAATACACCTAGCTGCTTCTAAATTTATAATTGACATCGAGTTTATTTGTAACTATTATAGTTACAACGGTGGTGATCACAAATGAAACAAATCAGCAGTCGCTTTTCCATTGCGGTTCATACGCTGTCACTCATCGCTGTTGTACCCAACGAGTGCACGGGAGATTTTATCGCGCAAAGTGTGAATACCAATCCCGTCATTATCCGTCGGATTATGTCCAAACTCAAACAAGCACGCTTGATTGAGGTCAGACCCGGCGTGGGCGGTGCCTCCTTACTAAAGGACCCGGCAGACATCACACTTCTGGACGTATACCGTGCTCTTGAGGTCGTGGAGGACGGTGCGTTGTTTAACTTTCACAAACATCCGAATCCGAATTGTCCTGTTGGCAGCATGATCGAACAAACCTTGCGTGCTGAGCTGATTGAGGCTCAGACAGCGATGGAGCAGCGCTTGAATCGTGTAACGATACAGCAGATGATGGATCAGGTTAAAGTCTCTGAATAAAAAAGCTCATTGCGAGCTTTTTTTAAACCTTTCGTTGTAATCACACCTGTTATAACACATACGATTACATCCTTATGTTTTCAATTGGTGTATCACCGAATATCAAAACAAAACATATCCCCTAGGAGGAAAAAACAATGAAAATTTTGGTTACTGGCGCAACAGGTCACTTGGGTTCACTGGTCGTAGAGGCTCTGTTAAAAACGGTATCTGCTGGAGATCTAGCTGTAAGTGTACGCACCCCGGAGAAAGCTGACACCCTTCGTGCTCAAGGCGTTGACGTTCGTCACGGTGATTTCGATCAACCCGAAACGCTGGAAAAAGCATTTGCAGGGGTAGATCGGCTGCTGCTGATCTCCACCGACGGTGACAACGAGACGCGTATTCGCCAACATCTTGCTGCCGTGAATGCTGCCAAGAAAGCAGGCGTTGGATTCATCGCTTATACCAGCGTTGTGAATGCAGAGAAAAACACCCTTTCCTTGGCTGAAGTACATCGCGCCACGGAACAGGCTATCCGTGAATCAGGCATCCCTTATTCCTTCCTGCGTAACAACTGGTACCTGGAGAATGAAGCAGGAAGCGTTCAAGCAGTTACCCAAGGCGCACCGTGGGTGCATGCAACGAACTCCAGCCAAGTAGGCTGGGCTACTCGCAGTGATTATGCACATGCTGCTGCTGCAGTACTTACAGGTGAGGGACATGAAAATTCCGTATATGAGTTGTCTGGCAAACTGCATACCCAAGCTGAACTCGCCGCTATTGTTGGGCAAGTGCTTGGACAGGACATTAACGTGCAAAATGTGGACGATGCCGCATACGCTGACATTATGAAAGGTGCAGGTCTGCCTGACTTTGTGGTATCGATGCTTGTAGAAATGCAAAGTGCCATCCGTGAAGGCGCACTGGCTGTAGAAAGTGATACATTGGAGAAATTGCTTGGCCGTCCGGCTCAACCATTGAGCGAGGGTGTTAAGGCGATTTTAGGCAAGTAAGTTTTTGGTTACTAGAGCTTTCCAGATATCTGAATTCTCTCTGCTTTATAAACAATGAAGAAGAGAATAATGGAAAAATTAAAAAGGGACACACCAGCGAATGTTGGATGTGTCCCTTTTGGTGTAGCTAAGACTATAACACGATATGGAAGCTGAACAGATTACTTATACTAGTGCGTGTCTTCAAACCCACGGAAAGCAGAAGCCAACCTGAACGTGTCAGCGCATGGTATCTTGAATGTACAAGCAAGCGCGCACTAACGAATCGGAGGCGTCTTATTCAGGGATTTGAAGTGACCGCGGAAATCTAAGAAACCTGAGACACGCTATATCAGAATAAACAGCGTTTTACAGCGATTTTGACAGGGATTTCAGGAAATAACGTGTCTGAGGTTCCTTTACTTATTAGAAAGAGCATCTGAAGGCGAAATAAGACGTCCTGAGTTCCTTAGAAATAGTCTACTATTCGCCAGCCGGGATCAGCCGGCTTGGACTTCAAGATCGTGCTTATTGCTCGATGTAACGTGCCGGAATGTGATCAGCCAGCCATATATTTTCATTCCCATGATAGAAGAGAATACCTTCTTTGGCCGCTTGAGCTGCATTAATTTTCAGTATTACTGGCTGGTCATCACGTCTTCGTCCCACCTGATTGGCGGTATCCATATCTGCGGACAGATGAACATACTGCCTTTGCCGCGGCTGCAAACCTTGCTCCATAATGGAAGCAACCGACCGCAGTGGCGTGCCATGATAGAGTATTTCCGGTGGATTGGCAGGTACTTTGGATATCTTTTGCGGAGTCGAATGACCATATAAAGCCCGGATGCGGCCAGAACGAATCTCATGTCTCTTTTTCTCAGAAGCTTGAATCATCTGCTCCAGATCCGCTTCCGTGAAGTCCTTCCACTGTGGACTCTCATGTAAAGCCACCAGCAATTGCGGAATCCCTACCCAGCCCTCTTCGTCCAGCTCCAGCTCATACTCCCAAGGGGCGTGACGCAAGGCGTATGAGAGCTCTTTACTTAATTTCATCCAATCCATTGCCATCATCTCCCCACTCAAGTTAAACAATTCAGTAGACATATATAATGACAGTACCATTACTTTAAAAGGTGTACGCTCTGCTTCTTCAGTTTCTCTCCGGTTGTACCGCTGCCAAAATCTCTTGAATGTTGCGGGCCAGCCCTTCGTCGTCCTCCTGGTTAAATTGACGGTGTCCATCAATTCCACGATGAATAATCGTGTTCATTACCGGATGAGCCTCACGGTCTGAAGCCACCCGGATCAGATCATCGGCGAAATCCACAGCCTGCTGCTCACTGTAGTTAAACGGCTTGATTAGCATCCGGATGCTCAGTGCATGAGCCTGTGGTTCCTTAAGTTGATCCCGATGAGTAATGCCGTATACCGCCCCAAAACCAAATGCAGCCATGACCTGCCGCTCCAGTTCAGTCGTTTGTTCCAAGGGCGTACCCAACAGGTCGCATATCTTATCCACCATCTGCTCCAGCTCTGAAGCAGCCGCAGCCAGAATCATGTCATTAATATCTTCAGCGTTAATAAAATCAGTCATATTGTAATTCTCCATTTCTGAGCTATATTGAATCCATTCTCTCAGACTCTATGAGAACATTGTATCGGAGTTAGGGTCATGAGTTCAAATATAATGATTAAATAGTATAAGGAGTTCCTTCCATTCTTCTACTAAAAGTAGGTCTAACACTCCCCTTCCAGCTCCGCATCTGTCCAATGAAGCTGAACACCCTGCCGAATTAGCTGCTCCTGATAAGCGTGAAGATGCTCCGTCGAAGCCCTCACCTCAGAAGGTTCAACTTGCTGTGCAATCGCATAAGCGGCAAGGGTTCCGGCAGCCTCGCCAATATTCCATTCGGTGGGATGCAGACGGTAACAACCGTTCGCAATCTGGGTCATGGAGATATTTTTGCAAGCTGGGAGCAAGTTCTTAACTCGCACCGGGATGAGTGCACCCAGCGGGATCTCATAGGGATGGTTTGGGATATAAAAGGTCCGCTGGCTCACGGTTGTCGGATGGAGATCGAGATGATAACTTCCTACCCCCACACTGTCCTGGTAACGTTTGGCCCCCTCTACTCCGCGCAACTCCTTGCTCACATCATGCTCGGTAATGGTATATAATCCTCGGATTCGCCGTGATTCCCGAATATACGGGGCTTTCGCAAGACCGTCCTCCGTACCGAGCACATCTCCACGCAGCCTTACGCCCGGATAACCCTGTCCGCCGTCCAGACGGGGAGCCTCGGTCTGAAGCCAGTATACTAAGGAAAGGGTGAGCTGCCTCGCCCCTTCCAGATGCTGCTCACGTTCCTCCGGCGATACGCCAATGATCGGCCCGGCGTAATAATCGTTCAGTGCCCAGTTAAGCAACGTGACTTCACCATCATTCAGTGGCTCTGTCCAGATATCCGGGTCAACGATCCGCCGATAATCCCACAAGGAGACAATGCCCTGATCATTCGGGAACATCGTGAACTCCTTCAGCTTGGAGGTATCATTGGCATCCGAAGCGTACCAGCTCAGGATTGGATACAGTGAGAACGAAGGAACATACTGACGCCAGTAATCATAATTCTGGGGGCGGGGGATCGTGAAGTCTCCACCCGGTACATAATCCACCGCCGCCACATGGGTAATCGACTGCATGTCTAGCGGGTCCGCATCTTCCAGGGCATGCGGCTCACCCGTATCCCGCCGAGATTCTGCCCCACTTACATGCTCTACTCCGGCAAGAGGGAGCAGATCGCCGCATTCTGTGGCATCCAGATAATAGGCACCCTGGAGCTTAATCAATCTCCCGCTTCGCCCTTCACGCACAGTCACACCGGTCACCCGCTCACCTGCTGTATCCACATGAACTGGCACGGTATGATAGAGGACTTCGATCCGGCCAGTATTCACGTAAGGGGCCAGCATTTCATGCAAAACGGCAAGCGCGACCTTCGGCTCATGCGCCAAGCGGCTCACCCAGCCATTACCGGGATTGAGAACAGGATTGCTCTTGGCAGCATCCGTAAGCGGGTAGTTCCGTTTATAGTAATCTCTGACCCTGCTGCGGAACTCGCGGTACGATGCTGTGCTGCCAGATTGTTCAATCCAGCGGTGCTCATCCGGCGGCACTGCCTGTGAGGTTAATTGACCGCCAAGCCAGTCCGTCTCTTCCGTCAAAAGCACCCTCTGCCCTGCCTTCGCTGCAGCCAGCGCAGCCGCCGTCCCACCAAGACCTCCACCAATAATGATGATGTCACTGCGTTTCTCCTGTTCAACTCTCATGCTTTGTCTCCTCCCCTTCACTGCCGCCAGACCAGCCAACACCCTCCTCGCGCAGGCGTTCCAATGCCAGCTGCGCCGCCCCGAAACAGCCTGCCCAGTTACCGAGTTCAGCTACCGAAACCCGGTCTGCTAACCCGACATTGGATAGCTTAGCGGTAAGCATCGGCCACCATATAGCCTGATCTTGGGTCACTCCGCCGCCAAGAATAATCAATTCGGGATCTACCGAGGCAGCGATATTCTCAACAACCAAAGCCAAATCAGCTATGTAACGCTCCAAAATGTACAGTGCCGCTGCTTCTCCCTGGTCTGCAGCCGTCATAATCTCTCGGCCGTGAGTATACGTGTTGCCCTCCTGTTCCCGCGCCAGCCGCATCAGTGCACTACCGGAAATGTATTGCTCCATGCAGCCGCGTTTACCACAATTGCAAGGCCGACCGTCAGGCACTAGCACACTGTGCCCCCAGTCCCCGCCTCGCCAGTCTACTCCCCGTAACATCCTGCCACATGCCATATTGGCCCCACCAACCCCGGTTCCGAGTGTCAGCATCACCAGGTTCTGCTTACCGCGGCCGGTACCAAGCCACGCCTCGCCGAGCAGTGCAGCATTGGCGTCGTTATCTGCAGTCGAAGGCAGGCCAAATTCCGCTGTTGCCCACTGTGTCAGTGGCATTCCCTGCCAGCCAGGTAAATTGTTCGTTGCGTGAATCACTGCACCCGTTTCCACATTCACCCTTCCTGCCGAGGCAATACCCAGTGCCTCTACTTCTCCATAGCTAGACAGCAGTTCACCTACTAACCCACAGAGCTGACCAAGTATAGCGTTCCGCCCCAGCCGGGCCTCTGTTGCATACGTAGTCTCCGCCAGAACGACTCCGGCTTCATTGACCACAAGCCCTTTGATGCCTGTGCCTCCTACATCCACGCCAATGACCTGCGCCATCTGCTTTCCCCCTATTCACATCAACAATTCAATAAATACGGTCGATAACCGCCCTCGCCGTTAATTCCTTCATCTTTTTGGTCTCTTCGCCATGCTGGCGCTCCAGTCCCTGGCAGAGCAGGTCAATAATGAACAGCTGAGAAATTTTAGCGCCTACAGAGCCGCCTTCAAGGGGAGACTCCTTCCCGGCGGTCAAGAGCAGGATATCCGCAATGGAAGCAATCGGAGATTTGGCATAGTTGGTCATGGCAATCACCTTAGCCCCGTTTTGTTTGGCCTTCATCAGCATATCGTTGGTATCCAGCGTACTGCCGGACACGCTGATACCAAAAGCCACATCACCTTCTCCCATCGTTACCGCCATCATGGACTGGATATGACTGTCGGAATTCGCTTCCGCACGCCGCCCGATGCGCAGAAAGCGATTCTTGGCATCCATAGCGGTAATGCCTGACGAGCCTACACCGAAAAATTGCACATGACGTGCGCCATCCAGGCACTTCACCGCCTGCTCCAACTGCTCCCGATCCAGCATACCCAAGCTGGATTGCAGCACACCAACCATCGAGGCATAGAGATGGTCAGCGTAATCGTCCTCTCCCTGCTCGCCGTCTGACTGGTATTGCCTTTTCGGCAGCCCTTGGGCCAGCATTAGCTTGAAATCCTGGTAGCCTTTGAACCCGATTTTGCGGCAGAATCGCATCACCGTGGTCTCTCCTGTACCAGCAAAATCAGCCAGCTCGGTCACAGAAAAATAGATGATATTGTCCGGGTTTTCCAGTACGCAACGGGCCACTTTCTGCTCTGATCTGGTCATGGAAGGATAATACGTATTAATTCGGTCGTTCATTTCCATTACTCTTCATCCTCACTTTTCTGGTCACTGCTGCAAACCGCCGGGTGATCAGCTGTGGCCGGGTAATCGCAGAGCCTACCACAACAGCGTATGCCCCCAGATTAAACGCCTCTTCCACCTGAGAGGGCTGACTGATCCGTCCTTCGGCAATGACCGGAATCTTCAACTGCTGGGCAGACATCTCCAGCAGCTCCAAATTGGGCCCTTCCTGCTGCCGGGAATACGGTGTATAACCTGATAGGGTGGTGGAAACACAGCTCACTCCAAGCGATTCAGCGTATAAAGCTTCCTCCAGAATGGAGATGTCGGCCATGGAAGTTGCCCCACTTGCGTTCAGATAAGTGGTGATTTGCTCCAATGTATGATTTTCCGGTCTGTTCTGGCGGGTCGCATCAAATGCAATGATATCTGCGCCGGCCTCCAGCAGCTCGTCAATTTCTCTGAGGGTTGGCGTTATATATACAGCAGAGTCCGGGTAATTGCGCTTCACGATGCCAATAACCGGCAGCGAAACCGCATGCTTGATCGCACGCACATCAGCTGCCCCGTTCGCCCGGATGCCAGCGGCCCCACCTTCCTCCGCAGCCGCAGCCATCCGGGCCATTATCGCCGCGCCATGCAGCGGTTCGTCAGCCAACGCCTGGCAGGAAACAATCAGACCCCAATGCAGTTTCTCCAGCACTACCTTTGTCAGGGTTCTCACCCTCTCTCTTATATTCTGCTTTCCTTACCAGACTTGGATGGTACAAATCGTACAGACAAGCCGACTTCGAACATCCGGTTCCACGGCATATAACAGTCCGTAATCTGGATGCTCCCCGCTGCACTATCGATCCGCACAGCAAGCTCTTGCCGCAGCCTTTCCTCTACTCGGGCAGCAACTCGTCCGCGAGACCCATCCAACATATATTTGCCATAGCCCATCTCCTGCACCGGGCCATTGCTAAGTTCTCCCCGAACGACTGAACAATAGCAGACATCTTCAGCATACCGGAGGGCCAGGAAATCAAGATGCGACGGTGTACGACCATAGAGCAGATAAATCATGGCCTGCGAAATGACGGTTCCAAGCGAGTTGGAGCTGGTATTCCAGGCCGCGTATCCAGCCAGATTAAACAACATGTCTTTTTGCCGCAGCATCTTGACCAGCTTCTGATCCCCACCATTGGCATATCCGACATCCGCTACAGCGACTGGCTTCTCCTTGCTCCTCAGTAGAAAATGTCCATATTCAACTAGTTCCATCAGATTCCGGTATACATCATAGCTGTAAAAAGAATGCTGCTGCGATACCGCCTCCGCCATCGTTTCCCCCGGTGTGCTAATTAACAGCACCAGATCCGCTTCAGTCGCACTGGGTACAATCAGCCCACCTGCGGCCAAAATCTGATATTTCAGCGTCTCATAGAAAAAACGGTCCTCGAACAGCGGGGTAACAAACGCTCCCTGAATAGATGATAATCGCGGATATATCAACGGCATCTTGCCACAAGCTTTGTTCATCATTCTGGTGAGTAATACGCAACCAACTTCGTCCGCACCAGGATACATATACACTTTAAGTTCCAGATCAAGGGCGGTAATACTTGCTCGCACCTTCTCCTGATCCTTGGCTGTATGTCCATAAGGCGCTGAATCATCCTGCGGCACAATCATGAACTCGATAATTCCTTCTTTCACCAGGGCCAGCACTTGCTTGTTCGCTTCAATATTGATCGCCCTGCGTCCAAGGTAATCCTCCAGCACTTCCGTTGGTAGACGGTTATCGATATCAGCCAGCTCGCGGATCTCCTCTTCAGTCGCCATCCCCAGTTCCAGCCGATGGCTGATGAAACCTTTACGAAAAATCTCCCGTCCCCAGTCGGCGTAATAATCCGGCTCCTCATCTGACAGAGAATATTGCGGGCAGCGCATAATCAGTTGAAACGCATACAGGGTTAGCTGCGGATACCGCTGCTTAATGCCCCGCAGCCGCTCCAGACGGGCAGTCAACTCATCCAGCTGCAGCTGGTGCAGCCGGGAAGGAATGATCCCGCCATAGAGCAGCGTATCCAGTGCAACGACTGCTCCGTCCGCCCCGGCACAGTTCTCCTCAAACCAGGTCCACAACTGCTCCACATCGCCCGGACGCTTTTTCAGGCCCATAAGTTCAAGCGGGGGACGCTCCAATGTAAATTCCGTTCCTTGCGCCAATAAATACGGAAACTCATAATTGCAAGGCCTCTCATCCAGCGGGACAAATGTTAGCTTAAACTGCTTCGGCATGAATGCCATCACCCTTTCTGTGTTTCTTATCCTTTAATCGCACCCGCAATGCCCTCCATATAATATTTTTGGGTGAACAGGAACACAACGATAATCGGCAGCACCGAGATCATAGTTCCCGCGGCAATCCAGCCGAAGTTATACGAGAACTGCCCGTTCAGGTACGTCAGGGCCGCAGCCAGCGGATATTTCTGCGGATCATCCAGCACCACAATCGGCCACAGGAAATTGTTCCAGAATGCCATGACCTCAAGCAAACCGATGACGGCAACCCCCGGTTTCACCAATGGCATGACAAGCTGCACGAAGATACGGAACTCAGAGGCCCCATCCATTTTGCCAGAATCCCGAATATCCGTCGGTATGCCCAGAAACGTTTGCCGCATCAGAAAGATGTTAAATACCGACACCGCAGCCGGAAGCACAACCCCAAGAAACGTATTTCCCAAATGAAAGGCCTGAATGGTTAAATAATGCACAATCATCGCCGTCGCGGACGGAATAATCATGGTCGAGATGAGCAACGTGAAAACCAGATTACGTCCCTTGAACCGAAAGGTTGCGAGTGGATACGCCGTCAGACAGGACAAGAAGATGTTGAATACCACTCCAAGGAGCGTAATCACCACCGTATTTATGATATAGCGTGGAAAATCCATGAACGCCCACACCTGTACGTAGTTATCAAACGCGATGAAGGTCGGGAGGATCGCCGGCGGATTCGCAAACACATTACGGCCAGGCATCAGCGATACGCTGAGCAGCCACAGAAAAGGGCCCATCATAAACAGGGCAAGCAGGATCAGCAATACGTAAGTGATCAAATAACGAAGGCCTTTTTTCATTTTTTTAGACGATAGCGTACTCCGCATCAATAGGTATTCACCCCGCCTTTCCGGTTCAGCCGGAACACCAACACACTGAGCGCTGCTATCATCACACTGACGATCAGTCCAAGCGCCGAGGCATAACCGAAATTGAACTGCTCCAGCCCTTTTTGAAATATATAAACACTTGAGGTCAATGTGGACGTTCCCGGCCCGCCCTTGGTCAGAATATAGACCTCATCGAACACACGAACGGCACCCATCACCGAAATTACAGTGCAAAAGAGAATATGAGGCCGCAGTAGCGGAAGGGTCACATGAACAATCAGTCTCAGTGGTCCTGCACCGTCCACCCTTGCAGCTTCGTACAGATCTGCCGGAATGTTCTGGAGTCCTGCCAGATAGAGCATCATGTAATAACCGAGACCTTTCCACATGGTGATGAACATCAGAACATACAGCGCCGTACTGCTCGTGGAAAGCCAGGAGACCTGCTCACTGAGAATGCCAACCTTCATCAGAAGATAATTGACCACTCCGTTATTGCCCAACAGCCAGCTCCAGATCAGCGCCACCGCAACCATGGAGGTTACAACGGGGATGTAATAGGCGGCCCTGAACATTTTGACTCCCGGAATGCGGCTGTTGACCAGAATGGCCATGAGGATCGAGATGATTTGGATCACCGGTACAATCAGTACATACACCAGCGAGTTCCACAGCGATATCAGGAAATTGTGATCTTGGAAGGCCCGGGTGAAGTTATCCAGACCGACAAAATGCGTCTCCGTGATGACAGAATAATCCGTTAATGAGAGGGGTATCCCGTAAATAATCGGCCAAAAGGTAAAAACCGCCAGACACAACAATCCCGGTGCCATAAACGCCCATGCAGCAAAAGATTCAGATCGAATCGCCTTGTACACCACTACGCCTCCCTCTCCTTCAGGATCGAGGGGGAGTGCTCCCCCTCATCAAGTTATACACCAAAAATCAGGAATCCTGGCTAAGAATACGGTTAACTTCCTTCTCCACCGTATTGAGCGTTTCTTTGATATCTGCCCCGTTCATCAGAATTTCCTGTAAGCCCCGTGCAAGCGCCGAGTTGATATCCCCTGCATTCGGCACACCGACCATGTAATCCGTAGCTTTATCGAGACTTTGAGAGGAAGCTACCTTGGCTTCAGCTTCCAGTGAACCGTCGGATTCCGTAAAGAACGGATCTTCAATGGAGACTTTGCTTGACGGGAGCGTGTTGGCTACCTTAGAGAAAGCGGTCTGATTCGCTGCATTGGTGATAAAGGCGGCAAATTCCACTGCTTGCTCGGGATTTTTGGATTTCTGTGGAACGACGAGATCCATTGAATTGGAGAGCCGCAGGTTCGCTTTGCCCGTTGGAAGCGTTACCGCAATTGTATTCTTGTAAACATCCGGCGCCGACTTCTTGATGAAGTTGATAAACGTCGGACCCGACAATTGGAAGGCTACCTGCTCTCCGGAAAAATACTGGATCTGTTTGCTGAATTCCGCATCCTCCTTCAATACCACGCCTTCGGCCATCAAGTCGCGCATATGAGCGATCATCGCCTCTGCTTCCGGTGTATTAAAAGCCGCGGCCGTTTTGTCCTCATTTAGAATCGGGATGCCGTCAATTGGAAACAGCTTGGAGACGAGCTGCTGCGCATATCCGGCCACTCCAGTCTTCTCATGGACCTGACGAGCCCACTCCACCAGCTCCTCTCGGGTCTGAGGGGGATTTGCCGGATCAAGGCCGGCTTCCTTCACCAGCTTTGTATTCATGAACAGCACTTCGATACCTGTGTACCATGGAAGCGCATATGCTTTGCCATCCAAAACCGTAGAATTATAAATGCCTTCAAAGTAACTCTTCGATTCCTCCTCTGTCAGGTATTCGTTCAGATTCAGCAGCGCTCCCTTGCTTCCCAATTGACTGGCAAATTCGGTATTGAGATTCACAACATCAGGGCTTTTGCCACTGGCTGTGCTGGTCAACAAACGCTGGGAGATTGCATCATAAGGATAGTCCTTCCACTCCACCGTTACCCCGGGGTGGCTGCTCTCATAGGCAGATATCAAATCATTGAAGTAATCGTTGAAGGTAGGCTGTAGCGCAATCGTCCAGAACTCCAACGTCACCGGCTTCCCAGCTTCCGTTCCCGTATCCCCAGTGCTTCCCGGACTCGGCGTTCCCGCCGTATTGCCATTTCCTCCGCAGGCGGCAAGCAGCAAAGACATCATGACGACTAGCAGCAAAGATACTGTGAAGCCCTTTCTGTTGGTGGTCACACAACATTCCCCCTCAGTTTGGTGTAAGACGGGAGTCGGCGCTTATGTCAGTTTCCTGGCTTATCACTCCATCTTTCCAATGGAGTATATGCAGACTTTGGAATTAGAATGAAGTATTCTTCCATAAATAAATAAAAAAAAGAAATAATTTTTCTTTTATGCTCCAGCGTTTTGCTGCAAAAAAAATAAGTCAGTTCGATCCGTGGAAGGACCAAACTGACTCGTATGTTAAGCTTCACTATATTGGTAAAACCATGCTGAATTCAAGCCGTCTCATGTTGTTTCTTCGGCTCCGCTTCGTAAATCTGGGTATGTTCATTTTCTGATAAGGCCCATTCTACCGTGCCAGGCTTGCGTATTTTCCACATCCAGGCTTGTACTTGAAGCGATCTCTTAATCCAAGCGAGGGACGCGCAGCGTTGCTCGGAACGGACCGACAATCCCCAGTGAATCACACGTGCGAGCCATCGGTTCACATACTCATTATGAGAACGCACCGACGGTAATTCATCGCGGAACAATCGCTGCTTTACATCCATGGGAGGCTGCCCGCATGTCCAATAATGAAGCAACGCTGCCAGGCTATATATGTCTGACATCGGTCCCTGACTGGATTTCTCGGAATAGAACTCAAGCGGTGAATACCCTGCCGAGGTAAAGATCGCCTGCTTTTCTCCGGATTGTACAGGCCAGCGAGCTGCCGAGCCGAAATCCAGTAGTTTGGGCGTACCGTCTTCCATCACCATAATATTGGATGGCTTCACATCGCGATGAAGAATTCCCTGCTTATGAATATAGTCCAGTGTATCTACCAGCGGAAGCAGCGTCTCCGTAATAAATGCAGCATCCAGCGCATGATTTCGCTCAATCAGATATTCGGTCAGGGTTATGCCTGGGCAGTACTCCATTACAAGATACCCTGTGTCATTTTCTTCAAAATGGTCCACATACGGAACAATATGAGGATGCTCCAGCGTGGATAGCAGCTCTCCTTCTACCAAAAATGCGGCAAGAAGTTCCTGATACTGACCATTGAACCCTCGGGAAGAACAGAACACTCCCCGCTTGTCGGTCTGCCGTGCTGCCAGTCTCTGCGGGAAAAACTCCTTGATCGCTACCTTCGCCCCTGTATTTCGATCTCTTCCTGCATATACAATAGCCAGCTCGCTACTAGCCATAAGATGTCTTACCTGATATGTATCATTTAAAATTACATTGCGCTGCAATGCCATTTTGCAATTGTCCTTTTTCATAACAGACCCTCTTTTCAACCTTGTCGATCGGAAGACTTGCCGCATGTTGCATCATTCGGTTCCAACAGACAGGCGTTTCATCGCCAACCATCTATATAAACCAAATGATGCAATTTGAATCACATTCATGCGGAAATATTGAAAAAATTATAAATTTAATAATTCTTCTGTAAAAATTGCTGAATTTCCTGGTTCATCTGGATTAACACATCTTGAGATGGAAAATGCCCTGTATCGTATTTGATTGCTTTGACATTCGGAATAATCTTCTGAGCTCTTTCAATGACCTTATCTGCCGGGAAAAAGACATCCTTCTCTCCCACCAGCAGCAGTGTTGGCGATGTATAATTCACCAGTTCCTCCTGCTCTGTAAGCTTCGGCATATCCTGCTCCAAACTGACGTATTTGAAGATTTTCCCGATAATATTTTTATCTATTTCTTTCATACAGCTGCATGACATGATATCCGCGATCTTTTGCAAAGAAGTAGGAGAAGAAGTCATTCTGTACGTGACGAGTGGCAGCACGATATCCTGAGCCATTTTAATTTTGGATCCCACGGCCAAGCCAGCGGGTGCTACCAGAACAGAACATGCAATTCGGTCCGGAATGTAGGTTGCCAATCTTAGGATAATTCCGCCTCCAAAGGAAGGTCCGATAAACGCACTTTTTTCGATCTTGTAGTGGTCCAGCAAATCAGAAATCCACAAAGCCAAACTATCAAACCTTGCCGAAATTCGTGTTTCTTCACTGTAGCCTGGATGACCGATCGTATCCGGCGCGATGATCCGGTATTCTTTGAATAGGGAAGAGAACCATGACAACGTCATCGGATTCACACAATTTCCGCCTTGGAGAATAAATAACGGCTTACCGTCTTCTGGACCTGTTAATAAAACATGCGTTTGTCCAAAACGTGTCTCGACGTACTCTCGTGTAAAACCATCGCCCAATTGCTCAACATACGCTTCGTATTCCTCAAGTATGCTGCTCTTGCCTTCTTCACTTCTATAAATGGAACTCATGTCTGCCTCCTGCAAAGTATACTCTTTTAACAATCTATGGATTTAATGGTCCATAAATATAAAAGAGCCCGCTGATGACAGGCTCCTTCATATGTGTAACTTATCATAATGAACTGATTATAGAATGGAAACTGGAAATTGTAAACATCGTTTCTCATAGAAAATTAATAATACAGAAATTGTAGAGAAATAGGGCTATTTTCGGCCGTAGTCTGCCTTGATTTCTCCCCACTGCTTGGTCTGCCATTTTAGCACTTTATTGCTGTACGTATTCGTCCGGAGCCACTGCTCCGCACGGTCAATCATCAGCCAAATCTCTTCCGTGGAAGCATCCCTTGCGAGTGTCGTGGACACCGCTTTTTGCTTTAACCATTTCATCGCATTGACGGAGTCTGTATAGACTGTCTTGGTGCTTCCCTCTTTTTTGAGATACGCCAAGGCATGTACGATGGCCAGAAATTCCCCAAGGTTGTTTGTACCTTTGGAGATTGGCCCAACGGAGAAAATAATCTCACCCGTGCGGGTATCCACACCTTTATATTCCACCGGCCCTGGATTCCCGCGTGTACCCACATCCACCGAGATGCTGTCATAGTCGATTTCTGCTGAGGTTTCCATGCCTGCGCTTCTTCCGCTACTGCCAGACTTCGTCTTCGAAGCACTGCCTGATCCGCTTGCTCCCGTACCCCAGTTTCCTTTCCATCCCGCACGATACGCCTCTTCGGCAGCAGCTTTCGATTCATACGATTTATATTTTGCTCCGGTAAAATGATCCGTCTGTGCCTTGCATTCCGCCCAGGTGCTGTATATCCCAGGCTGCTTACCTGCCCAGACGACATAGTATTTCTGCTTTGCCAATATGACCCGCTCCTTCATTTGCTGCATTCAATTCCTTATTGTAAACGATAGGGAGGTGAGATTGAAAGGAGTGGATTCATCTTGTTCCTATTGTTCCTACAGCGGATTCCCTCCATTTCTTCAACATGTCCAATGCAACTTCCAAAAGCTTGCTTTGGTTATTTGAGATTTGGATTTCAATTCGTTGTTGACACCTAAGGTTTTGTGAATCCGATAACCTATCCATCATTTGCTCCAGCAGCATGAAAGACTGCGCACTCACTTCCAGACTGGAATCACCGATAAATGGAATAATATTCTCTATATGTACTATGTAATTCAGGTTTTCAAGAGCGGACAGCAACGTGCCTCTGCTTCCTGATGTCTTGGAGTCTGTGATGACTTCAATTAAAGGTTCGACTGCCCGATCATCTCCAATGTCAGATAAAGCGATCGCAATTTCGTTGCGAAGGTCTTTGTTTTCCGTAGATTTCAGTAGATCAATCAGGGAAGACAATTGTGATGTATCCTTTTTTTGACCAATCGTTGCTACTTGCTTCATTGCTCCTTCAATATCTCCTTGGGAAAGGTGTTTTTGTATTAGGTTCGTATACATTGTACGCTGTATCACTCCTCATTTTGCTAGAAAAAAGCTCTCCATCATAATATCGGCCATTTCCTTATTTTAGGATGTAGTATAATGGTCCTTATAATATCGGGACTATTTTCCTTATCTAATATAAATAGAACTAAAGAATATTTACACTTGCCACTCCGATGACAGAACAACCTTCCGATCGCTGTTATCCCCAGATTTTTTTGGATTATCTTTTTCAAAGGGTAAAATCCGGTGATAAAGGCGAACACTTCGCTTCTTCAGGTTATTTCTGTCCTCTCCATTCTCGTGTAAATGTTTAGTTCAATTTATATATCTCTCCTCCTAATCAATTGTATATTTCAACCAAATCAAGAACAGGCTAAGAAATAAACAGATGATTTGGTGCAGAAAGGAATACAACCAATGGACTGGATCTGGAAATCCATCTTACTTGTTCTAATTGGCATGATTTTACTGCGGATTGCTGGACGCAAATCAATCACGCAGATGAGTGTCGCTACCACCGTTATCATTATCTCGATCGGGACCACGATTGTGCAGCCTATCGCGAACCATGAGCTTGGCAAAGCAATCGGGTCAGCTGCGGTATTTATTCTCATGCTCCTGATCGTTGAACAATTGCAAGTGAAGTTTAATTGGTTTGAAAAACTGATGAGTGGAAAATCGAAGGTTGTCGTGGAGGACGGGAAGTTAAATCTGCCGAATTTGAAACGCATGCGCTATTCGGTAGATCAATTGGAGATGCAGTTGCGGGAAAAAGGAATTACAAGTATTGCCGATCTGGAAACAGCCACGATGGAACCAAACGGGCAGCTCGGATACGTGCTCAAACGACACGCACGCCCGGTAACCATAGGCGATTTGGAAGCACTTTTGAAGCAGGGTACATGGCCTACGGAATCCAAAGAACTGTTTCAAGAGGTCATCCAGGATGGACACTCACGTCCGATTGATTCCAAGATACAGTAAATGAAATAGTTGAAGAAAATATAGACTGGGCTGGCTGCAGGCAGCTCCTTTCAAGCACATGTAAAACTTTTTATATCATGTAAAAAGAAACCTGAATACCCTCAGTGTCTTTAATCGTCTAATTTGGCAATCCGGCGATCCGGCATGACATTAGGATTTGGAGGTAAATTCTGTTTTGGCCACGCGATCTGGAATGTTGGTATTGGCAATGATTTCTCCAAATGGGGTAGTGTACCTTCATTCACTAAGACAGTTCCTTGTCTCACCGGGTACTCAGGTATGCAATACCCAAGCCGCCAGTAACCGGATTCTCGTAGATCTCACACTCCACATCGAATACTTCACCAATCATCTCGCGGGTCAGGATATCGGCAGGTTTGCCATGAACCACAATCTGACCCTTCTTCACGACATAGAGATAATCGCAATACGCTGCAGCGAGTTCAAGATCATGGAGCGCAGCCAATATGCCAATGTCCAAACTCCGCTACAATGTTGAGGATCTGAAGCTGATATTTGATATCCAAATGGTTGGTAGGCTCGTCCAAAATCAGAAATTCCGGCTGTTGCGCCAGCACTCGGGCGAGGACCACACGTTGCTTCTCCCCGCCGGACAAAGATACGTAATTACGGTCCGCATGTCCGGTCAGATGTACCTTTTCCAACGCCTGCTCCACGATTTCATGATCCCGTACATTACTGTCTCCAGCAGCTTCTTGTGGGGAGTTCGACCCATCATCACCGTTTCACACACCGTAAAATCAAAGCTCGATTCGTTAAACTGTCCCACAACGCCCATATGCCGGGACACGACCTTGGGACTGGATTTCAGAATGTCTGTATCATCGAGAAATACCTTGCCTTGCTGTGGTTTGATCACTTTATAAATGCTCTTGAGCAGCGTTGATTTGCCACAACCGTTCGGGCCAATCAGGCCGACGAATTGCTTGCCATTGACCTGTAATGAAATGTCCCGGATAATATCCGTATTCAGCACCGATATGGATACATTTTCTACATTCAGTTTCATGTTTAATTTCCTCCAAAACCGTAGCCTTTTTTGACTAACATATACATAAACATCGGCGCACCAATCATCTCTGTTATGATCCCGATTGGAAGTTCAACGCTGGAAATCAGTGATCGTGCAATAACATCCGTCCAGATCAGGAAGATGGCACCGAACCAATACGGATACAGGCATCGCTTTTCGATGGTCAGAACCAACCAGACCTCTCACGATATGCGGAATAATCAACCCGACAAAACCGATCATACTGCAGCTTGCCACCATTACCCCGGTTACGAGAGCCGTTAATAGCATATATAACCTATGATATACACTAAGATTAATGCCCAGCATAACCGCAGCTTTGTCACCCAGCAACATGGTATTAAGAACCCGGGACTGCAAAAGGAAGAACAGAATGGCTACGAGCACAACGATGCTGATCAGCGGGAGCTTGTTCCACCCTGTTGAGGCAAGACTACCCATGGTCCAGAATGTTACCGCCCTTCTGCATTGTTGGCAAAATAAATGATAAAGTTCGAAAAGGCACTGCACAGTGCATTAATGACCATCCCGGCAAGCACCAGCTTGACCGACGTCATTTCCCCCCGAATCCTGCCAGCGCCAGCACCAGCAAGGAAGCACCCATTGCACCGGCAAATGCCCAGAAAGCCACCCCGGGTCTGGCCAAGCCAGCCAATGGCCCCGAATCCGATCAGAATGGCAAACGTCCCCCGAGCGAAGCTCCTGAGGAAATACCCAATATATACGGGTCTGCGAGCGGATTCTGCACGGCAGCCTGCATGACTGCACCGCACAAAGCAAGCCCGGCTCCGATAAACATGGCCATCAGTACACGCGGAAAGCGAATCTCCCAGATGATATTCGTAAATGACCCCGCCTAAATCGGCGCCGAGCCGAACCGGATTTGCTGTGAATTAAGGACTCCCTTTTCGTTTATACGCTGCTTCTGAATCTGGGCCGTCTGTGCCATCTCTTCCCCCATCAATTCCACTTGAATTTGAATAATAAAAATATAGCTATAGCATGTTCCAATTCATCCTCTTCCACCCTACCACCCCCGCTATGGAGAAAAGCAATTCATCAACAAGTAGAAAATACAAGCAAAACATCCTATCCGCTCACGATTGAGAACTTTACCATATCAGGTGAAGGTGGCGAGTGGAAACCGAAATCACAAACATTCGAGAAAGCTCCCGAGCGTGTCGTAGCGAATACCCAATCTGCTGCAGAGATGCTAATCAAGCTTGGGCTGACCGATAAAATAGTTGGAGTCGCCTCATTGTATGGCACGATTACTCCTGATGTCGCAGATGATTTTGCGGAATTATGTGGGTATAGAGCTCGTTGTAGGCGCAAGTCCTGATCTGGTGCTTGGACGTGACGACCTCTTCGCAGACGCAGACTGGGGTGTAGGTACCGTAGATGGCTTGAATGACATGAACATCCGCACCTTCCTGCAAACTACGAATCATCAAGAGACATTGGACAGCCTTTATAATGATATTGCACAGTTGGGTCAAATCTTCGATGTACAGGACAACGCCGCAAAATTCACAGAAAGCCTGAAAGCTCGTGTTGAAGCCATCAAGTCAAGTGTGGCGGATCAATCTGAGCATCGTTTTACCTATATCGTTCCTGCTACGGAATACACGATTACTGTGAGCAGCATGCAGAATGATACGTATCAGTTGGATGCACTGAGCCTGTTGAAACTTAAAAGTACGTTTGATGGCGTGCAACGCGAAGTCAGTGTGGAACAGCTAATCACGGCAAACCCGGATTACTTGCTCTTATCCGCCTATGCCGGTTCCCCGGACATCGACAATCTGATTCAGAATCTGTATGCCGACCCTGCACTGCAAAGCATGAATGCCATCAAAAACAAACAAATTTACGTAACAGTCAGTTCTGGGGTTATGGATATCAAATTCTGGACGGCATTGAGAAGATGGAACAGGAAATGAAAGCAAATCCGAGAAGTAATTTGCAGGGCTTTGGCTTGTGATATTGTAATGTAATGAAATAAAAGCAAATGAGTAGGAGAAGACATTCTCACTGCTCATTTGCTTTTACGCTGTGCGTACGATGAGTCACTTATGACCGAGTGGCCACCACTGGATTCCAAAAGAAGTGTATTCAATTAATGGAATAGGAGATTAAACCTTAGCAAAATGATTCATTATCATTTTGGCGGCCCGCTTATAACCGCCGGCCTGCCGTAAAGATTCACCGATGAGGCAAGCTTGCTGTATATAAGGCAGGGTTGCTTACTACTTCTGCTAATGCCTCTCTCAGATCAGTTGTATCGAGGCTATGCTAATTTAAAGTGATACTCGCTTCCAACTCCTGTACCCGAATGGCTACAAGAGGCTAATCCAACGTTAATTGAATCATTACCAACGAAACATTGTAATAAAGTTCCTTACTAGTACTGTTCATTCCGGCATGTGTAACAAAAACATCCGTACGCTGTTACATATCCAACTGTGTATTGTATGGCTTGACGATAAAATTATTAGGAATTCGATCAGCCCGTGGCTCCAAATTCGTGTATCATCCTGAAGATAGAACAACATTCACCGACAAATCCCCAAATAATTCAAAGCAATGCTGATAGAGTTTTCCTTGCTACGCATTTTTCTTTTGAACATATACATGACTGTTATGAGGATAACATACGAATCATTTACAGAGGAACTGCCCCACGGTTCAATCCGCCATGTATAAAAAGACGCTTTTGATAATTTTATTAGCTTGATTAAGGTCAAGTATTTTTACAATAGAGACTCCTTAGAGAAATCGTTAAGCAATTGTTCTAGAAGTACTTGCTCATTAAGATACAATTCATTAAAGAGAATCATCAATTTATGAGAACATTTCTTATCTCGCGTTAATGCATATTTTATATATAGATTAAGTATATTTTGACTTTTTTCCTTAATCTTAATAAAACCTTCTAAGAACACAGGGTTAAGATCATAAAGTTTGTTTTCTTCTATATATCTTATTCTTGATACCATGAGTTTTTTATAATCATAAAGCGTATAAAGTGGTCTTACATCAAATTGAGCACTATCTTCCAAGTGCAAAGAATAATATTCTATTAATTTTGGTAAAATGTCTATTCCGTAAGTCCACTCTGAATATGATTTGTGACTATAAAAGGATTGATAATTTAAGGATAGATTTTTTGATTCATAATATTCTTTGATTTGTTCCGCAACAAATTTCATATCAAATTGATATGGCAATCCTTTATGATGTTCTGGGTATAATTTTAGCAAGTGCATATAGTTAACATGTTGAGTAACGTCATTATCTATATGAGTTTTCCCAAAATCATAAAATGACTTCTCTATATCTGAATAAGAAGCGTAGGTAGTTTTATATTTTCCATTTTCTAAAAAACCAGAAATATTAAAACGTCTTTCGTTATCATCAAATCCGTATATAAATATTGCATGTGGAAATGTGAACCTTTGATAAGCTGGCGAGCCTGGAATGTAATATTCATTTACATGAAGCCATATGTAATTATCTTGTTGGACTTGTTCTTTTAAGAACTCAACTATATCTGGAATAAATTTCAATATTGTTGACCTTAATATTCTTTGAGTATCTGTAAAACACGGATGAAAATGATGTTCAGGGGATTGTGCATAATAATCTAAAAAGCAATCTTTCCCAGATTGCATTAAACACATATTTAAATAATTGCTATAAATCCATGGAAGGCAATTCTCATTAGCTGATATGATTGAAAAGTAATAGGCATGTTGCGGGTAATTCGAAACAATTGGATATTGTATAGGAAGCACTTTCTTATTCACAAATATCACTCCTTTTAGGGGTATTTCCATTTATTTGATTAGGATTAACATTTCACAATAATAATAATAATCAATATATTCCATATTCTAACACCTGAGATATATAAGATCCATATGATAATGTTAGCATTCATACGATTATCTTAGGCTTCAATGCTTATTATGATGGCTACTAGATACAGCGTAAATTTTTCCTTTACATCTGTAAGAGCTTTTTTAGCATTTTCACTTTCCGCTTCAAGGCATTTAAGCTTAACCTCTGGATCTTCGGGACGTTCGAGCTCTGTCTTTTCCTGATCCATACATTTTTCGCCAATAAAATCCCCTTAAATAAACTGTTCCCTATGTAAAAGACATTTCTAAAAAAAGACCTACCTGCTTGAAGAAGGTCATCTCTGTACTTTACAGGGGAAGTTCCATTGGTATCTGTAGGGGTTCTAGTAGGTCATATATACTTTGATTTCTCGTTTAACCTCAATTAATGTCGTGTAGTTCTTCAGTGAAAATTCATTCTTGAAATGACCAAAGAACGATTCCTGCGGAGAATAATCCCATAAACCACTCTTTAATTGTAATTCATTAAATCAATAACATAAATTTAACTTTATTATTAAAATGTAGATTTATATAGCGGAAACCTTGATCAGAATGAAGACATTCTTGGTCTTCTTCAATCTTCGATTCTTCTGTAAGTGAAGCAAGGTATTTTTCACGAGATCCATGGTGATTCGTTCCGACACATGTTAAGCCAGAATTTCATTAATGGAGCTGTCCTTGATCGTAGACAGAATAGCTCGATTTCCTTTGCCAGAGCTAAGGAGGTAATAGTGCTTAGTAGCACTTTGCTAGGCACGCCCTGTTTGAAGTGACGTTGTAAAAGTTAGGCAGGATCCGATGTTCGTGGGTCTTCTTCATCATTGGCTTGTACGTATGGGCCGTTTATGATTCTTCTGATTCGGAGGTTCCAGATGATCTGAAACTGGCCCTCCAGTGTCATTTTGATGAAGCGAGCCCCCTTGTTACGCTTTTTAAAATGAAAGACCCGGCTGATGTGGACGCGCAACTATTCATCGGCCTGTTCATCCTGAGTGCGTCTGTGGATGGCCGCCGACCAGTACCGATAGTACTCTTTTGGAGGCAACTGCAACCTCGCAAAGATAACTCATCACCCGCCTTAGATGGTATTTCTGGATCACGGTTCGAATGATTGGATAGAGGTACAGCTCGCTGCCTGTGTTTACTCATGGTTCCACCCCCGTTCGGCCAAGCGAATCATTTTTAAAATTCATTCTCTGTTTGGTGCAGGTATATCTGTTCTTCGAGCCTCGCATTTTTCTCTTACGAGGTTAATTCCTGCGTAAGAGGTTTTCCCCGGAACGCTTGCCTCTTGCATTGTGCTCTGTAACTGGCTCTCCACTGTGTTTCAGCAGCTTTGATGCGAGTCATTCCCCATGATCTAAAAGTCGAATCCACAAGCCTCAAAAATATCTCTGGGTAGCTTTCCTTGCTGATTCGATGCAATAAAGAGTTGTTTGAACTCGTCTTTATACGTGTTTCCTTTCGTAGATACGGATTTCACATATGGGTTGGCGGTAAGTTTGTTTCACTTCTAGATCTGAATTTTTTACTCATTGAAGTATCTCAGTTCCGTTCTCTTTTCTTGGTATACAACAAAAACACCCTTAGAGAGACTTTTTAAAGTATCCTTCTTTTAGATATTTTTCGCACTGCAAAGAGGCCACCTATTGTATAAGGCGCCCTCTGATCTGGTCAACGATTATTTTTGCTTATAAAACTCGTGATAAAGCTTCATTAGCGCCCTCTTCTCAATCCGTGAAACATAGGAGCGTGAGATGCCAAGTTCCTTGGCTATCTCGCGTTGGGTGCGCTCTTCCCCGCCTGCCTCAAGGCCGAATCGGCCGATAACAACTTCCTTCTCCCGATCATCTAAGATGTCGAGATTGCGGTAAATCTTACTTTTTTCAATCTTGAGTTGCACCTTATCTACAACGTCGTCGGCTTCTGTTCCGAGAATATCGATTAATGTAATTTCATTGCCCTCTTTGTCCGTTCCGATTGGATCATGTAGAGATACGTCTTTGCGTGTTTTCTTCAGGGAACGCAAATGCATAAGTATTTCGTTTTCAATACAGCGGGCAGCAAACGTAGCGAGTTTGGTCCCTTTGCCTTGTTGAAAACTTTCGATCGCCTTAATCAAACCAATCGTTCCAATCGAAATCAAATCTTCCTGGTCTTCGCCAGTATTGTCAAATTTCTTGACGTTGTGTTCGAACTCCGATGTCAATACTGGCTGCAATTTCAGGGTTTTGATTTTGACTAAACAGCTTATCAAACGTACCGATGGAACTTACAACAAGCTTGGTGTCTCCGTCTGGTCCTGGCTCAAATCGAACCATGATCTCATCAAAAAGTGTGGTGATGATATGGCGTTTAAAATCGAATGTAAGGGTCTCTGGGCTACGAAGCCGGGATTGAATAGAAGCAACCATTCCTTTGACAAGTTCCAGGGTCATCTCGCTTTGCTGACGGTTATCAAGCTGCATCTGATATTTATCGATTTCACTGGAAAGCGTCTCAAGTGATGCATTTAGCTTGCCGATATCATTGACCATTTCATCTTCGGAGATGACCTCTCGGCGGAACATAATTTTCACTTTATCTTTTTCTTTCTCACAAAGTTCGGCTTGTGCTTGAAACATTTGAAGCCGCATTTCAAGTTCCTCAGTTCCAGCACCGTTCTCTTTGTTCATTTGCTCCACGAAAAGACTTGGATCATCGACAAGTTTAACGACCTGGTCCCAGATATAGTCCTCAAGAATTTCAGCACGGAGCGATTGACTTGGGCATTTCTCAATTTCTGCGCCGTATCGTTTTGGTACGATGTTAGGACAACGGTAACAACGATACTTTACACGTTCACCTGTTTCTTTGTCCATGCGCCCCGAGTAGGTCGTGGCGTCCCAAGTACGTCCGCAATGTCCACATTTTAAAATCGTTTTAAGTAGAAATTTATATTTTGGATTTCCAATATGTTTATTTGTTGTGTTTTTATTTTTTTGATTTTGAGCAAGCGCATAAATATGTTCATCTACAATAGCAGGCACTGGAACTTCGATCCATTCATCTTGCTCACGATAGGAAATAGAACGCTGAGGCTTGCCTGATTTTGTGGTCTTGCCTTTCACCTTTTTGGTTTTTCTTCTGTTGTAATAATATTTTCCAATATATATTTCAGACGTTAGAATCCGTCCAATGCTGGAAGCGCTCCAGCTCTTAGATTCACCGCGCTTCGGCATAATACCAGCACTGTAAAGTTTTTCGCCTATTTCCCGTGTGGTTAGCTGTTCAAAGATATACCACTCATAAATCATTCTCACATAGGATGCTTCCTTGGTATTGATGACAAGTTGTCCATTTTCATCCTTGTCATAACCAAATGGAGCCACGCGCATGGGCATAATCTTGTGCTTTTCCCGGACAGCCCGTTCTCGCCCGCGAACGGTACGCTTCTTGATTAAGGCAAGCTCGTAGCTGGCAATGGCAGAGATGATATTAAAGAACAATATACCTTCAGGTGATTTTTCAAATTCCGTATCCGTAAACGAGAGATCTGCACCGTTTTTTTCAAGTTCTCGTACAACAATTAATTTATCCGTGAGATCACGGCTGAAACGATCTGGATGGGTACATACGACATGCGAGATAATTCCTTCGGCAACATCTTCACGCAGACGTGTCATGACAGGACGAACATCTATATCTTCTCCTGTGGCTCCTTCTTCTCGGTATATGCGGAAGCTATCTTTCAAGTAGCCAAGCTCCAATGCTCGTTTTTCACAGAGCGATACTTGCTCATCTAAGCTCGTATTATCCACCTGAAGAGCAGTAGATACGCGTACATAAATAGCAAGAAATTTTCGTTTTACATTAAGGGTCAAACATCCCGACCTCCTTTGACCATAACAATTCAAATTTTATTATAGACAATTCACTCCTGAACGTAAACCAAAGAGACCGACTCATCATGGAGAGCTGGTCTCTTTGGTGGGGAGCAATTCACTGCTAATATACTGAATAACCCGGCTTAAACTTTCCTGTGCTTTTGATAACTCTGTTTCACTATACGCATATTCCTGTGGCTTGTAGATGATTGTAAGATGCTTTATGCCTTTTTTTTCAATAGCCGTCACCTCGTTAAAGGCATATGTGAGTAACGGCATGTCCTATGACCATAGATACATTATATACATCAATATGAAGCGGACTTTGTTATTGTATGTGAATATCTACCCAATAATGGTACAATTGCCCTAACTGAATAATCTTGATCATGGGAGATGTGATCTTAGTGTTACTTCAATATAAAGGGATTGAATCTATACCTAGAATAGCTAAGTGGTATTTAAAAAAGAATCCGGCTCTAAACTATAACTTATGGGTTGATAACGAAATAACGGATTCTCTAATTAATTGGATTGTTGACATGTTTCGTGATCTTAAAGAAGATCAAATTAAGGATAGGTTGAATTTCCTGTTTCATCATCTAACTTTCGTTCTTCTTCCACAACTTGAACAGAGTAATAATCATCATTTGTATAATCAATGCACTTACCACCATATGCAACTGCAAATTTCGAAACTGATTTATGAGTTGAAATATGGAATTAAACTAGAACCCTATGGAGAGCCAGAAGACGTTTTAGGTTTGAAACAATTTACTGATTATTATTCAATATTAGGCATAGAGCAGACGGCAAAGTCTGATGATATTAAAAGAGCTTACCGTACAAAGGCTAAGAAGGAACATCCTGATGTTGGAGGGAATGAAGAATCATTCAAGTTATTGTTACAGGCATATGAAACCTTGATGTCTGTTGAACAAAGAGCAAATTACGATATCAAATACCAGTCTTACCAAAATGAACTCACATATGATTTTTTCCTAAGCGGCTTTATCCTTAATAAACTAATACACCCGGAACAAACCCCTAGAAAAGCCGGATTTAAAATTCAATTTAAATGGAAGGCATATTTATCAGTTCTTAGTTCTGTTATTTTAATCTTGTTATGTTTAAAAATATTTAATTTGAATAGCAATACAGTTTCTCAAACCGATCAATCCGCTTATCAATATGATTTGCAAGAACAAATTAGCGTTGTTGATGAAGACGTCGAAGAGCCATCCCAGGAAGCCGAAACGGATTTGTATGATTACGCTGATCCAAATGAATTGTATTCAATAGATGATGAACCTTCAAATACTGAATATGATTCTTCTGCATCATTATCAGCAATTGAACCGATGATTCAAAATGAAGAACAAGCAGGATCAGACAATGTAAAAACTGTACAATCTAATCCCAGTGAAAGTTCTTTTTTTCTTGCTACTTCAATCGATGAGATTCAATCCATCATGGGCACTCCAACTCAAGTTATGAATGTCGGTCCGTTAACTACCTGGTATTATGGCAATTCAACCATTTCGTTTACTGATGGACAAGTAACTGGCTGGAACAATAGAGATAATAATCTGAAGCTAGAACAACTACCTCTTACGGAAGGGGAGAAGTTTTTCTTAGAAACCTCCCTTGAAGATGTTAAATCAGCGATGGGAACTCCGACTCAAATTATGGTTGTCGGTCCGTTAAGTACGTGGTATTACGATAACTCAACCATTTCGTTTACTAATGAAAAGGTAACGGGTTGGAACGATAGAAGCAATAATCTGAATTTAGAACAATCCCCTCTTTCTGAAGGGAACATTTTTTTAGGTGCATCATTAGATGAGGTTAAATCGGTCATGGGCATTCCAACTCAAATCATGGATATCGGTCCCTTAAGTACCTGGTATTACGAAAATTCAACCATTTCGTTTTCAAATGATAAAGTTACCGGTTGGAATGACAGAGATAAGAATCTAAAATTAAATCCTTGATTACAAAACATCATTACAAAGATCAATCAGTCTCGGGTTGGGTTTCATTCCGAGGCTTTTTATAATTACATTACGTATAGATAAACAAAGTATTTTATGATTCAAAGAGATAAATAATTGCTCAGATCTTGTCGAAAATGCAGGATTCATGAACAAGTACGTAGAAATTTAATGATGATATACAGAGAGAGATAAGGGAGATGTAACATGAATTTTTCAGATAAAGTGAGTTTGATTTGGAACATTGCGGAGCTTTTGCGCGGTGATTATAAACAATCCGATTACGGTAAGGTAATTCTACCTTTTACGGTACTAAGACGTTTGGACTGCGCACTTGAAGATAGCAAAGAAAAGGTATTGGATACCTACAAAACGATGAACGAGCCACTATCCACGATCCAGAAGCGTATGCTTGAGCGAGCGTCTGGTTCCACATTTTATAATACTAGTCCCTTCACTCTACGTTCTATGCGCGATTTTCCGGGAATGCTTGCTGATAATCTTAAGCAGTATATTCAAGGCTTTTCCGAAAACGCTCGTGAGATTATTCGATATTTTGACTTTGAAGCGCAAATTAACAAGCTTCAAGACGCCAATATTTTGTTCAACGTTCTTGAAGAGATGTTAAAAATAGATTTGCACCCAGAGGTCGTTACAAATATCGAAATGGGCTATATCTTTGAAGAACTCATTCGCCGTTTCTCAGAGCAATCCAACGAAACTGCCGGGGAGCACTTTACACCTCGCGAAGTCATTCAGCTCATGGTTAATATTTTGTTTGATGCTGAAAAAACGGCTCTTACCGGTGCGAAGGTTGTACGTAAGATTTACGACCCAGCTTGCGGCACAGGTGGAATGCTTGCAGTGGCTTATGAATATCTTCGTAAATTCAATCCCACGATGAATGTTGAAGTGTTTGGACAAGAGCTTAACGGCGAGTCATATGCGATTTGTAAATCGGACATGTTGCTCAAGGGACTCAATGTATCAAACATCAAATATGGCAACAGCTTTACTCAGGACGGACTTGAGAATGAAGAGTTTCATTACTTCCTCTCTAATCCACCGTTTGGTGTAGACTGGAAAAAGACGCAGAAAGATATTACAGAGGAACATAACAAAAAAGGATTCAATGGTCGTTTCGGCGCGGGGCTTCCACGTGTTAGCGACGGTTCGCTTTTGTTCCTTCAACATATGATTTCAAAGATGAAGCCGGGTGAAGGACGTATTGCGATTGTTTTGAACGGCAGTCCTCTCTTTACGGGAGGTGCAGGATCTGGTGAAAGTGAGATTCGCCGTTGGATCATTGAAAATGATTTGCTTGAAGCGATTATTGCGCTCCCTACTGACTTGTTCTACAACACGGGAATTTCCACCTACATCTGGGTGCTCAGCAATCATAAATCCGCTAACCGTCAAGGAAAAGTGCAACTGATTAATGCGATTGATTTTTATCAAAAAATGCGAAAAAACCTTGGTAGCAAGCGAAATGAACTTGGGCAAGAACATATTGATGATATCTTGAAGTTATATAGCTATTTCGAAGAAGATGAAAACAGCAAAGTTTTTGATAATGAAGATTTCGGTTATCGAAGAATTACAATTGAACGTCCGTTACGTTTGAATTTTCAGACTACGTCCGAGAGAATTGAAAAACTATACGACCAAACCGCTTTTGCCAAGCTTACTGCAGCAGAGCAAGAAGCGATCAAAGTTGTTATTAAAGGTATTGTTTCAGATCATTTGTATGTGAATCGAGATGAATTTGAAAAAGTGTTAAAGAAGCAAATTAAACAAGCTGGAATTGCAATGAAAGCTCCAGTTTATAAAGCAGTATTAGCCGCTTTAGCCGAGCGTGACGAAAATGCTGAAAGTTGCTATGACAACAAAGGCAATAAAGAAGCGGATGCTGAACTTCGCGATTTCGAAAATGTACCTCTGAAGCAGAGCATTTACGACTATTTTGATAATGCAGTTCGCCCACATGTGGAAGATGCTTGGATTAACGAAGATGTTCGAGACGAAAAGGATGGAGAAGTTGGTAAAGTAGGCTACGAAATTCCGTTTACAAGACATTTTTATAAATATCAGCAACTTCGTTCGTCTGAAGATATTAACGTTGAAATAAAAGCTCTTGAAAGCGAAATCCTTGAATTGCTCAAGGGGGTTACGCTATGAAAGAACTAGATCATAATTCTAAAAATTATTCTGGTGAAGAATGGATTGGTGACGTTCCGACTAATTGGGATGTTAAGCCTTTATTTACGCTATTTCGAAATATACAAAATAAAAACATTGGGAATTTAGAGAACAATGTTCTTTCGCTTAGTTACGGTAAAATCGTACGACGAGACATTGAAAGCAATTATGGACTTTTGCCAGAATCATTTGAAACTTATCAGATAGTTGAGCCTAATGATATCATCTTACGGCTAACAGACCTCCAGAATGATAAGAAAAGCTTAAGAGTGGGACTTGTTGAAGAAAGAGGCATAATTACATCGGCATATGTTAGTTTGCGTCCTGGAAACAAATTACTTCCAAGATATGCATACTATCTTCTTCATAATTATGATATTTCTAAAATTTTTTATAATCTCGGTAGTGGTGTTCGTCAATCGATGAACTATGTCGATTTAAAAAAATTAACTTTTCTGGTTCCTCCATTGATGGAACAGTCAAGGATTGTGGTCTATTTAGATTCAGAAATATCAAAGATCAATCTTTTGATTTCCAAAAAAAAGAAACTCGTAGAGTTGCTGCAAGAAAAACGACAAGCTTTCATAACCGAAGCCGTCACGAAGGGTCTCGCTAAAAACGTCCCGATGAAAGATTCAGGAATCGAATGGCTAGGCAATGTGCCTGCACATTGGAGAATAAGCAAATTTAAATACATTTCTAAATTAACAAGCGGTGGAACACCAAAAAGAAATAATAATGTCGATTATTTTGAAAATGGAGATATAGATTGGGTTCGGACATTAGATCTAACTGAAGATAGCGTTTTTGATACATCTGAAAAACTAACCGAAGAAGCGCTAATGAACAGTAACTGCAAAATGCTCCCTGTGAATACATTATTGATAGCAATGTATGGCGGAGGTGGAACAATTGGGAAGTCAGGTATTTTAGAAATTGAATCGACGACTAATCAAGCAATAGCTTCAATTTTACCGAATGAAAAGTATTTTTATCCAAGGTACTTACTTCGCGTACTGAATTTTTTAAGACCCCATTGGATGATTTATGCTGAAGGATCACGCAAGGATCCAAATATTAATCTTGATGTTGTTGCAAATATGCCATTACCCCTGCCTCCTATTAATGAACAAAAAAAAATATCTTTATTTTTAGAAAAAAAATTGATCAGCTTAGCAAACATTGAATTAAAGATAATAAAACAAATAAAACAACTTCAAGAATACCGCCAGTCGCTCATAAGTGAAGCGGTCACAGGTAAAATTGATATTGGAGAATAAAGAAAGGAGTCTTACAATGACCATAGATTTTCGTGAAATCGTATTTGAATCGGCTATCGAACAATCCCTTCTTCGTCAGGGATACCTAAAAGGTATCCCTGGCGAGTTCGATGCTAAACTTGGTTTATTCCGCTCACGACTCATTTCATTTTTACAAGAAACGCAGCCCAAACATTGGGCTGCGCTTAAAACCATTTACGGTGCATCTGTCGAGAATAGTGTAATTCAGTCCATCTCAAGAGCCATACAAACGCATCCTAAGGGGCTTATTGGATTCCTTCGTGACAGTGCACAAGGTAAATATAAAGATCGTGGAATCGAGCTACGGATGTTTTTCATGAAGCCCGATAACAATTTCAATCCTGAAGCAGTCTCAAATTACAAAATGAACCGACTTTCCGTGACGCGTCAAGTTTATTACAGTATCAAGAATAACAACTCCCTTGATGTTGTCATTGATTTAAATGGCTTTCCACTTATCACAATGGAGTTAAAGAACCCATTAACAGATCAAACCTTTGAACATGCAATCCGTCAATACAAGAAGGATCGGGATCCGGCTGAGCCCATTTTCAAGTTTAATGAACGTTCACTCGTACATTTCGCGCTTGATCCAGATGAGATACATATGACCACGGAGTTAAAAAAAGAAAAGACGTACTTCTTACCCTTTAATAAAGGTGATGATTTTGGTAAAGGTAACCCCATTCATGAAACAGGTTATAAGACAACCTACCTCTGGGAAGAAATTCTTGCAAAAGATAGTCTTTTTGATATCTTGCAGCGTTTTATAGAACTTAAAATAGAAGAAAACAAAAAAGATAAAAAAAAGAAAAAGAAACAGCTTATTTTTCCACGTTATCATCAGCTTGCTGCTGTTCGAAAAATCGCCGCTCACGTTTTCGACAACGGGGCAGGAAATCGTTATTTGATTCAGCATTCCGCAGGTAGCGGAAAAAGTAACACCATTGCATGGACAGCCCACCGACTGGCTTCGCTCGCGGATCAAACTGGAAAAGCGATTTTTAATACAGTGGTTGTGATTACAGACCGTATTGTACTTGATTCGCAAATCCAAGATACTATCCGCCAGTTTGATTCCACACCTGGTTTTGTTGCTTATATCGATAAAGGCTCACAACAACTAGCTGATGCGCTTAGCCGAGGCGCGAAGGTGATCGTAACCACCCTTCAAAAGTTTCCGTTTGTCATGGGGAAATTGAACGGAATGCCCAAAGGATCTAAATATGCGATTATCATGGACGAGGCTCATAGCTCACAAACCGGTATGACTTCGACCAAAATGAAGGATATGCTTACGTATAAGTCACTCGAAGAAGCTGAAAGCGTAGACGAACGTGGCGAAGAGCTTCTCGATGTAGATGATCAAATCGCTGAAGTGCTTGCTGCTTATGAGAGACGTCAAAACTTGAGTCTTTTCGCTTTTACGGCAACACCGAAGAAGAAAACGATGCAAACATTTGGTAGTAAAGACGAAGATGGTGACTATCACGCATTCCATCTTTATTCCATGCGTCAAGCAATTGAAGAAGGATTTATTCACGATGTCCTCAAGCACTATACGACGTATGATACGTACTTTAAAATTACTAAATCGGCAATCGAGGATCCCGAAGTGGATTCAAAAAAAACAAAACGAGCTATTGCCCGTTTTGTCTCCCTTCATCCGACCAATTTATCACAGAAAGCCGAAATCATTATTGAACATTTCCGTACGTTCACGAAAGATAAAATTGGCGGACAAGCCAAAGCGATGGTTGTTACATCTTCTAGGCTTCATGCGAAGCGTTATATGGACGCATTTAAAGTATATCTGTCTCAAAAAGCATATACTGACCTCCGTGTGCTCGTCGCTTTCTCCGGAAATGTTGAAGATCAAGAAATGGATGAAGTCGTCACGGAAGCTGGCATGAATGGTTTCCCAGACACGCAAACCGCCGAAGTATTTGAAGAAGATGAGTTCAAAATTATGATTGTAGCGGATAAATATCAAACGGGATTTGATCAACCACTGCTACATACGATGTACGTCGATAAAAAGTTAACAGGTATCAAAGCCGTTCAAACACTGTCACGTCTTAATCGAACGCACCCAGAGAAAAGTGATACATTTGTACTGGACTTTGTTAATGATCGTGAAACGATTCAGAAGGCGTTTCAACCGTATTACGAGCAGACTACGATCGACGAAGAAACGGATCCAAATTTGCTTTACGAATACCGAAGACAACTTGATGAAACGCGTGTATATGAGGAAAACGAGGTTCATGCACTCTGTGACGTATTCTTTCAACCTAAAATGAAGCAATCTGCGATGGATCAAGCCAAGATCTATAAAATACTGCAGACGCCGGAAAAACGGTTCAGGGCGCTCTCACAGGACCAGCAAGAAGATGTAAAGTCCATGATGAAGAAATTCGTATCGATGTACTTATTTCTCTCACAGATGGTGGAGTACGAAGAAGATATGAAACGCTATTTTACATTCATTCGTTTGCTTTATAAAAAAATAAGTGATCCAATGGGACAAACAGGTTGGGATTTTGACGGTGACCTTGTTGAATTGGAATACTACCGTATCAAAAAAATTGAAGAAGCACACATTGAGCTTGAAAAGGGAGCTGACGCACCTCTTACAGGAGGCTCCGGCGTCGGTGGGAAAAAGAAAGAGGACTATAAATACTTATCTGAAATCGTCAAACAGATTAATGACCTTTTTGGTACGGAACTCGATGGGGAAATTATTAGTGGACAACTCTATGAAGTGGCTGAAAAGTTCGTAAGCACACCTGGTATGGAAGAACAGGTGGTTAACAATTCATACGAAGATTTCAAATATCCTTTCGAAAATCAGTTCATTGATGGTATCGTCGATTCATTCGAAGAGCAACGAGAACAACTTGAAAATGAGAATGACCAGCTTAATAAACTAGTTCAATTCGTCTCTTCAAGCGATGAAGGTTGCAAAATGATTAGCGATGCTGTCGGAAAAATTGTTTATAATTTGCTAAAAAAATAAAGTCTATATTAACGATCTGGATACCAGGTCGTTTTTTTTCCATTTGAAGAAGTAATTTTAATTTTTCGGATCAATACTATGATAGTGCCATCTTATTTTCTTTCTACGTTCTATTTACAATCGAATTGAAAATTGATTATAATGTATGTGAATTGGAGGTTGACAATATGGCGAATATATGGGAATCTGTACAGTTTAATCCGTCAGAACGTCCAAAGTATACGCGCTTTGAACTAGCAAAGTTGGTGCGCGATAAAAGAGTCAAACATGATCTGTCTTACAGTTATCTCTCCTCCCAATATGGAGGCGATGAAGATTTGTGGGAAAGTATTGAGGCGGCTTCTCGTGCTTTCAATGTGCGTGTCTATACAGTAATCGGTGCTTTTTTAGGTATGTCCATCGAGGAATTAACTTCAAAGGATGTGGACATCATCGAAGGAATTAGTTTTCGCGCTAAAGAAACAAACGAAGAAATCAATAAAACAGTTCAAATTGCTAATTTGATCTTTGACGAAATGGTTATGCAAGAAAAAATCAGTGTGAATTAGTTCTGAGGTGAATTCTTTGGCATCACGAAAAGTAAGTCCCGAAAGAGCACAAGAGCTCCATCGACAAATAGCCCCAATTGCTTCGGAGTACAGGAAGAAATTCCTTGATGAGAACGAGCCTGTAAAGGACACGTTCCTTACTCTTGAACAATTGGGTTATTTTATTGTTCGTTTTCCCACCGATAATAATTTGTCTGGATTTCATATCAAAAAAAGTGGATTTGACTGTATTTTTGTAAACAGTGCTCAACCGCTAGCGCGACAGTATTTCTCGGCATGGCATGAGTGCTATCACGCTTATACCGGTGAAGGTGGAGGGGTCAGTCTTAAAGATAATATCGAGTATAATGAGATCGAATTTAAAGCAGAATGTTTTGCAGGCTGTATTTTAATGCCTGAAAACATGATTCGTGAATATATTCGTAAACATCGGATCAACTTAAATTACACCAAATATAATCAGCTCATCAAAATGCAAAATTATTTCAGAGTCAGCCTAAATGCCCTACTTACACGTATTATTCAGATCTTTCCTGAAAAAAAGAAAGCTCTTGCGAACCGATTTTCTATTTCGCATCCAAACAGAATTGAAGAAATGAAGAATCTAATCGAACAAGTTGATGGAGATCAAACGCTTATCCTCCCTACAAACAATTTCACCGTTTCGCAGCGGTTTTATGAAAAACTTCATAGCAACCTAAGTCAGGATCGTATTTCGCCCGATAAAGCACATTCCATTTTGGAAATGTTAGAAACGTTCAGGGAAGATTATGAATCCTGATTTTTCAAAATATCCTATTTGCGATACGGATATTTGGGTCAATTTGTGTTTGGGGGATTTGCTGCCATCGCTCTTTAGGAAATATGAAAAAATCGTTTTTGCAGATGTAGTCGAAGGTGAAATTATGTCTTGGTTGAAAGAACCCCGCTTTGATCATGTTGCTAAAGAGTTCATTTCTCTTAAAGAAAGCGGACATGTTCTCGTTATCGAACATGACGTTCATATCGAAGCCGAAAATCGAATTATCCTGGAGCAGATCCTTTATGATTTAGGATTTAAGCATGATTTTAAAAACAAGCCTCCGGAAAAGAATAAAGGCGAATTTGTATCTGCTATATATGCGGACCATTTCCGGATGCCCTTCTTTAAAACAAATGATAATGCTTTTCAAGAAGGCGGAATAGGCGCCCGAGAGTATCCCGAACTCGTAATCAAAAACTGGTACGCTGTCGTGGAAGAGATTGTAAGCAATCCTAGAGAAAGAATTGATGTCCATAAACGAGTCGAAAGTGAAAGTAAACGAATGGAACATCATTATCAAAAACATAAAGAAGAACGTAAGAAAGAGGATCTATTGCAAGCACTGGCTGGTAAGTTTAACAATAAACGTTTGTAGGCTATATACGGGACGACATTAAAGGACTTTACTTTATAGTCGTCTTTCTTTTCACTCGTCAGATTGTGAGGGGAATTATTAATATGGATCATAAGATCAGAATGTCGCATATAGTTATCGTTATTATTTTAGCCATCGTCGTCGGATATGGTATTTCTGCATATAAAGAAGATGCTTCTTCCTCTGTGTCAAACGCGCCCGCACTAATGCCATTTAAGTTTACCGCCAGTGCCATGAAGAATGCATTAGAAGATGGTGGTTATGAAGTTCGAAATGAGCGCTTAAAAACACTTGATTCCTATGTCGGGACCTATCAACAAGACAAGTTTGAAGTTCGATTCGACATTTATCATACACGCGATGATGACCAGATAGATTGGATTGAAATTTTTGTGGATGCATCAGGATATATTGATCTAAATAATCTTGATGCACCTAACCCAAAAGTAGTTGAAGCAACAACGAAAGCGACAGCGCAAGTGTACAAGTTCCCGTTCTTTAGTAAGAATTCAGAAGAATTTGAAACCTTGACCGCATGGGTGGATTCGAATGCTTCCAAGGCAACAAAACAAGGGGAAATTTTTGAAACGAAAATAGGTGATTTATATTTCACAATGTACGGACAACCTTATATGCGATTTTTGGAGATTTCAACAAAGCCGAAAGAATAAAGTATGATGGGAATTGGGAGCTCACGTTCAAAATTTTTGCATTTCAACAAAAAATAAGCCTTTCAATTTAATCAATGAAAGGCTTGTTTTAAGAGGAAAATTATAATTAGAATTAGTACTTGTTCATTGCTGATTTAGAGATAATTTGATGATAGAATTCTTTGAAGAGAAATCTTTTCAAATCGATTCCAAGACAACTGTAAGGGCGTTTCCGAAATGCTGCAATTTCGCCCTTTTCAAATCGCCTGCGGATTTGTCGAGTTGATTTTCCCAAGAGAATCGCAACATCTGAAATAAGATATTCTGCTTCATTATCAATTTCAGCAAAGATTGATGCTGGGATAAGGCAAGAGAAGGGGTCGATTCCCATTCTCTTGCATTGGTTCATGAAGAAATCTAACGTCATCATTGGTTCACTTTCCTCCGTACTCAAGTTTTTGTTTTTTCGATTCAAGAGTTTGAAGTTGGATGTTTATATGGGCAAGCTCGGATAATCTATCCTTTCCGGTTAAATTGTAAACTCGGGCTGCTCTTGCAGGGACACGTAATATGGCTCTTTTCTCGTTTAATTTGATTAACTCATCATTTATTACCTCCAGTTCCCGATGCTCTTGTTCGCTCAGTTGACTTGATTCTGGTGCTATATTTGCTTGATCCATTTCGACCTCACCAAATGTTTGTTGATACATCGGATTATTTTGTCTTTCCCAGTTATCAAGCTCATTAGAATCGAATGGATATACAAGAGCGGCTTTTAAGCCGAGGTAGTATATTTTTAATGGAACCGATTGCTGATAATGTTCCCGGTTTGTTTTTCCTTTTGCGCTTAAGACATCTAGATCGTCATCAGAAATTTCATGACGACAATGTGTTTCTGCTACACGTAACCGCCACTGACTGACAGCAGAATCTTGATATCGAGTCCGGTTTACAATTAAATTGTTTACCGTGTGCCTTGTCTCATAATAACTAAAGCTCCTTATCTCTTCTTCGGTTAAAATTCCTAAGAAGGAGTCACGATATCTCCAAATCCAATTCGTTAATCCTGTTGGCTTCCGGTAGCCCCTGAACTGATTTCGATCTTCAGCTCGAAATAAGAACCCTATTGCTTTTTTTTGTTTTGGATACCTTTCATACAACTGTTTAAGGTACAAATTGATATGGTCTACTAATGCAGGCACAGCAAGAGTACCACACTCTGGCGAGGGGGAATAGTTACCTTTGCTAATATCCTCCGTAATAATTATTCTGCCCCATCCATTTTCATCATCGATGGAAGTGCGTACAAAAGCACCTTCTTCGCATTTCGTTTCAATGCGATATTTTTTCATTAATCCAAAATCGGGATGATCAGGCTTTGTTTCAATGTCCAGGTGTTTGTCGATTTCCATGCGAAAAAGCTCAATTGGACGAATTCCTGCAAAAAATCCAATCATAAACTGAACAGAAAACTTCAATGGACTGCGTATCCCACGACTGCCGATAACATTATTAGTCAATATGGCATTAATACAATTAACCAATTGACTTCTTGTGGCGAAAACTTTTCTTCGCTTTTTGTCTTTTGGAACTTTAGGTTGCTTTATTGCAATCCCGTTTTTCAACATTTTGTCGAAGCGATTTTTTATGAGTCGCAATTTCTCCCATTCTCGCTGACCATTGAATTGCATATCGTTATTTGTCAATGCTTGTTCAAGTTTCTCGTTATAATCTTCTTCTTTCTTCATAAGGAAGTAGAACAAAAACGGTTTGAATGCTTTACTTAACCTATACTTATAAGTTTCGCTTTGAAGACCAGAAACCATAAAGGCAGTATCTTTCGGAGAAATGCTACCAATATCAAGTTCGTATTTGGATATCATTTCTTCCTCATCTTCAGTCAGGTTTCGATAGGCTCTGTTCTTTTCTATCTCAGTAAATTTTTCAATGCCGATCCTTCCGCAGATAATCCGATAGAGGATTCTAACCAGATTTTCGCGGTAGTGATCGACAGTAGGTCCTGGAACTAATTTCACATTGGCATAATGGACGCTATCAAAAGTGATTTCTTCGGAATTGAAGCGATAATGAAAATAATCATCGATGAACCTTTGGATAGAAGGGTGTAACAATTCATAATAGTGCTTGAACTGTTGCACTTCAGAACGAAGTTCAGCTCTTCTATCGAGAAATTGTTGATAATTATCAACAATATACTGGCGATGATAGTTTCGACGTGACAACTTGTATTTTTCATTTTCTTCTTTAGTGAGAACCTTTCTTAACAGGATGCCTAAATGAAGAGACTCGACACCTAATTCATCTGCTATTTTCACCAACGTCGTAAATTGTCGGGAAAAGCCTTGAACAAGCTCCTGATTAAAGACGTATTTTTGGTTAACATGTGTAGGTTCAAAATCTTCACCAGCCGAATAATAAAACTCACTATTCAAGCATTCCTTTGCAACAAGACTTTTTAATGTTTCGAAGGATACATTAAGAATGGCTGCGGCTTCCACCATATTAACCAACTTTATCGTCATTTTTTTTTCAAGTTCTTCTATGATTGGAAGTTGGGGCAATAACTCTAATTCAACTAGTTTGGGTCTAATTTTATTACGAAATATCCCCCTGTTTTTTATGCCTACTCCGACTAATGCGGTTGGTCCATTGATTTGTATAAATTCAGCGACGGAGTTCCAATCAGTAAAACCTGCATTTTTTAGTTGATTTATAGTTTTTGTTGCCGATGGCAATTTTATAGTTTCTAGTGGATACAACATATTTTGCACACTCCCTTGTATTTTTGCTTTCGGTCATAACGGACATAATGACCAGTTAAATGAAACAGTTTGGGCGGAACCTTTTATGTTTAAACGGTCATTATGTCCATAATGACCAAAAGTCAATTGTCAAGAACTTTTTCACTTCAAATATCTTCGCATAATATCAGTAGATGATCCATATGTAAATTCTGGATAAACCTTGACTAGATGAACGTTTTAAAATAGAATTATATGTTTAAACAAATTTTGACCAAAAGTTATAAAGAATAAAAATAAAAAAAGATTAAACCAATTAAAAATGCAAATTGGATTAATCCTCAATTATAATGTTTATAAAGTTTTTGACTTTTAATCAAAATCTCGTTTAACTTAAATTTCAGTTTGTCGTCAGCTGTAATATTAATGAGATGTGATATCCTTTTACAGATGTCATCAAATTCTTTATTTGGATTGAAGATTTTGATTCCGATAGGGGATGAGGTAATGCTTGAATTTGTCCAATTGACAAGAGTCGAGAGATTGCCTTTACTAGAACATTGCGCACAATTCCAATCGGTAGTGATACTAGCCATTATTGCTGGTTGATGGCACTTAAAACACGGAAATGTGATTTCTTTCTTACCTTTATCCAAAAAATATTCAATTCTTTTACTTTTAAAAAATGACAGCGCAACTAACTCCAGCTTTTTAGGATATCTTACCCGTCCCATCATATTAACAGCTCTCGTACACTTTTGGCTCTAACCCTCGTATTAACCAAGAAATCTTTAAAATCGCTGCCAAACACAATATATTTTCGACCGAAACAATTAGATGTGATCTTCCCACTTTCGCAATAACGTCTTACTTGACGAACAGAAATGCCGATATAGTCTGATATGTCTTCCGGTGTCAAAATAGCATCGTCTGGTATCTCGTTGAATGGTGAATTGAGCTTCGGAGTCAAACCTAGCTTTCTTTCCATGTCCATGTCCACTTCCATCCCTCCTTATGTCCGTACAGTGTTATTATGTCCACAAATTGTTACTTTTATCCTTTAATAAAGCAATCAAGCCATACGGATTTTAGAAGATCAATCATACTTTAATACGACGTCGATTTGCTGTGGCTTTGGAGAGCGCTAAGGTTAGTCCTTTATTATTAGCTCGAAACCCGAGAAGGGCACACCATAATTTTTTGATTCACACCATTTGATACCCCTTTTTATCCATTTATGAGTAAAACGCCACTGTCTAATCCCCCTTAAAAGTCACCGTTTATGATACAAAAAAAGTGATACTTTATTCGTATCACTTCGTGGATTTAATCCACATCTTGTTCTATACCATGAAGAATTTGAGCTGCCAATCCGCTGCCGCCATATACACCTTTTTAGATCCATTTACTGAATACACCAACAAAACAGTGTTATACATATCCAATTCGTTTTTCCTCCGTCTGACTTCCCTTGGAATGCGCTGCAGGGAGTCATGAATGCTAGCTCAATTATCATTTCATACCCAAAATCACCAAATGCAGGATTATATTGAGCATGAGTTTTTCTGCCGCGGTCACCATTCTTGAGAGAATTCGGGTAAAACTCAAATCAAATTATTTCTTCTTCACAAATTGGGTAAATTTTCTTATAATTATGAAGGTATAATTACCTATTAAAAAGAAAGAGTGATGCTTATGTTCAATAGAATCTTGGGCGGAGCAAGCGGTGGTCTAGTAGGTGGTACAGCTGGTTCAGCAATTCTAACTGGAATTGGTTTGGTTGCTCTTGGACCTGTTGGTGCTGCTATTGGTTTTGGAGTGGGAGCAATCGGTGGAACTGCAGGTGGTGCGATTGCTGGAAATAATATCGCCAAAAAAGTTGAGAGGAGCATTTAAATGAGTAATTGGGAAAAATTCCAGGATGGGATGTCTAAAGGATTTGACGAATTTATGGAAGTGACAAAAGGTAAAGATTTGCGAGATGCTATGAGTGACATTAAAAATCACTTTGAAGAAAAAGACGATAACAACAACGACAAAAAAAAATAGTTTGTATTTTCTTGCCCAATCCCAACATCGGATTGGGTATTGCCTTTGCAATGAAAAGTTAGTCTGAGTCCTTCCGCTGGTTACTTAATTGATGTGAGAATTCTTCTTCAATCCAGGGCTGAATTTCCCCAGGTTTCTCAAATATTCTCTTGGGTAAATCGTTTACAAATAAGTAAAATTCATAATCACAATCATTGATTTTTAAGTCAATGATTGTTTTACCAATCGAGAGCCTTATTTGGAATCGGTGCACTCTCTGATAACAAATTTACCGTTCTGTAGCCCATTTTTGCAATTGTAACAAATAAGATTCTGCAACTTCCATCGAGTTAGTATAACAGAGAAGTTAAGAATTCATAAATGACAGGGTCCCCAAGGTTTTTCCACCATAACTGAATAAGGCTAATAAGGTCTCTTTTTTTAAACAGGTTCTAAGCTTCTTGTAAGGTCAGTTGAATTCATGTTTTATCGATGGAATCTTTAGCTTGCTTAGGTGGACGACCAGGCGATTTCTCCGTTCTTGCTTTCCATAGTTGTTCACGAACCGCATCTATTTCCATCTGCATTTCTCTACGAATTTTATCTTGGGCTTCGCTGGATCGACCACGCTCCTCTAATAACTTGGTTTCGTAGTTAATGACAAGTTGTTTATTGGCGAGTTCATGATCGCTACCTTTGTTTTTCTCCAAACGTAGTTCTTCTTCCAAACGCTGTATCGTTTGCTGCGAGTCTTCAAGTTCTTCTTTTTTTTGCTTTTCAAAGAAGTGAAGTTTTTGTTCCAATTCTTCCACTTTAGGCTGAGTTAATCTTTTGTAGTTTTCATAAGAAGCTAGAACCTCCGCGTTCGTTGTTGCCGCATCCTCAAGTGCCGTCAATTTCCCATTTAAGGTTCCAAGTTCTTTTTCAATGGCTTGAGTTCGCCGTTTTAAAGTGTCGTTTTCAATTTTTAAAACTTCCGTTTCTTCTTGTTTTTTTTCATGAACAGAGATCAAACTTTCTGTCATAATTTCTTGTTGATCCACAAACACCTTCGCAATACCATCAAGAAGATGTTGAAGCTTGAGAATCGATGTGCCAACGGTGTCACTTTGAGAATCAAGTTCAATTTCCTGAAATTGCCGTTCCTTAATTTGCTCCATAAACCCAAGTTGAATAAGCTTCTTCATGAGCTCGCCCTTCGTTTTATAACCAGAGAGCTTGAATAACTGAGCGAACTCTTTTTCCGTTTCGACATCTGATCGCACTTGCAGTTTCTTTGCTCGATCAGATTTAATTTCTTCTTGTTCTTCAGTCATGTGATTCGCTCCTTTTTCTTCATATAGTGATAGTAAGGTCCATATGGATGACATATATTCAGTACTACAGCCCTGTAGTACAAAAATAATGGAGTACACAAAGTACATTAGCATTCAAGTTGGATATGTAGTTTAGGCAGTTACTCATTTTGATTTTGAATGACCTATCGATATAGAAGAGCTGGCTTTCTATTTTTGAGTAATATGAGAATTACACTGCTGTGGTCAAGAAAGCAAGAATACGGCGATAATATCCACAATACTTATTCACGAAAGGCATCACTGAAAGATGAGTAAAGTGAGGCGGGAATATTCTGTTAGAAGAAGAAAGTAGGTGTTAAATATAATTGCTCATAAAAGCAATCGACACTTTTTATTCTAAGTACGGATATAATGTAGACTCAATTCTATATAATAAATAGAAAAAAGTTTTCCACTTCCTTAGGAAGTGGAAACAAAAGTAAAATTGACCCTATAAGATGTTCCCTTTTTCAAAGGATCCATCTCGTAGGGTTAATTTTATGTTTTATCTTTTGTTCGACTGCTAAAATGGAATCTTAAATTATGCGCCTTCTTCTTTTTGAATTTTCGATTTCAAATCACGAGAATCCAACTGTAACATCTGCAAAACATCATGATAAGCTTTCATTTGCCCGGCATTAAAAAGCGCATAGTTATATTCCTTTTGTGTTTTAAGCCATTTAATTTTGTTCTCGATTGCCAGTTGTGCCAGCCTTAATAATAGCAGATAATCACTTTTCCTCAATCAAAACCCACCCACAACACTTTAACATTATCTTTCTCTGACCCAAAGAATTTGGCGTCGACTTCTTGTGGGGTTCCACAAAAGGTAACGAGTTCTTTGCCGAAGTTCTTTATGTATCTAACCGTAATTAACTTTGTAGGTGGTATCTTTTTTGAGCTTCTCACAATTTTTCATCCTTTCATGACTAGTGTATGAACAAGATAAAAAAATAGAACCAGGCTTGTAACAAGCAAGATGATATTTATGTTTGAAGCGTACATACCTCTCTTGGGAGGGATTTCATTCATTTCTCATGAGTTAGACCGTCAAACTGACACATTAACAGAATTTCAGATAGATATTTCAAGGTTTTTCCTTATTTTTATTTACCTCCAACAATGTATGTGATGCTTTCTTGAAGATTTTTTGTTCTCCCAGAGTCGTCAGTTTGATTGAAAAAAACATTTTAATTTTTAGAATAGTAAAAACTAAATTGATAACTTCGGTTAATCGCATTAGAGGTGATTATATTGGGCAAAATTGCTTTGGTATTAGCAGGTGGCGGTGGAAAAGGAGCTTACCGATGCATATTCAGTGATGGTAGAATAGGTCCAATGAAATATGAAGAAAGGGGTGGTATTAGACCAGCATTGTATCAAAAAAGCTAATCCGGTATCTGACACTGGTTCTGTTAAACGTCTGTTTCGATTATTTATAAATTGATTGTACAAGTACTGTTACATACTAAAGTACCTCCCTTCTGAAGGGAGGTGCTTTCTATTTCAAATATAGGCTTAACGATCGTTCCATGTCGTGGCTAGATATGATATAGAGGGACAACTATAAATAAATTCTTTATTTTAACTTCACAATGGTGATGTGCAGGGAACTAGAAGCGTTGATTGGAAACGTAATATTAAAGATTCGCTCGTGTGAAGCAGCTTTGTTTTTTTGCTTAGGGGGACGATGCAGAGATTTATGCATATCGTGTTCTATTAGCTGCATTGTCAAACAAAATCACTCTCTCAGTAGCGGTTCGCACTATTTCTTCAGAAAAACCCCATTCGGTTCCATGAACCGTAATGAAATCCTCAATCGTCAAGAGATTTTTATATTTTTCGATGGCAAAATACATCTCTTGGAGTGTATCTTTTTTCTTTATTAAAGCTGTGCAAAAATCGATCAATTCCTGACTAGTTGACATGTTTGAAACCTCACGTCGAAAGTAATTTGGAGGATAGCCATCCCTTATATTACTTTTTATTACGGTTTGGACCGCATCATAGAGCCCATTTACCTTAGGTAATTCTCTCACCTTCTTCTTCCCCCCAGTTTTGTATTATATCTATTATAAGATAATTTCGAAAGAGTAAAAGCACCACTAACAGTAGGGTGATATCCGATAGTATTGGGCAGGTTATACACTTCTTCTTAATGGGAAGCCCACTAGTGTGTCAATATTATCAAAAAAAAGCGAGGCTCATATTCTGTTGCTTTTCAACTTTTTTACAACATATAGAAATTAATGTATTTTTATAAGCGGATATATACAAATGAAAGTTAACTATTGTTGCAAACATTTAGGATATAAAAAAATGATGTTCATGTTTGACTTGTAAACGGATTTTTCTAAATGTTAAAAGTACTTGTTTCAATCACTTCAACTTGTCCCAATATTCACCTCTAAAATAACCTGTTTGAATCAAAAATAGTGGGATAAGAAGCATTAAAGCTGACAGCTAATCGTTAAAACATGATTGGATAAGAGAAGAAAATGATTGGCTAAATAAGCTTGTTACAATCCCACTTTTGTATGGGGGAGTGCAGTATCTTCAAGTGGCAGAAGCTGCTTTTCACCACGGTGCTTAACACGTATAATTGCCTCGCTTTTTACCGCGTACATTTGACGTTGGAGTTTGATCACAACATCTTGACGATATGCGCGACGAGGCGCAGATTGTGTTCGATAAGCAAATTACGTGAATGTGCGTTGCCTTCAGCCATAAGGCGTAAATGTTTGGCTTCATCATCCTCAGCAAGTGGCTGGGGAAATGCATTATTTTTGACATACGAGACGAGTAACGTTAACTCTTTGATGAAAAGGGCAATTGCGGTAAATAATCCGGGCACAGATGACACCTCCTGCAGTTTTACAACGATCTGGCCTGAGCACATGTGGGAACAGGGTCGATTTATTGTATGTAGGCGTGTGCCCAGAAGTGCACGTACACTTGAAAAAGGGAAGTTATTCGCGAAGATTTATACACTCACTGAAACGATGGAGCCCACTTTCTGAAGGATGAGGAATTCTTTCTCGACACTATCAATAAAGTACTTCTTCTCACCAAATATCACGACATCATTCTCGGCTAATTGAACATCGCTTTTGAAATAAATAAAATTGTCCGTTTCTCTGAACGCACCTTTGTAGTAGTACAAGTTGTCACCTTCTCCTTGGAAAAATGAATGATTTCAACTTCTGTAATTACTATTCTTTTCGTTTAAAACACACCTTGTAAAGCATAAGCCCCATGCCAGATGAACAAATAAGATATCCAAAGAACAAGAATAGTAAATAAATACCATGAAGATCTTCAGGAATCTGATTTAGACCTTCAAACCACGCAGAACGAATAGGATACAGTAGCGCTACCCAAATGATCAGCAAGATCAGAATATAATTAATGTTTTTTCTCACAATAACGATCCTTTCAAGTCCGAGTGGAAACAGGAAATAATAAATAGCAGCTCCTACAACGAAAGTAAAAAAGCCGCTAGATTAGCGACTTTCTATGGTACAATGTTTCCGCCCCGCCACTTGGAAATTACAAAGTCAGCATCTTTTCTTAGTAATGTGAGATTGTAATGCCGTGAATAAGTCCCTCGGTTGAACTGGAGGCGAAATGGACCCGGGTGTCCCCAAAACGATAGGAGAGTAAATATTCTCCTGGAATATCAGGGTTCTCACCCTTTTGATCTTTTCCCAATATCTTCTCAATGTCACTGAAGGTTTTCATAGGGAGGGTTTTCCAACTCAAATAAATATGGTCAAGACGGTCTGTGTCTCCCTCCCCAAAATTAAAGGAAGCATACTCTAGCCCTTCAAATATCCAGAAAAGTCCTCCCATTTCCGGTTCATAATAGGGTTCACGATCTGAACTTTTCAGCGCTTTCGATACTTCTGCTTTCGTTTGTCCAAAACTTATATTTTCAAACCCCGGTATTCTCCCACTCTTCAACTCTTGAATGGAGTTTTTATTTAAATCAAAAAATGGCCTGCTCAGTTCAGACTGAATTTTGGAGAAAGGAACTTTTACCTCAATAAATCCCGCCGCATAAGGCCCAACTTCATATGGATTAAATACTATGACAATTCCTGTGTTTTGGTAGTAAAAGCTAGATGTATTAGACAAAGGAAAGTTATAAAAACTGTCCGGGAAGACATCCTCATTACTCTTTAGGCCCGATTCAATACCCTCAGCTAGATTAACAGCTTGTTTATTAGTTTGAACCACCTGGTTTAAGTAGAGACGTTTTCCTGTTGTTAGATCATAATTATAAGTCGTTACTTCTTCATACCCGTGTGCGCCGCCTCTGAAATAATAATCTGTATATACGATAGAAAGTAAATTGTTTTGATTGTATTTAGTCTGTGCAGTGGTATTCCAGTAAAAGTAATCTTGCTGTTTTTTTAGATATGTATTCTGTATAGAAGCATTTACGGCATGGATTTTGAGTGTTTTATTTATTTTATCCCTGACCTTTTGTTCGCCGCCAATAATTTGAACATACTTTTGGCCTTTATACGAGTATATTTTTGTCTTTACTGTGCTCGACCCGGCTGCATTCGCATCACTTATTGGGATTATAAATAGAAACATCAATAAGAAGCTTATTAACATTGCAAATGTTTTATTCAAATTGAATTCTATCCTTTCTAATTATTATGATATACCAATAATACTGTAACTTGGCTGGTTTGTCTTTTTCTAGTTGAAACTGTAATCCATCCATAGAACAGCCCCCATCCCACACGTTAATGCGGAGTGAAGGCTGCATCTACCTGTCTATAGTTAATTCACTGGTGCCGGCTCTACAGCATCGGCGATTTCCGGTAATCTAGTTTTGCGTTCCATTGTCACACTAATGAGTAGTCCCAGCAATCCACATGCCGCAATAACTGCTGCATATAACGGTACCGAGATGAGCCCCGTATGCGTAATTGCAAACCCGCCCAAATAGGCACCGCCTGCGTTGCCCAGATTAAAGGCTGAGTGACTCGACGTTGTCGCCAGCAGCGGCGCTTCACGGGTCATATTCATAATTCGAATTTGCAGCCCTGGCATAATACCAAAAGCCGCAACGCCCCAACAAAATATGGTGATTACCGCCAGATACGGATTGTCCAGCGTCAGCGTTAATGCTGCTAACAGAACTGCCAGTATACCGAAGTTAACCATCAGGGAAGGCATCAGCTTCCAGTCCGCCAGACGGCCCCCAAGCATATTGCCCAAAGTAACCCCGACACCGAACAGCACCAGAATCCAGGTCACGCTTTGCTCAGCAAAACCACTAATATCGACTAGCATCGGTGTAATATAGGTGAACACAGCGAACAGACTTCCACAACCCAGCGCACCAATCAGTAGTATCAATAACACCTGTGGTCGAACCAGATTCCGGAATTGCTGGCCCAGATTTGCTGGGGGTCCCTGCTGGATCACCGGAATGAAACGAATGATGCCAATCAATGAGATGATACCTAGAATGGTAATGGCCCCAAACGATGAACGCCACCCGAGCTGTTGCCCGATAAATGTTCCAAAAGGCACACCAATAATGTTGGCAATCGTTAATCCAGCCAGTACAACGGATACCGCCCCTGCCCTTCTCTCCGGTGCAACCAGCCGTGTTGCCATCAGCGAGCCTACTCCCAGAAACGTACCATGGGCAAATGCCGTCAGAATACGTGCCGAGATAAGCAGCCCATAAGTTGGAGCAATAACAGACAACGCGTTACCGATGATAAAAATACACATCAGCAGCACCAGCAGTTTTTTCTGCGGAATCTTGTGGGTGAACACAGTCAGTATAGGCGCACCAACTGCCACGCCAAGCGCATAGCCCGTAATCAGTTGTCCAGCCTGCGGAATGCTCACATTCAAATCCGTTGCTACATTGGGCAGCAGCCCCATAATAATAAATTCCGTCATGCCAATAGCAAAAGCCCCTACCGTCAGGCACAAAAGGGATAAGGGAAACGCCCCTCGCTTAGCGGATTTCGAAACTCCCAATTCCGTTTGTGATGATTCTGACTTACGCATATGATGTTCTCTTCTCCTGTCTCTTCTATCTTGTTTCCGCCTTTGACCACAATGCCTCCGTCAATTGAATCAGCGTATCTCGCATGGCCAGCTTCTCTTGCCAGTGTGCCGGGATACCACTCAATCCATAATAGGCTCCGGCAATTTGCCCATACACCGCTCCCGTGGTGTCCGCATCATCACCCAGATTCACTGCCAGAAGCGCACCTTCCTCGAAGGTCGAGGATTGGTGGAATGCCCATAACGCTGCTTCAAGTGAACGAACAACATAACCGCTCCCCTGAATTTCAGGCGGTGCTTTATGGCGGTATGATCCTTGGACAACTTCTTCAATCGCGGGTGAAAAAGATTTTTCGTCCCTCCACTGACGACAGGTTTGAGGCTGCAGCATGACGTCCTTGTCCGCTCCGCGCAGTCCTGCAACCAATATCGCCGTCAGCACTTCGCATGCTTCCATACTTTCAACAGCGGCATGTGTCGTTTTGGAACTCAACCGAGCATACCGCACTGCCTGATCCGGCTCGTTGGCATAGGCCATGGCTACGGGTGCAAGCCTCATGATCGAACCATTGCCCGCGGTCATCGGGTCGGTTGAGCCACTATACGCTTCACCGGTTGCCGCAAACCGCTCAAGTGCATTGCGAGTAGCACCGCCAATATCAAAGCAGGTTCCCGTACTGCTCATATAACCGACCTGGTACCAATTCGTATATCTGCGCATCTGGTCCGCGGGATCGAAGCTCTCTTTTCTCACCAGGCTTTCGGCCAGACAGAGGGCCATCGACGTATCATCCGTCCATTGTCCCGGAGCCAGATCAAATACACCTCCGCCCACAATATCGGTAACAGGCTCAAACGTGCCAGGACTGCTGAATTCCACTGTAGTTCCCAGTGCATCTCCCGCGGCAAGTCCAATGAAACAACCTTGGAAACGATCCTTTAGCAGCATCATCGACCCCTCCTCTGCGATTGAACGACTCAAATAACTTCCTCCATTCTCCCACATGGCCTAATATGGCGTAAAGAAGTTTAATACGTAAGTCGATTGCAAATTTAACCTGACACAGAATAGGCCAAATGGGTTTGGCCCAGCAAACTGAATAGACATACGGCAAGAAAGCCGGGAGGGACTATGCCTATCGCATCGTTCCTTCCGACTCTTTTAAAAAGATGATCTATTGAAATGTTTTAATAAAATTTTTCTGATCCTTTGTAAATACATATCCACGATGTTCATAAAATTGGTGAGCCGGGATTCGACTTGGATGTGACAGTAGTTTAATTCCGGAGTAGCCGTTATTCTTTCCCCATTGCTCCAGAGACTCGATCAACAGGCTGCCTGTACCCTGATTTCTAACCTTTTCCTTCACAACAAAGCCCAAAATATTCAGTAGAGAGTCGGCAAAAAGCAACTCATATGGACTTCCATGGATGTAGCCAATGACTTCGTTATCCTGCTCACACACCAAAATCTTATCATTGGTTTTCGTTGTAATGACTTCAATCTTTGCCTTAACCTGCTGCTCGGAGAATGCTTGCAAATTCGGGTTAAATTCCTGATTCAGCAAATAAATATCATGAACATCTGTCACCCGGATATCCCTTATCTTTCTTTCTCGCATTTCAATAACCCCTCATTCACTCAGGATCTGATACAACTGAATTAAATGGTAATTCATTTTTGCATTGATTGACAAGAAAAATACAATTGGACGAGGAACTAAACAGATAAACAGATAAAATAAAATGAAATGATACGATACATAAAAGCAGCCTGCTCTCTTGTTTCCAAGGAACAGACTGCCTCATATCACCTGTGATTTAAAATTTACTTATTCCAAAACTCACGGCATACATATTCATTATCCAAGCACGCTTACTCGTTCATGATGGAATTGACGGAGGCATAAACCATTGGCAGGAAGCCTTCTAATGGTTCGCCAACCGGTGCATGGATATGGAAAGCAAAGCCAGTACCATCCAGCTCTTTTACGATGAAATACTCTGTTTTCTTATTATTTTGAGACATCATGAACAATTTTGCCTCTTTCATCGGGCCATTGCTAAGCTTTTCCTCACTTAATTGCTCGACCGCTCCGGTTTCTGTCAGTTCTTTCTTCGCATCCACCTTCAGTTCATTCAGGTTATAATCCGAAGGCAGTTTTTCAATCTCTACCTCGTAATCCGGATCAATCTTCATGGTCAATTCATGATCTCCCGCATCAAATGTCATTGGTTCAAAAACATATAACGAGTATCCTTTGGCTTGAGCCAATGTAACCGGGCGCTTTTCGGTCATGCCTTCTACAGTCACTTCCAACTCAGACGTCTTTGGACGATCCGAGGTAACATTACCGCGTGCATTCGAACCGTTATTGTCATCATCGGACTTGACCTTGGCAATTTCCGTAAGCACCAATTGTTTGACCGTCGTGTCGCCTTCAATGGCCTTCTCTACATATTTGAATTGAACGGAATCTTCATCGTCAATGTCATCAAAAGACTTCTGCACATCCTCACCCACCTGGAAAGACATTGGTTTCTCATTCACACGAATTTCAACCGTGTGCGGGTCTGCCCATCCGGTCAAAATGCCTTCAGCTTCGATCACAGCACTCTCCTCAGGCTGCTTCCCTGGTGCCGTCGTCTGTTCTTCTGTATTATTCGCGGGTGGCTGAGCAGTAGGGCTACTGTTGCCGCAGGCCACAAGTGAGAATCCCATAACCAAAACAAGTAATGATGCACTAATATTCATAGTATTTCGCATATGAACACCTCCGTTAGCTTATACGCAATGATGCTTGTCCATGTTGCCTGACTTGTTAACTTGACAGCTTAGTATTACTTACACGGCTGACAAGACGATCAATCATGCAAATGTTCAATAGCCCGTTGACACCATGAGTAATCAGCCGGCTTGCTCCATTTGCACAAGCTTTGCGTTGGCTCCGTTGAACGCTTTCGTCTGCTTGTTGAACTGTTGTCTTAACTCGGCCACTTTGGCATATTGGCTGTTCCGTTCCCGAATCGCACGTTTGATCTTGACCAGATTAGGCTCCACGCTGCCTCTCATCAATGCATATAATTGCTCGTCCGCATCAAGACTCTGTCTGTAGGAAGCAACAAACGCTGCAAACGACGCAGCTCTTTGCTCATATTGATCCAATACCGTGTGAGCCTGAGCAAGGTTCTCTTCTTTTTCAAAAGATAACTCATCCAGCGAAGTTCGCAGTTCTTCCATCTGTTCTTTTGTCCTGCTCATTACCGCTTCAGCCTGTTCAAGCAGAGTTCTTCGCTCGGAAATATGTCCGTCCGCCTGATCCAGTAGAGCCTCCAGGTTACTGTTTCTATTCTTTCCTTTACTCAAAATCGATCCGTACAACTCCATGTCTTTCCGTTCATGACGGACAATCTCCTTCAGGCTCTGGTTCATCTCCTGATCGGTAAGAATTAGTTGATTGACTTGATTGGCCGCCGGTTCCTGCGGCTGACCGCAAGCACTGACAAGCAGAGCCAGCAATATGCTGACCCCGGCCAGAGCTATCTTTTTTCTTCTAAGCACCTCGGGGTGCCTCCTCTCTTGCATCTATCACTTGATGACTTATCGCTTATTTCAGTATTTATGCAAAATGCCTGCTTATTGCTTATAGCCGGGTATCCCCGCTAAAATTAGCCACCCAATGGGCGCTCGGATCGTAGACCTCAAACTCATAGCCCCGATCTTCAAGAAGTTTTAAAATGAGCGGTAGCGCCTCTACGGTCTGTTCCCGCTCATGCATCAGGATCACTTCCTTATCCCGGTGCACACTGCTGCTGACACGTTCCACGATTTTGTCCGGCTGACCCGGTAAATTCCAATCGAGAGAATCGTGGTCCAATCCCACATTTTGAATCCGGCCGCGGCAATGTCGCCCCTGAAGTCTTCTCCGATCTGTGGACTGCTGCCATACGGAGCACGAATCAGGTGTGGTGTGAAGCCAATGAGGTCATGGACCATCTTCTGCTCCTTCTTGAACTCCTTCACAAAATTAGCGGAGTTTCCGCTCTTATACAATTTGTTATAGTTATGTGTCATGCTGTGAAGACCCGGATAACTGCCCTCTTTGACGAGCCGCTCCACCGCTTCCTTGTGTTGATTCAACTGGCGCCCAATCATGAAAAAGGTTGCCTTTGCCTCGTGCTGCTTCAAAATATCCAGCAGTTGATCGGTATATTCACTTGGTCCATCATCAAAAGTTATGTATGCCAGCTTGCGCACCTGACCCTGGAACCGCGCAGGCTCCTCTTTGGTCTCCGGAGTCATTTCAATCATGCCAAGCTTGGTTGGCTGTTCAATTGCAGCTACTGGAGGGGGTGCTACATAATCCTTGATCCAGTGCGTCATGCCAATGAATGCATATGTTAAACCGATAATGAGCAGTGCCAGAAGCGCCAGTGCAGCACTCAGTCTCCCATACCGGATTCTTCTTCGTCCATGCGTCTTGGTTCGGCTTGTTCTATGCGGAATGCCGCCACTCTCTCCCGCTCTCTGTTGTTGAACTCTCACTTCCAGGCCACTTCCTTACTTTCATTTTTTCCCGATTATTGGTACATTATATCGTTTCATGTCTCTATATAGAAGATTAATAGAAAAATGGTCCTGGAGAATGACAGAATAGTTACAAGCCCGGTTACAATCTACTTATCTATTTCTTCTCTTATACTTTTCCTGCGGATGCATTGTCCTGTATAATAAATTGATTTACGACATTTGACTTCAAGAAGGAGCTACATCCATGACTAGCTTGAACCGTGCCGGCAGATCGATTTTTCTGCTATTCTTTGTCGGCATTATTGCCATTTCATTTTCTTCCATCTTTGTACGTTGGTCCACAGCCGATGTCGCCGTCATTGCGATGTACCGACTGTTTCTCACCAATCTGCTCATGCTGCCTTTTATCTGGAAATTCCGGCATGAGATGATGCGTTTGAATTTCAGACAGTGGGCTTTGCTGCTCGCATCCGGTGTCATGCTGGCCCTCCATTTCCTGCTCTGGATGGGATCGCTTCGGCTCACGAGTGTAGCCAGTTCAACGGTCATTCTCGCTTTGGAGCCTATATTGATTCTCGCCGGTTCCGTCTGGCTCTTCAAAGCCAAGATTAACCGTATGATGATCATCGGTATGGGCATCGCCCTGCTCGGATCAATCGCTATTGGTGCTGGAGATTTCCAGTTGGCAGGCACAGCGCTGCGAGGGGACATTCTTTCTTTGCTCGGGACAATTGCTGTGGCGGTACACATGCTGCTAGGACAGTTTTTGCGTGCTGGGCTAAGTGCCTTCTCCTATAACTTCTGGGTATTTTTCGTAGCTGCCTGTACACTTGCGGTATATAATCTGGTTAATGGTCACCCGTTTGGCGGTTATGCGGCTTCCGAGTGGGGAATTTTCCTGCTGCTCGCCATCGTGCCAACGATCTTTGGTCATTATCTCTTTAATTGGCTGCTTCAATATATGAATGCTACGACGGTATCCATGGGTGTACTGGGGGAACCTGTATTTTCTTCACTGTTGGCCTGGATGCTGCTAGGCGAATCTCTCAATGGGCTTCAGATGTCTGCCGGAGTTGTCATTATTTTCGGGGTATGGATCTTCATCCGGTATGGCAAAACCAAACCACAGCCCATTCTCTCAGATGCTCCTGTAGCTGGAAAAGGGCCTGTTGAACCTACAGTGGTGTAACTTGCGTTTGTATTCGAATATTTGAAAAAACAACTGGGACCTGCATCACGCAGGTTCCGGTTGAATCCATCCCATTACATATAAGGCGGTGTGTTTTCATGAAAAATATTGTATCCATGCGCTGGCTGCTCGCCAGAATGTACGAACCGGATGTCGTCATTGCCGATTGCCGATTCCTGCTTGGTCAACCCAATACCGGGAGAGAAGCTTATGAAGCGGGGCATATTCCAAGTGCAGTTTATCTGGATCTGGAAAAGGATCTGTCCGCTCCTGTATCTACCCACGGAGGCCGTCACCCGCTTCCAGATCCGGCTGAACTGGCAAATCGCCTCTCCAAAGCTGGCATCGGCTCGAATGCACGCATTATTGCCTACGATGATCAGGGAGGCATGAACGCTTCGCGGTTGTGGTGGTTACTACGATATCTGGGACATGAACAGGTGTATGTTATGGACGAAGGGTTTTCTGCCTGGCAGAATGCCAAGTTTCCAGTGACTACGGATGTGCCTGTCCAGATTCCGGCTTCGTTTGAAGTGAATGTGCAGCCACAAATGCTGGCAAGTGTGCAAGATGCGCAACAAGCCTCGGTAACTGGCAGCTCTGTGTTGATCGACTCCCGCGATGCCCGCCGTTATGCGGGGCTCGAGGAACCGATTGATGCCAAGGCCGGACATATTCCGGGTGCGGTGAATTATTTTTGGAAAGATGTGTTGGATTGGGATGGACGTTGGACAGATACTGGGGTGTTAGAAGAGCGTTTCAGTAAGCTGGACAAGGATGGAGAGATTATCGTGTATTGTGGCTCCGGCGTATCAGCTTGCCCGAACGTGATTGCACTGGAAGAAGCGGGATATACAAATGTGAAATTGTATTCAGGGAGCTGGAGCGACTGGATTAGTTATGAGGAGAATCCGGTGGCGACGGGGGAAGAATAAAAAATAAGTAAAGTTAAGTACACAAAAAGCCCACGATCACCGTGGGCTTTTACTAGTCTCGAAATCTTTGTTGCGATGGTATATCTATTTTGAACCAGGGCTAATTATTTATTTTTTCACTTTCCCATCATATCCAAGCTTATATACAGTGCCTTCCTTAAAAGACAGGAATGCAAGACCATCCCCTACTTTTCCCAAAAATCGATCATTAGCATCTAAAGAAAGCAACTTATTCTTTTTACCTGTATATCGATTATAAACATACATATCACTCTTATTATAGCCATTTTTGTCTACCATATTACTTCTATAAAATAACTTATTATTTACATATGCTATAGGATGAATATAAGGATATGAAGCAAATGTTTTTTTTCTGGTTCCATTCTGATCTGCAAAGACACCTAGATAACTATAGCCTCCATCCACCATCTCCGAGAAAAACAAAACGTCGCCAAAAAACGCGTATGTCGATACACCTTTTGAGGACAATGCCTTAGCACCTGTACCATCAGTCTTCATACGATAAAATTTGTAATTATCACGGTTTCTATAGTATATGTACCCGTTGTTTATCTCAAAACTATAAAAAGGAGATTTAGATAATATCGTCTGTTCGCTTGTGCCATCTATTCTCATTGAGCCGAAAGACAACGCATCGGGCATACTCTCGCGCTTTTCCTTTTTGACAAAATAAAGCATGTTCCCTAGAACATCAAAACTTGCAAAATCTGCATCTTTGTTTACATAAGTAAACGCTGAACCATCTTTCTTAATTTTAGCGATCTGATAAGTCCACTCGTCTCTATCGTCTACAACCAGAAAATATATCCACTCTCCAACCAATTTTAAATTTGAAACTTCCTTAGGAAAAATAGATTTTGTTATGCTTTTATTGCCTGTGAATGTCGTAACATTAATACCAACCAATTTTCCATCGTCATTATAACCGTACCATACTAAAGAATTTCTAGAAGCTTCAGCCCCATATGCAGGTACAACTCCAAACAATATAATCACACTTAATAACGCCAACATCCATTTTCTTCTCATCTTACGCTCCCTAAAATATGTATTTTTCTACAGTTGTTATTGTAAATTGTATTTACATATAACACAATCATTTCCCTCTCAATTCCAAGTTTGCTTTTCATTATTTAGTATAAAAAATAGTTACCTCCCGGTGGATGAGCCGGTCCAGTAGGTAAGTCGGAGTACATCGATCATTTCGCGATGTACTCTTTTATTTTTCGTATGGTCCTAAAATCGGGAGATTCGACAAGGTTTTAATTCACTTCTTGATTCCCGATCAATAATTTCACTTGCAGCCAAACGTGCAATAAGCGGAGCCAGCGTAATTGCAGAATGCATCACTGTCAGATAAAGTCCCTTTATGTGATCTTGGAAGCCTACGATTGGATAGCCGTCTTCAGGCATAGGTCTCAGACCGACCTTTATGCTTTCCAGTTCCAGTTGATTCCCGTCCTTCAGACTGCGACGCAACGTGTCGAATGCTCGCTTACCAACAGCCTCTGGTCCGTTTTCCTCCGACTCGTCGATATAATCTTCCGCAGCCAGCAGCGTATAATCTGTCAGTTGACGCGCTTCAAATTGCGCATTCGAGATCAATGTATGGATCAGTTTATTCGTCGTTTTCATCCGAATCAGAATGGAGGGCGACGACGTTACCGGCACGGAACAACCTAACGGGTTGAAAAGTTCGGAGACACCTGTACCTGCGGCCAATACCACGACATCCGACTCCAGAAAACCTTTGGACGTATGGACGCCAACCAGGCGGGAATCTTCTTGCTGCAGTTGTGTAACGTTGGTACCGAACTGAACCTTTGCTCCGTACTCCTGTGCTTTGTTCAACAACAGCTCCGTTAACACTATAGGGTCTACTGCACCTTCTTCGCTAACATACATCGCTTCATCCGGATATTCCTTCAGATTTGGCTCCAATGCTTCAAGCTGCTCCCGATTTAATTTTTGAAAGTGTAGTTGCTCCCTTAGGGGCGGAGTGTCCCAAGTCAGCGCTCCATGCCAATGAATTTTCAATTCGGGTATCTCCTGCTGAAGCGCATGATATTCTTCCAAAGCTGCATCGTACAAATGCCAGTATTCGGGAGCCACTCTATGAGAAGTATGTATCCAGGCAAAAGATTTATCCGTGACTTCACACGCCGCGGTGGGGTGTCGTTCAATAAGGGTTACATCCTGGTTTCGTTTGGCCAGATGATAGGCCATGGACGCCCCGACAATCCCAGCGCCAATAATCACAATTTTTTGTTTATTCAATAATGACTCCTCCTTTTCACCATGTAACATAGGCGATATGATACTCAGACGTCATAACGATGTTGGCTGCAACTCCGCCAGAATCAGTGGGCCATTTCCTCCCAAAGGGAATTCATACAGGGCAGGAGCTTCCCCCGAGGGGAAGCTCCTGCTGAGTCGGAATCAAGCATTGGAACCAGTCCAATATTACATCGCTTCGTTGCAAAATCCCTATCCTTTCGATTCCGTCCAACCCTCCGTGAAGGCATAACCCAGATGCTGGAATGCCTGCCGTACATGGCGGTAGAAGGTCGCACGGCTCATATGTAAGGCTTCAGCCAACTGCGATTTGCGGAAATTCCGCTGAAGGTAGCCATCCCTCAGAATGCGCTGCTCGAACTCCGTGAGCGGATACCGCGGTGTCACTTCTGTAAGCAGGCACAGAATTAGTTCCCTTGCCGACGTTGGCTCACAACCGGCCGCTTTCAGAGAGGGTAGGGCTTCCAAAAACGAGTCATCATACATATGCTGGACCATTTGCTTCATTTCACTCCAGGGAACGGCACGCAGCGCCCCCTCCACTCGTCCGCTATCGTGCAAGCTTTGTTGCAGCAATCGTTTGACCCATATCTCGAACGTGATTTGGCGAAAATCCAGCTCCCACAACGTTACCTTCTCTCCCCCGCTGCGTCTAGATGGCACGCGCTCATCCGGAATACTGCCCCCTCTGTCAAAGCCCAACTGCGAGAGGAGTGTGCCGAGTTGCGGGTCTGCCGCGGGGATGATCGCACGTAGGCCGTTTGCCGTATCAATGAGCCAGTTCTGGAACAGCATGGCCCCCAGCTCCTCCGGGCGATAATACGGCTGCTCCACATCCACCGCAGCCAGCAATACACATACTGTATCTCCATCACGTCTCGCATCATACCCGTTATCATCAGCTAGTTTGGGCATGAGTTCAGCCAAAGCAGGCGCATAACGTTCGATCAACGGCCATGTGCGTTCACTCAGCCACAAACCCGCGCAGAACGCCAGCGGCTTGCCGTCACCGTTGCGAATTAAGCGAAGCCCTTCGGGAGCAACGCGTGCAATATCGTCCAGCAGTGCATGATGCTGCCCGCTCTCCACCAGTTCCGACTGCCAATCGGCTCTGGCCAGCGAGGCCTCCAGATAGCGGTGCAGCAGGGGCAGTTCGTTCGGATTCAAGGATGCTTGTTGCTCATAATGCTGCTGACGTATGCCAGAAAAATCAGCATAGGCATGAACAGCAGGCAGTTGTTCCCGGTACAGCTCCAGCACATGCGCTGCGATCTGCATCTGTCCCAGCTTAGTTGCTGCTGGATATCTCTCCGCCAGCAGTTCCAATACCCTGGAGCGCATGGATTGATACTGTCCCGGGTCGCGCTTTTCATAATCCTCGCGCAGCATACAGGAGACCAACTGATGGAGACTCAAGCCGTCCGATTCTCTTCGAACGCAGGATAGTCTGCCGAGGTCCATATACTCCGAGGCTGTAAGCGGTTTTTCTAACAACTGATTGAGGATCGTTTGATCAGCGGAGGGGAGAATGGACATCACCTGCAAAGCCTCTACCATCCAGGGCAAAGCCGCTTCCTTCAAAAACTCCGCGCTTAGTATGCCCGGAAGCTGTGACAACCGCGGTTCCCCGTCTTGCCGCCGAAGCATGTCGACGGTCAGTGCAAGCAGCAGCGGATGACCGCTTGTCCGGTACTCAAGCTCCCGTTGCACGGAAACAGGCAATCCGCTTGCCTGCACGTAATCAAACACCTCTTTGCGGGAGAACAACTCTAACGGGAAACTATCGATTCGTTGTCCCCATATCGGATTTGCCTGCCACGTCACGGGCAGACCGATCCGTGAAGCAAACACGAACAGACACTGTGCTCCAACCAGTCTTGGAAGGAAGCTGGACAGAAGCCAGCTTTCGATCCGTTCCAGATGCTCACAGTTATCAATCAGGAGCACCGTTCGCTGTCCCGTCAATTCCTCTAGGACATGTGCAAGCTGGGGCACGTCTACACTGCGCAATCGGCCGTATTCCACCTCCAGGCTCATTTCCAGATGCGTCAAAAACGCCCCTGTCGTCTGCATGGAAATTCTTCCATCCATCCAGATGGTCCGCACATCAGCCATTCTTGCCATATGGGCAAGCTCGGTCAGAAGCGTCGTTTTCCCAATACCTCCGATTCCGGAGACGGAAAAGATCCGTGAATCGGCCTCCGACAAGTTTAACCAGCTGGCGAAATCCTGCTTTTCCCGAGCGAATCCGATGATTCGCGCTGCATAATCATTTTGGTTAACCGATAGCGGGTACATGCTGCGTTTATACCTCTTTCTCTTAGAGTTGAGACTAAAATGAGACCACACGTTTTCTCTAGTATACTATACTATTTTATACACAAAGAGACTTTCAGAGGTTACTAACCTTCGTGCCAGACTGGAATCTTACATGCAATCATCGGGGGTTGCAATGAACGCTTCAATTAATTCACTCTGATACTTATGGATATAACGGATATACTCTTGTGCACTTTGGTTAATTTCTTCATCAGTAGCTTGAAATGAGGCACCAAACACTGCAAAATACGGTAACGCTATGGCGCCAACATGATTGATGCTGGCTTTGAATGGTGTGACTACCTCCTCTACAGTAAAGGACACTGAACCATCCCGCGTGTAATTTTCCTGCTTATCACCAAATGGACATGGCCAAGCCCAGCTTTTTCCCTTGCAGCTTGTTTCCTGATGATCCATACGAATAATATGATCAAATGCCTCCAGCAACTTCTGTTCTCTGGAAACATCAATGTTCCAGTCAGGATAGGCTTTATAAATCTCATGAATTGTAATATCGCTTGAGTGTGCAGCAACTCCTCTTTCCAGCGTTGATTCACTTTTGAAACTTCAATATTCGGATGTGCCAAAATGACAAGTGTTTTCATGATTAACATTCCTTTCTCGGTTCAACTACAGACTTCTTTTGCGAATACGGCCATTATCATATAAGCCCCCCAAAAAAGAAAACACACACCCGAAAGTAAGATGGTTACTTCAAAGTGTGTATGGACTTCATCTGCCATATTGTGAGAAAATGAATAGTTATACCGTATCAACAAGGAGTAACATGAACGAGGTGATATGTCATGAAGCAATATAACCTGGGAATCGAAGCGACACTCGAAATTATTGGCGGCAAATGCAATTACGCGAGCTTGAGAGGGATGGCCTTGTCAGAAGACATGTGTACCAACAGATGCCCCCTAAAGTCGAATACAGCCTTACAGAGTATGGAGTTACCGCCAATAAGATTATGGATGTAATGTGTACATGGGGGCGGGAAAATATAGCATTAAGGCAACAACAAGGAGAAGAAATTATACTGGTGGAAAATAAAGAGCCTGCTTTTTGAGCGGGTACCCATAGACTGACACTTTAAAAAGAAGGAGCAATTTAATTGAAAACCTATCTCGTATTTGGTGCTAGCAAAGGATTAGGAGATGCATTTGTGAGAGGGGTGCCCGATCAAGGCGATAAAGTATGGGTAGTGTCTCGAACCGAACCTGATAATTTGAAGCTTAACGATGGTGTAGAACGAATATGGATACAGGCAGATCTGTCTGATCTCAATGCAGCCACACTTGTAGTCGATAAACTCCAGAACGAGGCACTGGATGTTCTCATTTACAATGTAGGCATTTGGGAAAAAGAGGGGTTTGAGGACCACTATACGTTCGATAAGGACACCCCTGCCGACATCAGTAATCTGATTCATGTGAATATAACATCCGCTATTGTTTGCATTCAGGCATTATTGCCCCATCTCAGACAATCCACAGCTGGCAAAATAATTCTGATCGGCTCGACTGCAGGTCTAAGCAATGCAAACAGTAGCCAAGTTTCTTTTGTAGCCTCCAAATTTGCCATTCGAGGGGTTACGGAGGCCTTGAGAGAACATACAAGACACGACAGGATCGCGGTTACGTGTATTAACCCGGGGGAGCTTGCAGCGGAAGTTCCGTATAAAGATGGCATCGACCGCGCTCTTTCCGAATATAATGGTACACGCATCCCTCTTCAGGATATGGTTTCTATCGTAAAATGCATCGTCAGCCTGTCCAAAGCAGCCTGTGTAAAAGAGATCAATATTCCGGCAATCACGGATATAAACGCATAATCGAATCGAATTGCCAGCGCGATTATAAAAAAATATGGCAGCCAGAGAAAAATAAACACACAAAGAGCGCGTTTGAAACGTGCTCTTTGTGCTGGCAACAAGGTGTTGTGCGAATTTATACTGTTTAGGGATTGCCTCGGTTCACCTCATTTTTCAAACCTCGTTGCTATACTTTAGTCCTGTCCCTACTGGGCTAGAATCTTGATCAAAAACTGGGCTGGAGTTTGTTCTGATTAGCATAGACCCACTGTTATACTGCAAAGCGATATACATATTTTGAATAAAGGAGCTATCACAATGAGAACAAATCTTAGCACCAACCCTAACACAGGTCCAGACGAGGAAAAGGCTCAGATTCAATCGGCCAGGCGGGGGCTGTATGTATACTTCGCCATGCTCATCCCGCTCTCCATCCTCAGTTATGTACTGATCACGAAAGCACCGATTTTTGGCCTGCTGCTTATGTGGACACCGGGCTTGTCCTCCATCTTCGCCCGTATCGTCCTACGTGAAGGCATCTCAGACATTTCCCTGCGGATTGGGGGGAAGCAGACATTGAAATCGTTACCTTTCATTTTGCTGTTTCCAGTCGTCATTGGTTTGTTTGCTTATGCAATTGCCTGGATTACGGGACTGGTCCAGTACGTCACACCGGATTCGTTCATTCAAGGCCCATCTGGCGTTATCCTTGCAGGAACTATACTTTTTCAGATGTTTGTGGGTACTGCAATAGGTGTGATCAGCAGTTCAGGAGAAGAACTTGGCTGGAGGGGATATATGCTCACTCGACTAATCAACGCCCGTGTACCTAGACCCGTGCTGACGAGCGGAATTATTTGGGGTGTATGGCATCTTCCTGTAATGCTTTTAGGAATTTATTATTCCGGTCCATATCCAGCCTTATCGGTTGTCCTGTTTATGATTTCAGTAACCTCTTTCAGCTATATGATCAGCCGCCTGCGCTTAACAACGGGCAGCATATGGCCCGCGATTCTACTCCATGCATGTTGGAATGCCGTGATTCAGGATGCCTTCGATATATCTTCCAGTGGCAAGAACGTTCTGCTATGGACTGGAGAATCAGGAATATTAGTGGCTCTCGCCTTGCTCATTGCAGCATGGGTGATGTCGAGAAAGCCACTTGTCATGAGACAGCTTTAAACAAATGCTATTGTTATAGGTAATGTATAAAACTTTTTTGAGAAGACGATGTTGTTGTATTTCAGTCTAGTTAGCCACTGGGTATAGCCCAATGGCCCAATAACGTCTTTGAAACAGACGTGGGTGACGGAATTCAGAGCTAAGATGAAAACGGTTGCCTGGGGAAGAAAACCAAAGTCTAAAGATTGACCAAAAGCCCGCACAGCAGCGGGCTTTTTGGATTTCCCCCCTGGACCCAGTGATTTCCAGGCTAGATCAGCGGGGGGTGTTTTGAGATTAAAGGTTGACAAGTACATATGAGCTTTTGAGCTTTTGTGCTTTTGTGCTTTTTGGCTATATATATGTTTCATTACCCTGTTGAGCAGCTCATTACTGACATGTCACGTTGAGTCTGTCATATATTCCACCAGTGCCTGCAGTGAATAATCGGAGGTTGAGCACAGCAATATGCTTCCGGCCGCCTGCGGCAGTACGGCGTCATCATAGGGATTGCGCAGCACCAGATTCAGCAGTGGTTTAACCGCAGCCAAGCCCTCGGACAGTGCCAGCTGACCTGTGAACAGATGAGCATTAAGGGTGCCCTGGATAACGACATCCGCATCAGCAGCTTGCTGTACCAGGAATTCTATCTCCTCCGCATCCGGCTTCATCGCACAGTAGCGCGTCTCCACAGCCATGCCTTTCGCCTTTAACAAGGAGGCCAGCCTAATCTCGGCAGACCCACTATTATCGGCTCGGGTCAGCTGCTCCTGCTGCGGTAGAATCAGCAAATATTTCAGCGAATCCTTGAGTGGCAGCAAGCTGTCCGGGTCCCGGCTAACTTTTACAGTCATACGAGCCAGTTTCAGTGCCTCATCCGCCCACTGCTCTCTTACAATCGGCTGTGCAGCCGCCTGGTACTGCTGGAATTGGGCATAAAGCTGCCGGATACGAAGAACCGACTCGTCGATTTGCGCCTCGTTGATGCGCCCATCCCGTACAGCGGCTAGAATACCTGCGATCACCTGACTCTGAAATTCTGGCGTATGACACATCAGGATCATATCGTTCCCTGCCTGAACGGCCAGCACACCCACGTCTTCCGGACTGAAATTTTTGCGAATTGCCCCCATTTCGATATCATCAGTGCAGATCACCCCCGCGAAGCCCAACTTCTTACGCAGCAGTTCCGTGGCAAAGAAAGGACTTAGGGAGGCTGGAAGTCCACCGGATTCCGGAATGTTGGGAAACACCAGATGCCCCATCATAATTGAATCCGCCCCGGCTTCAATGGCTTCAACAAAGGGAAGTAGCGGCCCCTCCATTAACTGCTCAAACGTGAGTTCACATTCAGGCAAAACAATATGCGAGTCTCCGCTCACTTGCCCGTGGCCGGGAAAATGCTTTGCCGTTACCGCCACACCTGCTTCATGCATTCCCTCTATATAGGCTCGGCCGAACCGAGCTACCAACTGCGGGTCCTCTCCGAAGGAGCGAACACCAACAACCGGATTGTCTATATTCGTGTTCACATCCAGCACCGGTGCCCAGTTCATGGGAATGCCCAGGGAGTGCAGCTCACTGCCGATGAGTTTACCGAGCAGCCGGGCGGCTTCCGGGTCTTCACTTAACCCAACTGCCCGGTTGCCAGGGATATAGGGAAAAAAGGACTTAAATTTGGACAAAGTGCCGCCCTCTTCATCTACCGAAACATAATAAGGCAAAGGGCTGCCGTTATCTTGGGCTATGTTCTTTACTTCTTCAAGCAGCGCATATGTCTGCTGCTCACTCTCAATATTATGAGGAAAGATGCCGATGCCCCCGAATCGGTGCTCTGTCATTCTGCCACGAAAATCCGGCTCGGCCCGAGTCGATGGAGTGCCTACTACGCACATCATGGCTACTTTGTCTTCCAGACTCATTGCTGTTAGTTCGAATGGTGTCGGAATTTTATTTAGACCTAGTTCTTGATAGAGTGTGCGCTCCAGATAATCATGCAGATAGAACCTGGATTTCACAAAATGCTCCGCCATATCAGAGGGCTGGTAACGCTCCAGCGCAGCCTTCATCCGAGGGAGGACACCATCACGGCCGCGGCGGTTTCTCGTATAATTGTTATGGAGCGAGCGCCACTCCGCATCGTCGCCGGGATAGAGCTCCCAGCGGTAGGCATATTTGTGAATGGCCCGCGAACGATCTGTTGCCACCTCAAAATCATGCATGATCGCAATCAGTTCCGCTTCTTCCTTATGCAGTCGCACTTCGTCCATCAGCTTCCAGATCACATCGTAATAATCCTCCACCCTGTAATTGCCGAGAAGATTGTGTCCGGTAACAGGATCAATGCCATGAAACCGTTCCAGAAAACGGTCGATGAAGGTAGCCGCATCCGCTTTGCGATTCCAGGCCAAATCCGCATGCAGCAGCATCGGGTACCAGGTGGTTTCAAAAATACCATACGGAACACCGAGGCTGAAAGGCCCAGTCCAGTTGGTCGCAACCACGCAGCCAAGATTCAGCTTGTCGGCCGTCTCTGCCCACTGTAGCAAGTTGTCTGTCCGGTTCAGCAGTACCGGATAATTCTGATGCTCAGCCCAGTCAAAGCTGCGGACTGCCGGCGCTCCCATAACTTCAATGCCGAACGACCTGAATTTATCCGCATGCGAACTAACCTCCGCTTCGATATTGCGCCCGTTGTAGATCCAGATCATGGCGATACTTCGCTGATCCAGCTTAGCCAATTCCTCTGGCGGACATTTATCCAGCATGTCATGCCAGAAAATCGGCTGTTTCCCCCGTTCTGACGTAAATGCAATCAGACGGTTCAAAAAGGCGATAAACGCGCGTTCCCGCACGCCTCCAAACTCGATTTTGCAGCGTTCGCATTCGCATAGGCTGTAGACCTCATCACAGCCGAGGTGGATATAACGTGAGTCCGGATGGGCATCAATCATCTCCCCGAGCAGCGTAGTAATCAACGCAAAGGTTTCCGGATGCGACGGGCAGATCTCCCCGATGGACTGCTCTGTCTCGCGAAGATGCCGCCAACCTTCGTGACGCAATACATATTCCAGATGTCCAAAGCTCTGCTGGAGCGGAATAATCTCTATAAAATGCTCATGGGCGTTCCGCTTTAATTCTTCCAGCTGTGAAAGACTTAACGCATGCCGGGGATGTGTGAACTCGGGATAGGTCCTGAATGGAAATTTATCCTCGTATTCAATTAAAATTGCATTCGTCTTATAACGGGCGAATTCAGCCAAATACCCCGTCAGCAGTTCCGGCTTCGAGAACGTCTGACGCAGGTCGAAATTCATGGCCCGCAAAGGTGTATCCGGCCAGTCGGTTATGCACACCGCCGGGATGACACCATCCGGTCCGCGCAGCTGAACCAATGTCTGTAATCCGTAAAACAGACCCGCAGCATCCAGTGCGTAAACCTCAGCCCTTCCGGTCGATACCTCCAGCTTATATCCTTGTGGATGATGTAGATCCAGCCCGGACGGGTCTGTCTCGTCTTTTCCGATGAATGAACTAACATCAGAGATGATTAGGCCTTTCGGTTGTGCTCCCATAGCTTCAGGAGCTTCATGAACTGTTTGAGCTTCTTGGACTTCTTGGACTTCATGAATTGCATAGGCTTCTTGAACCCCATGGACTTCTTGCTGCGTTTCCTGTCCTGAAAGACCTTCGATTACTAGCAAATAACCCTTTTTTACCCTGGAGCATGTATATCCCATCCCCGGAAAAGCCCGGCGGCAATGAATTTCCAATCTGGGATCATCCTGCTCCATGAAAAGGCTCAGCCTTTCCTCACCATTCAGACGTAAGGGACCTCCCTCGGTCGCTGCAATCTGCTTCGGTTGTGGTATTAAGCTCTGCATCGCTCTCCCCCTATTCTCGGCTCTGTGCACTGATTCGGCCATTCTTCCAGCACTGCAAAACACTCAACTTTCCATCGTCCATATTGAAGCTAACGATATCTGCAGGAGCTCCGATCGCAAGTCCTGAGGCCTGTTCAAGCCCAAGCAGCCGGGCAGGATGCACCGATGCACAATCCCAAGCATCGGGAAGCCCGGACAGCCCCGCATCAACAAGATACCCCACCTGATCCGGCAGCATCATCGCCGAGCCAGCCAACAGCTCAGGCTGGCCAGCAAGGTGCAGCCGACCTTCCGCCGTCAATACCACATCTCCACCGATATGCAGGTGGTAGGAACCTGGCGGCATACCACTCAGCGAGACAGCATCGCTGACCAGAATGGCACGGTTTCGTTTCATCCGTAGAATTACGACCAGCACGGACAGTGGAAGATGGTGACCATCCGCTATCATGCAGCCATACAGCTCATCGGCCGCCAGTTGTTCCCACAAATAGTTAGGATGACGGGGAAGCATCAGATGCGCGCCGTTGCCAAGATGTGTAGACATCACTGCTCCTGCGGAGACCGCTTCCCTGATCTGCTCTGGCGTTGCTGCCGTATGTCCAATGGAGACCAGAATACCGGATTCCCTGCACTGGGAAATAAATGAAGCGGCACCAGGCCACTCCGGGGAAAGGGTAATGATGCGAATCAACCCATCGGCGGCATCCTGCCAACGGCTCAGCGCCTCCCAATCAGGCGGAACAATATGCTGCCTTGGGTGGGCGCCGCGTGGGCCATCCTCCGGCGAGAGGAATGGACCTTCCAGATGAATGCCCACAATTCCCTCGGCCGCATCCCGGTTAAGACGAACGGCTTTTGCAATGGTGGAAGCCGCCTCAACCAGCTGTACTGAACTGTTTGTAATCAACGTCGGGCAATAGCTTGTTACACCTTGGCTTTGCAGCTTCCGGGTCAGCTGCAATACCGTATCTGGACATAGCGGGGCCGTGTTCAGATCCAGCCCCCATCCGCCGTTCACCTGTAAATCCACAAGTCCAGGCGCAAGCCAGGGCAGGCAATCTACGGAAGGCGATATTTCAATTTCAGTAACAACAGTGATACGTCCATCTCTGACTTTCACCTCAATGGGCATCCCCGTTCTGTAATGCTTCCCGATCATTTTCATATTCACAGGCCATAGGCTTCCCGGTCTGTGAACATCGTGATTCCGGGATGTGTACGCAGGATGGTAGCGGGACATGCCGTGCTAATCGGATCATGTAAAGCTGCTGCAAGCGCATTCCGCTTGGAAGCCCCTGGCACAATCACAAACAGCTCCCTTCCAGCCATTAACGCCGGAACAGTCATGGTCAACGCCTCTGCAGGCACATCTTCCAGTCGAGTAAAGCACCCATCGTTCACCTGCTGACGGCGGCAGGCTTCCTCCAGCTCCACTGCTTTGACGACTCTCGGATCTTCAAAATCGGCAACTGGCGGATCATTGAAGGCGATGTGCCCATTTTCTCCAATCCCTAGGCATACGATATCAATAGGAGCTTCACGCAACAGGTCTCCATATCTCAGACACTCCTGCTCCACATCGTGTAGCCCATCCAACAGCTCCACACGCCCAGGCTGCACCCGACTGAACAGCCGATCCGTTAAATATCGTCCGAATCGCTGTGGAGCCGTATCCTCCAGACCCATATACTCATCCATATGAAAGGCACAGATCCGCGACCAATCGATGCCTTGCTCTCGTACCAGACCCTCATACAATTCGTTTTGCGAAGGGGCCGCAGCGAAAACCATGCGAACCTGGCGCTCTGTATCCTGAAGCAGATGTCTTAATCTTGCCCCAACCGTAGCGGCAGCCGCTGCCCCCATCTGATCCCGATCAGCATAAACCTGTACTGACATGTGGTCAACGATATGAGTCTTGAGCGGTTCCACCAATTCATCCGCATTCATGTGCTTCCTCCTCCTTCTAGCCTGCTTGATCAATTGCCAGCATTCAGCATCAGCAGCGTTGTATGCGGCGAATCATGACCCGCTGCATAATAATAGCCGTTGTAACGGATTCTGCGCGGCTCAAAACCAACCTGCCTGCCCGTTACCACCGCTTCTGAGCCAAGCGTCACACTTCCATTCACTCCCGTTGTCCCGCTGCTGTAACGTCCCGCCGCATAAGTAAATCTCCCCTCCACTGTCGCCCCCGTCAGTACCGCGCCTGTATCATAATCTCTGACCTTCAGAGTGACGGATACTCCTGATCCGCTATAAACCAGATTCATATCTGTGACAATTATAGGCTTCAATGGGGTACTATTGGTGATTGCCGACACTTCATCGGTGAGTGGCCCGATATTTCCGCTCAGATCGCGGGCCGCAATACGGTAATAATATGTCGTATCCGGCAGCAGTCCTTTGTCCTGGTAATTCAGGGCGCGGGCGAATCCGACGATATCCGCAGCAACAGGCGTGAAACCCTGCACGGTGCTTCGGTAGATCACGTATCGCTCCACTTCCATGTTATCTGAAGCCATTCCATAATTCAGATGTACAGTCTGATAATCAGTGGCCTGAATAGACGGAACCCCTGGAAGGGCTGAAGGGGCTTCCTGGTCATCCGGTGCTGTCCACACTACACCGCCTGGTCCCCAATAAGAAGGAAGTGCCCGGTAGGAGTCATAGTGATGGACAGCAATACCGCCGAAGCTGCTGCTCTGCCCGTAAGCTGCATACACCTTATCCAGCTCTGCTTCCATGTGGATGCGGCCCTCCTCCCAGAAGGTAATGGTCTCCGGGTCGCCGCTATTGGCAATATCCAGCGTTTCCACACCAATGACCACGGAATGCGGCTTGCCAATATGATCCGCATAGGCCAGTTCTCCAGCAGCCCCGGCAATAATGCCAGCGGAGCCATCCGCCGTATCCCGGTAATCCATAATGGAGATATAGTCGGAGATATCCTGAACATGCTCGGAGAGCCATTTGCTGGAGCCCTTCCACACAATATTTGCCGCCTGGTCCGATGTGTCATACCACTTGGGTACCGCAGGGCCGAATGGAAGACGAATGCCTGCGGTATCCCGGCGTCCAATCATCTTTTGCAGGCCATCCAAGTATTCCTTCTGCAGGAAATGGCTTGGATCTTTAAAGTCGGGAGAGATATACGGCTCAATATCCACATTGATCCCGTCAAATTTCTCCGTATTCCCTGCTGCAAGATTGTAATTGATCACCTGCTCCATTTCCTGCACGGCATGATGGTGATATTTCTCGTAAGCGCCCATATAGGCCGGTGTAGTTCCACCTGCAATTAGCGCGTGCACCTGTAAATTTTTGCTGTGCGCCCAGCTCACAAAAGAACGCAGTTCCACTTCCTGCGCTTCCAGCGCATCGTATCCCGCATAACCGCCCACTGCGAGATAGAGTGTCTGGACTGGCGTTTGACCGAATGTTTGCGTATCGGTGATGAATGACTCCAGCACCTGGCGAGATCCAGGGTTCAGCAGCAGCTTGTAACTCTCCGGTTCCCAGATCCACATGGCGCGCTCCTGTACAGGTAGGGGAACGGCTGTCTCATGCGTCCCGATTCCAACCTGGGCGTACACCGTTGGACTATAACCATAACGCTCCGGCGTACTGGCCGCTCTAGCCTCCAAGCTGACCGTTCGATCGCCAAGTCCCACCGTGTCCCAGGTATATACATACGCAGAGCCTTGCTGAACAGCCTCTTCCCATGGTCCACGGTTCACCCGAACCTCTACCAGCATGATTGGAAGTGGAGCACTGGTCTCGACAGAGATTTCAACCTGACCGCTAAGAGCCACACCCTCAGATGGTCCGGTAATGGTTACAACGGGAACAGCACCTGCCGGGTTATTAACGGTAAGAATGGCTGGCTGGCCCCACACCCCGTAACGAGTGGACGTATCCAGTCCACGGACCACCAGTTCCACCGTACCGTTATAGCCTGAGGTATCCAGCATATAAGACCAGGTACCGCTGTCATCCCCATCCGGATCATTTAGTACCACTTCGAATTGGGCCGTTCCGTCCACAAATAACCGAATGTCATACAAATCGGTATAACTGCCCCCAATTTCCACCAGCCCTCCATCCGACACATATCCGCCCGCAGGCGCGTCCAGTGAAATTGAACCCGCCGCTTCTGCCTTTCCAGGAACAGCTATTCCAATCGTCACCAACCAGATCAACAGAAACAATCCCAGTCTGAATCCGGAGTACACACGCAGATGCTGCTTTTTCATAAGCGAAGCCTCCCTTTGCCATTCTGTAATGGTCTAGGATTCCTGTGCCGTACATTCGCTCATTTCGCGCTCAGCTGTACATTCTGAACACGATCATACGCTTCCTTATAGGTGTTCAGAAGCTTATCTACGCCAAGATTGTTGATTTCCTCCACATACTTCTCCCAATCCGCCAGACTCCGGGAGCCGGTGACAAATTTGGCAAAGCTCTCGTCCCGGTGCTTCTTGATTGCCTGACCCGTAATGGATATGACCTCATTTTCTACTTCCGTAAAAGCAGGTCTTGGCTGCATGGCGGGTGGATCATATTTGACCACTTCTTCATAAGCATGTTTTAGATCGTCCGAGAACAGCGACAAATGGGCGTTAAAATCAATCCAGGTATAGGTTCCGCTGGTCTGAAGCCCTGTCTGTTTGCGCATCTCAATGACATCGTTATACTCCGGCTTGAACTTGATCGTATCGCCTTCTTTTATAAAGGTCTCGCCCTCTACACCCCAGCTGCTGAGCGTACGCCCTTCCTCGGAATAGAAAAAGTCCATATACTTCATCACATCATCAATATTCTTGGAGGTGGAAGCCACCGTCAGTCCGCCTTCCATATAATGAAAATACGGATTCAGCTGTTTGCCGCCCGAAATGCCTGCCGGAGGGGCCATAAATTGCATATTGAACTCCGGATTCTCCGGCTGCATAGCATTATTAAAAAAATCAATCCGGCTGATATAATCAATGGTCACGAACGATTTTCCAGTAGAGACCATGTCCTGCCACTGCTTGGTTTGCAGGGATAAGAAGTCGGGTGGAACCAACCCTTCATCGTAAAAACTTTTCCACATCCCCACCATGGCCTTGTAATTATCTTCTGTCGGTCCATAGCGCCATTCCTTCTGATCAAAATCATAGTAGGCACCTTCACCGGTTCCGTAGTTCACCGTCATATTCGCATTCATCTCATCCGGGATCTGGCCGTAGCGGATCGAGAGCGGGTAACTGTCCGGGTATTTCTCCTTCAACGTCTTCAGGGCCGCATGCAGCTCTTCATAGGTTGTCGGAACCTGAATACCTTCCTTGTCAAAAACATCTTTCCGGTACATCCAGATCATACGATTCGTCTCGCCGAAGCCCTGGTTGGGGAACATATACATTTTGCCGTCAGCGGACAGGGCAGCCTTCGCCTCTTCAGGATATTCCTTCATCCATGCTTTCAGATTCGGCATACTGTCCATATGCTCCTTCAGATCCACCAGTGCGCCCTGCTGACCGAACTTGTTCGAATCCTTGCGATTGGGCATATACATCAGATCAGGCAGCGTTTTGGAGGCAATCGCCAGGTTCCAGGCTCTCATCCAGCTTGCCGGAAGGTGTCTGCACTTCCAGCGTTGCGCCAGTCTTTTCTTTTAACCAGCTCCAAACGGGCCAACTCTTGGAATAAGGGAACGTGGCATTATTGTCCAGCAGCGCCGTGAAGGTCTTTTCCGCCCCAGTGGAGTTATCGGTGATTCCGGTACTGTTCCCCTTGGTATTCGTTTGAGGATCAGCACCATTGCCGCCACTGCACCCTGCCACCATCGTTACTGCGATCAGCAGGGGAAGTATTACCGATTTCCATTTGCCCATAAGCTTCTCTCCCTAAATGTGAATTTGCGATGCATTCCTTGTTCGCCTATAGACTTTAGCCTTTGACCGCACCTACCATGGCTCCCTTGACGAAATACTTCTGTACAAACGGATAAATGACCAGAATAGGCAGCGTTGAGACCATGATGGTCGCATATTTGAGGGATTCCTCCACCACCAGGTTATCTCCTCCAATGGACGTTACGTCACCTGAACTTGCACTTCCAGCCAGCACCAGATTACGCAGCAGCACCTGGAGCGGAAACAGATCGGGAGACCTTAGATAGAGCAGTGGAAAGATAAAGTTATTCCACATGCCCACGGCATAGAAAAGGGCAATCGTGGCAAAGGATGCCTTGGACAGCGGCACAATAATACGGATGAAGATGCCGATATCGTTCAGGCCATCCATCCGGCCCGATTCCTCCAGCTCTTTGGGGATGCCCGAGAAGAACGTGCGCATCAAAATCAGGTTCCAGGTGCTGACTGCCCCCGGGAGAACCATGCCCCATACGGTGTCCACCAGATTCAGGGAACGGACCACCAGGAAGGTCGGAATCATCCCGCCGCTGAAGAACATCGTAATGACAATCAGGACGGTGAAGCTATTGCGTAGTGCCATGTCTTTTCTGGACAATGCGTAGGCTCCAGTCGAGGTAACCACCAGTGAGATTAGTGTACCAAGCACGGTGTAAATGATTGTATTGCGGTAAGCCGTCCAGATTTGCGGATCGCCCAGCACCAGTTTGTACATGCTCAGATTGAAGCCCTTGGGCCAGAAGGAAATATTGTTTTGCATGACATTCACATTGCTGCTGAGGGAAACCGCCAGCATATGAAGGAACGGATAGAGTGTGACCACCACAACAAATAGCAGAATCAGGGATGCCACAACGTTAAACCAGGAAAATCGGAGTGATTTCACGCCACACCTCTTTCTACCATAGACTGGTCTCACTTAATCGGCGGCTGAGCCAGTTGGCCGTGTAGATGAAGATCAGACTGATGACTCCCATGAACAAATCAATGGACGCACCATAGCTGAAATTCCCCTGTACCATGCCCACCCTGTAAACATACGTGCTGATAATATCCGCCGTATCGTAGATCGCCGGATTCTGCATCAGGAAGACCTTCTCGAAGCCAATCTCCAGCACTTTGCCGATATTTAGAATCAGCGTGATGACGATGGCAGGAGATATACCGGGCAGCGTGACATGCCAGATTTTTCGTAATCGGCTTGCTCCGTCCATATCCGCCGCTTCGTACAACTGAGGATCGATGGCCGTCAGCGCAGCCAGATAAATAATGGTCTCCCAGCCGATATGCTGCCAGATCTCCGACAGGACATAGATGCCTCGGAACAGCCCGGGTTCATTCATGAAATTGATCGGTCCGATGCCGATCCCAGCCAGCAAATTGTTAATCAGCCCTCCGGTTGGGGAGAGGAACATAATCACCATACTCGCCACGATTACATTCGAGATGAAATGCGGCAGATAGCTGACCGTCTGTACAAAACGCTTGAATGCCGCCCTGCGCACCTCATTGAGCAAAATGGCCAGTAGGATTGGTGCCGGGAAGCCAAACACCAGCTTATACAGTCCCAGCAGAAACGTATTCTTCATCAGCGGCCAAAAATCGGGATTCTCCAGAAACATCCGGTAATATTTGAATCCCACCCAATCGCTGGCCCATATTCCTTTAAAGAGATTGTAATCCTTGAACGTGATGACCAGACCAAACATCGGCGCATAGCGGAAGATCAAATAATACAAGAGGCATGGCAGGAAGAGCAGCCATAGCGCCTTGTTCCTGTTCCAGGTTCTGATCAAACGCGATTTTCGCCGAGGCGGCCGGTGCGCTTTCTTTTGCAGTGTACGTTGCGTTACGCCAGCATCAGCCATCGGCATGCCCCCTCTTGCTTAGATGATTGTAATCGACTCACATGTCAGATAACTTACCCTGGTGATTCCGGGTTGGTCTCCGAATTATAGCTGCAATCCTTTAGAAAGCGCTATCTACATGTTATATAACTTTTCGCCTTTACACCTTTTTTCCAGATATCTGCGTATAATTCAGTAAAAGTGTATATTGTTTGTGTCAGCTTTATGCCGCTATGATAGGACTAAATCACTCGATCCGGGGCTGTACTACAAGGGGGAATGTCATAATGAAGGGACTGCTTACAAGCAAATTTGCGCTGAATGGACTGTTTGTCAAGCTAATGCTGAGCTTCCTCAGTGTCATCCTAATTTTGGCTTCATTTAACCTGTTCTCCCATCTGTACTTAAGCAACAAAGTATATCAGGAGATGGTCAGACAAAATGAATTGGGCCTTGCTCAGACCGTTGAAGGGTATGAGAATCACTTTCGACTGACCCAAAATATGATTCTGGCCCTCACTCAATCGGATACCTGGACAGCCAACCTAGGCATTTTGAGCCACATTAAGGAAAACCGCCGTTACGATATTCCCGCTGAGGTCAAGTCGGACCTCTCCACGCTGTATGCCAATCCTTTTTTGCATATCGACAATTTCATTCTTTATTTCAAGCAAGAAGACTATGTCCTGGAAAAGGAAGGACTTAGCAGTGCCAGCGATATGTTCGGTAAATATTATTATAGTAAAGAATATCCGCCGGATTACTGGAAAACTCAAACGATGAACAACCAGTTCCTGAAAGTGATGCCTGCCGCAGCTTTTACGGAAAACACTCTTCATTCCTCCCGCTCCCTCGGTCAACTGATGCCAATCATGATGAAAGCCATTCCTTACGAGGATGTGTACGGCATTGTTATGCTGAATCCACAGCGTATGCAGGACACGTATGGCGATGCCGGCAATAATCCGTTCTACATTCTGGACAATGAGGGACGCCTGCTGTTCACTACAATGGAGGGGGAGATGCTGAATACGCAGCTACCCGCAGATGGAAGCAAACATGAACGTATCGGCGATCAGTATTACTTCTATGAAAAAGGTAAGCAAACCGGGTTTACCTATGTCCGGGTTACCCAAGCCGCAGTGATTGCCGCGGAAATGCGAGGTATGCAGCTACTGTTGGCTGTCCTGCTCGGCGCTGCTATACTGATTAGCCTGCTTTCCTCCCTGTTTTTCAGCTTACGATTAAACCAGCCGCTCCAGCGCCTTATTGCCGCTCTGGACCGAAATTCGGACAGCGGGCCTGATAAATGGAGCAGTGTAAAAGAATTCGCCATGATCGGCGACCGTCTGAGCTCCATTCTGGAGAATAACCGTTTCATTCAAAGCGATCTTGCGCAGAAGAACTCTCTCGTACGCCAGTACGCTTATATCCATAAAGTAAAAAATATCCCGCTCAGCTCCTATCTGGCGGAGCTTGAGGATGCCCAGCAATCCGAGCAGCCCTATGTCTCCATTCTGTTCAAGGTGGGCTTCAAATCCCAGCCGGATGAATTCGGGCAGCATACCCTGTTATTGTGGAAGCTGATTCAGAGCCTGTTCACCAGCAGCAAAACCAATAGCGTTGCCATTCAGCCCGAGCAGGACCAACTGCTTCTGCTGCTGTTCGATCCTGGTCCGCAGAGCGGTATTTTGCAGGCGCTGGATACACTGAAGGAGTTGCTGGCTGTCGAAGAAACGCTCTATCTGACGATCGCGGTAAGTCCGGTTTATTCCGGGGAGATTCCGTTTACCGATGCGTACAGCAATCTGTCCATGCTGTTGAAAGAACGAAGGCTGAACGGGGAGACACAGGTTATTGTAGAGCCACGTGCTTCTTCTTCGAATGCCTTCCATGTGAAGGTATCCTATGGGGAGGATCTGCACAACCTCTTGCAATCTGGCAATGATGAGGCCGTATTCGCTTGGCTGGATCGCCAGCTGGAACAACTGCAGCACAAGGATGCAGCCGCAGAAGACTTCCGCACCTTTGCAATCGGCGCCGTAGAACAAATTGGCAAGACGGTGATGAAGCTGAATCTAACGCACATCGAATCAGAGCTTCGCTCTTCTTCTCCGAGAGAGTTATTTGATGGTTTCCATTCCATGCAGCAATATAGAGAATGGCTTCAGACTCAAGCTCAACCTGTACTGGAGGCAGTACGCAGCCAGCTGGAAACGCGTGATCCGGTTATCAGCTTTGTGCTGGACTACCTGGATCATCATTATGGGGAAGATATTAATTTGAATATTGTCGCCGACAAGTTGAATTTAACATCGGGGTACCTCTCCAGTATTTTCAAGGAAAAGACGAACATCAACTTCAGCGAATATCTGAACAATCTGCGGGTTGAGCGGGCCAAGGAACTGCTTGTGAATGTGGATCTGCGAATTCAGGACATTGCGACACAGGTCGGTTATCAAAATGTAAACTCGTTTATCCGCATGTTCAAGCGTCGGTACGGGCTGACCCCCGGAGAATACCGCAAGCGTCATGCGGGTGATGAGCCATTCATCTCCTCCAGCCATGGCTAACCAGGCGTTAGAGGGCAAGAGCCGAAGATTGTAAATACACCAACGCCCGCTCGGAAGCGGGCCTTGGTGTTTTGTTTACATTAGAATTTTGGCTTAAGTACAGATAACAGATGCAAACAGCTTCAAAGCGCATTTCGCGCTTACTTATCACCTGAAAACTTTGCTATAATACCTCCAAGTGTTATTCCCCAAGGGGTTATAAGGATGGAGGATAAATCATCATGAAGTTTGCTAAACGTATGGAACACTTTAGTGAAGGGATTTTTACCCGTTTGCTGGAAATCAAGCGCAAGCGGCTGGAGAACGGAGACGCGGTCATCGATCTAAGTGTTGGCACACCCAATATTCCCCCGGCCCAGCATATCATGACGGCTTTGTGCGAGGCAGCAGCAGATGCTTCAAACTATACATATGCTGTAAATGATCAGAGTGAATTGCTGCAAGCGGTCAGTGAATGGTACAAGCGCCGTTACCAGGTTGAACTGAACCCGAAAACCCAAATATGCTCCTTGCTTGGATCACAGGAAGGACTTGCGCATATCTCTTTAGCCATCGTGGATGAAGGAGATCTGGTTCTGGTACCCGATCCTTGTTATCCCGTCTTTGCCGATGGACCTCTTCTCGCAGGAGCCGAGCTGTATTATATGCCCCAAAAAGAAGAACACGGATATGTCATTCAACTTCAGGACATACCGGAGCATATTGCTCGCAAAGCAAAATTCATGCTTGTATCCTATCCCAACAATCCCACGACAGCGATGGCACCCGAGCAGTTCTATCTGGATCTGATTGAGTTTGCCAAGAAATATGACATTATCATTCTCCATGACAATGCATACAGCGAGCTGGTGTTCGATGAAAAAACATGCGGAAGTTTCCTTGCTTATCCCGGCGCGCTGGATGTTGGCATTGAATTCAACTCGTTATCCAAAACCTATGGATTGGCCGGGGCACGGATCGGCTTTTGTGTAGGGAACCCGGATATCGTATCCGTGCTTAAGAAGTTGAAATCCAACATGGATTACGGCATGTTTCTGCCGATTCAGAAGGCAGCCATTGCTGCAATTACAGGGGATCAGAGCCAAATTGAGCAGGTCAGAGATACCTATGAGGAGCGTAGAGACGTGCTGTGCGATGGCTTCACCAACCTCGGTTGGCCTATCGCCAAACCCGAAGCCACCATGTTCATCTGGAGTCGGATTCCAGACCACTACGATACTTCAGAACAGTTTGCCATGGATCTGGTTACCCAAGCCGGGGTAATCGTAACGCCCGGGAGTGCTTTCGGCCCTTCGGGTGAAGGATATGTAAGACTTGCTTTGGTTCAGGATAAAGAGACATTGCAGCAAGCGATCCTATCCGTAGACAACAGTGGAATTCTAAGAAAAACAACTCATGTATAACATGAAATAAAGCTCTCATACGAAAATATCCCCTCAAGGTAATCAGTGAATAAAGAGAACATGTCTACATGAACTCAACACTGATAACCAGAGGGGATTTTACTATTTAGGATCGAATATTTAGGCCGATTTGCGCCAGTTGGAACGGTACATTAAATAGAGGAAATACGGCGTTCCAATGATCGCAATCAACAACCCGGATGGAATCTCGGTTGGTGCCATAACCGTCCTCCCGATCGTATCCGCCAGCACCAGCATCACTGCACCGACCAATGCTGACAGAAACATCGACCGTCTTAACTTGTTTCCCGTCAACAGGCGGACCATATGTGGAGCGATTAGCCCGATAAAACCAACCGTTCCCACACAGGCCACTGCACCTGCGGCGAGCAGAACACCAACCGTCATAGCCAACAGACGCGTCCGGCGAACATTCAAGCCAAGCCCCGAAGCACTGTTATCGTCAAATACCAACAGTTCGAATCTTCGTGCCAGCCACCACGCAAGCGGGATCAAAATCAACAGGAACACCCCAATGATCTTCACTTGATCCCACGTGCGTGCATAGGTACTTCCTGTCAGCCAGATAAAGCCGCTACTGCCGTATACAGCGCCGCGAACGATGAGAACCTGAATGCCTGCGCCTGCAATCGCAGACATGGCAATACCCAGTAATACAACTGCAGAAGGATTCAGTCCCTTCTTCCAGGACAAGGAGAATACGATTGCTGCGGCGATCCCTGCACCAACAATCGCTGCAATGGGTAGCAAGAACACCGGAAGACCCGGCCACAGGATGATGACCATCATCGCACCCAGTCCTGCGCCTGACGACACGCCTACGATGGACGCATCAGCCAGCGGGTTGCGAACGGCCATCTGAATAAGCACACCGCTAATCGCCAGCGCAGCACCTGCACCAGCGGCGACAAGCGTACGCGGAATGCGAAGCTGAATAATGGCAGAAAATAGCCCATCCGATTGAAACAGGCTTGGCAGAAGATCAGCCATAGGAATGCGCATTCCGCCAAACATCGTACTGAGCAGAACCAATGCTAACGTTAGTACAGCAAAGATCACAGCGATAGGGCCGAATGCCCAGCGACGTGAACGTGCTCCTGTGCTCATTGAGGTAGACATGCCTGATCCATTCGCTGCTTTCATGCGTGTAAGTACAAGCCAGATCAGCCATGGTGCACCAATGATCGCCATCACGGCTCCTGTCGGCAACTCCATACTGGAGTTATGAACCATCTTGGCAAGTACATCTGCACCTACCAGCAGTGCTGCACCCCATAAGAAAACACCTGGCAGCAGTAATCGGTTGGAACGAATTCCACTCAATCGAACCAGATGAGGTGCCACCAGTCCCACGAAGCCAATCGGTCCAATTACACTGACAATCACCGCAGCCAGTAACACAGCAATAATTAATCCAGTGGCACGCGCCATGCCTACTTTTTGTCCTAGTGAGGAAGCAGTTGATTCATCCAGTTCCAGCATATCCCACTGACGGGATAACACCAGGGCAACGATCGTAATTCCAACAACCCAAGGCCATGCGTACACCACACCGCTCCAGTCATTTTGAACGAGCGTTCCGGAGCCCCACAGAAATAATGCCTGAGTCTCCTGAGAGAAGAAAATATGCAGCGCGCTTGTAAAAGAACCAAGCACCATCGAAACAATCATGCCGGACAACGCAAGTCGTACCGGGCTAGACGTTCTTCCCCCGCCCATGAAGTACGCTGCGGCAGCTGCCAGTAATCCACCGAGTACGGCGAAAAGGAAAGGCGATTGGTGCATCAAGCCTGGGAAAAAAATCGTTCCCAACACCACGACAAAATAGGCCCCCGCATTAATGCCGAGTGTGTCGGACGCCGCAAGCGGATTGCGTGTAATGGTCTGTAACAACGAACCAGCAACAGCAAGCGCCCCTCCAGCGAGTATACCGATTACCGTACGCGGCATGCGCAGATCCCAGATCATATTATGTTCCAGTGTATCCTGCCTGCCCGTAAGTGAGTCCACAACCGTATGGAGTTGAATTGAAGCTTCACCATAACACAGACTTACAAAAAAAAGCACGATGAGAGCGGTTAGACCGCCCCCATAAATGCTTATTGTGCGCCAGTTAAACACTGGTCGGGAATGTTGGATCGAACTCATTGGATAATCGCCCCGACAACCCCATCAACCAGAGCTTTGGACGAGATAGGTCCACCGAACGTCCAGGTTGTACTATCCAGTTGATAGGTGCGTTTATCTTTGACAAAATTCAGTCCTTTCCATACCGAATTGTCTTTCATCGCTGTGCCAAAAACGTCATCGTCCGGCTGTGTGATGTAGATAAAGTTACTGTCTTGAACAGCAGGCAGGGATTCAATACCTACCGTTGAAAAACCATACCCCTCGATCTTGTCCGGCTGCCAATCGTTAATCAATCCAACCTTCGCCAATGTGCCAATAACGACAGCGTTATCGGTAAACATACGAAGACTTGCTGCATTTTGATACGTAAATGCTTGTGTCAGTACATAATGGAACTCCGATTTATCCGCAGCAGCAAGTTTATCTTTGGCTTCTGCATAATGCTGATCGAGTTCATCAAGCACCTTCTTCGCTTGGTCTTCTTTGCCAAGAGCCACCGCGATATTATTAAACGTTTCCGTCATTTTGTCATAAGTATAGCCATCACCCGTATACAGGTCATATTCAAGCGTTGGTGCAATGGCATTGAGCTGATCATAGATATTCGAATTGGAATTGGCGATAATCAGATCTGGCTTCAAAGCTGCAATCGCCTCCAAATTTGGCTCGTCACGTGTTCCAACATCCGTCACCGTGTCATCCAAAGCTGCTTCGGGAGTCACATAGACTTTATAGTTGGCGTTGTCCGCACTACCTACTGGCTGAACACCCAGTGCAACTACATCTTCCGTATATGTCCATTCCAGCGTAACAACTCTCTTAGCTGGTTTGTCCAGCTTGAGCTCACCACCACTATGCTTAACTGTAACTGGACCTGCGGTCTCTTCAGTCGGTGTGCTGCCGGAAGAAACATTTTCATTTGTATCTGTTGTGCTGTTGGCCTTACCGCAACCTGTCAGAGCAAGTGCCAGAACCGTCAGCAATAAAAATCCGTTTAATCTTTTTTTCATATCCTAATTCTCCCCTATTTATATGTATTTATATGATAACAATTATCATTATCACTAATGGATTATCCCGTAGGAATGCCATTTTGTCAATTCAAAATTAAAAGAACCCGCATTCAAGGCGGGCTCTCTTAACACTTGTTAGTCTAATACTTGATCAGTTTATTTCAGGATGTGCAGTCCGAATGTCATCCAGGGTATGGTCGGTTATTCCTTTGAGATGCTGATCAAAGAAGCTCAGCGACAGTTCATTAATAAGCTTGAAATTGACTGCTACATCGGAGCCTGCTTCATTAATGATTGGAGATACGCCAGCCAGATCGGTATAGCTCCCGTGATTGGTTTTGGGAATAGTGGCCGTATATGCACCCGGTTTCTGAATGGTTTGATTACGAAGATAAGCTTCGTCAAAATCGCCGTGGATCAATTCATCCAGAACAAAGGAGACATCCTGTTCCCAACTATGGATACGTTCGCTACAACACGTAGCCTATTTTTCCACTGCATCAAACAACTGCATAAATACGCATTTTCACATTTTAACTCAACTGCATCGTTGTGATGCACGTATTATCTTCTTCATATGTAGATAGCTGGGTCTCTGCCACCTTTCCATCATGGACCACACGAATAAGATATGACCTATCCCTGGGTAACCAGAAATCCATAAAACCGTTGGAGCCGGACTTTATCTCAGCATCCTTCATGAGCGTATTCCCTTCGGAGTCATGGATCGTCACTATGAACTTCTTATTTTCCATTTCGCCCTGACAACCGGTCAGGCTATGAATTGCACATGGATGGGTCTGCTCCACGTAGGGCGCAATGGAAAGGAAAAATTCATTTTCAGGCAAGTCGTAGGTTGTCGTTTGGTTGCCTTTATCCGTGACAATTAACTGGGTGGCATTAATGGAGGCCGATTCGGGTGTCTCCTTGCGTGTACTGATATCTTCAACCATTTTTTTGACATTGGGTGCTTCGGCGTTACCTGCTTCTTCCTTCCCTCCATTGCTTGCAATCAGATAAGCTCCCAACACAATTACAATCACTAAGCCGGCAATGACCCACATTTGTTTTTTCATCTGGAGTTCATCTCCTCGTCCGTTTTGATTTATTATAATGGAGAACGAACCATCATGGACTGAAAGCGCATGGAATTCACCATAAATTCACATATTTGTATGATTCCTTCGCAGCATGTTTTTTTTAAACATTGAAAGGCTCATTCTGCGTATTGGTGAGTTTATAAGCCAGTCATGACTGTTCCTATACAATCCTATATAATATATATAAATTCTGGAAATCAACCCGAACAAATTAAATCCATTATACATGTCTTACCCATTTTAGCTTGAGGAGCGGGAGGAACATTCATTGAAGTGGCACCGAGTAGTTAAAGAAAAACCAAATGTTAAAGATTGCATCGACTGGAACGGGTTTGTACCTAAACATATCGCAATTATGATGGATGGTAATGGCCGTTGGGCGACAAGAAGAGGGTTACCTCGAAGTGCCGGACACTATGCAGGAATGCAGACGATGCGGGAAACGATAAGCATGTGCCATAAAAACGGAATCGCCTCTCTCACGCTGTACGCCTTCTCTACGGAAAACTGGAAAAGGCCCAAGGAAGAGGTCGATTACATCATTAGTCTGGTGGTCGAATTTGTACAGGATACAACGGTCCAGGAGCTGAATCAGAATAATATCAAAGTTAATTTTATTGGTGATATCTCCAAATTCCCAGAAGAAACCCAGGAAGCGATGCGCAAAGTGGTAGAACTAACTCAAACCAACAGCGGGATGGCTGTTTATTTTGCGATGAATTATGGAGGAAAGAACGATATTGTACAAGCCATCAAAACGTACATTGAGGAAAACAAAGAAGAAAACAACGAAACCTCGGAAATCTCCGAGGCGGAATTCGAAAGGTTTTTGTATACCGGACTAAATCCTGCCCCCGATCTGCTGATCCGAACAAGTGGGGAGAAACGGTTAAGCAATTTTCTATTATGGCAAGCCGCGTATTCCGAGCTCTGGTTTACGGATGTGATGTGGCCTGATTTCAACGAACAGTTGTTATATGAATCCATTCTGGATTATCAGCAGCGCAAACTAAGAGCTTTGGACGATGTCATACAGTAATACCAACTTTACCAACTTTGTTCCTGCCGATCCTCAGCTTAAATGAGCTTTTAACCAGGGATGAATAATGGGGAGAACGGTACTTGGCTGCATCGCTTTGGTGTGATCCATATCCGCTCCCTTAATGATTTCGACGGTCCAACCGAAGTTTTCAAGAATGGTTTTATTCTTTTGCAGCCGTCCAGCGATATCCACCGTCACACTGCCGAATTTCTCACCGTATACAATCGTATCCCTCTCCCCTGCAAAAGCCAATCTGGGAATCTTCAACTGAGTTTGAATATGTTGGTCATCAAAATCAATTAAATCTTGATACAAGGTCGCAAATTGTTTCGTTTGAGCCGGATCAATTTTTAAATCCATATTGTCCCAATCGACCTCATCCGGGCTCAATTCTTCTGTTTTGTTTAGAGCTTCTGCTGAGTGTATATCTCCCGATTCTTCATGCTGCTTCAATGCTCCCTCATATGTCTTTGTGGTAACTACTCGCATTTCCTCATACGGGCCCTCGTAAGGCGGGAACCCTCCCATAATGAGACTTTCCATCCGCTCGGTCCGAAGGGCGAGCTGCAACCCGACGAGAGCCAGCCAGGAGTATCCATAATAACTAAATCGATTCACATTCATCTGATCTGCAATTCGTAACAAATCCTGAGCTATATATTCGGGCGTAAAATGTTCCGGATGGGGATGTGCCATGTAGTGGCCTTCATAATCAAAATGCAGAATCTGAAATTCATCCGAAAGTCCAGCGATAAACTTTGCACCCAATTCAGGATCAACACCCCACAACCTCAGGGTTTCCGCTTCTTGTCCGGTCACGGATTTTTTGGCTATGGGCAGCATAATGACGCGACGATCTTGCGCTCCCGTCAGACCCGCTTCAAGCTGTGAGCCATTTAACAATGTAATTATTTTCTTCAATTGAACCAGTCCTTTACAGTTGATATCCTCAGTGTATAACATTGATGCAATCTTTCGGTTTTCATTATAAGATGTGGATAAAATATAGACTTGGTTCGTTATATGTTAGTGTAGCACTTGAAGGTTTTACTTGAGTATGAGGAGCAGAAGCAGATGAACCCTACGTATACACCTGGGCAAATTGCCACTAGGCTGGAGGTCAGTACGACAACACTTCGACGCTATGAAAAGGAAAACCTGATCCCTGACGTTCCACGAACCCTAAGCAATCACAGGTACTACACCCCTGTTCATCTTCAGGCGTTCGTTGCCATTCGTTCATTATTGAAAGGATACGAGATTCCCGTTGTATATGAGGTCATGAGACAAGTAAAACAGGGCGATACAATTGATGCTCTCTGGCTGATGAACCACCAGCTGTACAACAGCCAACTGGAGAAGCAACGAATGGAAGACATATGGAAGATGGTACAACAAGTGGATTTTGCAGACGATTCAAAGGTTAAATCTACGGAGGCCATAACGATTGGTAAAGCGGCTGATATTGCCGGGGTCAACACTTCTGCGATCAGGCATTGGGAAACCGAAGGCTTAATTCGCTCGGAAAGAGACCCTCTGAATGGGTACCGAATGTATACCCGAGCAGAATTAAGAAAGATATTAGTCATTAGCAGCTTAAGAAAATCAGTCTACTACATTGAGCATATGAAAGAATTATTAAATACCGTCGGCACGCAGGATTACTCACAGATTAATAAAGCCTTCCAGATTGCACTGCAAAAGCTGAACACCCAACTAGCCCTGCAATTTGCAGGAGTGAAGGAACTCATGACATATATTGATTTGTATCAAGAACCACAGGGTTAACTTATGGTTAGTTGAGCATGGAAGTTTTATTAAAAAAAGCCCGACTCATGTTCGAGAAATTCTCGACACGGGCCGGGCTCCTTACTTATTTTCCCGTTCTGCACATGTTTATTCACAAAGTAGAAATAGCTTTGTTTTTCTCGAAGAAACGGGCATTATGGGAAGATACCCCAGCCATATCGGAAGCGCTAGGTTCCATATACAATTTCGCACTGTTTACCGCCAGTACTGCATCGTTGAAGGCACCAGCAATCAGCCGAACCTTACTGCCATAGGTGATGAAATCACCGGCGCCGAATATACCTGGCTGACTCGTGCACATTCGCGGATCAACCGAGATACCGTAATCTTCACGTTCGAGTCCCCAGTGGACCAGGTTACCGAAATCGCGATCGTATCCATGACTGACTACCACTTCATCCACTTCAATTGGCAGGATTTCCCCGTTGTCTACATGCACGAGGTCAACACGGCCTATTTTATCTCCTGAACCATATAAGCGAGAGATGCTGTAAGGGGTCAAGACTTGGGCAAAAGCTTTCATCTGGGCAACCGGCAGCTCATGTGCCGTAAATTCATGTCGTCTGTGAACCACAATGACTTCCTGCGCCAATCCCTCCATTTCATTCGCCCAATCTATCGCAGAATCCCCGCCTCCGGAGATCAGCACACGCTTATCCTTGAATCTCGACAGATCGGTAATGGTATAGTGAAGATTCGTCAGCTCATACCGATTGGAACCCTCGATATCCAGCTTCTGAACCTGCGTCATGCCTCTACCTGCACATAATAAGATAGTCCGTGTATAATGACGCTCACCCGTCTTCGAAGTAAGCACGAATATATCGTCCTCACCTCGTTCCATCTGATCAATTTCCTGGCCGAACACAATTGTTGGGTCAAAGGTTCTTGCCTGTCTTTCCAGATAATCAATCAATTTCTCACAACGAACCGGATCAACCCCGCCCACATCCCAGACCAGCTTCTCCGGGTACGTACGCATAAATCCACCCAATTCCTCTTTGGCTTCAATAATTTTGGTACGCATTGCTCTCATCCCGCTGTAAAATGCAGCATACATTCCTGCAGGTCCACCACCAACAATCGTTATATCGTAAATATCCAATGGCTGCTTCGCTCCAGTATTCATCTAGGGCACCAACTTTCCAACGACATAATCCAATAACTTGGCCGATCCGATAGGGCCTACACCTGTTACAAAATCACTCGTTTTCAGCGGAAAGACATGATTGTCTTTGACCGCATTCAGACTTGCCCATACTTTGCTTGCTTTCAGGTTATCCATAGATTCTTTCGTATCATAGCCTTTCAGTGTTCTGTCTTCTAGAAAAATATAATCCGGATTCATTTCAGGCAAAAATTCCAGGGAAAACTGGCTAAACCAGTCTGTAGAGTCTTTGATGACTTCTGGACTGTTCAGACCCAAAATATCATAGAAAAAGACACTGCTGCTTCCTCCTTTGGGGCCCATGAAACGATATCGATTGTGCTCCACTCGAAGGACCAGCACAGTTTTGTCGCCGATGGCCTGAGCAATTTTCTGCTGTGCCTGCTTCGCCTTCTCATCAAACTCTGCCAGCACTTTGACAGATTCCTCTGTTTTGTCAAATAGGGTAGCCAGCTTCGGCATCGCTTGCTTCATTTCACTGTTGGATTCCAGAGCCACCGTTGGAGCAATTTTGGTCAATTCGTCATATGCTCCCTTATCCATACCTTCGCCTACGGTAATAATCATATCCGGTGACAACGCAAGCAATTGTTCATAATTATATTGATATTGTTCTGCTTCTATCATTTGCACGCCGTGTTCTTCAAAATAAGAAGCACGATATTCCCGTTCAACCTCCGGAACGAATATAACCATTTGCGGTATCACACCCATCTCAATGAGATACTCGGCATAGATCGAATCGAAGACTAGCATATTCTGGGGATGTGCAGGAATCGTCACTTCACCGAACTGATCCCGAACAACCTTCGTTTCATTGCTCCCTCTATCTTCAGTTGAAGCTCCTGCTTCCTTATTGGAAGTACCGGAACAGGCTGAAAGTACCAAACTTAACACCAACAGCACCATTCCAAAACTCTTAAACCTTCGTGACATGATCTACTCGCCCCTTATGTAATATTGATAATGATTATTATTATCGAATACTAGCAAATAGGAAGAGATCCTTCCATAGGAGATGGTGCGTATTCAGTTGGATTATTGTGCTCTACAATACATTGGTGACCAGACTATTCACAATTTCATTCAAAATCATTTTGTGTCCGATAATTCCGCGACCATCCACCCACAGGCGAGTATCCACGAGAAATACTCTGTTGTTTTTTACAGCCTCCAAGTCATTCCATTGAGAGTTCTCCACTAACTTCTTCATATTTTCTTCAGCACTAAAGTGCTGCATGACCCGTTTCTCAACAAACAGGTAATCTGGATTAGCTTTGGCCAATAAGTCGAGTGAGCAAGGATTAAACCACCCCTCCCCTGCTTGCAGCGGCTGTGGCAAAGTTAATTGGAGCTGTTCATACAGCACATGGGATACCCCATTAGAGTGACCACCCATGTATCGATAACCAAACGGTTCTACCCTCAGTACCATCACAGTGGAGGAAGATTGGACAAGATGCTGCAGTTGTCGCTGTGCTGCGTTCACTTCCAATTGAAGCTGCAAATGAAGTTCATAGGCTGTATCTTCACGGTGAAACAAACCGGCTAGTTGATGGAGCAGGGTCTCCACATCGTTATTTAGACCCGTTAAGATGGGTGCAATGGTGCGCAGTCTTTGCTTGATCTCTTCTGTCCATACGTTTCCTATAATCCATTCAGGCTGAACTTGCCGAATCCGTTCCACATCCAGCTCATATTGCGGGACTTCCAGCATCTTCACCTGATGCAATTCAAATAATTCATACTGATGTTCAGGCAAAAGCAAGGGTGTCACTATAACGGCATGTGGAATAACCCCCAAGTGAATCAACACTTCCCCACAAAGCGGGGAAAGACATACGATTTTACGCAGGGGCAACGTTTGTCTATAATTTCTCGGGGAAACGCCTGTTAGCTGTTTGAAACGACGACTGAAATAATGAGCATCCTCGAATCCGGTCTTCTTGGCAATGTCCTGAGAGGTCGCCGTTGTTAACAACAGCTCCTCTTGAGCACGATAGATTCGGTAATGAGCCAGGTAATCCAGAGGTGGCTTTCCATATCGCTCACTGAATTTGCGGGAATAATGCCAGGGAGTGATGCCTGCGATCTCAGCCAATTGCTTTCGTGTGATGACCTGGTCATAATGCTGCTGCATGTAATCCACAGAGCGGAGAATACCTTGCTCAACGGTCGACTGCTCTTCCGGCTGCTCACGATATACATGTTGCAGCAATTCATATATCAGATACTGATTTCCAACCCGGGTGGCATTCCAATCAGGAGAACTGTGTTCACTCCATTGCTGACTGAGAATCGCCAGCGTGCCACCGGTTAATTGTACTTTTTGATACGTATCTCCTGACGGTACATGCCATTGATATTTCTCCATTTCACCTCGGTCAGGAAACATCGCATATGTATCAAACTGAATATGCCATCCGGCCAAATCCAGATTGCCACCCTCAATCACTTCAATCACAGAGTTTTCTTGCACAGCAATCAACTCTCCATAAGATACCTGAACCCTTTGACTATTAATATTCCAGATCGCTTTCCCATCGAGGATGAGCAGCAAGGCATGACTTGAAAAGTGATGCAGCTTGCCCGCAGTCATCCATTGGTCTGTCAGTGGCTTGGTTGACTTCCATTGTGCCACCCAATCTATGTTGTTGGACATATTGTAATCCTTTCTGTGGCTGAAGAATCCATAGTTTTAAGTGTTACTACATCAAAAATATATTTAATTGAAGTCGTGTTATTAACTCTACAATACCCGAAAATCCGCACCATCAGGTACGGGCTTTTCTTAATTTATACGTGTTTCCGTTCTTTTCCTAACATCCAGTAGGTGAACACACCGTATCCCCACTATAGTTTAAACCACATCTATAAAACGAAATTTGTCCCACAACGTAATCAGTATAACCGTGTCATTCGGCAACGAAGTAGCTGTAATATACAATGCGCAATCATAGCAAACGAATGAGATTCACCAGACGCGGAGATTCTACCTATGGAGTTCATAAATTTGATGAAGTTTTACTGATTCTTAGACGCCTGCAAGGTTATATACACAAAGAAATCTAATATCCGAAATCTATGATCCAAGGAGCTGGTCATTTGCAACATTACAGACACAGTGCAGAGGAGACACTTCAGGACGTTCAGAGTTCCACGGACGGGCTCACCACCTCCGAAGCTGCAAAAAGACTTGAGACGGAAGGCTATAACGAGTTAAAAGGAAAAGCTGCAACCCCCATCTGGAAGCTATTTATTGAAAATTTTAAAGATCCCATGGTTATCGTGCTTCTCATTGCAGCGGCTGTCCAGATTGTACTCGGACACCTGATTGAATCGCTGATTATCTTTCTCGTCATTCTGTTAAATGCCGTCATTAGTGTCGTACAGACCAAAAAAGCCGAAAGCTCGCTTGATGCACTGCGGCAAATGTCTGCACCCGAAGCCAAGGTCATTCGTGATGGTCAGAAAAAGACGATTCCGGCCAGGGAACTCGTTCCCGGCGATATTGTCCTGCTCGATGCGGGAGATTACGTGCCTGCAGATGGACGCATATTGGAATCAGGAAGTCTCCGAATCAATGAAGGCATGCTGACCGGAGAATCCGAAGCAGCGGAGAAACATGCGCATGCCATTCCCGAGGAAGCACCGATCGGGGACCGTCGAAACATGGCATTTAGTGGTTCACTGGTCGTGTATGGTCGTGGCATGCTCGTTATTACAGGCACCGCACTGAAAACGGAAATCGGCAAAATAGCCGAATTAATTGAAAATGCCGAAGCCAAAGAAACACCGTTACAACGCAAATTGGAATCGTTCAGCAAAAAGCTGGGCTTTTTCATCCTGGGCCTATCGATTATCATTTTCGCCATCGAAGCAGGTCGTGTCTGGTTAACGGAAGGAACCGAAAATATCGGGCCATCCATTGTGAATGCCCTAATGTTCGCAGTTGCCGTAGCCGTGGCAGCCATACCTGAAGCCCTTTCCTCCATTGTAACGATCGTATTATCTCTCGGAACGAATAAAATGGCCAAGCAGCACGCCATTATCAGACGTCTTCCTGCCGTGGAAGCTTTGGGTTCTGCCAGCATTATCTGTACCGACAAAACAGGAACCCTTACCCAAAACAAAATGACCGTGGTGGACTATTATATCCCCCATGGTACGAAAGACCAATTCCCCGATGATCCCAAACAGTGGTCTGCAGAGGAACGGCGCTTGTTACATATTGCAGTGCTCTGCAATGATTCTAATATTAACCAGGAAGGCAAGGAACTCGGTGATCCCACAGAGGTGGCGCTGATTGCCTTCAGTAACCGGGTGAACAAGGATTACAATGAAATTCGTGACCAGTTTCCGCGTGAAGCCGAGCTTCCTTTTGACTCGGATCGGAAATTGATGAGTACGGTGCATACGTTTGAGGGACAGACCGCTTTGCTGACAAAAGGTGGCCCGGACGTCCTGTTCAGTCGCTGTAGTCATGTTTTCATAAACGGTGAAGTTCAACCGTTAACGCCTGAGATTCGAACGCAGTTTGAAGAGAAGAACGAAGCGTTCTCCAAACGTGCCTTCCGTGTGCTGGCTTACGCCTACAAAAAGTTTGATGACAAAAATCAGGTCACGGTAGAGGACGAATATGATTTAACACTCGTTGGTCTGACGGCCATGATCGATCCACCGCGTGAAGCGGTATATGGTTCCATCGAAGAGTCCAAGAAGGCGGGCATTCGCACCATTATGATCACCGGCGACCACAAAACAACAGCCCAAGCGATCGGTATTGATATCGGACTTGCTGGCCCGGACGACCTGGCCCTTACCGGAGCGGAGCTCGACAAACTGTCGGATGAAGAACTCGACCAGCAGCTCGAACATATCTCGGTGTACGCACGTGTATCTCCTGAAAATAAAATCCGCATCGTGCGTGCGTGGCAGCGCAAAGGCAAGATTGCAGCCATGACCGGAGATGGGGTCAACGATGCACCTGCATTGAAACAGGCCGACATCGGCGTAGCGATGGGCAGCGGGACGGATGTCGCCAAAGATGCGGCAGCCATGATTTTGACGGATGATAACTTTGTGTCCATCGTGAATGCAGTCAGTGTGGGACGTATGGTATTTGATAATATCAAAAAAGCTATTGCGTACCTGTTTGCAGGAAACCTCGGGGCGATTATCGCCATTTTGTTTGCACTTGTGGTCGGTTGGGTGAACCCTTTTACAGCGCTGCAACTGCTCTTTATCAATCTGGTGAATGACTCGCTGCCAGCCATTGCACTCGGTACCGAAAAAGCTGAACCGGATGTCATGCGACGCAAACCGCGAGATATTAACGAAGGCATCTTTGCCGGCGGAACGTTACAGGCCGTCATTACTCGCGGCGTCCTGATCGGGGTGGCGGTCATCGTTTCCCAATATATCGGACTTGGAATCTCGGAGGAAATAAGCGTGGCCATGGCCTTTACAACCTTGATTCTGGCACGGAGTTTGCAAACTTTTGCAGCCCGCTCCAATACACAGACGATTTTCCAGGTCGGCTTCACCACCAACAAATTAGTTCTTGGTTCCATCCTGGTTTGTCTCTGCCTTTACGCAATCACGCTGATCCCGGGTGTACGTGGCATCTTTGCCATCCCGGCTGCGTTTGGCTGGAATGAGTTCCTGATCGCAGGAGGACTCGCTCTCGCCGCCGTCATTCTGATGGATGTCATCAAATGGATTCGCAATCGAGGGAAACAAGCCACTGCTTCATAAGAAAAATAGATCAGCATACCAAGACAGGCGGCCCTTGAAGTGGCGCCTGTTTTTGGCTATCACTTGAAATATTTTGGTTAAAATCATTCTCAGACTAATCACGATACAAGTGTTAAGTAACAATATAAGCCGATATTATTTTTATGACATTATTGCCATATGATATGATTAAGCGTAAAATATAATATTGAATTTCAATAATTATTGAATGAATAGACAGGAATGGTCACGTGAAAGATAAAATTGTTATGCCCCTCTGGACTTGCTGCCTGTTCATCGTTGTGATGAATACCACCATGTTTAACGTCTCTTTACCTGTTATTATCCATGATCTTCAGATTACATCTGATCTCGGATCCTGGGTCATCTCAAGCTACTCCATTGGTTACGCCTTGTCGACGGTGATTTACAGTCGATTATCTGACCGTATCCCGGTGCGCAAACTGCTGACGGTGGGATTGATGATCCTGGGCTTATCTTCATTATTCGGATTATTTGCGCATAGCTTTGCGATCCTTTTGCTGACACGTATTCTGCAATCTGCGGGTGCTGGAGTCATGGCCGGGCTTGGGCTTGTCATCGCAAGCCGTTACATTCCGCTGGAGCGCCGCGGAGCTGCCATTGCCCTTATTTCATCAGGCAGTGCCATGGCATTTGGGCTTGGGCCCATTGTGGGTGGACTCATTAGTGAGTACTGGGGCTGGAATGGACTTTTCGCTATTACGGTGCTTGTCCTGTTTGCACTGCCCGTACTGCTCTATTTTCTCCCGCGTGAAACGCCCAAGCCGGAGAATCCATTTGATATGATCGGTGCAGCATTAACCGTGATTAATGCAACTACCCTTCTGGTTGCCATCACTCAGCAGTCATGGTTATGGCTGTCCATCGGTGTCATTTCACTTATTGTGCACATCGTGTATATCCGCAGGGCAAGCCTGCCTTTTGTGAATCCACATGTATTCCGAACACCCGGGTTTACCCGGCTACTGATCATCGGCTTCTGCGTTCTGGTCGTAAATCTGGGCAATCTGTTCCTGATGCCGCTAGTGCTCGCTGATCTGTTTGGACGTTCGTCACTGGCTATTGGTCTGCTGATTGCTCCTGGAGCCATCGTCTCGGCATTCTGTACCCGTTTCGTAGGTCGGTGGATTGACCGTTATGGCAATATGCGTTTTCTAATGATCGGACACATTTTGCTTGCCGGAGTGTTAGCTCTGTTTATGCTGGGACTGAATCAGTCTGCTTTGATCATCACCGGAGGATATCTCTTTTTCTCCCCCGCACTCTCCGCCTCCATAGCTTCCCTGAATAACGAAGCGTCTCGGGTGCTGCCCAAAGCGCAAATCGGCTCCGGTATGGGCTTGTTACAGCTGATCCAGTTTTTTGGCGGTTCCGTATCTGTGGCTGTCTGTGGGCTGCTGCTGCATAGCATTCCGGGTGTTCCAGTAGAGGAAGCTTATCATGTTGTATATGGATGTCTGCTTTTAGTCTGTCTGATCTCGCTAGTCATCGTGGTCTGGCATAACAAAGCTGCACGATCGACTTCTGCGGTTACGATGACTGAGACTGGATAGGCTGTAAGTTAGAATGTATTCTATATCATTCAATCAAAACATTCATGTATTCGATTAAGTAAAAGGCCCGCGAATAGCGCGAGCCTTTTGTCGTTCACGAGGATATTCAAACGGTGAATCACTCAACTGGATCACTCGGTCTGGCTTTTAAACAAGCTATGAATGCATTGAAATTGGCAGCGATCTCTCGTACATTTTCCTCCAGCAGTTGCTGGGCTTCCTCCGGCGTCTCTGATTCGCTCTCGGCATCTTCACGTACCATCGCTTCTTCATGGTCCATAACCAGTACGGCAGGAGATTCTGAATTCTTTCGGTAATCCAATAAGTAGTTGTTGCCGCTGCTGACACTCCAAGCAAACGGAATAATCCGGCGTGGATCGGGATTCACGTCGTCTACCAGATTGATGTTATTCGCAATGAATAGATCATCGAGAACAGAGAAACGAATTTCCCAATCGATGACCTCTCCATTTTCAATCATATCAAATGCTTTACCTCCAGACTCCCGTTGAAACTCCAGATATTCATGCGGAAACAAAATGCCGTAATGCTTCTGAATGTTATCGATATTCAAGTTATTCATACACCCCCTCCGTACAGTCCTGTCATAGCACATCATTTCCCACCCAATGCTGACTTCCAGGCTTCTTCCACAGCTACAGGAGCTTTGCTGCTGCTCTCACCGCTGCCCTCTTCCGTCCAAAGCGGTGGATAATACGCGAATACTTGTCCTATCTGAAGCTGTACTATGTCGTTCTGCCAACCCTTCCAGCGAAAGGTCTGGTAATACTGCTCCAGATCACCATTAGCTAACCAGTTGATGAAGCCCGAATAAGCCAGTTCCGTCGATTCCCATTCCAGCGTGTCAGGGGCAAAATAGTATACATGTCCTGTACGGCCATACTTACCCATATCCATTCCGAAAAATCCACCCGCAGCATCATAAGCGACGACCATCATGCCTTCCAGTGCGGGTACACAAGGCTTGTCAGCCACACCATTCCAACTGGTCAGACTCCCAAAGATTTGGTCACCTCCCGATCCAAGCAACGTAATCCAGCCATCATCCAGCACAATGCCCGCTGTCTCATAGGCAACAGCCCCCAAATAGGATTTAGTGCTTACTTGTAGGCGATAAAGCGCGTCCTCTCCGACCTCTCGCTGTGCAGGAACATAGATGTATTTATTTTGTCCATGGTCCAACAGTTCCTTGAGTTCCTCCCAAGCATGATTCTCCCGATCCACTAATTCATTTGCAGTTAATTTATGCATAATTATTGCTCCCTTCAGCCTACTTTACATTCTGCTTGCTCCCCCCCTATGGATTTATCCATTCCCGTTCAAAAATACCATTCCACATCTTAATCCTCCATTCTTCCACTCATGCTAGTTTTCTATGAACATATCACGCCCCTATTCCTCCATTCAAATCTGTTATAATCGAAATTCAACGCTACTTATAAGGGGAGGAAACACTTTTGCTTCGTACAGTCACACAATACGTTCTGGCCCTGATTCTAATGCTTCTCGCAACAGGTTGTCAGGATGAGGGCTCTTCCATGCCTTCACCAGATTCGGTTCAAACACCCGCCACCAAAGAAATTTATTACATAGCACCCGATGGAAACGACCAGAATACAGGAACCATTAAAGAACCCTGGAGAACGCTACAGCATGCTGCAGATCATGCCAATCCAGGCAGTATCGTTTATTTACGGGAAGGGGTATATCATCAAAAGGTGAAAATAACCCGGAGCGGAAATGCCTCCGGCAATCCCACCCTGTTCTCCAGTTATCCACAGGAGAAAGTCATCATTGATGGTGAAGGTCTGTCTGTACGCGGCCTGGAGGGTTTGATTGAAGTCGAAAATGCCAGCTTTATTACGATTCAAAATCTCGAAATCCGCAACTTTACAACCTCTCTTCGGGGTCAAGTGCCTACTGGCATCTATATTCACGGAGCCGGGGAACACATTCAAGTCCTGGGCAACACCGTTCATTCCATTGTAAATGATGCCAACCCTTCAGGACCGGATTTGCAGGGTAGAGATGCCCATGGAATTGCAATCTATGGTACGGAGCATCCCCAAGCCTTGCGGGACATTATGATCAAGGATAATGAACTGTATGATCTCATGCTCGGTTCAAGTGAGTCACTTGCAGTCAACGGGAATGTGGATACGTTTGCCATCTTGGACAACACCATTCATGACAGCGACAACATTGGTATTGATCTGATCGGTTATGAAGGTACATCCGAGGATGACACGTATGATCAGGCGCGAAACGGCATTGTACGAGGAAACGAAATCTATAATATTTCTTCCAATCTCAATCCGTCCTATGGAACGAACCTCCCCAATGACAGCAATTCTGCCGGGGGAATCTATGTAGATGGAGGCAAAAATCATATCATTGACCATAATCGGGTATACCGCAACGATATCGGGATCGAGATTGCTTCGGAGCACGCCGGACGTTCAACGAGCAACATTACGTTGCAGGATAATCTCATTTTTCATAACAGGCTGACAGGTATCGCCATGGGCGGCTATGATGAGGAACGCGGTTCTACCGTGGACAGTACGATTATGTACAATACAATAGTTGATAACGACCTGCTGGATGCTGGCAATGGGCAACTGTTCATGCAAGCCCAAACGAAGAACAATACGTTCAAGCGGAACATTCTCGTATCGAATAGCTCTGACGTGCTCATTTACAATGAATACACCAGTAATTCGGGGAATGTGTTTGATCATAACGTGTACTACTCCCCTGCACCACAAGAAGATGCGATATGGATCTGGAAAAACAGGGAGTATACCGGCTTCACCTCCTACGTCGAGGGATCAGGAAATGATGCTCATTCATTGTATGTGAATCCGAAGTTTATGGATGACGCCAACGAAGACTTCACTCTCCAAGCCAGTTCCCCTGCCAAGGGATATGGATTTATGAGCCACGAGTAACCGGAAAGAGTGACCAGGATAATGCCGGTAAAGTGATTCTACGATTCGTTGTTAAAATACGTTTTAATAGGCTGAGGCATGGCGGAAAAAATTAATTCCCCCAATTCGGCGGGGGATTCCCTCATGCCGTTTTCAAGCCAGTCTTTGGTGACATTGACTCCTCCGTAGGCATTAAACTGGATCGCAAAAGCAATATCCTGTGGCAATGAGGCAAGACCCAATTTTTTCTGGATATGCTTGGTATGGCACTCGACCGTATATTGAAAAATAATATTATAGAATGATAAATGTGTATCGTCGTCAAATACTTTTTTGAAATAGAGATAGTCCTCTTTAATAAACGCTACAATTCTTCCGGCCACGCGCCCCCAAGGCTCCTTCTCTATATATTGATTGATGATTTTATCCGCTTTGTCACTATAGATCCAGGCAATCAGATCGTACTTGCTCGAAAAATGATAATAGAACATCTGTCTGCTTACCTGACAATGATCCGTGATGTTGGTGACAGTAATGGATTGAATCGGGTTCCGTTTGGCCAAATCAATCAGGGATTCAGCCAGGAGTTCTTTGGGCGTGATTTTTCTAAGCATAGGTATCTCCCTCCTGAGGTTCTAACGCTGCTATGGTGTCTTGGCCATTCTCTTTACATATCGACGTATTTGTACAGTTTTTTTACACTCTACTGAAACAGTCTATTATGATTTGAGATTCTTTAATTTATACTTTGATGTGAAAGGGGAGTGGAATATATGGATTCCAAAACGATCAAAAATGTAACCGTTAACGCGTCAATGGATACTGCAAATGAAGACGCCCGCAAAAACATGGATGTCATTATAGAATTTTTCTCGCTGTATCTGGGTGATACCGACCAATTTTATTCACTGTGGGTTGAGGAAAACCCGGCTGTGATTACACCGTTTGTTACAGCAGATGTCGCCGTCCTGCACAATGCTGTTCAAGAAGGCTGGGACGCTGTTAAAAGCTTCTTCAATCCGATTTTCACTGATATGAAAGGTACATTCGAATGGACGATTGACGAGTTTATAGTCGGCGAAAATCCGGATACCATTGTTACCAAAACACGGAGCAACATCGACATCACTGCCAACGGACCCTGGGGTAACAACAAAAAAATCAAGTATAACGGCATTTACGTGCAAATCTTCAAATTTGAACACAACAAGATCAAGTCATTTGAAGAATACTACGATACCGCTTTGCTGAATAAACAGTATTCCTAAAAGGAAGCTGACCCAAGTTCATCCTGAAGCAAATAAGAAAACGCTCAACCACATCTGTGGTTGAGCGTTTCGTTCATGTATCGACGGAATTATTCCACGTCATCCGTTATTTTTTCGACCAGCCTGCGCAAGCCGTGATTTGTTTCATTCAATTGATCGATCACATTCATAAACTCTGTGACCAGCTTCGCCTGCTCTTGCGAAGAAACTGAAATCTGGGCAATCTCTTGCTCCATGCTCAATACGGATTTTTTTACAGCGTCAAGCGACTGCTCAATCCGTCCGGTAGCTTCTTTGGTCCCCGTGGACATTTTACGAATTTCGGTGGCGACCACCCCGAATCCTGCCCCGGCCTCACCGACCCGCGCTGCTTCAATTGCAGCATTCAAGCCAAGCAGGTTGGTCTGCTCCGAAATCTCTTTAATGTATAGAACGACCTCATTAACGTTTCCGGAATCCTCAACGGCCCGTTTCGTATTACTCAAGATTTCTTCCGAAGTCGCACTCAATTCCTCGGAATGAGCAGCAACGTGCTGAATGCCCTCAATCAGTCGGCCGGTAACTTCGTCAGCCTGATTCATCAGCTTTTTCAATTGATCCTGCGTATCCATACTGTATGTAATGCAAATCACTGCTTCTATTTCATTTTGCTCGTTCTTGATGGGATGGAAATAAGAATCCGCAGCGATACCGAATAGTTCGGCCGGATAATGCTCCCTTGTTTTCGACTCATTCTGTAACATCTTAAAATCCCTGTGGATATCCGGGAGCGGATCTCCTGCCTTGAAATCATATTTCAAGGCATTCCCAGATTGGAAAAACAAAAACTTCTCCCTGTCCATTACCGAGATGGATACATCCTGACGTGCAGCTTCCCGAATGAACGGCATTGCAGCCAAAACAGCCTCAACCTGATTCATAATGATGTGCTCACTTCCTCTAATTTGGATAATAGCATTAAATACTATATCGACAGTTATCATTTAATTATGAAGGTTTGAGTCGTTACGCTCTGCTTCTGACGCATGTGTCACCCGATTTCTTCCTCCGGTTTTGGAGGCATACAGCGCCTTATCAGCTTTTTGGAACAGGGACTGCTCCGTGTCTTCCTCCGCAGCCGTAGCTGCACCGATACTCACCGTGATGTTATACTCGCCCCAATCAGCGGAAGCGACTTGTGAACGGTATTGCTCTGCTGTATGCATCGCCTGCTCCTGATCACAATCCGCAAGAATAATGACAAATTCCTCTCCGCCATAACGCGCGACCACATCCGTACTGCGTGACACCGATTGCAGCAGGCCCGCCAGATTGCCGAGCACCGAATCCCCGATCGGATGCCCGTACGTATCATTAATATTTTTGAAATGATCAATATCAACGACCAGCAGGGAAAAACAACGTTGGGAGTCCCGAAAAAACGTCAGGCTTTCAACCATTTTGTCCTGGAAATATCTGCGGTTCTTCAGTCCGGTAAGCAAATCCGTAGAAGCCATCGTCTCCAACTGATCATTCACTTTGATTAATGCCTGCTGTTTTACCTTGTACTCCTCATGCAATCGCTCAAGCTCCTTATTCGCCTCATTCGTAGCTTGATATAATTCCTGCAGCTTTGTTTTGGTCTGCAATATATCCTTCTCATGCTCAATTCGCTTGCGCATGATCACCACGACACAGTCAATTATGCTTTCTCCGTTGCGAGTCTGGCGAACCCCGTTCAGAAGAACCGGAACATCCTGCTGATCACTGGTGCGAAAGGAGAAATACATCTCATCCACATGACCATATAGCTGAATGTATGGATAAAAATACGTGTGAAAAAACAACTTGTTGGTCACCGACATCGTCGACTCAATATGCTTCCCTAACAAATCGGTGCGTTCATATTTCAGCATGCCCAGCATCGTTTGATTAATGGATTGAATGATGCCCGAGTCAGAGATGGAGAAGTATCCGCAAGGTGCCAGATCTAATTGTAGGTCCATGGATTAATTGCACTTTCCTCTCCTTATACTTTACACGCTCTGCAAATAGTTTTTAATGAAACGACTTGTTTCTTCTGGCTGACTCAAATGAGGGTAATGTCCCTTCGCCGTCATCTGTAGAAGTCTGCTGTTCTTCAGATGGGCATGCAAGTAATCCCCCACTTCAACTGGAGCGATGCTATCGTCTGAGCATTGGAGAATCAACGTGGGTACAGAAGCCCGCTCCAGATCATCCCGACAATCCGAGAAAAACGTCACCTCGGCAAATTGCCTCGCAATATGCGGGTCCCTTGAACAAAAGCTTTTTTCCAACTCCTCTGTCAGCTCTTTGCGCTCGGGATTCTGCATCACGATTGGAGCAAGATAACTCGCCCAACCAACAAAATTCATCTGCATCATCTCCAGCAGCTCATCTATGTCGCGTCGGTCAAAACCGCCGTAATAATTCGGAAGATCATTTACGTAACGGGGAGAAGGCCCCAGCATTACAATACGTCTAAAATATTCGGCTGCCTGAATGGATGCAAGCATGCCAATCATGCTGCTTACAGAGTGCCCGACAAATACGACGTCTCTCAGATTGAGCGCTTCCATAATTTCAAGCACATCCTGTGCGTATCCTTGCAGACTGCTGTACTTGTCAGCATCATAATAGTCAATTTGAGATTGGCCCGAGCCTACGTAATCAAACAAAACGACACGGTAGTTATCCATAAAACTCGGAACGATATAGCGCCACATATCCTGATCACATCCAAACCCATGAGCAAACACAATGGTTTGCCCGCCGGTACCAAGTACCTTTACATTGTTGCGTACTAGGACGTCAACCGTCATTCCAATCACCTCTCTGAGGTAGTATCCTCTTGCTTTCGTTCTATTAAGTTATTATATCGGAAAATGCTGGGAGATGAATAATAAATATTAATTTTCCTGCTGTAGCTCAGCCCATCCTCCATCCGATGCCCGTTGAGACTGAATAAATCTGTAAGCCTTTCCCATTCTGATATAGTATAATTCTTATGATCAACGGAGTAGCTACTTAGGCAAGAACACATACCAGAAGACCAGGAGGAATCAATCCCATGCAACAACTGGAAGCTGCCTTAACCCGTTTTGTGGAACAGCAGAACTTATATAATGAAGCTTATGGACTTTTCAAAAACAATGATCTTCGTCCTCTCACACAACATCATCAACCGGAAGTGGACGAACGAATTCCTCTCTCCCCAGAGCTTCAATATCTATACAGTCACTATGAGATGGTCGATGCGAAGGCCGAAGGTACACTCAAGTTGAAAAATGCGGCTGTCGAAATCGGTGATGCAGCCGTGATCTTCTTCGTTGCACCTGAACATCTGTATCGGCAGCAGTTAGGCTATCGATGGGTCGGCATGAACGAGCCTTATGAGGAAGCTGCCTCATGGAAACCAGGTCATGTTGTCATCGCCAATGTGAATGATGATCCCTTGATTGTGGACACAGCAGCACCTGACTCGCCTGTGTATGCAGCCTTTGAAGGCGGCGAACCAACACGGGTCGCTGAGTCATTGTCTGACTTTTTTACCGCAGTCGCTATCCTGATAGAAGCTGCACGGACTTATGGTGGAGAATTGAAGGATGAGGAATCTTACGAAACCAAACCCGAATATCTGGAGCTTGTGGAACCTCGATTGAATGATTTGCTGGGAGAAAAACATGTGGAGCATGTATTGGAGTATTTGTCGTTTCGCTAATGGTTAGAAATAAAACATACACTTACAAGGTCCCAAGAGTACAGGACCCAACCAGGGATATGGAGGCGTGAATATGATTTATGTTGCTTTGCTTCGAGGCATCAATGTAGGCGGGAACAATAAAATCAATATGAAAGAGTTGAAAGAAACGTTTGAACAAGCAGGCTTGCTGGATGTGGTGACGTATATCAACTCAGGCAATATTATCTTTGCCGATCATCAGGATCGCGTCAATGCGAATGCGGAATTAGCCCAGATTCTTGAACAAGCCATAACTGTCGATTTTGGCTTACAGATCAAGGTGATGGTACGTAATCTGGATGAAGTCCGGACTGTTGTTCAGGCACTGCCGGAGGAATGGACCAATGATGCGATGGCTAAAAGTGATGTCATGTTCCTCTGGGATGAGGTGAATGACGTTTCAGTGCTGGACAAGCTGCCCATCAAACCGGAAATCGGCACATTGCTATATGTTCCCGGAGCCATTTTGTATTCCGTCAGTAAAGAACTTGTCACCAAGAGTGGTATGAGCAAGCTCATAGGCTCCAAGGTGTACAAATATATGACGGTCCGGAACGTAAACACGACCCGCCAGATTTACAAGCTGATGCAGGCTGCGGCTGAGAGATGATCAAGGCCAAGTGAAGTCTTATGTTTTCAGGTGCAAGCACAGGCTTTTCCCAGTGCACTTCCAACGATCTCGAAGTAGCTGCGTGCGTGTGCTCAAGATCAGATTTTGGATAACGGTTGGTGGGTTTGGAGCAGCTGGCGGGCCGCATTTATTGGAACTGCAATAGAATGCGGCCCAAAATCGGTCCAGCTGTATACTAGCCCCTTCCTAATTTACCCGGTTACTGAACTCGGTTGATTCGTTTTCATCCCCAGCATGATGATACTCATGACAACAACCAATAGGGCTACCAGCATAAACGGAATATGTTTATCTACCTGATACAGCGTTGTTGTCAGCAATGGGGTAATCACGGCCGATATGCCTTGAATCGCTGCAACCAATCCGGCTGCACCGCCCTGCTGTTCTTTGCTGACAGAGAGAGAAGCTCCCGCCATAAAACCAGGCATCATCAGACCCGAGCCCATACCGAACAGGAAAAACGAGAAATAATAGATGGACAGCTGAGTAGAGACCAGAAACAGAACCATGCTTCCCATCAGAAAAAGAGAACCGAGCAGAATCATGGGCCGCGGCCGCCATTTGAGCCACTTCATCTGAATCACCTGCATGATCAGCATCGCTGCCCCGGAGAACATGAGCCCAAACGAAACCATTCTGGCTGTTGCGGCTGGAGATAGACTGAGTTGATCCTGAAAATAAAATCCACCAATGACTTGCAGCGTCATAATGCCAACCATAGTCACCAATCCTGCAGCAAGGTACATTCGTAATCCGCGTTGGAACGGGTTGACCTTCGGCGGTTTATCCTGAATGACGGGTCTGGCTGCTGGAATAAGCAACAACGCGATGATAAAGGCAGCAATGGCAATAAAGATGCCAAAATATAGCGGCCACAGCAGACCTATGATGGTAAAAGCCCCTGCAATCGCAGGACCAAATACAAGCCCGAGTCCATTCGCTGCACTAATAATAGCCATGCCGCTTCCTCGATCTTCCCCTTCTGTCACATCTCCCATATATGCCTGGGAAGAAGACAGCACCGCCGGTATGAATGCCCCAATCAAGCTACGCGTCACAATCAGAAGGGTTAGCAGGAGCCCCCCTCCCATCCAAGCATTCAATCCACCATACAAGGCCAAAGCGAACAAAGCGCAACTTATGGACATACCTATGAATCCAATTAAAATAATTGGTTTTCTGCCTTTCAAATCACTCAATCTGCCCCACACCGGAGCCATTACAGCCATTGCAATCGATCCGAGCGAAATAATAAGCCCGGAATGACTTTCTTTCATCCCCAGTTCGCGAATAAGCGGCGGCATAATGGGAGCAATAAGCATAAGACCCAACATAGCTGCAAACACGCTAAAAAAGATACTTCCTCTAATTCTGTTCACGCTCATACACTCCTTTATTTATCAGTACAGTATCCACTGTACCTGGAGTATACAAGGCTCTGTGTATCTCGACTGCCTCCATACGGAACAATTGACGGTAAGACGGATTATTAATATATTTTTTTCATTTCCGAAGGCTTAACGCCGAATTTGCGATAGAATTGCTGGGAAAAGGCACTGATATTACTGTAACCAACCGCTATCGCTGCCTCGGTGACGTTGTTCTCCTGGTTGCGCAGCAATTTCATGGCGTTATCCAGACGAATCTGGCGTAAATATTCAAAGACGGTGGTACCGAACAGCGCCTTGAAGCCTTTTTTTAACTTGAAATCATTCAAGCCCACCTGTTTGGATAATGCCAACAAGGATGGCGGGTCCACCATGCAAGCCTCCATGATCTCCCGAGCGGTATGCAGCTTCCGTATATCCTCTCTGGAGAACCCCGCCGGAATCGGCGCCAGATCAAACAGCTGAATCATAAACCGATTCAATATTTCCAATGCTGTCGCTTCCATCATCAAAGACGATCTATAGGGGTTATTCAATTCCACAATCAGACTGTCAATCATCGTTCGTATTCTGTGATCCAACTGAAATACGATGGGTTTGAAAATACGATGTCCCAAAATGTCCTGAAACCGAATGCATTGGCTTGTTGCCAAATGTGCACCCGCATAATTGAACAACGAGATCGGAATCCCGAGAGCAAAAGAAGTATAATTCTCCTGCGCAGGCGGATGGAACCAGGCTTCAAAATCACGCATCATCAGAAGTGCTCCCTGTCCAGTGGACAGCGTATATTCCTGACCGGATATGTCTACATAACGCGCACCTGACAAGGCAAACTGCAGCTCAATGATAGGAATATTCGATGCAAAGAACGTAGAACACGGCTCACTATAATGAATCTGAGAATACACAATTTCGATACCACTATACGTGGTTACTCTTTTAATATTGCCACTGCCCGCTTTAGCAGAGAGCAGGTACGTGTTTTCATCCTGCTGACTGAATGGTTCCTGCGTTAAGTAATGCTGGTATACAACGGCTAACGAATCAAAGCCCATGTGTATTCACCTCGTCTATATCTTAATCATGATCCTCATAAAAAGGATGAGCAATTGAGAATTATTCTCACTTGATTCTACCTCAATTTCTTCTTTTCCACCAGTCCCCGACCTAAATCCATATTCAGTTTACACAAGTCCCTTTATACTTTTACCTTTTCATAACATTTCAAATCTATACTAAAACAGTACATGTCATCACATACGAAACGGTAAAGGGGATCTGTTACATTGAAAAAGAGAAATCAGTGGCTAGCCGTCCTGTCTATGACAGCCATCTTAACGGCAGGAGCAACAAGTTACACATCCATGGTCAGTGCGGCTAACGCATCTGGACCCGTCAACGATCATGTGATTTTACGTACCGCTATCGAAAATATGCAAGGAACGGTCACTTGGGACGGAAAACGTCGCAGTGTCGATATTCAGGTTGGAAGCACTAAAGTACAAATCCCAGTAGGGACATCCTCAGCTACCATTAATGGTGTGAACACTTCCCTCGATAGTAAAAGCTACATCACCAAAGGAACAACCTATGTATCTCCAAAAACAATAAAGCTGATTACGGATCAATTGATCCTCGAACAAAATAAAACCGGATTTGAACGTACAGCTTCCTTTCAAATGCCCGGCGGCAAAGCTGAAATATCAGCATCCACTCCGGATGGACAACGGCTGCTCGTAACCGAAGCGGACAATGGCAGCATTTCCGTCGTGGATATTGCCGATTTGAATAATATCCACGTACTGCGTACTATCAGCTTCCATGAACTCTCCGCCAAAGCGGAAGTAACGAGCGTAACGGTATCCAAGGATGGCAAATATGGACTGGCGGTCATACGTACAGGTGATACAGACACGGAAGCAAGTCAGGGATTGCTGGCGGTTGTCGACCTCACAACTTACAAAACAGTCAAGACGTATGAACTTGGTATAGGACCTGACTCCATTGCCCTGTCCCCTGATGGCCTGCATGCGGTTATCGCCATTGAAGATGAAGAGATTAACAAAGCAGCCGATGAAATTGATTATGCGAATGCGAAACGTCCAGGCAGCATTATGATTGTCTCTTTTGCAGGCGGAAACGTATTGGAAGGTGAGATCACCAACTTGCCCGTTTCTCTGGATCATGTAGCTGGAGTCAGTTATCCGCATGATCCACAACCGGAGTATGTTGCAATTAGTCCGGACAGCAAAACAGCGGCCATTACGTTACAGGAAAACAATGCCATTGCCATCGTCGATCTGCAAACGAAGCAGATTACCTCCATCTTTGCGCTGGGGACTACTTCACATCTTGCCGATTTGAAAGATGATGGCGTAGTCAAGTTTACCGAGAAATTGACTGCTCGTTACGAACCGGATGGCATTGCTTTCTCTGCTGACGGTAAATATCTGCTGACCGCCAATGAAGGTGATTTGGGTAAAAATGAATTTGATGATGGTGTAAAAGCAGGCGGACGCAACATCGCTGTGTGGGATTTGCAGGGCAAACGGCTGTATGACAGCCAGAACCTTATCGATGAAGCAACAGCCCAGGTTGGCTTATACCCGGATGATCGCAGTCCAAACAAAGGTAGTGAAGTCGAGAATCTGACGGTTGCTACGATTAAAGGCAAAACTTATGCAGCGGTCGCTTCCGAACGAGCAGATGCCATTTTGTTCTTCGATCTTGCTGATCCAGTAAATCCTGCATATCTGGGGCTTATCCCCACTGCTGGAGAGTCACCGGAAGGAATTCATCGTGTCCATGGACGCGACCTGTTTGTGAGTGCAGATGAGAGTACGGGAACACTTAGTTTTTTTGCAAAAAAATAGATCAGATGTCTTCTGAACAACTAAATTAGGTATTCTCCTAGAACTAGAAAAGGACGCGAGAGATCATTCTCTCGCGTCCTTTTACGTGACTCAACTACTGTAGGACACCAATCCTTTTAACGATAGACATATCTAGCTATGCAGCCTTTATTCCCAGAAGAAACGTCCCGCAAATACACTCTCTGTCAGCAGCTAGTAAGTCTCATCAGACAATTCATTCTTCATTTTTGCCATCACGGCTTCTTTGCCTCCATTGTACTGTGTGGACATTCCAATCTCTGTAGTAGTATTGCTTGCGTCCAAACGCATGATTGGTGTTTTGGCATCTTTGGTCCAAGGTGTCCATGTCGCTAGTTCCGAAGATCCGCCATTGCCTGGGTTACCAGTGTACAGAAACTGTTTCAGATATGCTGTCATCGCGGCAGACAACGCCTCACGGCCTGGTTTATTGGTTTCGCTAAAATAGCCTTCAGAGAAAGAGGCGGCTACCCCGTCTGCGTGTCCTGTGTAGAAATCCATGTCCGCTCCATGGGGTGCGCCCAGCAACGTTTGCAGTCTTTCCGAGATAACTCTTGGCTGTGTACCCCAAGCAAAATGATAGGCATATACTGGCGGCTGCCCTGCTTTACTTGTCAAGCGTTCAGCCACCCGCTCTGCATTAAAACCAGCATAAACCTCACTACCGTATTTCAGGGCTGCAGCATACTGCTCTGCCTTGGTCTCATCGGTGAACAGCGTTTCATCGTTAATCGAGGGTGTAAAGTTCTCATCACCTAAAGCAAAGCTGGAGAACTCCGTTTCCAGACTGCCGAGCAATACAGGCACTTGTACATAGTTGCCGCTGTCAATAGCCTCGAAACCTTCTTTTGGAATGACCGACCCATCACGAAACAGATGCGGGAATGACTCCATCCGGATTGCCGTTGAACCAAATGCAGTGACAAGTTTGTCCGCAGGCAATTCACGCAGATAACTCTCCAGCTGTGACTTAGACTGAATGCCGACCCATGTTTTCGCTTCTTGCACAGAAGTCGCTATCCCTTCTCCCACGAGTATTTTAACGAGGGCATCCTCGGATTTCTGCTCTCCTTTTTCTGGGCCAGCAGTGGTCAGGCCGCCGCTGAAAGCAGCTGCCTTCTGAAACAGCCCTTTACTAAGCGGTGAGATCATCGCTGCCAGGACGTCACGTGCTCCCGCAGACTGTCCGGCCAACGTAACATTGGCAGTATCTCCACCGAAACCTTCTATATTATCCTGAACCCACTGTAAGGCACGTAATGCATCCAGCAAACCATAATTGCCCGAATCATCTAGGGCATTTCCAGTTTTCAATGCAGCATGTTGAAAGAATCCAAGGGCTCCCAATCGATAGTTTACCGAAACAATAATGCTGTTCGTGTTACGCGCAAGCTGTTCCCCCTGAAAATCTTTGCCTGATCCCGTCATATTTCCGCCGCCATGCAGAAACACCATAACCGGAAGCTTAGAACTGATTGTATCCGGACGCCAAATGTTCAGATATAGCGAGTCCTCACTGCCTGTAGTATCTATACCGGATAATTGCAAACTGCTTGCAGCGAATTCCTTGGCTGATCTTGTTTCCATCCATGCCTCCGGTTCACGCGGAGCTTTCCAGCGCAATTCACCTACCGGAGGAGAGGCATAAGGAACACCAAGCCAACCGAGCGTACCGAATTGCTCGTAGGTTCTGCCGTCAATTGGCCCATATGTTGTCTGTTGCAGCGTTTGAGGTTGAAATGTTCGAACCTGTCTATGTTTCATCCGATCCTGCTCCAAGCATCTTCACCCACCTAACAATAGGATAAGCTGACCACTCTAGAACTTATTCTGATCAATGGAATAATGAACTACCTGTGCCGCCTGATTTTCCCCTAACATACAAGAGGATGCTGCAGTCTGTCCAGTTCTTCTCTAATCGTAAAATTTACATTTAGTTAATGCAATACATACGCTCGTTTAGCATTCATTGTATACACTGGTCTTGGATACCAAACTATACATATTATTTAGGAGGATGTGTTCATGTTAAACCGATTCAATACCCGTGCAGCCAAAATGATGCTCGCGGTAACGACGATTGTTACGGCTACGCTGGGAGGCAGTAGTGCAGCTTGGGCTGTGGAAGACACCACCTCATCTGCTTCACCGATCAAAAATGTTATCATCCTGATCCCGGACGGTATGGCGAACGACGCAACAGCTTTGGCTCGCTGGTATAAGGGATCCTCTCTGACATTGGACTCCATGGCCAGTGGCATGGTTCGTACACACTCTGCGGATGCGCCGATTGCGGACTCGGCACCTGCGGGAACAGCCTTTGCTACAGGTCACAAATCACATACAGGATATGTCGGCGTACTGCCGGATAAAGCGACAATGCCTGGACAAAAGGCCATCGCTCCGGGAGATGCCAAGAAACCGGTCGCTTCCATCCTGGAAGCATCCAGACTGGCAGGCAAAGCAACGGGTATTATTGCGACATCCGAAATTATGCACGCCACACCAGCTGACTTCTCGGCTCACTATCCGGATCGCAAAAACTATGATGCACTGAGCAAACAACAGGTTTATAACGGTATGGATGTTGTGCTTGGCGGAGGAAGCAGTTATTTGGAGCCTGCGGGACGCAAGGATGGCGAGAATCTCGTCTCATCTATCAAAGCACTGGGCTATGATTACGTAACGACTCCGGCAGCGATGAAAGCTTCCACATCAGGCAAGCTGTGGGGTATGTTTGCACCGGCAGGCATGGCCTATAACATGGATCGTGATCCAGCGAAGCAACCAAGCCTCGCCGAGATGACTTCTAAAGCCATTGAAGTTCTCTCCAAAGACGAAGACGGCTTCTTCCTGATGGTCGAAGGCAGCAAAGTGGACTGGGCAGCGCATGCCAACGATCCAGTCGGCATTATCAGTGATGTGCTGGCATTTGACGATGCTGTTAAAGTAGCCATGGATTTTGCCAAAAAAGATAAAGAAACCGTCGTTGTCGCTGTTACGGACCACCAAAACGGTGGATTGACTATTGGTAACGCCTCAACTACAGGCACTTATGATAAAGAGCAGCTGTCTACCTTTATCGGACCTCTGAAAAAGGCCAAGCTAACAGGCGAAGGTTTGGAATCCAAGCTGAATGCCAAACGTACCAACATCAAAGCGGTGATGAAGCAATACTATGGCATTACCGACCTGACTTCGGAGGAAATCGCTGCCATTAAAGCGGCCAGCCCGGGCAGCCTCAATTATACGGTTGGACCGATGATCAGCAAACGTTCCGGAATTGGCTGGACCACTGGCGGTCACACAGGCGGAGATGTTGTCCTGTATACGTACGCTCCAAATAATGATCGACCTTTCGGTGTCATCGACAATACGGACGTAGCCAAATACATGGCACGTGTGATGAACCTTGATCTCGATAGCGTGAGCAAACAATTGTTTGTACCCGCGAAAAAGGCTTTCACTGCCAAAGGGGCAACGTACAAGCTGGATTTGACGGATGCCAAAAATCCGAAAATCCTCGTAACCAAGGGCAGCACCAAGCTTGAACTGCAAATCTACAAAAATGTCGCGCTCGTTAATGGCAAAAAGACTACCCTGGATGGCGTAATTGTCTACAATGGCGTAGAAGCCTTTGTTCCACAGGATGCGATTGACCTGATTAAATAAAAAAAGAGCCCGTTCATTGAACGGTACGCTCCGTAAAACTGCCCGAGAATATTCTCGGGCAGTTTTTTTCGAATTCACTTTTACATGCAACTTCTCTCGGGAAGTTCTGATTCTGGCCGCTCGTAATCCTCATTGCGTGGAAGAACTCAACTGCTTAAACCTTTCATTGCCATTATAGGCCCATACACAAGCTTATCGTATAATAAACATAACGTTAATGAATATGACGGCAAAAAGGAGAGATTCACCTATGTTGATCAGATTAAACTGGATTACACTGCGGGTACGCGATCTGGAAGCATCGCTCCGTTTCTACCACGGCATGCTCGGACTTCCGATCCAGCGCAGATTCGAAAGCCGGGGGCGGCAGATTGCCATGCTAGGTCCGGAAAATGAAACGAAGCTGGAACTAATCGAAGGCAGCGATACCCTCCTCAAGCCAGACGCTGGTGTGTCCATCGGCTATGAGGTAAGGTCATTGGACGAAGCCATGGAGCAGCTCGCCGCATTAGGCATCCCGATTGCACGTGGCCCCGTCCAACCTAATCCGCATCTGCGGTTTATTTACATTACCGACCCCGATGGCTTCGAAGTGCAGCTGGCCGAACATATCTGATCAGGCACCTTTATGTAGGAAGGCGAGTCTAATTAAGTGTACGCTTCACGATGACTGACCAGTTGTGTGGGGAGACAACTCTGCACGCACCCCCCGTATAAGACAGCATCCGTGCGCTGATTGTACATGTTTACAACTTCATCCGACGAATCATCGGCACACCCACACGGTTCAAAAGCCGATCAAGCAGCATCCAGCACCAGCGTCTGCCCAAGGGTAGATGGCGCTCATACACGGCGGAACATTCGAAATCCGACACAGCGCCACGGTTGCGCTTGAACTGCGCAGCACCAGCACTCTCATGCAGCAGATAGCCGTTCTCACGAGCCTGTCCAAAAAAGCCCGTATCACTGATACGGGCTTTTTTGGACAATCCAGCTTATTTTCCGAATACAAGCGTGTTGTTAGACGAACCTGAATACTTGGTGACAAACTCACGTGCATAACTGGCTGTCTGAACTTCATAGCTGTAGTTGGTGCTTGGTCTCCAGCTTGTTTGAGGAGAGGATGGACTGCTTAACGCAGGTATACTGCCTGTATCCGTAAATTCACCGTTCCCTTTATCATCCAGAATGCCGCCTTTTTCAGCGCCTGCACCAAAGTAATTGTTTTCAGAATAAATGCGTGCTTTTTCACCTATCGTAATGGCCTGGTTAAAGTTGTTGGCGTAATTGTTTTTGATATGGAAATAACCGTATCTCATGAGACCAGGACCACGTACATACAGGTTTTCAAAATAGTTATTTGCCATGGTTACATGAGGTACACCATTATAGCTGCTGTTGCCATCATTCGGATACCCGAGAATAATTCCGTATTTGTGGTTTGCAAATTTGGAATTACTAATCGTAATATAATCTGCGCGATCCCCAATATACAGAAGCTTGTCCAGATCACTACCGCTGGAGCTATAGCTGTGGCCGGAGAACGTCACATGATCGATCCAGTAGTTGGAGCCTGATGTAATATACATCTGGATATCATCGTTGGCGTTAATATTGGAAGCGTGTTCAAAAGTCAGATTCTGAAAAATGACATTGCTTGAGCTGGATGTGGATCTGAAATGAATGTTCGTTAGCGTGTGTTTATCAAAGGAGCCTACCAACGTTTTGTTCGATCCAAATTCGACTTTTTGCAATGTAGAGGAAGAAATATTTTGTTCAATGACCAGTATTTTTGACGTAGTGCCAGCCATATGTGTTCTCAGATCGTTCAAATTGCTGATGTAGATGACCTGACCATTTTTGCCACCGGTCGTGGCTGATTTGGACACCCCACTTTCATTTTTGGCGTTACCTGCAAAACCCGTTAAACCATTCGAACCTGTGTTGGGATAACTGGCCGCACCATATGTAGCGGGCACCGTAGAGACTGTGGAGACTGTCAACAATAACAGCGTTACAGCGAGTAAAAGAATCGAGGATTTCTTCAAAATTTCACCATCCTTTATAATTTTATCCTGCAAGACAAGTAGATTATATCGTGTAACATCGGATGTGACAATACAAAAATTGCATTTTAGTCTTGATTTTCTTTTTTTTGCAACATCAGGCCCCGTATGAGAAAAATGAAAAGACGACACAAAGTCATCTGCATAAACCATGACTTTATATCGCCTTTCCTTGTGAATGCTATTTAATTTTCAGCTCCAGCTTATGTTTCTCGGCTTCCTGTAAATCATCATATACTTTGCCCGGTTCACCGCGAAGTTTTAATACCAGAGATTGTGGGTCATCCAGCAGATTACTGCTGAAGGAATAGATCATACCGTCTTCCGTTCCACTACCTGACACTGAGGATAGTTTTGTTTGCTTCCCATCCTTGGTTGTAGACACAATCTCGGTAGGGTTGACCACATCACTGATGGAGACTTTGGTTTTATAATCAATCTTTTGATTAGGTTCATAGATAAATTTTGCTCGTATTACCAATGGTGATATCTCTACTTCAGATAACATCACCTCATACCCCCCAATCGTAAATAACTGATTAGGTTTAATCTTCTCCGTCTTAGCCAGCGAAAATTTAGGGTCCAGATCGAAGCTCACTTCCATCGGTTTCGAAAATTGGTATTTGGTATCTTTTTTAACCTTATTCGTGTCAGCCAACAGATCAGGAACTACAGATGAAATGCGAAAATCGAACTTCACTTGTTCAGGAAGCGGTGTATTCCCATCCATTTCAACGGTGCTACTTCCGTAAAGTGTATACTTACCATTTGGGGTGTACAGGCTGCTTATACCGCCATTGCCAAGCGATTGGTTCGTCATGCCATTGAGCATATTCGTTTTGGGAACTGAATATATCTCCTGGGAAGCTTCCGTCTGGGCTGTGTACAATACGATCATCTTGTATTCATCCGCCATCACTGCATTGACGGTTAACTGATATATTCCTGATTTCACAGAACGATTCACGAGCTGCACATAACCATTGTTAATTGCGGATGAAATCGTATTGCCGTCTACATTTTTTCCAGCCAACTCTCGAAAAGGTTCAAGAACTCCCCAATTCTGTGCAGGCGGGCTGTACATTGCCTGTTGTGATGTAGAATTACCAAGCGGACCAAGCAGGAGCCATCCGGCAGCCAAAGCCGTTACCAACACTGCCGTAATCCACTTTAATTGTACATGACTTGTCATTCGCCGGGTTCTGGCCTGTGCCAGACCTCGCTGAATCGCAAATGCCGTGTCCGCCGGATTCAGCTGCTGTCTCTCCAGCTTAGCCTGGGAAGCATCTGCCAAAAGTGCCTGTTCCTCCGGACTAGTTCTCATGCCAATCCCCCCTGTTCTTCATTTGCTTCCGTAACAGTTCCAACCCTTTATGCTGCCAGGTCTTGATGGTGCCTTCCGGTTTGCCGAGAATGGAGGCGATCTCAATCAATGTCATGTCGTTATAGTATTTCAACAGTAGCACATGGCGGTATTTCGGTTTGATTTTCTCAAGCATGGACCACATCGCAAGTTTGTTATCATTGAATCCTGTAATTGCTGACTCGGATATATTCTCCTCCAGCCCTTCGTTGGGCAGTGGTGTCGCCCGCTTACGACGCCTTTGTTCATCAATGCACACGTAGATCAGAATACGAATAATCCACGATTTGAACGCCTTCTCATTTTTCAGAGAACGACGCTTAATCCAGGCCCGGCATGTCATTTCCTGCACCGCTTCGAGTGCATCATGACGATTGCGCAGATAACTGTAGGCAATGGAGATCAGTGTGTCCTGATGCTCCATAATGGACTGAACAAATGCCGTCTCATCTTCGCTCTGTACGAACAGCATCTTTTTCATCTCGGCTTTGGTTTCCACCCCGCAACCCCCTCCCTCTCTCTCGTTCTGTGGTATAAGACGGGCGAACAATCCAAACGGTTTTATTTATTTCTCAGCAAAAAAAGCCCCATCTAATCACGAAGAGGCTCTGTATTGACAATCCAAATCTCTGTTAAAGTTCAAACCATTCCAATGCGCAGTCATCCCTGTTCGCAGCCGTTTTCATCTCTCTCAGCCAATCTGCTGCGAATTCACCTCCTACATGAAACAGACAATATATGTATAACTCTCCCTCTACAATCTCATCCATTCCCGATGCCACTTCAATCGAGACTTGTAGAGCTTCAGGCCAGGAAGAACCCTCCTGAAGCAATACAAAACCATCTTCATAATGCTCCAGCTTATACATTTCGGAGAAAGTTAAGGCGTCCGCCAGTCTCTTCACAACCCCAGGTAAAATTGCAGGTTTGGTTGTTCTAATGCCATATTCCCAGCCCACACGGCACCTCCCAGTTCGGATCATAATACTCATGTTCAAGCGCTGCCCACTCGTCCTCTTCCTTGCTGTCATCGTACCAGTCAACATCCCAACCTTAATCTCGTCCAATGTCCATACGGGAGCCAACTCATATTGATGATTTTCCGCCCCAAACAGATTCCGTTCCGGGTCCAGAGCTTGGAGCTTGTCCAGCTTTTCCTGTATGCGTTCCAACTGGGCCTTGTACAAGTCCATCACCCTCACTCAATCGCATATCTATAACGCTAAATTCGAATTAAATCACTTAAACTGTTCTCGCTTTGTAAACTGGGCTTCATGACAATCCATATTTGTTTATCTTCCTTCGTCACCCTGCACGCGTAGTTTCCGGGTTCCAACTGGAGCAGCATACCTCCGCATGACTCATCAGGCTCCAGCTCGCCTCCGGTGACATCATCGGCAGCTCCCAGATACACGGTACCAGAGGGAACACGTAAATGATACACCCATGCTGTCTCCACTTCCTTCACCGAATCATCCAGACTCCAATGCACCTCATACTGTCCATCTTCACCCAAGTTCAGAAATAAACCGTTGCCTGCATTCACTTCCGCCAGTTCATCTTCGGGAATGGACCACCAGTCCGGTGTATCTTCCATTCGATGCTTCAGTGCCGCCAGATCATACAAGCACAGTGCTGCTGTATCCGTAACCACTTGGAATTTCCCGTTCATTTTCCGTCTTCCTTTCTTATTTCAAATAAATCCCGCACCCTTTCCCCTCTCATCCAGCAGAGAAGATCAGAACCATATCCAACCATTATATCAAGCCATACACATGGGTTAAAGGAACTTCAGGGCTATCTGTGATCCTGCTGCACTTGTAGATAATTAAGACGATAACAACAGGGTTAATCTCTTCATTTTTTTAGCAAAAATGACGATATAATCATAACTGACTTTTTGTTATTTTGTGGAGGAAACCATGGCAATTAACCTTAGAAGAGAACCCTTTCGCTATACTTTAAAGGAACCAATATCGTTCGAAATTTTTATTCTCAGCATTAACGGCGCCTCTGCACCACCCAAACCCATTCAAGCTGAATTATGCGATATCAGCCGATCCGGCTGTCAGCTTTCATTTCCGTTAAATCTGCATGTGGAGTCCAATACCATCCGAATCGGCATGAATTTGCTGCTTTTTGAAGACCCCTTGTATTTGGAAGGAACACTGCGTTGGGGCAATGAAGAGAATAACCAATGGCACTACGGCGTACAGCTGGAGATCCAGCAAGGCAATCATGAGCGTTTATTCAGAGAAATGAGGATGCTGGCGGGGCAAGGCAAAATTATGGTGAAGTAACCGGGGAGAACCAACCTAACAAAAAAACAGCCCGACAAACCGGACTGTTTCCATATTTCAAGTATTCAGGCTGCTTTGGAAGCAGGAGTTGTATTGTCCATCTTGGACCAATCTACCGTAGTTTCGAGCAAAAGTGACACCACGACCCCGATGACGAGTCCATTGCTAATGATCGGAATAAGATACATAGGCAAAGCATGAAAGGCTTCAGCAGGAATGTTCATTACAGCAACACCAGTTAGAACCGGAAGCGCCACACGATAGATTGTTTTCGAATTAAAGGTGGTGCCTTCAAGTGTTCTCAGAGCCGTCCCGAACATTTGCAAATAAGCTACAAATAGCACGGCACTCCCTACACTTGGAGGAATTTGTGCGAAAAAGGCGGTCACTGAAGGTGTGAGTCCCAAAATACATAACATGCCTGCTCCAACCACAAACGCAGCCCGTTTCAGAATACGGGTGCTCTCCAGAAAACCAATCGAAGAAGCAAATAAACCGAAAGGCAGCACCCCTACACAAGAAGATAACATGGTGAACAATCCCGTGAGTGTGTATGATCGTTTATATTGTTGGTTGGTCGTCTGCACTCCATATATCTTTTCGACGGAGCTTAACGTGGTAATGGAGTTCGTCATATTCACCAGCCCGACAAAAAAAGCCGTGATGACAATGCCCGGCTCCCACTTTGGCATCCCCCAAGGAAACCAGGAAAACAGGCTTACCTCATGATGCCCGGATACGCTCGTATGCTGCCCAGGGAACACAAGACTGTAGGCAATCCACCCCGTCACAATACCAATCAGGATAGAGTAGTTCCCAAGCTTGCCTCTTCCCTTAAGCTGAATCAAGGCTACAAGAAACGCAATCGCAACGGACAACGCCGCTACAGGCAGGTTGAATGTGCCAAACTCAGTATATCCAATCATGCCTTTGAAGAAATTCATGGTCAATTGAATCGTCATCAGGAATAACATCGCACTCTTGACCATAGGTGTAAACAGCTTCTGAAGCACATGCGCCGCTCCAAGCCAGCCAAGGATCATCATCGTCAGACCAGCTAACAGAAAACCCGCAGCCAATCCTCCTCCAATACGCTCCAAGCTCATGCCAGCCGATGAAGCTGAGGCCGTTAAGCTTAGCGTCAGTCCCCACCATAATCCCGAGGGACCATCCATTACGGCATAACGATGTCCGAAGAACGCCTGTAATATACACACCGCCCCGGTAAGCAAAAAGGCATGCTGCATCGATGCAGCAATAACCTCCGGTGAAAGTTGAAAATTATGTCCGATAGATAACGGCACCACCACCGTGTTGGTAAACAGGAAGAAGAACCACTGAATGCCTGCCAATGCAAGCGATGACGCGCCCTTTATATGATTTTGCAAAGATTGCTCTTGATGTCTGTTCATGATTGGGTTAACATTGGCTCCATTTCTATATAATGATTCCTGCGGGCATGCGCAAGTGCTGTAACTCCATCCCGGTCAGCAATGAGAGGATCTGCACCATATTGCAAAAGCAATGCTACAATCTGCTGGTGACGAGTTCCGCCATCCCCCAGAATGACCGCTTCCAGCAAGGCTGTCCAGCCCAGATTGTTGATATGATTTACATCCACATCCGTGCTTGTCAGTAGTATTTCCACAATATCGACATGGCCTCGATCTGCAGCAGGAATCAATGCTGTACCTCCAAAGCGATTCGTAAGCCGGGTATCGGCACCAGCTTTTATAGCCAGTTCCACCAGTTCCCGCAAGCCTTCCGCACTGGCATACAGTAACATGTTGTCCAGTCGCTGATCCTGGATGTTGACATCCGCTCCGGCTTCAATAAGCAACCTTGCGGTTTCTGGCTTGTTGCCATGTACCGCCGCCAGCAGAGCCGTCCGTCCGCGTGTATCCCGGTCATTTAATCCGGCTCCTTGTGAGATAAATCGCAGCACATCATCTGTATGTCCAGCTTCCGCAGCTGCATGTATTGTGTTCAGCATCGCACCTTGACCCCCAATTCGTCGTCATCCAAACGGCATTTATTAATTAGATCATAATCCAAATGTGTGATTTGAAGTGTTTAAATCTTATGTATGGTAACATAGGATGGAAGTATAATAAAAATACATGTTTTGTTGGTTTCCCATACGAAAAACATATCGCTGCACATAAGGAGAACACACGTGGATATCAAACAATGTCGCTATTTCATCGCGATTGCCGAGGAGAGACAGATCACGGCGGCAGCGCGCAGATTACACATGGCCCAGCCTCCTCTAAGCCAGCAGCTCAAGCTGATGGAAGATGAGCTTGGCGTGGCTTTGTTTGAACGCAAAGGACGCAGTATGGAGCTGACGCAGGCCGGTCGAAGCTTCTATGATTATGCGGTGACGATGACCAAATACATGGAGGAAGCTGTCATGGAGATGCAGAGCTTCCGCTATGGCATTCGCGGTAAGCTGTCGCTTGGCATTAATACCATTTCAGATCGTTTGATTCCGCAAGCGCTCCAGCAATTTCGGACAACACACCCCCAAGTGACCTATAAAATTCAGCAAAATGAATCTGCGCAGCTCTGCCAGCTCTTGAGCGAAGGCAAAATTGAGCTCGCTTGTGTACGAATGCCTGTCCATACTGAGCAATATGAAGTGCTGCATCTACCGCAGGAAGCTCTCTTTTATATTTCTTCCACACCGCTGAAATCAGCGGAAGAGAGCGGAATTTATTTTCAAAAGCTGGCTGACATCCATCTCTTACTTCCCAGTACGGAAGGACTCGGGATGTTCGAACTGATACTGCAGAAATTCCGTGAGCATCACGTAAATCCTTCCATCGCGGGCGAATGCTCGGATATTAACATGTTGCTGGAACTGGTAAGACTCGGTTTTGCAAGCTCTATCGTGCCCCATACGGTATTGCAGTTATATCATGAGCATCCGTTCCATGTTTATCGTATCCAGGATGCGCAATCCACTGTAGATTCTGCGCTTGTATGGCATCGCAATCGTCATCTGTCCAAACCTGCGCAGCACTTTGTGCAATTGGTTCGGGAGCTTCTGCCTTCCCGCTCGGTTTAGGATACAGCAGATATCAGCGATGGAAATATCGCCTATACCCATAACAAAGCAGCAGCCTTACCGGAATTCCTTCCGGAGAGACTGCTGCTTTGTTTCGATGCTCGTTAAGCTTTTGCCGTGAACAACAATTCTTGTTCTTTAATCGCTGTACGTCCGGCAGATTCAATTGAATTGTATTGATGCATGTTCGTAACGATTACCGGAGTGATCGTTGTGTAGCCAGCTTTTTCAATTTCTTCCCGATCGAATTCCATGAGTACATCACCGACGGCAACCTTCGCTCCAGCTTGAACTTTAGGGGAGAAGAATTGACCTTTCAGTTTCACGGTATCAATCCCGATATGAATCAGCATCTCAGCACCATTGTCGCTGACCAAACCGATAGCGTGTCCACTCTTCGACAGCGAGAATACCGTTCCGTTGATTGGAGAAACCACACGGCCTTCGGATGGCTGAATTGCAAAACCTCTACCCATAATCTCTTCCGAGAATGCAGGGTCTGGAACTTCGCTCAGCGATTTAACTTCACCAGTAATTGGGCTAAATACGTCTTGATCCAATGCTTTGGTTTCTTCAATAGCCGTTACTGCGGAAGCAGAAGTCGTTGCTGCTGGTGCTGCAGGCTCAGCAGCTGGTGCGGCTTCAGCCGATTGTGGAGCACCGTCTTCTTGGAAACCAAGGATATACGTCAGTACTGCTGCAGCGATGATTGCAATCGCACCACCAACCAAAGCATAGATGAGCGTGCTAATTGCCGGACTGATAAATGCTGCGATACTTGGCAGACCCACCAGACCTGTAAGTACATAAGCTTTAACATTGACGATCCCCATGAATCCACCTGCAACAGCTCCACCGATCAGGGCTGCAATAAATGGTTTTTTGAATTTCATATTGATCCCGTACATTGCCGGTTCCGTAATCCCCATAACAGCCGTAAGGCCTGTGGAATAAGCAAGGGATTTAGTTTTAGCATTTTTCGATCTCAGACCAACACCAAGTGCTGCACCCCCTTGTGCCAGGTTAGCTGCAAACATCAGTGGAATAATAAAATCGTAACCGAGTGAAGTCATCGAACCAACGATGATTGGCAACAGTGCATAGTGCATACCTGTAATAATCAGTAGTGACATCGTACCACCAATCAAGATACTTGCGAATATAGACATATTGTCGAACAACCAGGAAATACCACCTGACAAGCCATTACCAAGCACTGTACCCAATGGTCCAACCGTCATCAAGGTCAGAGGAACCATAACTAACAGGGTAACCGTTGGAACAATCAAAAGCTTAAGCGAAGCATGTGTAACACGATCAACCGCTTTCTCTACATAGGAAGCAATCCAGATGGCGAGAATAATCGGAATAACCGTAGAAGAATAGGTTGCTGCTATAACCTTAATTCCTACAAATGTAGTGTCACCTTTGAGCAGCAACGCCGTAATCGTCGGATGCATAATCCCCGCAGCAAGCGCTGCAGCAATATACATATTGCTACCGAGCTTACGTGCGGCACTGATTGCCAGGATGATCGGCAGGAAGTAGAATGCGCCATCACCGATCGCAGACAAAATGATATAGGTTGAGCTTGTATCAGACAACCACTTCAGAGCTACCAGAATCGCAACGATCCCTTTGATCATACCTGCACCCGTAATCGCAGGCAGGATTGGCGTAAACACTCCAGAAATAAAGTCAAACAATGCACTTATCGGATTTTTCTTTTTCTTCTCAGCCGAAGCACCAGTTGATTCAGCGTTTGCATTCGGTGATTTGGACATGTTGCCTACAAGCGCATTATATACAACAGGCACATCGTTCCCGATAATAACCTGGAACTGACCGCCATTCTCCATAACGCCCATAACGCCAGGTGTATTTTTCAGCGTCGCTTTGTCCGCTTTTTTGTTGTCATTCAGGTTGAACCGGAGTCTTGTCATACAGTGTGTGACTTGATCGATGTTCTCTTCGCCACCAACAAGCTTCAGAATATCCTTGGACAATTGTTGTTTATCCATTGTGTTTTGCTCCTTTTATGTGTAATGAAGGTTAAAAAAAAACCTAAACACTGAATAATGACAAAGCAGTTTCAGCTTATCATTATTCAACGTTTAGGTTTTGCCTTTTTTGCAGTAACAATCCCATACTATTCGATTGTTTGTTCCGTTCTGACAACACGTTCAATGTGAATCGTCAGATATAGAATTTCTTCCTTGGACAAGATCCGGTTATAGATCTTGCGGGTGTAATCGTTAATCTTAACAGCACAAGCATGTGCCTCAGGATATTGTTTGCTCACCAGATCATGAAGCGGATTATCTGCTTCCTTATCTTCAATCGCTGTACCATGCAATACGCGCTGAGCAAAGAACTTCAAATGCGTCAGGAATCGATAATAACTCAGTGAATCCTCATCCAGTTCAATGACAAAGCTGCGTCGTACGATGTTGAGTATATCTTTAACGATATTCGTAATACTGATGGTTTCCCTCATCTCACCATTCATCTGTGCATTTACCAGATGCATGGCGATGAATGCGCATTCGTCTTCGGGAAGCAGGACGCCCAATGTTTCTTCAATAATCTGCAGCGCCTTGAGTCCAATCGCATATTCCTTGCGGTACATGCGCTTAATCTCCCAGAACAATGCGTTACGAATCTGCAAGCCCTGACGATGCCGGTCAATGGCAAAATGAATATGATCCGTTAGTGAAATGTAGATGCTCTCATGAAGCTTCTCACCCAACACGGTCTCGGCGTAACGGATAATCTCATCCGAGCATTCAACATATTCAACTGGAATATCAGACAGAAGCGTTTTCAGTTTCTGCGATACTTCCTTGCTTTCCAATGAGAATATTTTTTCGACCAGACTGTCGTCTATCGTTTCACCAGTATGCTTTTTGAAGGCTATGCCTCGTCCCATGACGACCAGTTCGTTTCCTCCCGGATCAATCACAGTAACTACGTTGTTGTTCAGCACCTTCTCAATTTTCATTTCTTCACATCACCTTGCACCGTCAAAGTAGTAAAAGGCAAAACCAAAACAGGTCATAAAATACATGCCCGCTTCTGGTTTTGCCTGATTGAACAGTAACAATCCAGTATTCATTAGCCTTAGGCCTATCTTACCATATAAATATCTATCTGACAATGTTTTTGTGAAAGCGGTTAATGTGCTTCAATAGGACACAAGAAGATGCTACCCACATATGTCTTTAGAACCAAAAATTAATGGTTATCGGATTTTAGACTTGCGCCGTTTGTACCAATAACTTCTTTGTACCAATGGAATGATTTTTTCTTGTAACGAACCAGTGTACCCGTTCCATCGTTATTGCGATCCACATAGATAAAGCCATAACGTTTCTTCATCTCTGCTGTGGATGCACTCACCAGATCGATGCAGCCCCATGAGGTATAACCCATAACTTCAACGCCGTCTTCAATCGCTTCTCCCACTTGTACCAAGTGATCATTCAGATATTGAATCCGGTAATCATCATTCACCGTTTTATTGCCATTTTCGTCTGTGATCAGCTCATCTGCTGCACCCAAACCATTTTCGACAATAAACAACGGTTTTTGATAACGGTCCCAGTATTTATTCAGCGTCACGCGCAGGCCTTGCGGATCAATCTGCCAACCCCATTCACTTGCTTTGAGATAAGGGTTCTGTACACCTGCAAACAGATTTCCTTTGCCTTCAACACGCTTCTGTAGGTCACCTGTCTCACAAATACTTACATAGTAACTGAACGAGATGAAGTCCACCGTATGTTTCAGGATTTCAGCATCGCCATCTTCAAACTTGATGTTGATATTATTCGCTTTGAAGTAACGATTGATGTATTTCGGATAATAGCCACGTGCATGAATATCGGCAAAGATGTCATTGCGCTGTTCCGCATGCATTGCAGCTACCACATCATCCGGATTTGGTGTCAGCGGATAGGTTGGCATGCTGAGTACCATACAGCCAATTTTCGCTCCAGGCATGATCTCATGTCCCAGTTTGACGGCCAGCGCACTTGCCACCAGCTCATGGTGGATTGCCTGATACAGATCCTGTTTGGAGAGTTCGGATTTGGGTGTGTAAATCCCGCCGCTCATGAATGGTTCTTCCAGAATAGAGTTAATTTCATTGAACGTCAGCCAATACTTCACTTTGCCTTTGAAACGGTTAAACAGGACGGTTACATAACGCTCGTAGAACTCGATCATTTTACGGTTAACCCAGCCGTCATATGTTTTGGACAAGTGCAGTGGTGTCTCATAATGAGAGATCGTTACGAGCGGTTCAATCCCGTATTTGTGGCACTCGTCAAACAGATCATCGTAGAACTGCAAACCTTTTTCGTTTGGCTCCAACTCATCACCTTTAGGGAAAATACGGGACCAGGCGATGGAGGTACGGAACACTTTGAATCCCATCTCAGCAAACAGCTTAACGTCCTCTTTGTAACGGTTGTAGAAATCGATACCGATCAATTTCAGGTTATCCTCTGTCGGTCCTTCCGTTCTTGGCGTCGTAATCCCATGCGGCATTACATCCTGAACAGACAGCCCTTTGCCATCCGTATTGTAAGCTCCTTCGAGCTGATTGGCTGCGACTGCGCCGCCCCATAGAAAATCCTTCGGAAATGGTGTTGTCATCTCTGTCATCCTCTCTGGTTACGTTATGTTCATTCTTTGTTAAAACAGTTGCCCCTATGCCCGTGATCACATCAAAAAGCGGACAATGCACCAACTTAAAGGGCTTCAGATCAGATGAGCTCCACCGATAGCCTGCTTTGAATGTTGGGTTTTGCCCGCTTATGCGGTAACAATCCCGAATAGCCTAATGATATGAAGCAATCCGGGTTCAAGATAAGATACAGGAATCAGGCCAATTACAGCTGCTCACCATTGCTGGCGATTACATTTTTGTACCAGTCAAACGAATCTTTCTTCGAACGTTTAAGTGTTCCGTTACCTTCGTCATCCAGATCCACATAGATGAATCCATAACGTTTGGACATTTCTGACGTGGACATGCTCACGAGGTCAATCGGGCCCCATGCTGTAAATCCAATCAGATCTACACCGTCTTTGATCGCTTCTTTCATTTGTTCAATGTGTTTTTTCAGATAATCCACGCGGTAGGAGTCATGAATGGAACCATCCTCTTCCACACGATCATATGCGCCCAGGCCATTCTCAACAATAAACAGTGGTTTTTGGTAACGATCCCAGAAGTTATTCAACGTTACACGCAGACCAATTGGATCAATCTCCCAACCCCAATCGGAAGCTTCGAGATAAGGGTTTTTGACGCCACCAGTCAGGTTACCCGTTGTTTCTTCTTTGTCTGCGGATGCAGATTTAGTTACGGACATGTAATAGCTGAAGGAGATGAAATCCACTGTGTTATTGAGCAAAATTTCATCATCGCCTGCTTCTTTCTGAATCACGATGTTGTTTTCTTCAAAATAACGAGCCATGTAGTTCGGGTATTGACCACGAGCATGCATATCCGTGAAGAAGAGGTTAATCTGATTCTCATGTTGCGCCAGTCGAACATCTACCGGGTTACAGGTCGCCGGGTACGTTTCCATACGTGCGAGCATACAGCCCACTTGGGAACCAGGAACAATCTCATGGGCAAGCTTGGTTACCAGTGCACTTGCTACAAATTGGTGATGCAGCGCTTGATACGTCGTTTGCAATTGGTTGTCCACTTTATCGATCAGGATACCGCCGCCAGTGTATGGGCTAAACAGCATAACGTTAATTTCATTGAACGTCAGCCAGTATTTCACTTTATTTTTATAACGATTGAACACGGTTTCTGCATATCTCACATAATGCCCGATCACTTCACGACCTGCCCAGCCATTGTATTTCTGTGTCAGACCCAGCGGAGTTTCATAGTGAGACAACGTCACAAGCGGTTCGATTCCGTATTTCAACAGTTCGTCGAAGACGTTGTCATAGAATTTCAGGCCAGCTTCGTTCGGCTCTTGATCATAACCGTTCGGGAAGATACGTGCCCAGTGAATGGACAAACGGAATACCTTAAAGCCCATTTCAGCAAACAATGCGATATCTTCTTTATAGTGATGATAGAAATCAATACCAAAACGTTTAGGGAAACGTTCTTCAATTTCGCCGGAGAGGATCTCTTCAATTCGTGTAGAGGAGATTTCCATGGCATGTCCACCTGTACGCTTCTCTTTGGGAACATGCGCAATCATATCCGCAGTAGAGAGACCTTTGCCGTCCTGATCGAATGCACCTTCCAATTGGTTGGCAGCTGTAGCGCCTCCCCACAGGAAGTTTTCGGGGAATCCTTTTTTTGCCGTGGTCATAACGAACAACCTCTTTTCGAATTTTATTTGGGTTTTTCCCGTATACAGCAGCTGTATTTCAAGCCAAAAAACAAGAAAAACCTAAACTCAAGGTAAAATAGCTCGCAAAAAAAGAGCCTTCATTTCACCATCAGTTTAGGTTTTGCCTGTCTTCACAGTTACAATCCATCAAAAGATGTTATTGCGTATTCTGTTGTTTTTCTTTTGTAATGTAAGCGTAACATATCTATTTTGCAAAATCAACTTTCCGCTCCATCCACTCACTGACCCGTTTGAACTTATTGAGGCATACATATAATCGCTGCTCTTAGGGCGTTCGATATAACTCTTTCATACTCATGTAAATTCCCGCCCTGAAATAGACATCGTAACCCCCAAGTCCTACGATAAGCAATTCATCCTTAAGCCGCTTGAAACCGATTCTGGAAAAGGTAGACTTAATTTTAAATGTTTATTGGGAAAATGGATAGCCAAGGAGGACACCTTATGTCTGCACGAACATCTGCCTTACGAAAGAGCTGGTCCGAGAGCGAACGAGTCGCTCCCGGTACGGCACATATCCAATATGTAACGAAAGCCAATCTGGACAGGATTCGTAAAATCAATCATTTTCTGATTAGTGCCTTCCAGCAAAGTCTATCGGATATCAAAGAAAATCTGTCCAGCACGTATCTCTTTCTGCTCACCGACTCGCATGGGGTCCTGCTTGCCATGGATTACAGCCCTGATTTGAAACAGGTGGTGAAGCAGTTACCCATCCGTCCGGGTATGATCTTTACGGCCAGAAGCTGTGGCGTCAATGCCATATCCGAATCAATGGACACACATGGAGCTGTCCAGCTGCAACCTGAGCAGCATGAGAACCCTCTTTTTCGTAGCTGGCACTGTTATGCTGCACCTTTGTCTGTTGGACTTCAACATGTCGGCTATCTGGACGTCTCGACGATTAATGCGGACATGCAGAGCGAACTGATTGCAATCGCCAAGTTGATCCCGGCTCATATGCAAAATCGTTATCAGTGTAACCTTGCCGCGTCGGTCGAAGAACATCAATCGGTAGAGTTCACCAAACGCCAGTTAACCATCCTGAAAATGATCTCTAACGGACTAACGGTTAAAGCGATTGCTTTGAAATTGAAAATCAAGGAATGTACCGTAAATCATCATAAAAAAGTGATTTTTAACAAATTAGGTGTACAATCTAGCACCGAAGCTGTTTCAATTGCCAGCCGTCTGTCTTATCTATAAAGGTACCCCTATAGATTCCTATAGGTGGTAAAAACACGAACATCTGTGCTATGCTTTTTAGGTACGCACGATTAGAGAGAGAAAAAGAGAACACACACACATTTTCAGGAGGGTACTATGTCTATTCCAAAAAAAGCTTCATTGTTTGCCATGTTGATTATGATTTTGTTGGTTGCTGCAGCTTGCGGCGACAAAGCGGATAACAACGCCAAAACGAATGAATCCACTACAACGGAAACCACTGCCGGCACAGATACAGACACAGCCAAGACGGAAGATACGGAAAACACAGAAAGCACTGAAGCATCCACTTCCAAGTCCAAGGAAACAGATAACTCCAAAGAAGTTGAATTGGGAACTACGGAAAAAGGCTCTTATAACAATGACTATTTCGGGGTATCACTGAAATTCCCGAAAGCTTGGGAGTTCCAGGATGCAGACGGCATGAACGAGCTGACGAGCGCTTCCTCCGAGGCTATAGCTGGAGACGATGAAACGAAGAAAAAACAAATTGAACTGTCTCAGACCAAAACATTGAACCTGTTAATGGCTTCACAATATCCATTGGATGGAGGACAGGTTGGTCCTTCCGCTATGGCGATTGCTGAAAAAGTGAGCCTGCTGCAAGGCATTCGCACAGGTAAAGATTATCTAGAAGCAACGAAGAAATTCATGGTGGACAGCCAGTTCCCTTATGAATACAAAGAATTTACAACCGAAACCATCGGTGGCAAAGAGATGGACCTGATGCAAATCACGATGGATGCGGGCAATGGTTCAACCATTACGCAAGATTACTACAGTACGATTATCGAAGGCTATGCGTTTAACTTCATCTTCACATATCTGGATGATACAACGAAGGCCGAGATCGATACCATTAAAAAATCTGTTCAGTTCAAGTAATATATCCACCGTGCCTGCCGGGCATGGAATAGAACCCCGCGCAATGATCTTCCACAGATCACTGCCGGGGTTCATTTTGTAGTGAAGTTGAATGTTTCACCTTATCCGGAAATCGCCACCCAATGTCCCTCTTTTACTTCTACCCACCTGGACTGTTCCAGATTATAGCGATCTTCTACTTCTACCGTTTCTCTCGGTGTTTCACTCACAGGATGACGTTTTTTCATCGCCTCCACAGCCGGGTCCGGAACCGGGATGGCCGACAACAATGCCTTTGTGTATGCATGCTGAGGGTTCGAATAGAGCTCTTCACTTTCTGCTAACTCCACAATCTTCCCGTTATACATGACAGCAACACGATCACTGATATGTTTCACCATGGACAGGTCATGTGCGATGAACAGGTATGTAAGACCAAGTCGCTGCTGCAACTCTTCAAGCAGCTGTACAATCTGGGCCTGAATGGACACATCCAGCGCAGACAACGGCTCGTCACATACAATAAATTCAGGTTCCACGGCCAGCGCACGAGCGATTCCGATCCGCTGCCGTTGTCCACCTGAAAATTCATGAGGATAACGCTGGGCATGAGCCGGATCGAGGCCGACCATCTCCAGTAATTCCTCCACACGCTTTTCCCGTTCAGCGGGACTGCCGGCAAGACCGTGAATATCCAAGGCTTCCCCAATAATGTCCATGATTCTAAATTTCGGATTAAGCGACGCATACGGGTCCTGGAAAATAATCTGCATATGCCGCCTCATCGTTTTCATCTCTGAGGCAGAAAGGCGATTGAGTGGTACTCCCTTAAACAGGACATCCCCACCTGTAGGCTCATGCAGTCGCAGAATGGCTCGACCTGTAGTCGATTTCCCGCTGCCCGATTCGCCCACGACCCCAAGTGTCTCCCCCTGGCGAATCTCGAAACTGATATCGTTCACAGCTTTTAAGGTGTTGCCTTTGCCCAGATTAAAATGCTGTCTGAGCGACTTCACCTCCAACAGAGGCTGATCATCCTCCAGATCGCGTGGCACCAACGAAACGAGTTTCGGCTTTTTCTTCTCATCTAATCGAGGCAATGCATTTAGCAGTCTGGATGTATATGGATGCTTTGGATTTGCAAAAATCTCTGTAGTTGTCCCGGATTCCACAATCTGCCCATCTTTCATGACCACGACCCGATCACACATGCCTGCCACTACGCCGAGATCATGGGTAATCAGAATAATGGAAGTGCCCAGCCGTGCTTGCATATCTTTCATCAAATTAAGAATTTGGGCCTGAATGGTTACATCAAGCGCAGTTGTGGGTTCATCTGCGATCAGCAATTCAGGCCGGCAAGCAAGAGCAATGGCAATCATCACCCGCTGACGCATACCTCCGGAAAATTCATGTGGATACTGATTGAAACGTATTTCACTCCGGGTGATACCAACCAGCTCCAGCATGGCGATCGCCTGCTTCTTCGCTTCTCCTCTGGATAGCTTCTGATGTTTAATCAAACTTTCGGTAATCTGTTTCCCTATTTTAATGGTCGGATTAAGAGAGCTCATAGGGTCCTGAAAGATCATGCCGATGTCACGGCCACGGATGCTCTCCATCTCTTTTTGCGTTTTATGGACCAGATCTACCCCTTTAAACAGAATCTCACCCTTTTTCATCTGCGAAGGAGGAGATGCAAGCAGTCTCATAATGGAACGTGCCGTCACACTCTTCCCACTGCCGGATTCCCCTACAATGCCAAGGGTTTCCCCTTTCCGCACTTCAAAACTGACTTCCTTCACCGCCTGAAATTCACTCTCTCCGGAATGAAAAGAAACAGACAACTCATTTACTTTCAGCAAAGGTTGCATGTGATCACCAGCCCTCATCCATATTTTCACATGTGCTCATATGTATACTCTTCCATACCTTGACAATTGAATAGACTCTAAATAATATATACTATATCAATCGGAATAATGCAATTTAAAATCACATGAAAGGAGGCTCGCATGGTTTGAATCTTGCAAAAGGCAGCAAAATGTCACAGCTTGTATACACCCTGGGTTTTATTTATGGCAAAATGCTGCTTCATCCCTCCTATCGATATGTTCTATTTATTCTCGGACTGCCCGTTAATCTGATTGTGCTTCTGGTCTGGCAATCTAGAAAAAAAAAGGAAGGCTGGGCCTTGGTTCAACAGGCTGTTGAGCGTGATATGCTATCCAGTTCTTATCGGGATAAACTTCGGACGGACGTGGAAGAACAGTTGAGGCGTAAACACCGTTTCTTTCAGCAGCAAGTTAGTAAGGCTGAGTTTGAGCGTCAGACGGAGGAGTGGCTGGAGGAATCCGTTCAGAAGGAGTTAAAGGAACGAACGTTCAGCAAGCTTCAGGAACAGGGGAAACAGCGCCTGACGATGGCGGATACGTTCCAATCCCTGATTGATAAACCGTGGTTTCTTGCGGCATCGGTTATTCCGGGCTGTCTGATGTACGCCATGATGCTGTTGTATGGCAATCCTTATCTAAAGTACATATTTGAAAGAATTCTGATGACGGTATTCGTCATCTTGGGTGTAGCTACACTTGTCTTCACCATCTTATACCTGTCTCCATTCAATCCGGCAGCCAACATTCTCGGAGAGACGGCGACACAGGAACAGATCGCGGCTTTCAACCATGTGTATGGCCTGGATCAGCCCTACCTTGTCCAACTCTGGAACAATATCAAGGGCATAGCACTGTTTGATCTCGGCAAATCTTTTTCAGGGAATGAAGATGTCACGGCTACGATCGCCAGAAAGTTCCCAATCACATTAACACTGGCCGTTATCTCCTTGCTGCTTGCCCTTGTCATTGCATTGCCAATTGGGATTATCTCGGCGATCAAGCCCAATTCACTGTTTGATTACACATTCATGTTTATTGCATTGATTGGATTATCGATTCCGAATTTCTGGCAAGGACTTATTTTCATCCTGAATTTCTCGATCAAGCTGCAGTGGCTTCCCGCTACCTTCAATCCGCAGAACTGGCTCTCTATTATTATGCCAACGATAGTTCTCGGAACCGGATTAACCGCTGCAGTAGCCCGTATGACCCGTTCTTCCACGCTGGAAGTTATTCATGAGGACTACGTGATGACTGCCCGTGCAAAAGGGTTAAGCGAACGACATGTCATGCTGAAACATGCGGTACGTAATGCATTAATTCCAATTGTAACCGTGGTTGGCCTGCAATTCGGAGGCATGCTTGGAGGGGCGGCAGTAACAGAGAAAGTGTTTAATATTAGCGGGCTCGGCAGCTACATTGTGGATAAACAATTTATACCCGATATTCCGAGTATTATGGGCGGAGTAGTGTACACAGCGATTACAATCTCCATTATTAATGTGGTGGTAGATCTTCTCTACGCTTTTATTGACCCACGGGTACGTTCCAAGATGAAACAATATTAAAGCAGGTGCATGATGACAAAATCGGGTTCACTCACACAGGAAATGCGTTTTCGACTTAAGTCTTCACAGGAGTACAGTCAGGCGAGCTTCGCCTGGGTCACTTCCCTTCTCTTGTCGATGTTACTGTTATTCAACATCTATGACTGGAGCCTCCAGGTGTTCAGGCCATTTCTGCTGACAGCACTCGGAATCTATCTATTTTTCACGCTGGTCCAGAGTGTGCTGACGCTCCGAATTCGGAGAGACCTGATTCGGCAGGGCACAATCTCTGTGCTGACTCGCAGACTCGCCTGGGTTCAGCTGCTGGGTATCGTTTCCGGCAATATCTTTATCGTAACGGCCGCTTTTCACCTGATCAAAAAGACAAAGAGCATTGAGTATACATTTGCGGTGTATATGCTGCTGACCCAGCTGTTCGTTATTGGGGTCTCGGCACTCAATATATTCAAACCGTATGTTGCGGATACGTTTTTGCCAGCCATGGCGGCGCTTCTGTTTATCCTGGTGATTGATTTGGTTGTGCTGTTTATCGTATCCCGATATACCTCAGCCTCGATCATCCCGCGCTGGATGCTGGGCGTAAGTACGATACTCATCCTGACTTCGGTCACAGGCAATGTGTTCGCACTGCTGCTGGGTATTTCCATCATTGGACGAATTCGCAGACAGGGCAAACAAAAATCCAACTTCTGGAATGATCTGTGGGAGCGTCTCGCTCCGAATGTCACAGCAATGTCCGGTTTGTTTTTTATCATTTTCCTGTTCTCGATATCGATTTGCAGCTTCTTTACTTTTGATTACAGCATGGCTGTAGAAAATAACTACTCGGCCTTGCTTCAGTCCCCATCGCTCGCCTATCCCTTGGGAACAGATGACTTTGGACGGTGTTTATTTTCCCGGATTGTATTCGGTGCCCGTATATCGTTAATCGTGGGTTTCATGTCAACTCTGATTCCGGTATTCATTGGCGGTATTCTCGGAGCATTCTCGGGATTCTATGGAAGACATACAGACAATATTATCATGCGATTGCTGGATATTCTCTATGCCATTCCGGGTATTTTGCTCGCTATCGCCATCATTGCGGCGTTCGGGGCCAATACGGTCAATCTTATTCTGGCGCTCAGTCTGGGCTCGATCCCAACCTATGCACGAACCATGAGAGCCAGTGTACTCTATGTATCTACTTTTGAATTTGTTGAAGCCGCACGTGCGCTGGGTTACAACAATCGGTCTATTATTTTCAAACATATTATTCCGAACTCACTCGCACCCATGATTATTAAGTCCACGCTCACCATCGGCGGGGCGGTCATCGCCACCAGCAGTTTAAGTTATCTGGGGCTCGGCGTGGAGCCGCATATTCCCGAATGGGGCAACATTCTCAAGCTGGGCAGCACGTATCTGGAAACCCATTCATATCTGGCCATCTATCCAGGTCTGGCAATCATTCTGCTCGTGCTCTCGTTCAACTTTCTGGGAGACGGACTGCGCGATGCGCTTGATCCAAAGCTGGAAAAGGCTTAACTTACCGCCTTCAACTCAATTCGGAACAATAATTATGAACTATGAACTTATCTGGAGGTATTTTCATGAAAAAACGTACGTTGATCGCACTACTATTGATTCTCGTCCTTGTAATCTCAGGTTGCAATGTGAAGACCAAGACGGAATCGCAGTCCGAGACTGCGCCATCCGATACATCGGAGAACACGCAAAACCAAAAACCGGTAGACATCGAATTACTGGCTCAGAGCTCTTCCGAAAATGACGTGAATATTATCCGCGACCAGCTCACCAAGAACGGCTTCAATGTAAAGCTGAATCTGCAGCCGGATTACGGCAGCTACAAATCCCAGCAGGATGCAGGGAATTATGATATTGCGTTGTCCAGCTGGACAACCGTAACTGGAAACCCGGATTATGCGGTCCGTTCTCTTTTCAAAACGGGTGGGGATTACAGCATTCTCGCAGATGAGGAAATCGATAAACTTATTGACCAAGCCGCTACTCAGACTCCGGATGACTACAAGGATACGTATAAACAATTGGAGGACCGCTTGGTAACGGATCAAGCCTATATCGCTCCGCTGTACATTTCCCTGAAAAGTCAGGCTGTGAACAAAGACATTCTGAATGTAGATACGGTTCGCTTGTCCAAATCCCGCGCCATGGCATGGGAACCTATTGAATTCAAAGACAGCTCCAAAAATACAAAAGAACCCTTAATTCTGACACAAAGTTCTTCTGTCCTGACTTCCCTTGACCCGATCAAAGGAAACGACGGTTCCATCAACCAATTGAATACCAACATGTATGTACGTCTCGTTAACCTGACAGATGACGATCAGCTCACAGCAGAGGGATCGCTCTCTCACAATTTCAGCATTGCGGAGGGGAACTCGGAGTATTATTTCATTCTCAGAGACGATATCAACTTTGCGAAGATTGATAATAAAAAGGCTGTAGATACGGGTGAACGTGTCGGTGCAGATGACGTCATCTTCTCTCTCGATCGCGCCAAAAACAAAGATTCCGTACCGGATCACCGGACATACAGCCTTCACGAACATATCAAGGAGGCCGAGTTGGTAACCGATCTGGGCGCCTTGGAATCCATTCAGCAATCCAGTGGCAGCGGTACGGTTAAAGAAGCATTGGAACAAGGGCTTGGCACTAAAATTACGGAACTGGTCACGGACAAAAACAAAGCCAATAACGCTGCCGGGAAGTATCAAGTTGTGAAACTCACAACCACGGAACCCTTCCCGCAAGTATTGAACTATCTGGCTCACCAATCTGCTGGCATTGTATCCAAAAAGCAGGTCGAGAGCATCAATACGTATGATGTAGCTTCGTTTGACGTGAATAAAGACATTCCTTACGGCGATCAGAATACCGTGACTGAAGGTGCTTCGTACAACAACACCCTGTATGCCAGCGGCCCATATATCTTGGCATATAAAAATGATTATGAAGGTGTATTCTATCAGAATCCCGGCTACCGTAAAGGCTCTGAATATGCACCCAAGATTTCTCAGGTGAATGTACGATTCATCTCGGATGCCGACAGTGCGCTATCTGCTCTTCGCAGTAGCGAAATTCACTTATACTACGGGGTGCCTGAAACGAAATATGACATCATCAAAGGTGACAGCAAATTGCAATTGCAGAGCATTCCGAGCAATGCGGTTTCCTATCTGCTGTTCAACACTGCCAATCGGGAAGTTGCCAAGAGCAGTGACCTGAGAAAATCCGTACTGTACTCCATTAATCAGGATGACATACTGCAGTTCTACAAAAATAATAAACTTAAAGCGTACTCCACAGTAAGCCCACTAGTTCAGACCGGAAATGAATTGAAGTCCGATCCGTCAAAAGTGAAAGAATTCTTGAACGCCTATCAGGCTTCCAAGTAACAATACTGATAAACGGCTGTCCTCCCGGATCAATCCAAGATCCGGATGACAGCCGTTTTATTTTATAAGGAGAATGTTTTTGTTGAGCAATCTGCTTGATATTTTCGCTGTACGCCAGGCAGCAGAGTGACGATCTGGATACCCACTCCCCAAGCAAAAAAGACTAGATGGATGATAGATACATGCTGTATCCAGTATACCTGAGCCATAATCCAGATGATCAGAGCAAATCCCGTATATAACGAGTACGTCCATGCCCAGTATTGATTCGAGTAAATATTCATTTTCTCACCTATTTTCCAGTGAGTGTGGCGAATGAGTGAAACGGCTATGATCAGTGGCACAATGCCAAGAACCAACATTAGTATAATTCCCGGGATCAAAAAACTGCCAAACGGAGAATGCTCTAACAATGAATCCGGCATATGGACAAGATTTCCCGATGGATCGATAATGAGTGTTCCCCCTCCAATGATCGCACCAATGCCCAGTAACCCTTGCATAATAATGAGCACCCACGACCTTCCAGGTCCACATTCAAGCTTCCTTTCACCTTCATCACCCTTCCTCATCCCTCACCCTCCAGACATGTTATACAAATTTTACTGAAAGTTCTATTCCATTTTCACATATGGAGAAGGCTGAATCCTGTGCTCTTTCTCACTTAAATCGTCCCCAAAAATTCGATTTTGGTAAAACTTGATAAAAGAACGTACGTTCGGTATAATGAAGATATACTTAATGAGCGAGAGGCAGATATGGACGACAAATTTATTAAGGAATTGCGCGAGATTGGTCGGGATGACAGACGAAGATCCGAATTTATGATCCAAGGCATGAAAGAAACACTGCAGGGAAGAAAAGAAGAAGGTATTTTCAAGCGCTGGATACGGCGTAAGAAAACAGAGAAGAAAATTTCACAACGGTTTAATCAGGATCCCTCATCGGATCAAAAGTAACCACATAAAAAGGAGGCGGAATATGCCTCCTTTATTATTTATCTGAGCGTTCTGTTTTTTAAAATCTCATATGTGAATCGTTCGGAAGGAACTGCATCTGAGTAATTGCGATATGTCTATGTTCAACCTTATTTTACGGCAGTATGGCAAATGAACGGACTGGAAAACCGGACGCCCTTTCAGCCTTGGGTACGATATTGAAGATCACGGCACCTTTAGCCGGTACCTGATCCAGATTCGTTAACAGCTCTACCTGATATGTATCCTGGGCAAGTACATAATATTCCGCCAGAAGCGACCCGTTCTTTTGATAATCCACGGCTGAATCGGTATCGAAGGTTTCATGACCAATCGCCTGTATTTTTCTTTCCTCGAATAAAAACATTAGCGCACTGACTGACCATCCGGGTGCATGACTATTTCCCTCAGCATCCTTGTTGTCGAAGGCTTCATGACTGGGCCAGCGTTTGCTCCAATCGGTACGCAGAGCTACAAAGCTGCCAGCTTCAATAACGCCATGCTCTTTTTCAAACTCAAGAATATGCTCGACATCCAGCGTGAAATCCGGATTGCGCTCTACAGCTACAGATTGATCAATGACAACCAGCGGTAGCACAAGCTCCTTTAACCCCAGTTCATCCAGATACCTAGTATCACGCACAAAGTGAATCGGCGCATCGAGATGCGTACCATATTGTCCGGGAAACCTGAAACTCTGGGCAAAGAAACCTTGATCGTGATTAAACAACGTATCAAATTGTGCCGCAGCAAAAGCTGAGAAATGTGGAGATTCCGGACCAAACGTATGAGTCAGATCCACCCACTTCTTTTCTTTTAATAATTGAATCGCTTGAATGAGCTCATTGGACATCCGAATCACCTCATACATAGAATGGAATAAATTCCTCCTATTATATCTTATTCCACCCTATGCGAAAATATCGAAATACCAACTATTTGATAGAATTCATTAACTCGAAAAAGTATTTTGGATCATGAGTCTGATATAGATTGAACCATGAATCTAAAGTCTCCGGTGTAAATACATCCAGTACCTTCAATACATGCATCGCGAACTCCAACGGTGCTATGCCTGATGCAGTGACCAAATTGTCATCCGTTACGGCCGGAACCCTCTTATAGTATTTTTCTCCCATGTAATGTGGACAAATCATTTTCAAATAGTCCAGATCGTTGCTTGTATGACTTCTGGAGTCTAACAATCCCATCCTTGCGAGTCCAACGGTTGCCCCACAAATTGCCGCAACAATATGACCCTGTTCTAATGATGTCGCAGCTTTTTTCAATATCGGTTCGTGAATGGTTTCCATCCAAGTATCTCCACCCGGAAGAACCAACACATCCGTGCTTTCTAACATACACTCATCCACAGAAACGCGAGGCAATATGTCCATCCCTCCCATGGTAGTCACCGGACTTTTATCAACACCCACGGTAACCACTTCTATCGGCGCCATCCCTTTTCTAAAATATCTTCCCGAGTTTAGTTCAGCAATTAAATAACCTACCTCCCAGTCTGACATCGTATTAAATACATAAAGATACACTTTTTTGGTATGCATAATGCACTCCCCTTCTATTTGATACCCCTATTATAAAAAAACTTTACTGACATCTTCCGTCAGTAAAGTTTTTAAATTTGATAATAATTAAACACAGACTTGCCTTCTTATTATCTATTTTGGAATTCATTCCGCCTCATTATTCCCTGTCCTCAAACTCTGTTTATGTAAAATAATTCGAACTCAGCAACAGAGTCGAACTGGTTGATAGATAAGCCTTCTCTTTTAAGCTGATTCTCCAACTGATCTATAAGCTGCAGGACGGCTAATCGCAACGGTTCAAAATCGTTTGGATTTAACAGTGCAACCAGATCAGGATACCCATAATTAACGTAAAACTCGCGATGCTCACCCATGTCAATAATGCCAGGCCAGCGTCCCTTTTCTGCCGCGTACAATATTTGGGATAACCCGTCTTGCACCCCAATAGCAACGAAGAAAGCTGTTTCGTAATGGCCTTTTTCGCACGCGGTTAACAGTTTATTCATCATACCTTTTTCCTCTTCGTAGTACCCCCGCAGTTGCTCTTTATAAGAGCGAAGATCTTCTTGGCTGTTTTGTCGCTCCGATATGAGACAAAGTGTATCCGCTGTCAGCTTCTCGCACGCTGATATTATTTCATCTGGAGAAAGGCTGAACATAATGGTATCAAGGTATAGGTCCAGTTGATCCGGTTTAATGGGGAGATTGCTAACTTGCTCACGATAGTGACCCCAACTGCGCTTATAGTAAATTTGGTTTAAAAATCCAAGCGACATGAAAATGTTTCCCGCAATCTCTTGAGCCTGGGTTCGACAATAGGAAAGATCCTTGGCATTTTTGGAAAGACGCATTTTAGCTATGCTGATAAAGCATTCCTTTAATACGGATTCAGCTTTGCTGATCATATCCGATGTTTTGGATTTACTCCCCATGTTCGATATTGTTTCGCGAAGTTCCATGAACCTGACTAGATCATCATCTGATCGGACATATAACAATTCACAGTCTGCTATAATCGTCGTATTCCATTCTTCAGATGTTGCCATCCGTTCAGCACGATCCCATCCGATGGGCCAGAAATCAAAACTGATACCGTCGATCATAAACTGGCACTCCGCTTCTCTACCCTTGGCCGTCGCTGGAATGAAGAAGAAATCCAAATCCGAACGTTCAGTCGCTCGCCCCTGCAAATATGATCCGTAATAGCCGACAATTGCAACGTCTTGAGGGTAATGGTTCTTAATATGTTTAACAATAATGTCTGATACAGCAAAAACATCAACCATCAGATAACCTCCCATTGTATTTCAATATCAGATTGTCTACTTGATTTGCATTTGAAAAGGAACATCATCAAAACGGGGCACTAACTGAAGAAATCATTCAGCCTACATCCGCCTCAGATTTAATTTATCGTTTCCCGTTATTTGAAAAAAGGCTACCACTAGGGTAGCCTACTCTCATATCTTCATTTTCGAGTATTCACTTTTAGTCAAACCATAGAGATATTCATCGTAATGCTGTCCATTAGTGAATACCATATTTCTGAGTTTCCCTTCTTGGACAAATCCAAGACGCTCATGAAGTTCTAGTGAACCTTCATTAAAAGCATAAACATGTGCGGTAACTTTCTGATAGCGTAACTCCTCAAAGTAATATCGCAACAATATTTTTACAGCTTCTGAAGCATAACCATTGCGCCAGAATTCTCTGAAGATAGCAACACCGTACGTAAAAGTTCCATTTCGGGTATCACAGTTATTCGAACTTATACTTCCTACTAATACTCCATCTATAGTCTCGACCGCGAGCATAATTTTATCCCCATCAGAACCACGAGATGCCTGGAATTCAGCCCAAGCCTTGGTACCCTCTTCCGATCTTGGGAAATTTATTACATCGCAAAGTCTAGCACAGTCAGAATCAGAATCATTATTGTTGAACTTATCCCAATCAGTTGGGAGAATTGCACGTAATCTAACTTTATGACCTGTCCAAATATTATTTTTCATTATAGATCCTCCTAAGGTTTATTTACTCCTACCTCACTCATATCTGAATTAAGGCGGAGATCTGGCCTTGGGATCTAAGTCTCCATAGACTACATCGTTCTCATTCCTTTCAACACTTACATCAAGTATATACCGTAATATTCCATTCTTTCAAATTATATTATTCGTGTGCTCTCTTTACGCATAAAAAATACACCTCCTAAAATCTCACCGGTTCCCCATATAGGTATGTCCATTGTCAATTTTAGGAGGTGTACATCAGAACAAAAAGCTAACTTAAACATTCAACGGTAATCCTCATCTATTCTACTCGAATGACCAGTTTCCCGCGTGTATGATGGGTTTCGCTTTTTTCGTGTGCTTCACGCAGACCTTGTTCACTCAAGGGGTATGTCTCATCAATAATGGGTCTCAGCTTGCCCTCAGCAGCGAGCTCAGCCAACTGATCGAGTTGGTCTCCTTTGGGTTCCATCATGAACACGTTGGCGGTTACACCTGCTTCCTTAGCCAGCGTTTCATCCGGTTGTTCCACAAGCGATACCAGACGTGCACCGGGCTTTAATACCTTGAAGCTATCACGTTGAATGTCGCCACCCATCGTGTCCAGCACGACATCATAACCGGAGAGAATCTCCGAGAAGTCTTCTTTTTTATAATTGATAAAATGATCCACACCCAGCGAACGGAGCAATTCCTCATTCGATTCACTTGCGGTGGAAGCCACTTCAGCGCCAAGATATTTGGCGATCTGAATGGCATAGGTTCCTACACCACCTGCTCCCGCGTGAATGAGAACCTTCTGTCCTTTGGCAAGCCGTCCATGGTCAACAAGTGCCTGCCAGGCCGTCATGGCAGCTAATGGTATAGCAGCTGCTTCCTCGAAGCTCAGTTTCTCTGGAATACGGGCAATGATGTCCGCATCCACGGCCACATATTCTGCATAGGTTCCGAAATGACGAGGACGGGCAAATACACGATCTCCCGCTCTGAACCTCGCCACATTGGAACCCGCTTCTTCTACCGTACCGGCGACATCCCCGCCCAATATGAGTGGGAAAGAATCCGCAGCCTCTTTCATATGACCTTGTCTGATTTTAAAATCCACCGGGTTCACAGAAGTAGCATGAATGCGGATCAGCACCTGATTCACTCCACATGTCGGCTTGGTCATTTCCTTTTCCTTCAATTGTTCTGCTCCACCGAACTCTTCAATTACAATTGCTTTCATTAGAGATACCAGCCTTTCCATAGGATTATCGTTATGCTCTCCTTCTTCATTACCCTTCCCGATCGTGCACTTGACCTATATTCACGAATTCGCAGCAGGTTTGGGGTCACAATCCTGATCACGAACCATGATATAATGTAGAACTGTTGAACCTAAATAACCGAACAAGCGAGGTAGCATTGTGGACATTGAAGTAAGTACGTTACATGCATTTTCCGATAAACCTCTAGGCGGAAACCCTGCAGGAGTTGTTTTACAAGCAGGACACTTATCCGAATCCCAGATGCAGGAGATTGCCAGACAAGTTGGATTTTCAGAGACGGCATTTGTTATGCCATCGGATCAGGCTGATTTTAAAGTTCGTTACTTCACCCCTAGTGATGAAGTTAATCTATGCGGGCATGCAACGATTGCTTTATTTTATTTAATGAAAGCACAGCATATCGTTGAGGTAGGTGTGTACACACTGGAGACACTGGCCGGAATACTCGAAGTGGTTGTCCAGAATAATGGTGAAGTCTATCTGTCTCAGGCGCTACCAGAGTTTGGAGAGATTGTTGAACGACAAACCATTGCGGATTCTCTGGGTATTCCTACAGAAGATTTGCACGCCGAATTACCTGTGCAGATCGTGTCTACCGGATTACGAGATATCTTGATTGCGGTTAAACATGTTGATGTTCTGCCAAAAATCATTCCTGACTTTCAGCTTATCGCTGAAATTAGCAAAGCTAACCATGTCGTAGGTTATCACGTGTTTGCACTCGAACCAAATGCAGAGGTCGCTCTGGCAGAATGCCGGAATTTTGCTCCCCTTTACGATATTCCGGAAGAGAGCGCAACAGGTACATCTAACGGTGCTTTACTCTGTTATTTACATAAATACAACCAGCTTTCAGATCCCAACGATACAATCTATACGATTAGACAAGGATACACCATGAACCGTCCCTCGAAGATCCGAGCCAAATTAACGCTGGACATTTCCAATGAAATTACAGAAATTCAAGTGGGCGGAGTCGCGGTGCATATAGAGAACATTCGAATCCAACTTTCATGAATGTTTTGCTTGAATCTTATGTAAAAATCGTAACACCGCTTCCTCCAATTGATTCAGCCCTGGCTGTTCTATAGGGAAGTGGCCCGCTCCTTCCAACACTACACATTCCTTCTCCACTTTCAATCGATCAAAAAAAGATTGGCTGAACCGTAATGGTGTCATCGGGTCCAGTTCGGGGTGAACCAGCAGGACAGGACATTGATCAAACTGTTCCGGGTCTACCTCCGGCTTCTTATTCAGGAATGTTCTTAACAGTTCCAATGGGACACGCGTCGCTGCCGCTTGTGGATCATTCATAATAAGTCGGGTTAAATCCGAATTATTGGTAATCAGTTGCATTCGCGATACCTGTTTGACGGAGATGCGGATACGATCAAGCAGGCCGGGGAACTGGTCCATCATGCGTTTGCCCCATCGGCTAACACACGGTTTGGCGCAAGCTGGTCACGCATATCAGCATCACTCGTGTCCACAAATGTTGTTACGATCAAGCCTTGTACGTACTCACTGCGTGCACTCGTGTGATACGCCAGCATACCCCCGATGCTGCTTCCCAACGCCACGATCGGCTTGCCGTCTTTCTTATATTCACGATCAGCGAGTGAAACAAGCAGCTTGATCCACAGGTCATAATTGAGACGTGTCCCAGACGACGCATAGCTTAACCCATACGGTGGAAGATCTGGCGATACTACCTCATAGCCTTGGAGCTGCAGCATTCGGGCATAAGGAGCGAGCAACCTGCCATTGCCTCCGGCTCCGTGAATGAACAGAATTTTGATCGGCGACTCGGGCACGGGAAGACGATCGATGTGCAGATGAACCCCGTTCGATTCCCACCACTCCTCTTCAGGATTCGCATGATCTCCTAGCCTGAATTCTTCCGGAAAGAAGGCTTGATACTGTTTCCAATAATGATATGTTGAATGATATGAAGGCAGATTATCCATGCGGTACATTCTCCTCTTGTCATAGATCAGTCCCATTCAGATTGCATTAGCGTGATCCTATATATCCAAAAAAAAGGCCGTGCATTGCACGACCTTCATTAAAACATACGTCCATAAGTATACTTCTTTGTATAACAGCCTTCATACATCTGTCAATAAAGGGATGGTACATTCCCCGATACAATAAACGCCACACCAAGGAGAGAATTTACTCCAAGCAGTGTAGCGTGTACGGTTTATCAGTGGATTAGGATTCAATACGTGTTTGCATCTGTGTACGAACCTACGCTGTAAAGACGTGGCAAACAGATGCACAATTCATCCCGTCTCCTTTCGTTTCATTCTTTTCCTTAAGCGAGCATATTGACTGTAAATCCAGGGTGATTCTTTGGTCAGAATCGGGCCAAGGACTGCCAGAATCAACACATATAACACGGCAAAAGACTGAATGGATGCCATCAGACCTCCGGCCTTGCCGATGTTCGCCATAATGATGGAGAACTCTCCACGGGACACCAGTGTGAATCCCACATTAAGAGAGGCGCGTGTAGACATCCCGGAGAGTCTTCCAGCGATCATGCCCGCACCATAGTTGCTGGCAATGGTCAGAATAACGGCAATCACGGTCATGCCAACGGCACCCCCGAGGGATGAAGGTTCAATGGTCAGACCAAAGCTGAAAAAGAAAATGGCACCAAAGAAATCTTTGAACGGCAAAATCTGATGCTCAATTCGGCTGGCATGTCTCGATTCCCCCAGAACCAGCCCCATCATCAAAGCCCCAATCGCCTCGGCTACATGCAGCGTTTCCGAGAAACCCGCCACCAGAAAGAGCAGCGTCATAACCGTGAGCAGAAATAACTCCGATGATTTGATGTTGAGTGCTTTATCGATATACTTGATGCATTTCCTGCCGATAATCAGAAATAGTACAATGAATAGCAGCGCAGACAGGGATACAAGAAAGACGCTGAGGAATGAGGTAGCCCCACTCAGTACAAGTCCCGTCAGGATCGAGATATGAATGGCGATGAACAGATCATCAAACATGATCATACCCATAATAATCTCCGTCTCGGGGTTCGCCGTGCGCTTCAAATCTACGAGTACTTTAGCCACAATAGCTGTGGAAGAACTCGTCATAATGCCACAGACTACCAACGTCTCCTTGAGTGGCAGCTCCATAAACCAGCCCAGTAGAAGTCCGGAAGCAAAATTTAGTCCAACGTAGAACATGCCTCCGGTCAGAATAGCCTTGCCTGATTTCAGCAGACGGGATACCGAGAATTCAAGCCCCAGATAAAAAAGTAAAAACAGAATGCCCAGCCTGCCCATAAATTCAATAAATGACGAGCTTTCGATAAAACGCAAATCCACAATGCCGATCTGTGGTGCATGCGGTCCAACAGCCATGCCAATCAGGATATAGAAAGGTATAACTGAAAATCGTAATCGTGCAGATATTAGCCCCGTAAGTGTAATCAGCGCAACGGCAATTCCCACTTCGAATATGAGCATATCCATAGGCTAGAGCCGTCCATTGGAAAACAACCGTTTTAACAGTTTGATCTGATCGCGTTCCCCAGCCACAACAACCGTAGCCCCCGCAGTAAAGGTATATTCCGGACCCGGATTAAACTGCTTCGTCCTGTTCTTCTCCACTACAGCCAGAATAACCGCACCTGTTGTCTGGCGAATATTCAGTTCTCCGATCGTTCTTCCTATGCTCTCTGAATGCGGTTCAATACGGAGCCATTCAATTAACAGCCCCTCCAGCATCACTTCACGCTCATCCTGAAACGTTGGTTTGTACGTCATGCCGCCAACAATAGCCGCTACCGCACGTGCCTCATCATCATCCAGTGTGACCAGTGACACCATGTCTCCCAGTTCTTCAGGCGAATCACCTGACTCCATGTGAAACAGGTCACGTCGCTCATCATTATGGATGACGATGACCAAATGCTCACCGCTGCGTGTGTGCAGCCAGTATTTGCGTCCAATTCCCGGCAAATCCGTTTCTTTAAAGTGCATGATCTGCACCCCCAGTAGACATCCGGTTCAAGGATTCATTGTTCAACGTAATATCCGTAATACGTACCCGCATGGAGCCAGCTGGTATATTAATCGACCTCACTTCTCCCTTAAGTCCAAGCAGTAATTGCCGGCCCACAGGGGAGAGGAAGGAAATACGCCCCGCATCCGGGTCCGCGTCATCCGGCATACCAATGGTGAATGAATCCGATGTGTGAAAATCAGCGTATTCAAACCGGATCAAGCTACCGATGAGTACCACCGAGTCCAGAGCTTCATCCGAACCGAGAAGCAGCTTCTCCACACACGTCGTATAATTCACGAGCAGCCGTTCCATCTGTGAGCGTTCCGGATCACGTACGTCAAAATAGGCGTCGAGAAATGTTCTTTTCTCTTCACCGAATATAATGAGCTGGTTCACCAGCATTTCTCTGCAGTTTTGAAAGGAGGACCTATGGTTCATAATAGATCTCACCTCCTATACAAGCCCTGTTCTCCATGTTGATTCGCATGTTTTTCTTCATCATGTTGTTCTCCTCCTTCATATAGATAAAAAAACCACGGATCCCGCGGTCTTACTACCATCTTACCAAAACTAATTTTTTAATCCAGCTATTCCGTTAACTTTACGTTGTATAACAAAAAAAGGGCAGCCTACCCGGCTTCCAAACTTAACCTTTACATCTTATGACAGATCCATAGAAGATTTTAATAACGTCATAAAAAACATTTTATGGATTTTCATCTCGTATTTTTATTTTGTTTCCTGTATATTTAACTACAAACTTTTATGCAATTTATACAAATAGCCATCCCAAGACTTTAACACAATAAAGGAGTGCATTGAAAAAGTGTCGACTATAACTAAAGATTCAACTCAAGTATCTGCCGCAGATTATGTTCATTCCGTTTACGAATCGGTTATCGCCAGAAATCCACAGGAAAGTGAATTCCATCAGGCTGTCAAAGAGATTCTGGACTCGCTTATTCCTGTCATTGCAGCTCACCCGAAATATCGGGAGAATGGCTTGCTTGAACAGCTTGTTGAGCCAGAACGTGTTATTACGTTCCGCGTGCCTTGGGTAGATGATCAAGGTAAGGTACAAGTAAACCGTGGATTCCGTGTTCAATTCAACAGCGCAATCGGTCCGTACAAAGGCGGACTTCGCTTCCATCCTTCCGTTTACTCGGGAATTGTTAAGTTCCTTGGGTTCGAGCAGATTTTCAAAAATGCCCTGACTGGCCTGCCAATCGGCGGTGGTAAAGGTGGTTCCGACTTCGATCCAAAAGGAAAATCAGATCTGGAAGTCATGCGTTTCACTCAAAGCTTCATGACCGAGCTGTACAAATATATCGGTTCCGATGCGGACGTACCTGCCGGCGACATCGGTGTAGGTGCACGGGAAATCGGTTACATGTTCGGACAGTACAAACGTATCAGCGGTGGACACGAAGCTGGCGTACTCACAGGTAAAGGGCTCCTATACGGAGGAAGTCTTGCACGTAAGGAAGCAACCGGATTCGGATGCGTGTACTTTGTGAAGGAAATGCTGGCATCCAAAGGACTGAGCTTCAAGGACAGCACGGTGGTTGTCTCCGGTTCGGGTAATGTATCCATCTATGCCATTCAGAAGGCTCAGGAGCTTGGAGCCAATGTTGTGGCGTGTAGTGACTCCGGTGGTTACATTTATGATGCTCAAGGAATCAATCTGGATACCGTAAAAAGATTAAAAGAGGTTGATCGTCTGCGGATCAGCGAATATGTCAAAGAGCATCCACATGCCGTGTATACCGAAGGCTGTGAAGGCATCTGGTCTATCCCTTGTGATATCGCGCTGCCTTGTGCAACGCAAAACGAAATCGACAAACAGGCTGCTGCATTGCTCGTGCAAGGCGGAGTTAAAGCGATCGGTGAAGGAGCGAATATGCCTTCCACTTTGGCGGCGATTGATGTGTTCCACAAAGAAGGCGTTCTGTTTGGACCAGCCAAGGCGGCTAATGCTGGCGGAGTTGCCGTGTCCGCACTTGAAATGTCGCAGAACAGCATGCGGTTGTCCTGGTCATTTGAAGAAGTGGACGCCAAATTGCATGACATTATGTCTAACATCTACACCAGCTGTGTTCAGGCAGCGGATGAGTATGGCTGTGCAGGTAACCTGCTTGCCGGAGCGAACATCGCTGGCTTCCTGAAGGTGGCAGATGCCATGCTCGCGCAAGGTATCGTCTAATTGTGTTACAGTTGCTAACTAACTAAATTTAACCGCCTTCCATCAGGGGAGGCGGTTTATTTATATTCCTATTATCTATGGATTCAATTTAGCTTTATGATCATTTCGACCCAATGAGTTGTTCCCGGCACATTAGTATAGGAATTGATCGAATTCCAGTGTGATGGTAAAGTTGTAATGACCTTAAAATAGCAAGTTTTTTAATTAAAGGAAGTGTGCAAAAATGTCTAACCAAGCATTCAGCAGCAACCAGGCTGCCCTTCATTTAAGTGCAGACTGCGAGCAATGTTTTGGTCTATGCTGTGTCGCCTTGCCGTATGGCAAGTCATCTGACTTTGCTTTTGATAAATCCAGTGGCACCCCCTGTCCCAATCTCCGTACCGATAACCGCTGTGGCATCCATACACAGCTGCGACAGAAGGGCTTTAAGGGATGCACGGTATACGACTGTTTTGGGGCAGGACAGAAACTATCACAAGTTACATATGGAGGTAAGGATTGGCGTGATCATCCCGAATCTGCTGCTGAGATGTTCGATTGTTTACCTGTCATGAAGCAGCTTCATGAGATGTTGAGCTATGTTAATGAAATGCTGCAGCTGCCGGAAACATCATCCATCCATTTGGCTTTGCAGAACGTATACCGGGAAACGGAACGACTAACCGATCTGGAGCCATCCGCCATATTACATCTGGATATTCCCGCACATCGGGCGGTGGTGAACGAACTGCTTGTACAGGCAAGCGAAATGGTGCGAGCGAAAGCCAAGGTTTCAGATAAGGCCCCATCCACCTCGAAGTCCAAAAAGCGTACCGGAAGAGATTTTCTGGGTGCCAATCTAAAAGGGGCCGACCTTCGGGGAGCGAGCTTCAGAGGTGCCTTAATGATTGCGGCAAACCTACAAAACGCAGATATGAGAAGCACCGATCTGATCGGCGCCGATTTGCGGGATGCGGATCTGAGTGGGGCGGATCTGAGAGGCAGCATCTTTCTGACACAATCCCAGCTCAACTCGGCAAAAGGCAGCGCTGCTACCAAGTTGTCAGGTCATTTAAACATTCCTGAACACTGGCTGTAGGGAAAACTATCCCCGTATGAATGAGTAAGAGTGAATATGAATGGCCCATGTATATGCATTAAATATGCACTAATTCCGTCTATACAACAAACAGCTCGTCCCACTGTTTAGAAGGACGAGCTGTTTGTGTTGTATCACATTTTAGATATGAATAATCAAGCCTTATAACTGCGGTAATGAATTAACGGACTACAGCAAGTCGCGACGCAGGTCCTCAGCCGATTTAGGAGACAGGTGTCCGAGTGGAATATCAAATACCGTCTTGGCCCCTTTATGTCCTTCCACACTCAAACGCTGCGCGGCTCTTGCGTAAGCTACCAGTACACTAGCAGTAAATTCAGGATTGCTGTCGAGCTTCAGACCAAACTCAATAATTTGTTTCTGGCCTGCACCTGTAACTCCACTGCGAATGACAAACCCACCGTGTGGCATGCCTTCATGCTCAGCCTTCAATTGCTCTTCCGTAATGAACGTTACCGTTGTATCGTAGTCGGAGAAATAGTTCGGCATGGATACAATCGTTTCACGAATCTCGTCTTGGTTCGCACCAGCTTCTGCCACCACATAACATTGACGCAGATGCTTCTCACGTGTGGTCAATTCTGGTGTCTCCCCTGCACGAATGCTGTTGATTACTTCTTCAACAGGTACAGTGTACTGTACACCAGCCTTAACGCCTGGAACACGACGGATGGCATCCGAGTGACCTTGGCTGACCCCTTTACCCCAGAACGTGTACTCTTTACCTTCTGGCAGGATCGATTGGGCAAGCAGTCGGTTCATGGAGAACAAGCCCGGGTCCCAACCTGTGGAAATGACGCTTACGTGGCCACCTTGCTCTGCCGCAGCGTTAACTTCTTTATAGAATTCAGGGATTTTGGCATGTGTATCGAAGCTATCCACCGTATTGAACCATTTTGCAATTGCAGGTGTTTGCTCCGGAAGATCAGTCGCCGAACCCCCACACAGAATCATCACATCAATTTTGCCTATGTATTGCTCAGCAGCAGAGATATGCTCGAAACGAACCTCTGTACCTTCTGCAACCATTTGCTCCGGGTTACGACGTGTAAATACAGCAACAAGCTCCATATCCGGGTTTTGAGTAATCGCTTTCTCTACACCTTTGCCCAGATTTCCGTAACCTACGATACCAACTTTGACCATGTTCAATCCTCTCCTGTCTTCATCTATAGTTGCCTACTTTATCTAGTATAATGATATAACATAACATGTAAATTGTCAGGTTTCCAGTTTGAAATAAAAATACCTTGCATGCAGAGCAGCAAGGCTTGATATATTCCTTTTATTCTAATCATGTCCAACCGAATGGATAAAAGGTATGGCATCCACGGAAGAGGTAGCAAACAAGACGGAAACGGACAACACTGTTAGAGACAACAGACAACTTGCCAGGAGTATGGAAAGAAATCTTGATGCGGTTCTGAGCTTTTTCATCCATCCTGCCTCCTCATCCTGTTTGCTATATTTTGGCTGGATCATGTTCTTCATAGTTCACCGGACCGCTTCACCAACTCCAAAATTTCATTGGCGACAATATCCGGCTGACTGTTATGAATATCGTGTTTGGCGTGTGCCACAGTGATCTGTGTTCCTTGACTGGACCATGTAGCAAAATCGGCTTGATCTGCCTGCCATGCCCGGCTGCCTTCGCTTGGTTTCTCTGAACCGGCTGTCAGAATGGTCAGCGGGAAGGAGAATTCCTTTTTTTGCTCCAGAATATGGGCTGCGTTCATCTTGGAATTGCGCAACTCTCCAATCACGTTGTCATTGTAAGCATGCTTGAGGGTGGAAATGGTGGCTGCCTTTCTCATTGACTCCGTAACGATATCCGGGTTAACGACCAAAGATTCCGTTATCCGATCCGAATGCAGCAATGTACGCGCAATTCCTGTTTTCACCAGAAAACGGGCTGAATCGAAATACCAATCCGGTGGCTCCATAGCCACAGTGCTGTAATATTCGGGACTCCCTCCATCAATCATGACCATGCCAGCTACCTCATCAGGATACATCTGTGCAAATCGCACGGTCTCCAGCGATCCGAGAGAATGACCTACCATGATATATGGCGGACGTTGGCCGGATACTCGCAACAATTGATGGATTTCCTCCGTTATGGTATCGATATCACGTGGCCGATCCGTATAATCGCTATACCCGTAACCGAACCGATCATACACCGCAATTTTCACCTGGGATTTCAACTTGTTATACAGTGGGCTGAAATCAACATACGGATTCGGCGTCCCCCAGCCTGAAGCGAGAACGACTGTCGCATTTCCTCTTCCCGTAGTATAGAGATGCATATTACGTCCGCTCACCTCATACATCTTGCCCGGTGCAGTATAAGATTTCATATCTTGTGTCGACTGATACGCCTCGTATGCGGTACCTGCCAGCAGCAGAAGTCCCGTTGCCAGCATCAGGCCTCCCAGCCCCTTTAATCCTCTCCGTAACCCCTTATTCATCACTCTCTACCCCTTACCCGCATCATCTTCTATATGTATTCTTCAATCCTACCCAAGTACGAGCGGAAACGGAACAATCCCGGGTCCAGTTCTTTCCCCAACCTAAGTCTAGTTCTGTTCCTCCACCCCTAGCATGAAAAATACCATTGAGACCTGTACCAAAGGGAAGACAACCGTCCAGACAACGTAAAGTAACCGCAAATCTCCGATAACGGAAACCTGCGGTTTTGATGATATTCATTTTGTAAAAAGGCAAATACCCCGCTGCAATCTACAGTTGCAACGTAAGTCCCACCGGACAATGGTCACTGCCCATGACATGACAGTCAATATGCGCATCCGACACCGTCGGAGCCAGTTGATTGGATACAAGGAAGTAATCAATGCGCCATCCAACATTACGCTCTCTTACCTTGGGCATATAAGACCACCAACTATACACATCCGTGCGATCCGGGTACAGATGGCGAAAGCTATCCACATATCCGGCAGCCAGCAGATCGGTCATCTTGCCTCGCTCTTCCAGCGTGAATCCCGAGTTGCCCAGATTGGGCTTCGGATTCTTCAGGTCGATCTCCTGATGGGCTACATTCAGGTCGCCACATACGATAACCGGCTTGGTCTGCTCCAATTGCAGGATATAGCCCCTGAACCGATCCTCCCATTCCAGACGGTAAGGAAGCCTAGTCAGATCCCGCTTGGCATTGGGAGTATATACGTTGATTAGATAAAAATGATCAAACTCCAGCGTAATCATCCGGCCTTCCGGTTCGCTGTCTTCCTCTATCCCGTACCAGACAGATAAAGGCTTGATCCGGGTAAATACGGCTGTGCCGGAGTATCCTTTTTTAACAGCATAATTCCAGTATTGATATACGTCTTCTCCCAGATCCATCTCGATCTGTCCTGCCTGCAGCTTGGTCTCCTGCACACAGAAAATATCGGCCTGGGTCTCGTGATAATAATCCATGAATCCTTTCGTAACACATGCCCGCAATCCATTCACATTCCAGGACACCAGCTTCATATCCTCATCTCCTCACATCTCCCCAATATAGCATGGGCCAATTCGGAAGGACAAGCTGAGGTGTGACGATATGCAAACAGATTGGGGCTTTCTAAGCCATACGCTCACTGATACAGCCAGGATAACGCTTCGGGGAGATGCTTGGCAAAAAACAAAAGATCATGTGTCCCGCCCTCTTCCTCCACGTAATTCAGCCGTTCGGCAGGATAGCCCTGGGCCAGAATCATGCGACACGCTGAACGTGTATTTTCCAGCATCATGGCTTGGGTATTCTTTTTGTACACACCTTCCAGGCTACCCACATACATGTACAGCTTCAACCTGCGGCGTTCAGCCCAGGAATAATCACTCATATAATCGAGGAAGCCTTCATACCACATAGAGGCCGATAACGCCCCCACCTTCCCAAAGACATGAGGGAACTCCATCGCCGCAAACAGAGAAATTAGCCCGCCGAGCGAACAGCCGAGTATACCTGTATTCTCTGCATCTGCAAGAGTACGGTAAGACGAGTCCACATATGGTTTCAGCTGCTCAGTGATCGCCTTCAAATACATGCCTCCCTGACCGCCAAAAGCCGAAAAGGATGCATTCAGCGCTGATACAGGCCATGGTGTATAATCATCGTTGCGATTGTGAGGTTCAATACCGACCAAAATCAATTCAGGCAGTTTGCCGGAGCGAAAGGAATGATCCAGCAGATTGCTGCAGGCTTTGGCTACCGCACCTCCATCCTGAATATAAACGACCGGGTAATGACGATCTCCCTCTGTGTAAGATGGCGGAAGCAGCAGATGGAGCGTCCAGCCATTAACGGACTCCTGTACCCATTTATTCATGTATGGAACCCTTCCCTCCTGTTTCAGATCTGACTTGTTACATCCGGTTTTTGAGCAGCAAAAAGATGAAATAAGGAACGCCAATGATGGAGATGACGATGCCCACAGGCAGCTCTGCGGGGGCAAATACCGTTTTGCCAATCAAATCCCCTACAACAACCATCGCCATGCCCACCAAGCCGGATACCGGAATGACCCGTTTATGGTGAAGCCCTACCAGCCGCCGTGCAATATGAGGTGCAATTAACCCAACAAATCCGATACTTCCGGACACGGCAACACAGGCACTGACGAGCCCAACACTGCCCAGCAACAATATTTTTCTCTCCCGATGAACATCCACACCGAGTCCCATGCTGCTGGCCTCTTGCAGTTGCATTACATCCAGTACACGGGATTTAGCCCACAGCAACGGAATCAGCAGGACCAGCCATGGAATCATTGCTGATATATATCGCCAGTTGGCATTATAGATGCTGCCTGTCAGCCATACCGTTGCCATCTCAAAATCGGAGGGGTTCATCTTCAGGGAAAGATAGAGCGTAATTGCACTAAATCCCGAGCCAATGGCAATCCCCACCAGAATGAGCCTCTGGGAATCCAATTGCCCGCGCTCCTGTGCAAACCACAAAATGAGAACGACTGCGGTTAATCCACCCACCAGGCCAAACAGCGGCATCGCCATAATGGATAACCATCCTGTACCTGTTATGGACCCCTGAAACAGAAGCATAAACAGCACCATGGCCGTTCCCGCACCTGCATTAATGCCAAGCATGCCGGGATCCGCCAGCGGATTGCGCGCAATGCCCTGAATCACAGCTCCGGCGATCCCGAGTCCCAGACCAAGAAGTAGTGCAATGACAATACGCGGCAGCCTGAAATCAAAAATGACCAGATCATGCTCATGGACAGGGTCCAGCCGCAATAACGTTTTGACGACATCCATCACGGATATATCAAAGGCACCGTTGGTCAGACTGATATAAACGGCTGTTGCGATGATTACTGCACTTATGAAAAAAACCGCCCATAATCTTCCCCGCTTAGGTTCAGGCATGTTTTCCCCCTCCTTTGGTTTTGATCAGATAAAGGAAGAAAGGAACGCCGAACAAGGCGGTGACCACTCCGATTGGCGTTTCAAACGGAGAGTTAATGAAACGGCTCAGGATGTCACACCAGGCCAAAAAGAACCCGCCCAGCAGAGCGGAACACGGAATAATCCAGCGGTAATCCACCCCGAAGAGGAATCGTGCAATATGCGGAACCAACAAACCGACAAAAGCGATTTTGCCTGCCAGAGCCACGGATATTCCCGTCAGGATGACCACGCTCAAAATGGATAAGGCCTTAACCCATCCCGTTCGCTGCCCCAGGCTTGTTGCGACATCATCACCCATCGACAGAATGGTAATGGACTTCGAAAGGATGATTGCCAGCGCCAAGCCCACCACAGCAAATGGAATAATCAGCTTGATCATGCCCGGGTCCATCTGATGCAATCTGGCGTTATACCAGAAACTGATCGTTTGGGACACCTGATAATAGGTAGCCACGGCCTGAGATACACCGCCAAGGAATGTACCGATAATTGTCCCCAGAATGGCAAGCCGAACAGGCGACATGCCACCCGGCAATAACCAGGCGATGAAAAATACCAGCCCTGCTCCAAGTGCAGATCCCGCCAAAGAGTAAAATATAAGACCAAGCGATGAGGTATTCGGCATAAATACCATACATAAGGTGATGACCACTACCGACCCATCGGATACCCCCATAATGGAAGGGGATGCAAGATAATTTCTTGTCATCCCCTGCATGAGCGCACCTGACACCGCCAGAAAAGCCCCGATCAACAGAGCGCCAATAACACGCGGGAGCCGGGATGACACGATGATCTGATGATCGATGCTGTCTGTATCAAAATGAAAAATGGCTGCCGTGATGGTCGAAACGTCAATGCTCTTGGCTCCGTACATGACGGAAGCCAGAATAGTTACAGCAATGAACAGAGGTGCTGCTGCGAACAGCACCACCGGATTCAATCTTCTCTTTTGCATAGGTGTATACACGCCTTGCTCTAATTATTTGGATAATTGCTCAACGGCTGCCTTCAGGAATTCAATACGGCTCCATGCCGGGCCACCCTCAGCCAATGGATCAATGACATTCACAAAAGCGTGATTTTCCTTCAGCGCAGTTGTCTTCTGGATAATCGGGTTGTTCTGCAGGTCCGTCAGAGCATTCGGGGTGTCGGAGTTCTCAGTTGTTTCAAATTGTACAAACACATAATCCGGGTTCATCTCTGCAAACTTCTCCACCGAAAGTGCTTCCTGTGCTTTTGCTGCCTGGATCTCGGCCGGAGCCTGGAATCCAAGATCTCCGTACAGAATCGGATTCACAAATACAGACTCTGGATACACATACATTTGTCCGTTACGAATACGTACGGCCAGTACTTTTTTGTTTTCCAGTTTGTCTCCCAGTTCAGCTTGGGCAGTGGTCAGAGCGGCCTTATACTGTTCAATCTCCTGTTTGGCCTGTTCCTGCTTACCTGTCAGCTCAGCCAGCAGATTCAGGTTGGCCTCCCAATCCGTAGCGATATGAGACACCTGGATAAATGGTGCGATTTTGCTTAACTGCTCGGCCACTTCAGGCTTGAACTTGGTGGAACCCAGGATAATATCCGGTTTCAGGGACAGAATGGTCTCAAAGTTAGGCTCAATTTTCTGCCCAATGGACTCAGCCTGATCGGTGATAGAAGTGTACATCTCCGGGAATTCACCGCCAAAAGTAATCGCCCCTACCGGGTGTACGTCCAGAACCAATGCATCCTCCATCGCTTCCATGGAACCTGTAATAACAATACGTTTAACCTCTGTTGGAACTGTGTATTCTTTATCAAGGTATTGAATGGTTCGTGTGCCTTCAGCTGCCTCAGCTGTATCCCCTTGATTGGTCGTCGCCGTGCTTCCGGTCGAAGCCGAATTCTCCACATTTCCTGACGTGTCCTCTTTATTGCCGCACGCTCCCAATACAGCGAGCATACATATCATTGTCAACCATAACCCCAATTTCTTTTTCATCTCTGGTGATCCCCCTTCAATAGTTCGATTATTCTAATTGAGAATAATAATCATTATTGAATGATAAACAAGAATGAACGACAGAACCATGGACTCTGTCCTGAATCTCTATGGATTTTTCACCGATAGCGATTCATCAGATCATCCAGGATGCGTTCGTTGGCGAGAGGCGAGTTCTCAAGCCAGGGATCAGCCGTAATGATGAACAAGCGGTTATTCTGAACGGACTTTATATTTTGCCACAAGGATGTTTTCTGCACATCCTCCCAGAAGGACAACGTCTCACTCTCCTGACATACCATCAGAAATATCCAATCCGTCTGCATTTCATTTAACTGTTCCAGCGTAATCGGCTCGTTATATATTTCCCCTTCTTCACTGGTGTGTGCTGGTTGGACTGCCAAATCACCATATAACACTTCCAGCATGGAAGGTGAACAATAACGGGTGAACTGATGTTTTAACAAACGGACAACGACAGCCTTTTCGTTGCCAAGCTTCTGCTGCATCATCATTTTGACCTGATCCGCCTTATGATCATAAGTTTCCAGCCAACTCTTGGCATCTTGCTGTGCCCCCAGATGTTCAGCCAGAATCTGAAGCTGTGATCGCCAGTTGTGATCTGAGACTGTGAGGTAATGAACCGGCGCAATACCTTCAAGCATTTCTTTCTCCTCAGGTCGTAAATGGTCGTAACTAATAATCAGATCCGGCTGATGCTCTTGCAGAGCCTGAATTTTGGATTGCCACTCCAAATCAATTCGATAGGCACTCAGATGTACAGGGATGTCCTTGCCATACATTCGATAATAATACGATGTCCATTTCGGGTGCAGTGGTGCCGCATAAGGAATCATGTTTAGAGCCAGTAAATGTCCTGTAATTGCAATGTGATAGGCGGCAATTTTACGGCGGCGGCTGTTCATATATACCGAAGGCGATATTCCCATGGCTTTTTTGAATTTGCGGCTGAAATAAAATTCGTCCTGGTATCCAACCTGATGGGCAATGTCTCGCAGACGCATTTCAGTACCGGCCATCAGTTGCTTTGCCCGGTTCATGCGCAGTGAAGAGATATAATCGGTTGTACTCATTGCATATCTTCGCTTGAACAGATCCACATAGTATTTCGGACTCAGTCCGGCCATGCCTGCCAGATATTCCACAGTTAGATTCTCATTGGAATGCTCATCAATATAATCTTTGGTTCGCTGAATCAACATCTGGGAATCTTCCTTGATCGGAGGTGATGCTTCCGTAAGGCTTGCAAGCAATTGGAGAAACTGTACATGTGCCTGAAAATGCCCCATGGCTCTGCCACTATTCCACATATTGTGTATTTCTTCGCACATAAATGAGAGCTGAACGGTTGGTGACACGGCAAGCTCCTTGCCAGATCTGAACATCGGGGTATCTTTAACCACATGCAGGATGTCAGGATCATCATGAAGCTCTTGATAAAGGTCAAACCGCACAATTGTTACTTCGGCTCCTTCATCTCCGAAAGAGGTCAGTCCAAAAGTGGATTCGGGTACACAGGAATATACGCCTTGTGCATGGATATGGATAGAACCCCGATCCAATGTCAATAAGGCTTCACCACCTGTGACCATGACAAGCACATAAGATGAGGTATGTTGCTGGGGAATATTCCAGTCGGACGTGGATTTCATTTTCTCCACATCACGTAATTTTATGGTCAATCTGTCGAGTGGATACGAGGTATTCACTTCTTGATTAGAGTATAAGTAAGGGGTAATCATCTATTTATAGGCCTCCATTTGATAATCATTCTCAATACCTATTTTCAGTATATCAAATTTTCGGAGGCCCTCATATCCACCAGTTCTTTCATGATGCCACTAACCTATTCAATCGGTGGATACAAATCGCAGTGCCCTGCCTATAAACACAGGTAATACAGAAACGTGACCTTCATCTTCAAAACAGATAAAATCAGCTCGGACTACCCTTGAATCAGTACGGTTCAACCATTGGGTAAAAGCTCGGGAACGTTCAATAACCCCGCTGGGATGACTCCCCTCCAGCTCTCCTGCTGCAAGAAAAACGTGAATTTCCGAATGTTTATCCGTCATACGGGAAACAAACGTCTCTTGCTGTCGGGCGATCCATGCCAAGTTCCAATGAAGAGATGGACTACCTGCAACATAATTTCGGAATGTTCCCGGATGATCCAGTAATAATTGTAAAACAAATAACCCGCCCAGCGAGTGTCCCACAACAGACTGTCTGCTCCGGTCAATGGCATATCGTCGTTCAATATCTGGCTTCAATTGCGCTTCGATAAATTGGGTAAATGCTTCAGCGCCGCCATGCTCCGGCCAGGTTGCTCCATCCGGCCTTCGGGGTAATTCCTCTTCGGGAACCGACATCATAAAATCATAGTGCCTGTCCGGTGGGAAGGGCTCGCTGGCTGTATACCCGATCCCAACAATCACTGACGGTACAACCCCGGTCTTCTCTGGACGCAAAGACTGTGCGCGCATGGCTTCAACCATTGTACCAAACACCGCATTCGCATCCAGCAGGTAGATCACGGGATACCCGGAAGCTGGCGGAGCGCTATCCGGCACCCAAACTCTGATTTCGTACTCTCTTTCAGTGTGTTCTGCACGCGTGCGGTAAAAGGCTGTTCCCGGCAAAGTTACCTCCGGTTCTATTCCGTCATGTCTCGTCACTTGTCTCAATGAAGTATTCCTCCTCGTTGCTGCGGCTTTAGTATCCGATTATATCCAAGGTCGGTTCTGCCTTCCATGGATGAATCACCTATTTCCATATGGAAAATGCACCGTTTTGAAGAACGCATCACCACAAAGCCAGATCATCGTCCGGCTTTCTTGTGACCATGGTAACCAAGGCTTATGGTATTCCCATAATTATGCTGAAGCATAACAAAAAGGACTCGCTGTTGTGCTAGTCCTTTTGCTGCGATACGACATTCGTTCTCTGTCTATGAGAACTTTATGACTGAGAATGTTTTTTGAAAAAGTGAAGTAACGTTTGCCCAAGTGCAGTTAGTATAACTCCCTTACCATCACATTTCGTGCAAGGTTCTTTTTTATCATTAGTAATAACATATTTTTCTCTATTGCAGTTAGGACAAGGGAGCTCCAAATCGTCTGTTGCTATAACTACTGACATAAATAACCCCTTCCTTTTGTAGGATTTGTTGCACTTTTGAATAACATATCAAAAGTAAATTACTTATACAACTTAAGGTCCCTTTTATTAGCACCGGTCCCTACAGTAGAACCTATTGAGAGCGTCACAAAGCCGGCACTCCTGATGGAATCCGGCTTTGTTATATATTAAAAGTGAACTAACCCGATTCCATGTAGCGGGTGAACTCCTTTCTTGAACCATGCAGTGAGGATAGAGCACCATGATCAAGAAAGGAGTACCATTAACAAAGTTTAATTCAATTCAGCACTCCGCACACTCATTTCTAATTCACCTTGACCAAGCTCCATTGCTGATTAGCTCCACCATTGTCCGCCCATTGGATAGTTAAAGCACCTGCGGTCGTAGAGCTCTGATTGATGTCAACGGTTAAGCCGCTATTGCGGTTCACAAGCACAAGATATCCTCCAACATCCACCGGTAACCACTGTTGATTGTTGCCACCGTTATCCTGCCACTGAATCAAGGCTGCTCCTCCTTGAGTAGAGCTCTGATTCACGTCCAGCAGCAGACCACTGCCTACGTTACGGATTTTATAATAACGGTTGCCCGCAGACTCCAACTTCCATTGCTGGTTCGCTGCACCATTGTCGTTCCACTGGATAATCGTTGCACCCCCAGCAGTGGAAGCCCCATTCACATCCAGAGCGAGACTACTGTTCCGGTTGATCAGCTTATAGATCGCCCCGGATTCATATCCTGTGCCGCCATTATACGTCGCACCGGATATGACATAGGTCGTAACCGAGCCCGCCTTGGCGGTCACTGTAAACTTTTTATTCTGAATGTTGATGTTGGTCAATTGCTGCAACTTCTCCGTAGAGGATGTCCGATACACTTGAGCAGACGATCCAACACTTGTAAACTGACTCAAATCATACGTCACCGCTGTATCACTCGAATCCGAATTGGTAGTCACCAGCACAACTTTTCCGGAAGCAGCATCATAGGCGGCAAGTGTATTGGCATCACTCATGCCGATGATCTTGGTTCCGGGACGAATAAACTTGCTGTAGTTGCCCATGACATAATATTTCTGATTCACGGTGTAGCTGGTCGTTTGCGTGTTATTCAGTACGTTTTTGAAAAATCCCCATCCATCCGCACTATCTACAGCCTGCCAATACACCCACGCACTCGCTCCCATGTTGCGTATATCCTTGAGAATCGTGCGTGACATCGTTAGTCCACTGGCATCCCCGTCTCCATATTCTGAGGTCCAGAGATGTTTTCCCGCTGAAGTCGCTGTATTCCGTAACGTTGCCCGATTACTTCCCCCATAGGTATGTGTGTTAATCTGACTGATCGCAGACTTCACAGCACTGCTGTAACTGTTGAATGAAGTGGTTGTGTCATCCAGACTGTATTCTTCCGGCGCGCTCAGCTTTGTTGACAATCCCTTTGCTGTAAGTGAAGATTGCACCTGGCTCAGAATCTTGTTCTGATCTGCCCGATCAAAGTGCATGCCCTCCTGATTATTGCCCAGCTTCCACCAAGTGGAGATCGGTTCATTAAGCGGGGTTACCGTATCGAACGTGATGCCCCAGTTATCCCGGAAATGCTTCACGACCTCTGTGAGATAATCAGCAAAATCATCATAATAATCCGGTTTGAGATTATTGCCGCCATTCGCCGCACCAGATACACTTCCGCTAATCGTCATCCAGTAGGGAGCAGAGTTCGCAAAGGCTTCAACGACGTTAACTCCATATGATTTGGCTGCTTGCAGCATATACCTCTGATTGGCATCTGCATTCCAGTCATACACGCCCGGGGAAGGCTGATATCCCGGCACGGCTTTGCGATATTCCAGAACATTCGATATAGGATTATCGCCGCCTCCAATGTTATAACGAAGAACATTCAGACCGAGCCCGTTGGTAGGGCTAAACATCTTTTCCGCATATTCATCCCGATTGGAGTACTCTCCAACCACCTTCCCCCACCAGGCAAGGGACGTTCCCCAACCTTCGATCGTCTGATATTGCTTCGAAGGATCAGCCGTGGCTGTATAAGAACCCGCAGCGGATGCTTCCGTACCCAAGCCCAGACTTCCTGTGAGCAAACTGCCTGTCATCAACAGAGCCGCCATTCGTTTCAACCATTTCATTCGATTCACTCCTTCAGAAGTAAAATGAGTTTAATTGAACCTTTTCACGCTTTACTGTGCAATCTCCCTGAAGGTGGCGTCCGACTTGTCAACTGCCGTTACGATCGGTTCCAATCGAAGCACGCTGTTCACATGTCTCAAGTAACGGTCAGGGTAATTCAAGGATGCATAAGAAGTCCAGGAAGAGTTGGCAAGACCATTAACACGCTTGAACGTGGCATCACTTTTGAAGGTTGCACTGCCATCATTTTTCACAAGTACAATGTCATAGTTGTAATGCCTCAAGAAGTAGCCCGGATAATTGATGGACTCGAACGATACCCCTGATGAATCAGCCAATCCAGGAACGATGCGAAACTGTGAATCCACCGCGGGGCTGACATTGGTGTCAATTTGGGCCTGATAGTTGTAATGGCGGATATAGCTGCCGGGCACATTGTACGATTCCAACCTTCGAATATCGCCTGGCTGTCCTGTCTCCTTCAACACAGTCATGTGCCGAACCAATCCAGTCAGACCGGCAAGCTCCTGCTTTGTACTCCAGGTCTGGAACCCTTCGGCAGAGTCGCTGTAATAATATTTTTGCGTGGAATAAGCATCAAAATAGATTCGCCAGGAACCGTTATCCAGCTGGACGAGCGCAGGTCCCTCTACCCATGAGCCCCAGCCGGCCCAATCGCCTGTTCCTTTGAACGTGTAAGGTCCGGTGAGAGAAGTAGCTGTAGCATATTCGATATATTTGGTGGTCTCATTCTTCGTAAATGCGTGATAGGTTGATCCGGTCTTAACGATGAAGGTATCGATGTAGTTGGGTGCAATGCCTGCAAGCTCTGTGGCAGCAGACCATGTTGTGGAAGACAGCGTTGCATTGGTTGCCGTGATGACATAAGGTTTGAAGTTCTCATAGTTGCCTGGGGAGATGGACACGATGATGTTCAGACTGCCATTGCTGTCTTTGAACCATTCCGGTGCCCAGGTATGTGCAATCGTGGTGGGTGCAGATAGCGTAATATTGCGGACAAACGTCCAGTTCACCTTATCCGGGCTGGATGCGATGCCGATCGTATTGCCTGACCAGTTCGTAGTATAAACGACATAATACAGCCCATCCGTATGCTTCATAATGCTGGGATCACGGATCAGAATATTCCCTTCATAGATCATGGGATGAACAATTGTTCTTTATATAAACGATTACAATAAATGAACTGAAAACCGTATATCTGCTCATTACTGATCTATTCACCACAGTCCCCCCATTTTCTTAGCCCAAATCACTCACAAGATTGAATCCGAAGGTTCATGACCCGAATTATTTTGACTAAGAAAATGAGGTGATATGCCTGCGGTAAAAGGTACATTTTTTCGTTGTATGATGCTATTTTCGAGTCCTAATCCATCTCTCGTTGATTTATCTCTGGCATGCTAATGTGAATTGGTTGTACTAGGACTCATTCCTATAAAATGCAGCTCCAACTCAATCTCGATTCAATTATCTTTCCCAAGCATGGCTAGAATCGGTGCGACGGCTACGTCCAATGCATGATCTTCTCCACGATAACCCAGGATAGCGAATCGTACCCGTTCTGGTATTCTACCTTCTTCTTCGAATAAAAAGTAGTTCATTCTCTTCCTGTAGCCAGGCTACTGGAATCTTGTAATCCTCCTGCGGACCAATCTTCAAGTGTCGGCCCAGATGATGTCCGTTCAGGTGAATGGTTCCTTTGCTCATACCTGTCAGGCGAAGCATCAGGTTCACCTTAGGGTTCTCGGAAACGGAAACAGTAGGCTTCACGAAACGCCAGCGGTACAAAACTGTAGGTGTTTTAACAATTATGCACTACCACCGAATAACCCGAAGAAAAAATGAACAAATTACAATTTATTAAAAAATCAAAAATTGTCAGTACAAATGGACGAACCTATAACATTGTTTCTAAATTCTTCTATAAACTCATTTAACCAATCATCCCCATAATCCAATGCCCCCGCATCGCTTGGAATAAACATGACATCGAGAGCCATAACCCAAAAGCGTCTTACCAAAACGAACACTTCTACAGCTTCTTCATCTCCGACAGATAACGGTCTCTTTGAACGATAACCTTCCAATAATCTTTGCCAAAGCAAGTCTTTCCTATCCTCTGACTGTCTCTTACGAATACGTACTTGTGCAAGGTCGTATGCACGCCATCCTGTTGCGACCCATTCGAAGTCATAATGTACGAATGATTGGCCCTGTTGAAAAGCATTGTTATTACCGTGCATATCCCCATGACACAATCCCCAATCTAATCCTTGTGAAGAGATTGACTTCACACGCTGACTTAATGCATCAGCATAAGCTTTGAGAAACGCGACCTCTGGATGGTCCTCTCCAATATACTGAATGATATTTTCAAGGGGCTTCCATATTAAAGCACCCATATCAAGGCTTGAACGTTCTTTTGGGACAACGATTTGATCTAATGCGTTGTGAATGACTGCAGCAGATCGACCAAATATATAACAGGATTCTTCATCATTTAATATATTTTCTACCCCATCTATATATCGTAAAATAACAGCCATTCTCGCGCCCTCAGGTGCTCTCAGAACACTATATGCCATATTATTTATTTTGCAAATGGGTTCAGCGATGTCCGCGTGTGTTGAATGATGTAGAATATCTTTTAACTGAGCCAGTACCGACAATTCATATATAACATCGTCCTCTGTAACTTCTGTACGATAAATTCTCAAAATATAAGTATCAGTATCCGTTTGTATCCGATAAGTATCATTTAGCCCCCTTAACCAATACACACAGGAAAGCCATGGTCCCAAGTTGTATTGGCTTTCTAATACATCTTTAAGATAATTAGGATTAAGTATGGATCGCATAGCAATAGGTTGTTTATTCATTATTGTTGTGCTCCTTTTCCAGAAATGATTTCATTCTTCTCTAAGCAAGCTAGAAAAATCAAACCAGCCTCCTTCTCCTTGAGGTACAATACAAGCAATCTTTCTCTGAAATCCATAATTGTAGGGGAGTTGCAACCAGTTGACTCTCTATAATACAAAATTTTATTCTTTAGCAGTTGCCACTGCACTTTAAGATCTTCATATTTTTTTTTCAATAAACTATTTTGTTCGTCGTTAATAATATTGAACTGATGCATTAACTCAATTAAGAGCAAGTTCCTTTTCTGCATGTTAAACGGCATTTTACTAATATGATATAAATGTTCTTTGTGATGTGCTGCGTAAACGATATCTTCGACGTAATCCGCATAACATCGAATCGCATTAATACCATATTCATCATAGAAAATATCCTCATAATCTTGACGGCAACCTGACAAATAGAAGTTTAAGTTTTCAATAGTTGTCTCCCTTATATTATTTAGCAAAAATTCAGATTGCTCGAATGGCTTTATTTTAAAAGCATGAAAAACCGTCTTGTTCTGTTGAAGTTCGACCTCCAAAGCTTGGTAAGACAACGTGAAATCGGAATAAGATAGACGATATTCTTGTAAATGGCCGAGTTGCACACAATCCTCTAATAGCAAGAAAGAATGTTGTTTTTCATCATATCCGTAGATTAAAGTAGGATGGACTAAATGTTTCTTGTTATATTCAATACCGCCAGAAAAATAAAAACGATCCAGTTCGATAGATACATAGTAGCCTTGATTCAATTTTCGTTTTATCGTATTGAATGTTTCAATTTGCGATTCCACCTGTAAATTATTGAATTCAAAAAAATTCTGGAGATCTGGCAAAAGATACTGTACCTGCAATGTAAGCCATCCTTCATGCATGTAAAGCTTGAAGTCTTCTTCACTCGCTACTTCTGGAATCAACATTCGCTTGGCATAATAAGCTTTTGAAAAGCAAGGTAAATAGGTCCATTCTTCGTTATGTGCGCTCAAAACACTTAACATGTTGTTGGAAACACAATCTATCCATAATTCGTTGTAAGGTTTAACAGGTAATTCTATTTTCCCCATTTCCATCCTCATTCCTCTATAAAATCTTCGAGACTATGGTGCAAATCATGGAGTGTTCGATACTTTCCATTTAACTTCATTAGTTCGTCGTGAGTCCCATCCTCAGCAATTCGACCATCCTCCATGAGGATAATGCGATCTGCCAAAGGAATTAGATTCAAACGATGGGTAATCAGTATTGCAGCTTTATTTTGCAGGAAAGTCTCCAGGGCATTTATTATGATTTGTTCTTTCCCTTGATCCAATGCTGAGGTGGGTTCGTCCATAATTACCAACGGACTATTCTGATGAATAAATGCCCTCGCCAAGCCTAAACGCTGTTTCTGCCCACCAGAGAAATTGTCTCCCTTCTCACTTAAGGATGTATCATAAGACAGAGGCAAACGTTCAATATCTTCGTTCATTCCCGCCAAGGAGGCTGCATGGAGAATATCCAGTTCCGTGGCTTCGTCCATAGCTAATTTAATATTCTCGCCTACTGTACCTGAGAACAAGAATATTGATTGACCAACGTAAACGGACTTATCAATTGCTGATCTGAATTCGCCACTGGTAGGTTGGTAAAGTCCAGAGCATATTTTCGAGAATGTCGATTTACCCGAGCCACTACTTCCTATAACAATAACTTTTTCTCTTTTTTTCAACTCAAAATTGATGTGTTCTAGAATCGTTTGTTCACTATTTTGAGGCTGATAAGAGACATCTCTCATAAAGATTATCGTATCTTCATGAATTGGTTTCCTATCATCCGAGTGAACGGTTTCGTTCTCATTTGTGCTTGTTTTTGTATTTAAAAACTTATTAATGCGTTGAAAGGCTCCTACTCCTTCTTGTAAACGACTATACTGATCAGACAACCCGATTACGGGCCATATCACTAATTCAAATAGAACGCTGAATGTCACTATGGCTCCTGGCGTTAACGTATTTCTGGAAGCCGCAATAGCTATAAAGATCAGAGCGGTTACATACACGAGCTGAAAACTTCTTTCCGTAAAAATCCGACTCATTGCGTTGGACATGGCAAGCTTCGTTTGGGATTGGTTAAGTGTTCCTCTTTGTTCCATAAACTGGTTGAGGTAAAGAGATTTTGCACCATACATTCTGATGACTGGCAAACCTTGAATAAATTCTTGTGATGTTTCTCTTAACTTTGTTTCATCTTCCTGTACACGACTAGCCTGATATCGAATCCTCTGATCAAATATACGACCAATCAGAAAAAGAACCGGGGAACCCACTGCCCCCAACAATGCCAATACCAGATCAATCCGAATCAAGTAAACAAAAGATAAGATAATGAGCAACAACACGGTGATAAATTCAATTATAGCTTCAATAATTTGCGAACCATGTTCAATATCTTCTTTTAAGCGTGAAGTGAGCTCGCCAGAATGATATTTCTTTATTTCTTCATAAGGCATATGATTTAGTACTGCAAACAACTTCAACGTTAAATCACGATGGACATAGCCCAAAATTTTGACAATAATATGACGATGCACAGCCAATAACAGGATACCTGCAACTAATAAAGCGACCACAATTTGAACAAGATAAAATAAGTGCTCTTTAGTACTGCTGGTTGCCGTGTCGATAAATAATCCCTGGATTTTCGCAACGCCTAATTCAAAAATGACATCAACTAACATTAAAAAAGGAAGAAACACAAGCAAAATTCCGTATTTCTTAGTGTAAGACCATATAAGAGATACGGTCTGTCGTGTGCTAAAACGAAGTTCCAAGTACCTTCCCCCTCACAAAACCTTGCTCTGTATAAGTCGATAATACTTCCCTTTATTATTCATCAGTTCTTCATGGCTCCCCATTTCTTCAATAGTTCCTTCGTTCATGTAGACAATTTTGTTCGCAGAGCGTATTGTATCCAAATTATGAGCTATGACAATCGTTGTACAGCTTTGAACTAAACGATCCAGTGATTCCCTGAACTTTATTCCATTTTCAAGGTCTAATGCGGAAGTCGGTTCATCCAATAACAGGATAGGTGATTTCCGTAAATATACCCTTGCAAGTGCAAGCCGCTGAACCTCTCCTCCAGATAGCTGAACTCCACGCTCTCCAATACATGTCTCATAACCTTGAGGGAGCATTGAAATTCGATCATGCAAATGTGCAAGCTTCGCTGCATTCTCCACTTCGGTCATAGATATATCGCTTAGTCCAAAGCAGATATTCTCTCTAACAGAACCACTAAAAACGATTGCATCCTGGGAGACATAACCCAGACTAGATCTCCATTCGTTAAGATCCATATCTGTTATGGACACTTGACCACTTTTTATTACGCCTTCTGAAGGAGTATACAGTCGTAACATTAACTTCATCAAAGTCGATTTTCCTGCTCCACTTGGTCCGACAATGGCCAGCATCTGACCTGCTTCTATTTGAAAAGATATATTCTTCACCCCATTATTTCCGTTCGAATAACGATAACCTACGTTACTAAACATAATAGAGTGGGAAGTTTGAGAAACGGAGCTCGAATTTCCAGTGAAAGTTTTATTATTTTCCTCTGGCAGATCACTAATGGTGAAAACTCGTTGTGCTTGTGTAATAGATTGAATCATCTCAGTCCACAAACTGGATATGGACAATAGAGGATTGATAAGTTGACCGCTGGTGACCACAAATGTAGCTAATGTCCCTGCAAGTAACTCCCCTTGAATGACTTGATACCCACCAAAACCCAACGTGAAAATCATACCACCAAAGGTAGCAAATCGATTCAGAGAATCGACAGATCTCTCGTACAAGGAGATTTTAAGGGTCCGCATTAGAACCTTGTTTAACCTGCCTTCTAGTACATTTTGAAAATAATTTTGCAATTGATATGTCCGAACTTCTTCAACTCCCTGAACCGCTTCCTGCAAAACTACATCTCTTTGAGCAATCTCATCACCCTGATGGTCGTAATTCTTTCGCAGAACACGTGAAATGGGATACGTGATGATCGGGTAGAGTAAAGTAAAGCCAATCAATCCAATCGTCAGTGGAAGGTTAAGCCAACTGAAATAGGCTAAGCTTAAAATTACTTGTAAGCCATTTTGGAAAAAAACCAGAAATTTTTCATTTACACCTGATTGAGCTTTATCGACAGAATGAAGTAGTCTACCCACAAGATCGCTACTATGATAGCCTTCTAAGGATTCATGCTGTTTACCGTGCAATTGATTCAGGACACTATGTTGCATAGCGGTTACAGATTTATTTTTTACTCGAATCATGACTCTGCCCTGTAAAAGACCTAACAAAACTTGTACAATTGTTGCACCTATCGCCAAAATGGCACCCATATAAACGCTATCAAGGGATTTTGTAGTTGCACCTGATATGATTCTACGGATAGATTCAAGGTATCCTATGTTAACAAAGGCTAAACATGAGATGATAAGCAATAAACAGAGGTAATGAAAAACATAGGCTTTAGAATGTTTGATTAGTCTGACAAACGTTTTACGTGTCGAATACACGGCTGTCTTTCCCATCTCGGCTCCTCTAGTTCGTATCTTCACTTTTGGATTGTTGTTCAATATACTCTAAGATTTCTCTAATGGTTGGAAAGTAATTTAAGTCTAATTTGGTTTCTTCGAATTGAATATCAAATTCATTTTCGATGAGAATTACAAGCTTAATAAAACTGATTGAATTTACTCCTGCCTCGATCAAGTTAGTATCCATGGAAAATTCAATATCTGCCTCCGGAAATTCTTTTTGGATCACATTTAAAAAACGTTGCTCTATGTTCTTCATATTTATTCACTCCCTGTACATGATAAGTTATTCGTTTCAACTGAGATTTGCTGGAGAACTGACTGCTCATCTTCATGAATGAAGAAGTGACCACCTCGAAAAACCTTAACATCCGTGCAAGGAAGAGTAGTAAAATGTTGCCATTCCATCACCGACTTCAGGTCACAAGGTGCATCCCGCTCTCCAATATACACCGACAATGGAATATTAAGAGGATCTGTTGGTATATGCTGATAGTTGTCAACTATATGGAAATCATTTCGGATAATGGGTAAAAACAAACGAAGGAGCTCTGGTTCCTCAAGCAACATTTCCGAAGTGCCTCCCAAATCCCTTAGTGTTTCTATTAGTTGACCGTCGTCCATATCTTTAACTCTTTCTTGCCTGGAAGTCCCGAATTTACCTGGTGGCAAACATCCTGATATGATGATGCGAGTTGGTGGAGGATCACCATTCATTTGAATTTTTCTAGAAACTTCGTAAGCCAACATTCCTCCCAAACTATGGCCAAATATAATATAAGGTGTATCTATATCCCCTCTCTTTAATTGGCTTAACAAATCTTGCGCACCTTCATCAATATTGGAATACAGTGGTTCGTTTAGACGGCTTCCGTGACCACTCATTTCCAGCGGAATAACCTTTATACTGCTCTCTAATTCCTTTTTCCATTTATAATAAATAGAGGAGCTTCCACCGGCATAAGGAATGCAAAATAATATTGGTTTCATTTCAGTATTCATTGATGTGCTCCCATCCATTAATTTTAATCAGTCTCGTCTCCATTTCCACGATTCTGTTTAAGATGTCTTTGGAAGCCATCAATTGATTGGGAGAGTACATATCGGAAAAATATAATTTGCCCCAAATTGCCCGGATATTCTTCCATGCGTCCAATATTTCTCCTATTGTCTGAAGCCGATCTGCTTTACTATCAAAATAAAAGTACCTCGCACACTCTACTTGTTTGGCTGCAACAATGCGATTAAATCCTAGAAATATGGACTCGGCATATACCTGTATCTCACCCTCTTCTAGACATTTTTCTCCAAACCAAGCCGAATATTGTTCCATTTGTTTGATACCCTCTGTGTACTTAGCGCGATGTTTAAATATGTTGTATTCATATGTTTCGATCCAATCAGAGACAAAAGGCTCTTGCTTCGATTCAAACCTATAGGTGGAAATAAGATTCTCATCCGCATGATCCAGTTGAAAAAAAGCATCGTAGCTTTCTTTAAGACTGGCATAAGAAATCCATTTCAATCCATAATTTAGGGATTCTTTGTTGGAGTGTTCCATAATAGCAAACTGCCTCGTATCATCGTTGTAACCAACAATCAATAACGTGTGGGCCCAATGTTCCTTGTGATACATATCCAATCGAATATCTTCATAAAAACAATCGACCCATATAATAACAGGTTTATTCTGATGTATTGAACTGACAAGGTATTCTATAATATTTTCTTGTTGCCGGCTTGTGCAGACTTCATAGTTTTCTTCCTTAAATATTAATTCCGGATCTCGAAAAGGATAATATGTCATATCCAGCATGCCAGGCACTTCTTCGTTCTGACTATAAAACATAATATCATTAGAAATATGTGGATAGATGCTTCTATCCATCCATTCCAGCACGGAGAAAAGGGCGTTATAAAAACAGCTTTTGTAAAAAAATTGGTTGAACGGCTTAATCTCCTTAATGATTTTTAATGCCATTAACTTCCTCTCCCGCCTCTTTTCTTTCCACATATTCCGCTTCTACATACCGAGCAATATCAGAGAGGCGAGAATTTTCAAAAATAACTTCCAGTGTTAAATCCACCTCGTATTTTTCGTATACTTTAGCGATCATATTCATAATATTGATAGAGTTTCCGCCCAAATGTAAAAAGTGATGCTCTCTTCCAATGAATTCAACCCCCAAAATTTCCGTCCAGATCTCGGAGATTTCTTGTTCAAAGCGACCGACTGGCGAAACATATTCGACCATCTCAGGCTCAGGCAAAGCTGAATACTCAATCTTTCCATTCGCGTTAATAGGAAATTTAGAAAGCTCAATAAAGTACGAAGGAATCATTGGTTCTAATAAATGGTTCTCAACTTTTCTGATATAGGTTTCGTATGGATACACAGGTTCGTCATTTGCTCTAATTTCCGTATTCGGAATAACGTAAGCAATGAGAACTAACTCCTCGGAAGGTGCTTCTTTCACTATAACAGCGACGTCTTTCACAAGACCGGAAGCCATGATCACTCGCTCAACCTCAGCTAATTCAACCCGATGCCCTCTAATTTTGACTTGTCTATCTTTTCGCCCTAAAAACTCAATATTCCCGTCGGGTAATGATCTTCCAATATCTCCAGTTTTGTAAACCAAATCGTTGTCGCGCTCTGAAAAAGGATTCTGTATAAATTTTTCGCGATTGAGACCTTCCTCATGGAGATACCCTAAACTTCGATACGGAGTACGTATAATGATTTCACCTTTTGTTCCAACTGGACAAATCTGCAAATCATCATTCAATATAATGACACGAGTTCCGGATATAGGTTGACCGACGGGTATACTAGCTCGATACACATCTTGGGGTTTGATTCTATAAAACAATTTAGCCAAGGTCGTTTCAGTAGGTCCATACAGATTAATAAGCTGTACCCGATCTCCAATGGCCTCATACCAAGATTTCAGCTTTTGCGGAACGATCTCTTCTCCTGCCAAAAAGATATATTCCAAATTCTTATAATGCTCTCTGTTGGGCTTGAAAGCAGTCAGGTTCTTAAACAAACTTGGTGTACAATGAATTAACTGAACTCCGCTATTTTCTAGCCAATCCATTAACTGATTCGTGTTCAGAAGAGTCATCCTAGATTCGGGAATGCAGATTGTCCCCCCTGATAACAAGGGCACTAAAATATCTCTAAAGAATGGATCATGACCTGGAGAAGTGAGTTGACTTACCTTTTTTCTATATAACTCGAATTCACTAGTTTCCCACTCTACATAATGAGTGAGCCCTTTGTTTCTACCGAGTATGGCATGGGGAGTTCCGCTTGTTCCCGATGTGAAGTAAATATATATTGCATCATCCTCATCATATTGAACGGATTCCAATGGTTCGGAAAATAACAAATCGTCCAATTGCTTTCGATTTAGCGTTAGAACCCTAAGCCCGGCTTGCTCCAGTGAAACAAGTCCAAGCATAGAATCTGTAATGACCAATTTCAAATCGGAAGCGACCGCCATCGACAACAATCTTTGGTCTGGATAGTCTGCATCAAGCGGCACAAATACACAACCGGCTTGCCAGATTCCAAGCATAGATGCAATTACCATATAACGATCCTGGAAGCACACACCAACAAATGTGCCTTTCTCAACATTGTTCACGTGTAGCCACTGTGTGATTCGATTCATGTCCTTATATAACTCTGAATACGTGATATGACGACTTAAATATTCCACCGCACAGTAGTCCTTATATTGTGCGAAACTTTCTGATATTCTGTTCTGAATCGTATTCCGAACCTTGTCATCCAATCCGATCACCCATTTCTTTTATAAGTCAGGCATATCAAACACATCTAAAAATACACAAAAAGTAATTATAATGATAAGTATGTCACTTTCGTAAGGGAGGTTTAATTTGAAATCATTACGACTATACTGCTCCACCAATTCATGCACAAAATCTGGATTGAAGTAGCCTTGCTTCGTTAATCGCTCTTTAGAGAGGAGGTTAATCAAATACTCGTCTGCCTCTCTAATTAAGTCGGGACTTCCGGGGGCGACAAAAGCGAATTTCGGCCGTTTGATAATCTCGTTAGGAACCATACTTCGTGCTATTTCTTTGAGAATATATTTTTCATTAAACCCTTTAAGCTTTAAGTGAGGTGGCAAGTTTCGGGAGACAAATTCCATCAACTTATAATCCAGAAACGGGTAACGTGCTTCAACCGAATGCGCATATGCCATGCGATCGCCATGACCTGCCAATAGATGTTCCGGTAGTCTCAACTTGAAATCGATGTAGGAACGTTTATGCAGCAAGTGGATATCCGCAATCTTCTCTTTAGAGATTACAGGATACCGGAGACAATCTATGGATTCAATGTCAGGAAGTATTTTCTCCCCATATAGCCTTAACTTCAATTGTCTCAGTTGACTATAGTCCCGTTCATAGAAAAAGCTGCCATCCCCCCATAACCTTTCTCGTATGGCAACCTCCTCTTCAGCGATGGAATGAGTCCCCTTTTTGGCATTAAATTGATCAAACCGATAGCCTACATAGCCTGCAAAAAGTTCATCTGCTCCTTCACCGGTTAAGACCGCTTTAATACCTTCACGGTTCACCAGCTTGGACAGCATATAGGACGCTGTATTATAACTCTCCTTAAGTGCTGTTTCCGAATGCCAAACCACACTTTTCAAATGTTTAGTGATATCACGAATATCGAATTCGTGTTGGAAATGTTCCGATTTAATCTCATCGACAACTAACTTCTGATAGATAGACTCATTCATACTTTTATCAGCAAATGTAACGGAGAACGACTTCCTTGGCGATGGTGAAAGTTGAGAAGCTTTCAAAGCAATCATGGAAGAATCCAACCCCCCACTGACATAAAGTCCTACCGGGAAGTCAGCCGTTAGCCGAGTTCCAACAGCCTCGGAAAAAATATGGTCCAGTTCTTCAATGTAATCCTGCTCCTCGCACAATGAATCTTCTATTTCGTGCGACTTGGGATAAACGAGATCCCAATATTGAACCTTCTCCATGCGGTTACCAGTAATATGTAAATAGTGTCCGCTTTCCAAGCTGGAAATTCCATGAAATAATGTTCTGGGAGCTATAATACTGGGAAAAGTCAGTAATTGATCTAAAGCAACCAAGTCTACTTTTCTTTCCACAGATGGGTGATGGAGGATGGATTTGATCTCCGATCCAAAAATAAAGTCATCGTTATTCACCGTGTAGAACACAGGGCATATTCCTGCCTGATCTCTAATCAAATACATCTCTTCTCGAACTGAATCATATAATGCAATAGCAAATTGCCCGTTTATATATTGCATAAACTTCATACCATATTTTTCATATAGATGAGGAATAATTTCCATATCACATTTTGTGTGTAAAACGTGCCCCTCAGATTGTAAGGAGCTTTTCAAGCTCTCATAGTTAAAAATTTCACCATTGCATATAGCAATAACTGTGCCGTCTTCATTAAAAAACGGTTGCTGACCATGTTCCCAATCCATCAAACTAAGGCGAGTGAATCCAAAAGCAACTCGATTCCCAATATATTTAGCATGATCGTCAGGGCCCCGATGATGAAGAACTTGCGTCATTTGTTCCAACGTACCTGGAACGATGACTTGTTCTTTAAAACGCATGTTATATACTCCACATATTCCGCACATATGACCCTCCACACATTCTGCATAGTTTCTTCGATGAGACTTCCACATCAATGAGAACGATTCAATCAGAAGTGAATTCTAATCCAATGTAGCTGCTTATGACCCATGACTAGGTCAGATCGTCATTAAAATTGATCATGGTCTGTTTACTTTTCTCACTTCCCGTTAGCTCAAGCTCAACAATGCGTTGATCCATATTTCCGCATGTTTGATTTATTAAGAAAATATAATCATCTAACCATGCTTTCACAGTAGCTTCGTGATATAACTCTGTGCTGTAATCAAATACAATCGTCATCTGCTCATCTTGTTCATAGATTTCCATTTTGAAATCAAATTTAGCAGTATTATTGACAAAAGGTTTGCTTATGAATGATAAATCCTCGATATCTCCAATGCTAGACTTATTGTTTTGCATGATGAACATCGTATCGAATAGCGGGTTTCGATTTAATGGAGTAGAGTAATCAATCTCTTCAACCAAGAGTTCAAAAGGGTAACTCTGATTATTGAGTGCATCATGAACTGTTTTACGAACAGATTGCAAAAACACCCTAAATGTATTCTCTTTATTTATTTTCATTCGAAGTGCAAGCGTGTTAACGAACATTCCAACAATTCTATCCCACTCACTACGGAATCGCCCTGAAGTCGGTGTACCTACAACCAAGTCTTCTTGCCCTGCGTACTTGTGCAATAACAATACATATATTGAGAGCAACACAGTATACGAGGTCGTTTGCTCCTCATGGGCAATGTCCTTAATTTTTCTAATTAAAGAGGTGGGTATATCCATTCGTAAATCTTGCCCGGTACCCTTTCTTACATTCGGACGGCTAAAGTCTGTGGGCATATCAAGAAGAGGGACTCCGTCCTTGAATTGTTCTCTCCAAAACTGCTGTTGTTTCCTTAGCGTCTGTTTCCCTTCTTCACCTTTCTGCCAGTTTATATAATCCTCATAGGTATACCTGCTAAATTCAATCGGACGACCATGATATAAATCAACAAAATCCTCCATTAGAATATTCATAGAAACACCGTCTGATACAAGGTGATGTACATCGAAAAAGAGGCAATGATGTGTCTCCGCACATTCTACTATAGCCACCCGAAACAAAAAATCGCTCGTAATATCAAATGGACGTACAAAATTTCTATATAATGACTCCATGGTTGATTGGGTTTCCAAATGTAAGTATTCAATGACCAAATCGTGTTTTTCGATCCTTTGCATAGCCATATCATTAATATAGTGGAACGATGCATGTATTTGGCTGTGTCGAAGAACCAGTTCTTGAAGAGAGCGCTCCACTCTCTCTACATCCAAGGTCCCATAAATGTCCAGGGAGCCAGGCATATTGTAGCTTGTATTGATCTTTGTTCTTTGAAGGGCGTAGTATATCCCTCTCTGTGCATACGTAAGAGATATAAATTCTTCTTTTTTATGGGTTCGATGAATATGGTCGAGGGATACCATCTGTTTCTTGTCCCATTGTGATTCTATATAACTTGCGAACTCGTAAAGTGTCGGACTCACTAATAATTGGCTAATTTCAAGATCTATATGAAGTTGGTCTCTTAATTTATTGATGATTTTCAAAGCAATTATAGAGTCTCCACCCAAATCGTAAAAATTTGCATCTACATTGATTTCGCTGTATCCTAAGACCTCTTTCCAAATTTGGATCACCTTTTGTTGAATCGTATCGGCGTCTCCTGCATTGGAAGAATTATTCCGTGGATGCTGGTTTGTTACATCCAACCAACATCGAATTCTTTCAAATGGGTACACAGGCAATGATATTTTATGCACTGGTTTCTCATACAGACTTTCAAGCTGAACCTGGTCACCTTGCAAGTAGCTATGCAATAGCGTACTTACTGAGTCAGATAACGCTAACGGATGAAACAGTAACGGCGTTTCCGCCGCAGGATTAGTATAGTACACATGCTCCATCTCGTTGTTTTGCGGATTTAAGCGGATCGACTCCAATTTCTGGATAAGATCTTCATAATTATGGAACATAATTAATACTCGCTCCGCATACTGTCCCCTGCCCGTATTAATTGTATAACACAGCGCTTTCAAGTCAACATCTGGATTTAAAGACAAAAACAAAGCATAGGCGTTCATCAGTTCAACTAGTGTACTGTAATTGTGAGCAGAAATAGTTAAAAACTCAAACGAGGTTTGACTTGTTTTTTCGATAATTGCACTCTTTTGTTCGTTCTCCACATACTCTTCAAGGACAAGATGACAATTCGTCCCACTCATACCAAAGGCACTGATTCCACAACGCCGGATGCCGGAACCTGCTTCCCATAAAGAGAAATCCCGATTCACGTAGAAGGGAGAATTAATAAAATCAATCAGTTCATTAGGAGAATCAAAGTGTAGAGAAGAAGGAATCGCTCTCCTTTTCAAAGACAACACACTTTTAATAACTCCTGCAATTCCGGCCGTTCCATCCAAATGACCAATATTAGATTTTAAAGATCCTATGGCGCAAAATTGTTTTTGATCTGTGAATCTTCTCATTGCTTTTGTCAAAGCTTCAACTTCAATAGGATCTCCGATCTTTGTACCTGTCCCATGAGTTTCAATATAAGATAGGGTACTCGGATCGATTCGAGCATCTTTCCACGCTTTAATCAGCACTTCTTCCTGCGCTGTTACATTAGGCGTCGTTATTCCAGCGGATCTACCATCTTGGTTTGTTGCGCTTCCCTTGATAATCGCATAGATATGGTCACCGTCATTTTTAGCTGCAAGTAACGGCTTTAATATAAGGGCAGCTACTCCTTCCCCACTCACGGTTCCATCTGCCCCCTCCGCGAAAGCACGAACCCGGGACGTAGAGGATTCTATACCGATCTGGCTTTGACTTTCTGTCGGTAAAATACTCAGATTCACTCCGCCGCATATAGCGGCCGTACAATCCCCGTTTCTTATCGCTCGAACTGCAGTATGAATTGCAACTAGTGAAGATGAACAAGAGGTATCAATTACCATACTCGGTCCCTTCAAATCCAAAACGTAGGAAATTCGGCTGGCGATGATCGCATTCAGGCTACCTGCGACATTTTCTAATTCAGGAGCGATATCCTGCACAAAATCTTGATATAGCCCTCCAGCGTTGCCGCTAAAACCGAGATACACTCCGGTTTCGCTTCCTCTCAACTTCCTTCCTCCATACCCCGCATCTTCTATAGCTCTCCATGCTACCTCCAGAAACAATCGTTGATTGGGGTCCATTGCTTTTGCTTCAGCTGGCGATAGTCCAAAAAAGGGATAATCGAACTTATCGATTTGATTTAAAAACCCAGCTTTTACATACTGGGGATTCTCGATGTCCTTATACTTTAAATAGTCGTCTACATCTTTCTTTCTGCATTCCGGCAACTCACCGATCAGATCTTTGCCTTCACGAAGGTTTGCCCAGAATTCATCTAAGGAATCCGCGCCTGGGAAATATCCATCCATCCCAATAATCGCAATGTCTTTATTGTCCATTTTCTGAATGGTCATTTCATTGAGTGGGGCGTTAGCTGGTTTTATATTAAGGTCAGTCAATTTGATCATCGTGGCTTCCTCCTCTGGCTCGATGTTTAACCCTGGCTTTCTATTCTCAAGTTATATTTGCGATGGAGGGCATGGAGGATCGTTGTTTTCCTCTCCATAGGTATCTTCTTATTTTCAAGAATCGTTAAGAACAATAGACCCGCTCGATGGATTCGATCTTCAGCAGTTCCCGGTGCACTTGAAAAGCTGTATTTTATGGCCTCTAACTCTTTGTATGCTCGCACAACTGTCCGATCATATTCAGCTACATCTTTATTGTAATTCCGAGTACCAGCTGCAATAGACAATAGATGGTTATACATTTCTGATTCATCATTCTTTTGATAATTTTCGAAATCATCCACGCTAGATAGTGCATGTACGTTTACACCTTCCATATATTGAAGCATCTTCTGAAAGATATTTTTAGGCGGCATACTCGTTAGGTGTGTAACACCATGCCTAACGGCCATTTCCATCGATTTTGTCCATAACACAGGTTTGGTCAGTTGCATTTCCAAGTTTTCCACGATACAATCAGCGCCCGTATAAGCTTGACCCGTTACATTAGAGATAATTGTGCATCGTGGAGGGCTCCATTCTATTGTTCTTAAACGCCTTCCAAGAAGTTCTCCTGCCTCGTGCATCAATGGACTGTGAAAAGCACCCGAAACCTGAAGAGGAATCACCTTATAACCTCTCTCTTTCCATTTTGTCTCTGCACTCATAAGATCACTTCTCTTACCTGTCAGCACAATCTGATTAGCCGAATTGTACGCCCCAATCCAAATCTGCATATCGTTTAAGCGTAAATCAGCGCACTCCTGTTCAATATGCTGCAAGTCTTTTGCTTCGTACTCTAAGGCAAACATGGCTCCGTTCCCCGAGTCGGCTACTTCCTCCATGACTTGCGCGCGATAATGTACAACGCGAAGTAAGTCTTCGAACGATGCGGCTCCAGAAGATGCAAGCGCAGAATACTCACCTAAACTATGGCCCCCCATAATTTCGGGGGCCAATTGATGCATGTTCTGAAGTTGACGGTATGCTGCGACACTTAACACAAAAATAGCAATTTGGGCATTTATTGTTCTCTTTAATTGTTCTGACGTTCCACTAAAACATAGATTAGACACTGAAAAATCCAGGATATCACTTGCTTCATCAAATGTTCTTTTTATAATGGGGTAATGGTCATAAAGGGCTCTCCCCATACCGGTAAACTGTGCTCCTTGACCGGGAAAAAGAATCATTGTTTTATACATAATACGGGTCCATTCCTCTCAATTCCAATTTGAGAAAATCGATGATATCACCTCGCGTGATGAACTCTTCCCATTTTTCTTCTGGCAAGACAACACCGAATTTTTGATAGATTTCGGATAGGAATGCAAACTTATGCCAAACTTCCTCACTATTCAGATTAAGTCTGTCATTCCAAGAAACAGCATTTTCTCCCCAAACGTTGTACATGGCATTTTCTACAAATTTTTCAAGTTCAGAAAGTCCCTCTTGCTGAACGTGCTCTACTCTCCTGGATTCCATAGGCAAAAATTTCAACTCAGTTGGTTGACTATGTAGGAGCGGGATATATTGTTCAGCATGAGTTAGTTCCTTCTCATTATTAATGAATATATCCCACTCACCCACAGATTCGATACACTCGCTTTTGCTTTCAGTTTCCTTTGCTGGCTCCACATTCTCCAAGTATTCGTCGTCCAAACCTTGTCCATATACACAAACGATATGGCTTACTTCATCGGGTATACGTGACACTGGTATCGTAATCACTCGCTCTCCTTCATGCACTACCTCATGTTCCATCCAATCGTTATCTCGTATAAATTGATGGATGGCCTTATTTTTATCTCCGTTAATCAATACAAGTTCAATTTTGGTTAGTTGCCGTTCCAAGCAAAACTTTTTCAACAAAGAGAATACTGCAACCTCGACACCTCTTCCAAGGACTCGGCAACTCAGCAAAAAGGTATCAATAATCAATGCTTCATGCATCATTTTAGTAATGATTAACCCCGTAAGGCCGTATGATCCAAAACGGTCTGTAACTTCAATCGCCCAACAGACATAATTCCGATCTTGCATCAATTCATACATTTCCTTTTCCGACCTTCGGATAATGGTTGAGTTGAACTGATTGGTTCGTTGAGTCAATTGTGCCAGTCTTGGAATCATACTAGAGTCGGCCACATCCATATACAATTGGAGACCCAGTTCATTCAGATAATCTTCTGGCGACTTTGTTTCCAATGTTTTCCGCTGTACATTGGTCAGCTGCATTTGGGTGCGTTTTCGGTCTTCATTTGTAATTAACAACTTGTCTAATGCCCATACATGGGATAAAAACGCAGGAATTTGCATTTTATCTTTTGGCAGTTTTAGAGTCAAAACTTCAGGCAGTTGATTCATAACTTCTAAACACTCATGTGGACTATCATCTATGAAAATGATGCTGTCCATTCCTAGGTTCAACTCTTGGGCAATCTCGCGAATATTTTCTGCCTTGCTCTTCCAGTTAATCCTCCAACTTACGAAATGTTTTTTTTGCAGTAACATATCCTTATGGTTTTCGAACACATTCCACACATCTGATTCGTTATTTTTGCTGGTTATGCACAAGAGCATGCCTTCTTCCATTTTGGAAATCATGGTCTGCTGAAGTGATTGGAACGGCATATCTATTCCTACATTTAACTGGTTTTCACCACATATACCTTCCCATAATGTATTATCACAGTCTAGGACAATGACTTTGAATTTCTGATTATTCAAAGCGTGCAATTGTCTTATGAGATAAGCCCCCATTACTGCATCAAACGACTGGGAGAATGGCATCTGCGCCAGATTATCCTTGACATAATCGAACGGATTCTCAATGACATACAATTTTTGGCTGCGTTCAAAATCCACAAGGTGAACACCGGAAATGCCACTTAGAGCATCTCTCCATCGTTGGTTCAACTCTGTAATATAGCTAAATAGCGTGTTACTTAAACCTGCTTCGGTGGATATAGGGAAGATGGCTACGATGAGCGCCTCCTTTTGGGAGGCACTCTCAATAGCATTTAATGTTTCTTTAAAGGCATACTCTAACTTTTCGCATTTTTGTGGTTCCATCATGTGGTCATCGTCACGAATCCAATCCTCAAATCTATTAAAAACAACGCGATAATCGAATGAGTTCATGAACTGACTTCTAGGGTATAACAAATCAGGCAACATCCGCTGCTTATGGAGCGTAACGTTCAGTTTGAAAGGTAACATTCTTTCTGCCCACCATTCCATATGCGGCACAATAGGGTCCGATTCAAAAGTCGATGTAATCACTAACTTACGAGTGTTCTCTTCTGCAATTGTCAATATAACCCCTCCTCAAACTGTTGTGTTGTTAGAAACCTGGTCACAAACAGCCGATATCATAGCGACGTACAGTTCGGTAATCTCTTGTATTGTTTGCTCACGTATTCTGGAGTTGCCGATAAATTGAATGGTTAGTCCTTCTTCATTTTCTTGTGCTAACAATGTAATATCGTATTTTTGATACAAGGAACTGGACGATTTCCATGTATATAAAATACTGGCTTCTCCATCTGGATAATGCATCTCAAAGTCATGTTTGTTTGACTTCGAATCATGTCTTTTTTCATAGAGATAGCTCACCAATTCCTCCAAGCTTTCAAATTCAGGCAAGTGAATATCACAATGCACGATAGAATCTTCGGAAACCCCCAAATCAATGGAGATATTCTCCAATTGAGCATACTGATTCAGTATATATACCCAAACAGCAAACGTAATATCTTGAATATCCACAGCCATGCCTTTAGCCATTTCATTCAAAATGCTTACTTTCTCCTCGGCCAAAATCACCCGATACATTGCTCCATCCGATAATCCCATAGCGACAAGGTCGCTTCCCAAAGTAACTCTGCTTGCCACATTGGTTAGGGACTTTTCCTTACCCGTAACTGTGTCATCCAGATATTGAGCCAATTCTCGAATGGTTGGATAAGTGAAATAATCCGTAATCGTCAACAATCCCGAGAATGCTTCATTTAGTGTGGCATGCAACTGTATTAGCAGGAGCGAGTTACCACCAACCTCAAAGAAGTTGTCGTGTCTACTTATATGATGATGTCTTAATACAATATTCCATGCATCAAACAAAACAGCCTCCGTTTGGTTCAAGGACTCATTCTCCATTTGACGATCAATCAAACCCGTAAGATCCTCACGTAAGGACAATTCCAACTTATCAATCTTCCCATTAGCCGTTCGAGGGAATTCATTCAGGAATATCACATCTTCGGGTGTCATAAATGGAGGTAATTTCTGAGCAAGTTCTTTCTTTAATTGTGAATCTTCTATTGGTTGGCTCGCATCCATGATGACATAAAGAACAAGACGTTGGCTGTCATCGGTTTTCTTCATTACTGCAGCAGCTTGTGTAACACAGTCCATCTGCATTGCACTGCGTTCAATCTCTTCAAGTTCAACCCGATACCCCCTGATTTTCACCTGATTGTCAGTTCTACCCCAATATTCCAGTGTACCATCTGATAACCATCTCCCCCGGTCACCCGAACGATACAATAATTGATTTGGCAATTCGGTTACATGAACAAAACGTTGACTCGTTTTTACATCGTCATTCAAATAACCTTTGGAAAGGCCCTTTCCTGTTACATACAGTTCTCCAGGTACTCCAATGGGTACTATTCTTTCATGGTTATCCAGGATATAAACTTCCATGTTGTCGATAGGTTTTCCAATGCGAATTTGTGTATCTTCTGCCTTGAATTCATGAACTGTAGTACAAACACTGCATTCGGTTGGCCCATATTCATTAAACAACCTCACGTCAGGGAATAATGCAAAATGATTGTTTACGAGATGCGCATGAACTGATTCTCCAGCTACAGTTACCGATTTAAGATAATTGAAATCCGGCTTAGTTTCCAATATAGCGGCATACATACTAGGTACCATCAGAAAATGAGTAATTTTATGTCGTTCTGCAATTTTGGTTAGTGCTGTAACATCCAATCGATCCTTCGACGACATTAATGTCAACGTTGCTCCTGACAATAATGCACAGAAAATATCTTCTACAGAACTATCAAAGGATAAAGAAGGTACTTGAAGTGTATTATCACCTAATCCAAACGAATAATGGTTTATTCTCCATTTCAGCGTATTAAAAATGGCTGCATGGCTTACTTTTACTCCCTTTGGATTTCCTGTTGATCCAGAAGTATAGATGACATAGGCTAATGCTTCGGTGTCCGGATAACTTCCAGAGAGAGTCTCCGATACATAATCGTATTCGATATCCTGCACGTTAAAGCGCTGTCCTTGAAAATCTGCAAGCATCTTTGTGCTGGTTTGATTATCCGTCATCAACACATCCGTCATGCTATCATCCAGCATGTATTGCAGACGCTGATCGGGATATTCGGGATCTAATGGCAAGTAAGCTGCTCCCGTTTGAAGCACCGCCAGAATCGAGATAATCATTTCTGAGGAACGCTCCATCATCACACCCACAATCGTTCCTGCTTCAGCTCCTTTTAAAGCAAGCGCTCCGGCCACCGTCTGAGTACGCCGATGTAATTCGGAATACGTAAGTTGAATGTCATCGTGAATTAATGCAACAGCCTCTGGCGTCTGCTCACACTGCTGTTCAAACCAGTGATAGAGTGTCATTGGTTGGGTTTCTTTCCCACTAGAAAGAATATCCACATTCAAATGTCTCTTTTCATGATCTGCAAGCATATTTAAATGTGCTATAGGCGCAATGGGCTGTTCAATAACATCAAGCATTAAATTCATAAAATGCGTCGAGAGACGTTTAATCGTTTGTTCTTCGAAAAGATCAGTACTGTATTCAAAACAGAACGAGATCTGTTCATTTTCTTCCCAAGCAAACAGTGTCAAATCAAATTTTGAACTTCCCATTTCTGGACTTATGGGTACAATCGTTATGGAGTCTTGAATTGCAAGGCCCCCATCATCATAATTTTGCAAAGCAAACATAACATCAAAAATGGGGTTACGCGAAGTATCTCTCTCCACATGGAGACGTTCAACCAATTGTTCAAAAGGAACATCCTGGTACTCTAACATCTGAACAGTATTTTTTTTGACTGCTTCTATCAGTTGTGTAAAGGTCATTTCTCCTGTAAGTGCAAGACGAAGTACCGTCGTATTTACGAACATCCCTATAAGGCCTTCCAATTCCTGCTGCTTTCTTCCAGCTAGAGGTGTCCCTATTAAAATATCTTCTTGTTGAGTGTAGCGGTACAGGGTCGATCCAAAGAGGCTAATCAGTCCCATATATAATGTAATTCCGTTCCGTTTACACAACTGTGAAAACTGGGATGATACTGACGAATCTACCTCGAATCGAAAAGCTGATCCTTTGAAGCTTTTTACAATTGGCCTTGGAAAATCTGTCGGAAAAGCAAGAACAGGCAGTTCTCCAGACAATTGTTCCAACCAATACTTCTCCTGTTGAGCATAGGTTTCCGTTTGTAAAAACGCTTCCTGCCATACGGAATAATCTCGATATTGAATGCTAAGTGGAGGAAGTTCATGTTTTGCATTGTAAAAACTCACAAAGTCACGGATGAAATATTCCATAGAAATGCCATCAAAAATAATATGATGGAAATCATATTTTATTTCATGGCGCTCAATTCCCAATCGGACCACTCTTGTTCTAAATAATGGCGCAGCAGACAAATCGAACGGTTGTACATATTCAGAGATATCCAACGCCGAGTTGCACCATTCCAAAAGTGGTTGAACACGATCTGGATCATGAACAATTTGTACCAAACCATCCTGTTCTGTAAAATGAAAACTGGTTCGTAAAATTTCGTGTCGTTCAATCATTTTTCTCAAGGCAAACTCGAACTTTTCCTTCTCTAAGTTACCTTCAATAACAAAGCTTTCAACGATGTTATAAACGGTTCCATTATTGAATTGTTGAAGAAAATATAATCTCACTTGTGCAGATGTCAACGGGTAATGACCTTGGTTCTCGACAGGTTTAATTGCTGGAATAACTGGTTTTTGGCGGCTCACAACAAGTTCCGATAACATCTCAATCGTTGGATTGGCAAAGAACGATTCCAAACTAATCTCAACTTCGAATTTCTTTTTGATTCTGGAAAGGAGCATGATTGCTTTAAGCGAGTGCCCCCCTAGATCAAAGAAATTATCATTGATGCTTATCTCCGAAATATTTAATAAAGGAGCCCACATTTCAGATAATGCTGTTGTCAACGTATCCATACGTTCTGGATCAGAGATATCTGTGCTTTCCTTCGTTTTAAGATTGGTGGAAATCTGTTTTCTGGCGAGAGCTTTACGATCCACTTTTCCATTTAAAGTGTACGGAATTTCATCCATAATATATATTTGGTCCGGTATCATGTACCGGGGTAAATACAATTGCAACTCTTCTTCAACGTTTTTCAGTACATCGGGAGAGTTCGATTTAGTCGGTACTACACAAGCTATTAATGCATATCCACCAATAGAATCATTCTCAACGAATACTACTGACTCCTTAATATTTGGGTTCTGATTCAAATAATGCTCCACTTCGCCTAGTTCAATCCGATATCCTCTTACTTTGACCTGGGTATCTATCCTACCCACATATGCAAGATTGCCATCCGGCATTAACTTGGCCAAATCCCCCGTTCTATACATCCATTCTCCGTTTTCAAATGGATTTGGAATGAAGCGCTCTCTTGTGAGTTCTTCTTTTCCAATATACCCCATCCCAACTCCCAATCCGGAGATATACAATTCTCCAATCACGCTTAAAGGACAAGGATTGAGATACTTATCCAAAACATAGACTTTTGTATTGTCCGCTGGCACACCTATAGAAACGAATGGTGAATCGTAATCAGACTCCAACTCACAGATCATGCAACCTACGGTTGTTTCGGTTGGACCATATTCGTTATATATTTTGATTGTACCCTTACCATATATCGACTCAATATCACGAGCTAGCTTGGTTTCCAGAGCTTCTCCCCCGACAATGAAACGTTTAATGCGATTGCCCTCAAGTTCCATTTCTTTCATTAGCCGCAGATGGGACGGAGTTAATTTGATAATATCGACCAAGTTATCCTGAATGATCCGTTTGAGAGACTCCTCGGGTGGATCGTTGTATACGACAATGCTATTTCCTGTGATCAATGGTGTAAATAAAGTGGTAATCGTCAAATCAAAAGCGATTGAAGAATATAAAGGGAAGGCGATATCCTTTTCTCCGCTTACATACACCTTGGCAGCCCATAAAGAATAATTCAACAATGACCGGTGACTAATCATTACGCCTTTGGGTTGTCCAGTAGAACCTGATGTATAAATGATGTACGCTGGTTCGAGAATGTTAATTTCGGGTATAGCATCACACTGAGTTTCCACGAAAGGTTCCAATTCTGAATTTACAATCAAGTTGAATTTGCACTCACCTACTAATTTCTCAACAGGTTTATCGCTAATTAATGCAAAACATTGACTATCTTCCAAAATGTAACTGATTCTCTCTTCAGGATACATTGGATCTATTGGTAAATAGGCTGCTCCCGTTTGAAGCACCGCCAAAATACTTGCAATCAATGCAGAGGATCTTTCCATCATGATGCCGACAATTTTCCCAGCACTAGCGCCCCTCATTACCAAATGATTGGTTAAAGCATCAGCTTGCTGCATCAGTTCCCTGTAATTCCATGTTTCATTTCCTTCTCGTATTGCAATTCGTTCAGGATTTATCCTTGCCTGCTCTCTAATCAGATGATGTATTGGTCTCTCGAATGATAATGAAACTTCGTTACGGTTCAATTCGTAGATTTGCCAATTTTGCTCATCTGTAGAAAGAAGGCTATATGTTTTGATACATTCATCAGGTTTTTGCGCAATACGATCTAAAAGTTCAATAAAATGATTGGCTAATCTCTCTATAGTGCTTTGAGCAAATAACTGCGTGTTATATTCAAAGCAAATTGTCATGCTATCTTGATGTTCTGTTAACTCCAATGAAAGATCCATCTTTGAAGTTTTATTTTCGAATGCTACAGGTTTGATCGTCATCTCTTCGACTACGGTATCAAAGTCTTCCTTAAACTGATGCATAATGACCATGGTATTAAATATAGGATTCTGATTGTTCATCCGATCAAATGAAATATTTTCTACCAGTTGGTGGAATGGATAGCTCTTATGCTCATATACATTCACCACGTTTTCCTTCACCTGATCTAGCAACTTCGAGAATGTAACCTCGGGATCAACGTTTTGCCGAATAGGTATGGCATTAATCATCGGTCCCATAACCATATCCAGATTGCTATCATCGCGTATAGATGAAGTTGTTCCTACGATAAATTCCTGATCTCCTGAATATTTGTTCAATAATACATAGTAAGCAGCAAGGATATTCATAAACATCGTGGTCTCATTTTTCTTGGAAAGCTGTTTAAGCATGTGTACGGTCTCGCCTTTGATCTCCTTGAAACATACGGAGCCTGTGAACGTTTGATGTTCGCTACGATCATAATCATAAGGTAAAGACAATTGGGGAAGAACTCCACCCATGTATTTCATCCAAAAATCCTTCAAATGGACGTACTCGGAGCTATTCGTATGCTCTTTCTCCCAATATGCAAAGTCTTTGTATTGGATCGTTTTTTCTGGAACATCTGTGCCATTATAAAAATCAAATATTTCTTGAACTAAAATCTCGAAGGTTCGTCCATCTGCGATAATATGGTGCATGTCAAACAGTACATAGAACCAATCTTTATCCAACTCGACCACACTTACCTTGAATAGCGGAGCATTCGCCAAATCGAAGGGCTTCACAAATGAATCAATGAAAGATTGAAGCTTATCATAGTTAAGCTGATGCCAGTCTAAACTGAACTTGGTAATATCCAAGATACGCTGAACAGGTTCGTAATCATGCACCTCAAACTTGGTTCGGAGTATTTCATTCTTCTGAATTATTCTTTCCAAGGCCATATCCAACCGCTGACGATCCAAAGCACCTTTTATTTCAATGATCCCTGGCATATTGTATGCCGTACTATCAGGATGGGCTGAGTGTAAGGTGAATAGTCTCTCTTGGACCAGCGATAATGGATAGAACGCTGCCACAGGAGCCGGCAATATTGGGGTATTCTGCTCCTTTTCGCTGTCATCAATAAACTTGGCCAAATGATACAGCTCAGGTGTCGCAAACAATTGTTTAATCGATACATTTGTCTGAAATTGTTTATATATTTGACCGCTCAATACAGCTGCACTTAGAGAATGTCCACCCCGCTCAAAGAAGTGATCCTCTCTGCCTACGGTTTCGATATCCAGTACATTCTTCCATATCGTTCCAAGCACTTTCTCGGTATTTGTTATGAGTTCTGAACGCCCATTATCCGAAACTTCTGATTTCACCAACGGGTATAACGCCTTTTTATCTAACTTTCCATTGGCATTTGTGGGGAAAGACTCTAACAATGTAAAGCTTTTAGGTTGCATATATGATGGAAGTTTTCCTTTAATTCCCTTTTCAAGCTCCATCAATGCAGAGTTATCTTTCATAACAAGGAACGCAAAAAGTTCCTCATTCTGATGTAATACCACCGCTTCATTAACCTGGCTATGCTGTTGAAGAACCCATTCAATTTCGTTGAGTTCAACTCGATTACCCCGGACCTTGACTTGTGAATCTATGCGTTTAATAAATACAATGTTACCGTCAGCGAGCCACATCGCTAAATCACCGGTTTTGTACAATGATTCACCTGATACAAATGGCGAAGGCATGAAGACCCTGTCAGATTCCGCAGGTTTTCCGATATACCCTTTAGCCAGTTTGTCTCCACTAAAGCAGAGTTCACCTATGACCCCAACAGGCAAAATTTCATTGTTCGGCCCAAGAATGTATGCACCAACGTTTTTGATAGGCTTACCTATAGGGATGGCGTTCCCCGGTAAGTCTGATGTCTCAACCACGTTATAAGCCGTTACCTCAATGCAGCATTCTGTTGGTCCATAACAATTAATAATGTTTGGCGCATTTTGTCTAAAATTTTCTCGAATCTCATGAACTAAAGATTCCTTTAAAGGCTCTCCCCCAATTAAAAGTAATTCTAAATGGGAATTCTGAAATAAATGAGGAGGACAAGACATTAATATGCGAATATGTGTAGGTGTACAATTCAACATATGAACTTCGTTATCCCCTAAGTATTCCATTAATAATCTACCGTCTCGTTGAGTTTCTTCAGATATGACAATGAGGGTATGTCCGTTAAACAAACCATAGAATACAGCTTCCAAAAAAGCATCAAAAAAGTAAGGTGCAATCAAACCAATATGTTTAGGCTCTTCGTATGAAACAACATATTTACCATAAGCACTAGTGTGATGTATTAACATCTGATGTTCAAACAAAATGCCCTTCGGCTCTCCTGTAGTTCCAGATGTGTATATAATGCATGCACCTTGATGAACAGGAACAGAGGGGAATTCTTGATTTTTTTCACAAGCAAACTGTATTACATCCTCTATGATTAGGATCTTAGATTCAAATTGCTCCGTTTTGGAGACCATTTTTGCCGAGACAAGAGCCATTCTAGCCCCACTATCTTTATACATGTATTCCACTCTTCCTGCTGGAGATGACGGGTCAATGGGTAAGAAAACGCCACCCGCTTTAAGTATCCCCAACAAACTGGAAACGGTATTAACAGATCGTTCACAGATACAAGCAACTACCTCTCCTGGTCTCAAGCCTTGAGCCAGCAAAGCATAAGCGATATGATCTGAGCGTTCAGCCAGCTGTTCGTAAGTTAATGCTTCATTTGAATCTTGTACGGCTCTCCGCTGAGAAAACCTAAGAGCATACTTCTCAAACAACTTATGTAGTGGTAATTCTGGTTCCTCCACTATTTTTCTTTCGTTGAACACATATGCTATTTGTGTATGTTCTTCCTGCGATAACATTGACAGTTCACTTATTCTGACGTCCGATGAACCTTTAAGTGAATTACAAAGTAGTTGTTCATAATGACGCAACATCGCTCGCACTTGCTCTTCACTAAAATCGGCTTGATAAGCTGCGCTTATTGCGAATTCATCCAACGCGCTACTCATCCAAAGAACGATCGGATACTGTTGTGAGAGACTATTTATGCTGTTGCTTCCATGAAGAGGTTCATAGCCGATAATTACGTTGTACAGTGTGTCCATTGGCTGATTATTTTTTTCAACGAATGGAGGAATTGACGCATGTTCATACAAAGTATCCAGTTTACTTTTGGCCTCGATCAACATTTCTTTTAAACTAGTCTCGGCCTTCCATTCTTGAAAGTAAGGTAACGTCAGGCTCACTTGAGGGATTCTGTAATTAGATTTCATATTAGGAATACCAACGGCGGTACGTCTACTTCTTGTATACTGACCAAACATCGTATTCCATATGGTTAGAAGATAAGTAAATATTAATGAATCATTATGTTTACATTTTTGTTTCAAAAGCTCGACTGTCTGTTGATCCATTGTTCTTCGAACCAATCCTTGTCCTTCTGACAAGGCATACGGGTGTACTCGCATGGTTATATCCGTAGCTGGATATGATTCGTTCCCCAGCACGTTATCCCAAAACTGTTTTGCTTCATCTACGTTCTTTTCAGTAGGCACCATTATCACTCGCTTTCTCCCATTTGATTAGTCGTCGACAATCATATTGCCGACGACTGTTACATTACAGTAGGTCAGTTGATCAAAAATCAAACTCGAATTGCTGCGTATTCCATTCGCCTTCACTCTCGTTCTGCTGCTTAATTTTAATCTGATTCAATTTAATATCATGATCATCTCGAACCTGGCTCGCAATCTCAACAAAAGTTTCAACTACATATTGGACCATATCCTTGCTGAATTGGGAGGTATCATATTCGACCTGAATTTCCGTCCCTGTAGGGCTCTCCAAGATTCCAAATGTAAGATCCATCATGGCGCTGCCATCATCCATAGTCTCATTAGCGACGATCTTCAATTCGTCAATATAGAACACAGAAGGCCGACACACTTCATAAGCAAACATGAAACGGAATAAAGGTGATCGTCCCGGAACAGTAGCAATCCCAAGCTCTTCCACCAACTTATCCAACGGATAGAGCTGATGTTTCAATGCCTCCTGCATAATCATTTTTATTTGATTCAAATAGTCATTATAGTTCATACTTCCATGTGGCTTGCTGCGTACAGGTAATGTATTAACAAACATGCCCATGGTATCGGAAAATTCCTGCTCCACCCTGCCTGAGACTGGTGTTCCTACAACGATATCCTCAGATCCCCATAGCAAATGCAAGGTACATTTGTATAAGGTAAGCAGTACATTAAATAAGGTTGTTTTCTTGTCGTTTGATAAAGCTGTCAAGTCTTCGAGGAGGGATTGGGGCAGGCTATATGAAACCGCTCCGCCTCTAAAGGACTGAACATGAGTATTTGTATTCAAGGCAATGGTAGGCTTAAAATCGCTGAAGGTCGTAAGCCAATAGTTTTTGTCAATGTCCAACATTTGTCGCTTGTAACGATCCGTTTCCCAATTCACATAATCATGATACTGGTATTCAATGGATGGCAATGTTTCTCCCCTAAGCAACGCCACCAGCTCACGTTCCAAAATCCCCATAGAGATTCCATCACTGATCAGATGGTGAATATTTATAACCAATACATGATGATGATTCTCTATCCGTATTACTGCTACCGAGAAGAGTGGTTCTTCCCCAACAACATCGAAAGGCTGCAAAAACTGAGCCATCAACTGATCTCGCGTTTCGATTGTCGAATCAAACCAGTATAAAAAATTATCGTAATCTCCCATAAACTGCACAGGCATGCCTTTGTGATATCCAAAACGGTAACGCAATACGGAATGCCGCTCTATGATTGTTTTGAGAGCAGATTCAAGGCGTGAAAAATCAAATGCCCCAAACAAATCGAACTTACTTACAATGTTATACGACATCCCGATGTTAGGATGTTGACTCAGTAGAAATATTCTGTTTTGGGCTAAAGATAATGGATACCGAGCTCCGGTAATTACATTCGTCGCTATAAGATTCTCTCTGTTCCTTCTGGACGATTTAGCAACTTCATTTGATAACGAAGCAATCGTTGGATTATCAAATACATCTTTGATTGTGAAGTAGATCTGATATTCCTTCTGCAAGAAATCCGCCAACTGCATAGCTTGTAACGAATTTCCGCCTAATTCAAAGAAATCATCCTCAATCCCGAATCCCTGCTTCTCCAAGAGATCAGACCAATAAACGGATATCTTCATTTCCATTTCGTTCCTTGGTAGAGTTATGGGATTCGCTTCCATACATTCGGCTAACTCAATCAGCTTTCGACGATCTATTTTCCCGTTTAATGTAAGGGGAAAGGTATTTAGATGTACGTATTTATAGGGCACACTATAAGAAGGAAGTTTTTGGTTAAGGTGACTTTTCAGCTCCTCGATTGGCAGCTGGCTCTGCGAAACATAAAAAGCACACAAGTAGTTATTTGGGTGTTCTCCCAAGGACAGAACCGAAGCTTCGTCAATATCAGGATACGTCATTAAATTTTCTTCAACGTCTGATAACTCTATGCGGTATCCTCTTATTTTCACTTGATCGTCAATTCTACCAACATACTCAAGCTCCTTCGCAGACGACATACGCATTAAATCTCCGGACCTGTACATTTTTTGGTTCGCAGCGAATGGGTTGTCCAGGAACCTCTCTTGGTTCAGTTCTTCTCGGTTCAAATAACCTCTTGCCACACCTGCTCCACCCACATAAAGTTCGCCTATTCCACCTTGTGGAGAAAGCTGTCCATCTTTATTCAGCAAATACGTGCTTAGAGTAGGAATTGGTCTTCCAACACTCCGATTATCCTTAGCCATCTCCTCATGTCGAAGTTCCTTATATGTTGTAAAAATGGTTGTTTCCGTGATCCCGTAAATATTTAAGATATTTATTTCGGGATAAGCTTCATGAAAAGCAAGCAATCTTATCGGGTGAACCGCTTCTGCTGAAGAAATAACATATCTCAAAGGCAGATCCACGTCTTGCTCCAAAATGACCTTAATTAATGCATACAATGCTCCCGGGGTCTGGTTAAGCACGGTTACCTTCTCCCGAATTAGCAACTCCAAAAATTCACGATTATCGTACACAGCCTCGTTTGGAACAATGACCAATCTGGCACCTTTTAGAAGAGCCCCGTACATTTCCCATACTGAGTAATCAAAGCTCAATGCATGAAAAAGGGTCCAGACTTCCTGCTCATGAAATGGGAAGAACGGCGCTTCATTCTCAAACAATCTAACGATATTGGCGTGCGTGATCATAACTCCTTTAGGCTTGCCTGTAGTTCCAGATGTATAGATTAGGTATGCGAGATGTTCAGGTGTAAGGGCTATCCCCGGATTTGTTGTATCTCCGGTCTCATAGATCTCAACCAGATCACTCAAGCTTATTTTCTTTCCGGATGTATCGAGTGCATCCCATACGTCAGATGGTAAGTCAGCGATAACAAATTCTGCTCCGCAATCTTCCATAATGTAACGAATCAAATCATCGGAATACTTCGTATTAATGGGGACATATGCTGCCCCGACCTTTAGGATGGCTAATATGCTGACGATCGCATGGATAGATCTGTCCATATGCAAGGCAACGAAATGCCCAGCAGATACGCCCCTGTTTAGTAAAGCATTGGCCACTTGGTTGCTACGTTCATTCAGTTGACGATACGTAAGCGCTTCTACTTGATCGTTAACAGCAATATGGTCAGGTACTGTTGCAACCTGTTGTTCAAAAAGATGCTGAATCGTCTTGCCAACAGGGAATTCCATCTGTGTACGATCAAACGCATGGATGATCTCGTCCACCTCTACTTGTCTCATAAAGTTAAGATTAGCAATTTTCTCATGAGGCTTTGACAAGATATCTGCAATTAAATGAACGAGATATTCACCGTGTTTTTCAATCGTATTTTTTGTATACAGACTGCTATTAAACTCAAGTTTAATTAACATGTCATCTGTATGTTCGAACACTTCGATCAGTAAGTCGAATTTGGCATCACCGCTCGGAACGACGTGTTCAACAATATCATCATGTTCATTCATTTGATTGTCTGCATGTGTCCTATTTTGCATAATAAACATGACGTCAAAAATAGGATTGCGGGATCGCTCCCTCTTGATTGAGAGATCGTCAACAAGCTGATCAAACGGATAATCCTGGTGTTCAAGATCATTCATTAATGAATCCGTTACTTCATTCAAAAAATCGGTAAATGTCTTCCCACCAGATGGGTAATTCCTTAAAGCGATGGTGTTTACAAATAAGCCCACACTTTCTTCAAAGCCGGGCTGAGTCCGTCCTGACACAGCTGTACCCAATAATACATCTTCTTGTCCGTTATACTTGTATATCATCACGTTATAAGCGGCCAGCAATACACTAAATAAGGTCGCGTCTTGACCCTTCGCCAATTCTCGAAGTGAAGCAGTCATCGCAGCGTTCAGTTCAATCCAAACAGTCTCGGCTTTTCCATCTTGTTCCGATGTTCTTGAGTAGTCAGGTAATAAAGTAAAATCTGTTCGTTCAGCCTCTAGTTTTCCATACCAGTACGCCTGATCGTCCCGAGATTTCTGCGATTTCATATAACTTTCAAACCATAAGGCATAATATTTATAAGAGCTGTAATTTGCTTCTACAGGCTTGCCATCATATAAAAGAATGAATTGATTGATTAAATTCAAGTTTGATATGCCATCAGTTATGATATGATGCATATCAATAAATAAGTCAAAGCACTCTTCGGTTACTTCAAAAACAGAGACTCGCAGCAAAGGAGCATCATTCAAATCAAAACTTGTTATCCATTCGTCATCAGCTGGCTCAGATTGCCACACATGTACATTGAAATTCCACTCCTGCAATATGCTTGCCATGATGGTCCCATCCTCGACCGAAAAGCGTGTTCTTAGAATCTCGTGTTCTTTCAACAAACGATGAAAACAAGTCCGAAGCCTACTAGTATCCAACGGTTTATTAATCCTAAATTTCCCAGAGATATTGTACTTTGTACTGTTCATGTTCATTTGGTGCATTAGGAACATACGTGTCTGAGCAGGTGTCAACGAATATTGCGTAGACGTTGCTTCAAACATCGGTTCGAGTTCTTCAACAGAGGAACCCTGAACAAGTTTGTGTTTGATTAATTTTGCAAAATCGGCGGGTGTAGGATATAGAAATAACTCTTTGAGTGTTGCATTGATTCCCATTTCTTTTTTCAACTTAGAAATGAAGTTAGCCGCATATAGAGAATGCCCTCCAAGCTCGAAAAAGTGATCCTGTGGCCCAATGCCCTCAAACTTAAAAATCCCCTCCCATAGATGAATGATTTTCATCACTTCAGGATCTCGAGTAACTTGTTCTGAACTACCACCCGTTACATTCATTCGCTCTAGTAGATGATGTTCCACCTTACCACGATCAGAGAGAGGAAACTCCTCTAAAAAGACTATTTTTGTTGGCACCATATAAGGAGGTAAAGTCCGTGAGGCCCATAGTTTCAAGTCATGGTCCAATATCTTTTTCCCCTCAGTTACAACAACAACAACAAATGCACATAGAAATTTTCGATCTTCGGTATCTTTCAATAAGACAGCGACTTCTTCTATAGCATTATGAGATAACAGACATTTTTCGATTTCTTCCAATTCAATTCGATAACCATGCAGCTTTACCATTCGATCGTTACGGCCTAAAAAATCAATATAACCGCTCGATAACCATTTAGCTTGGTCTCCTGTACGATACATGTGTTCATTATGCAAAAAAGGATTCGGCACAAATCTGGACCGGCTCATATCCGGCAAGCGTATATAACCCGTGGAGAGGCCCTCTCCTCCAATTACGAGTTCTCCTGAAATGCCAACTGGCTGCAAACGATCATATTTGTCCAGAATATATGCCGTTTTATTCATCATTGGTTTACCGATAGGCGTAGTTTGCCAACTCTTGATCTCATTCAGGTTTACTTTGTAGTACGTTGCATCCACACAACATTCCGTTGGACCATATACATTAAATACTTCCAGATCTTCCTGCCCGTATAATTGAAACAAGTCCTCCAGCAACTGATGAGGCACCTTTTCACCACCAATTAATAAGCGGCGCAAAAATCGTGGTTGTTTGTTTTCAAAAAGAACAGATCTGATATAACTAGGACTGCCATTCATCATTTGAATTGCATGATTATCAAGGAAGTGAAGTAATTGCTCCTGATTCAAACGTTCTTCGTTTGTCGCAACGAATAGGGTGTGACCAAGCAATAAAGAACCGAAAATCTCCTCTATGGATTGGTCGAAGAAAAATGGCGCAAGCTGAGCCACATTTAGTTTCTTCTCAAAGGGTGCATATATTTCAAGAGATAGACCTCTTACTAGGTTGATAATACTCTTATGCTGCATCTCAACCCCTTTGGGCCTTCCTGTTGTTCCGGAAGTGTAGATAATGTAAGCTCCGTCATCAGACAGAACTGGATAAGTTAAAGCGCTCGGTTTTTGGTCCGAATCGGAAAGGGAAGCTTTGTCAATAAACAGACAGTTCATTCCTTCATAATTCCTGTCTTGTGCTTCCCATAGTTTCTTCTCCGAAAGCAATAATTGAATACCGCTATCCTGCATAATATATAGATTTCGATCTTCAGGCGCTTCCGGATCCAAAGGAACATAACGTAAGTTAGATCTTAATATTGCCAGAGCACCAATGATGAACCATTCATTACGATCAAACAACAAACCCACTGCCGTTCCCTTAGGCAACCCCATTGAAATCATTTCATTGGAGAGATTGGTTGATTCCCTTAGAAGTTCTCTATAGGTCATAGTCCGTTGTATACTGACTACAGCAGTTTCATTAGGATGAGCATTAGCCTGTTGTTCAAACATATGAAAAACGGATGAGAACTCCGGCATGCTAGTAAGCTCCTGCCTACTCAATAACTTCCCTTTTTCCTCAGCAGTCAACATATCAAAATCTCTGATCAATTCCGTTTTTTGGTCAGCTACCAATTGGACAATTCGAAGGAAGTGGCCTTTAAACAAGTTGAGCAACTCCGAATCATAACGGTTATGATCATAAATAATGGATAGCTCAGCATGGTTAGTATATATATCAAATATCATTTCTAATGGATAGTGTGATTTTGAAGCAAATGTCACATTACTCACATTCATTCCTGTAATTTGATCGTTCAGATCATAAGAAAGTTGATCCTCAGCAGGAATATCCCCATGATTATTAAAAATTAAGATGTGATCAATTAAATCCTGAGAAATTTCGCTTTCCCCCTGGATTTGGTGCAGCGGATAATATGAAAACTCTCTCGATTTGAACATGTCATTTTGAATGTTTCTAAGCAAATCTACCAGAGTTGTATTTGAGGTTGATATCACTCGCATTGGAATCGTGTTTAAGAATACCCCTAAGGCATGTTCGATATTCTCAATTCCGGGATCTCTAAGTGAAGTGACCAATCCGTATACAACGTCCTCCGAATTAGCGTATCGTTGTAACATCATTGCCCATATTCCTTGGAACACTACGTTAATCGTTACACGATATGCAGCAGCAACGGTTTTTAAGTTCTTGAACAATTCTGGATCAACTACAAGTTTCAATTCTTTATACTCGGATATAACATCTTGATAATTTCTCTTTGGAATTGAATAATTGGAATCGTAATTGGCCAAATAAGAATTCCAATAATCGGATGCTCCCATCCAATCTTGCTCATTCAACCATTGAATGAAATGGGCATCTGGCATACCCAACAGCTGGATATCCGTTCCACGGGCATGCAACACATTGTCATAATTAACCAAAAGATCCCTCAACAAAATTTTGAAGGAATAACCATCAATGAGTATATGATGATAACTGCAAATCAGTTTAAATGAGTTGTCGCTAGTCGAGAGGATAGAAAATCGTATGGGCGCTTCTTCTGATACCACAAAAGGCTTTGTACGGTCTTCAACCAGCAGCTTACATAAGAGGTTTTCAACATCGTCTCCCTCCAGTTTGGAAGCATCCATGTGATTCACTCTTGTGAATCCTTCCTTCCTGATTATCCTTACCACTTGATCAAGATCTTCATGTAAGAAAGTAGTTCGCATTACTTCACACCGTTTCGTGATGCCGTGCAAAGCCTCTATAAATTTATCGTATTGGAACAGTCCCTCGATCTGAACAACAAACTGTTCAATATATGTCCCATCAGGAGTTCATCGTTAATAAGATGGAACATCAATCCTGCCTGTATTGGGGGGACAACATCTATTCTTTGAACATCACTCATGGATGTGAACCTCCCATTTTTTTATTTTCTTGAATGATATGTTCCACCTGTTGCAATTGCTCATTATTTAATTGACCATATTGATAATGACTTCTCCGCTTGCTGGAAGGCACTTTTTTGCCAGTATCTACGCTAGGTATCGTACTCCGTCCAATACTGTTTTTGCTCGCAATGAGACTTTTAATGGTAGAGCGTTGGAATATATCTTTCACATCAATCTCATAATCTTTTTTCTTCAATAGTGCTACAACACGCATAGCTTTGATAGAATCTCCACCGAGTGAGAAAAAGTCATCAGAAATACTGATTTCATCACGGGCAAGAACCTGCTTCCAGACTTCAGCGACTAATATTTCTTCCTCACTTTGGGGAAGAACGTTCTCTTCCTCCACATAAAATTGCCGCAAATCCATTTTTTTTGCTGCACCCCGATCAATTTTGCCACTTGTGTTGAGGGGGATATCATCAACGAGAACAATGTTCCTTGGAACCATATACCGTGGTAACTGCCGATATAATATTTCACGAATATAGTCTTTGTTAAGAGGTGGTTGAACAACAATTAGGGCGTGCAACACTGCATCTGATCCTTCCTGGAATTCACCTTCGAACACAACGGTTTTCACAACTCCCTCAATCGCACGGATGAAAGCTTCTATTTCCTCCAACTCGATGCGATATCCAGAAATTTTCACTTGATTATCTTTTCTTCCGAGGTATTCAAGCGATCCATCGGACCGTATGACTCCAAGATCTCCAGTTCTAAAGACCTTTCCTTGTTGTTGTCGCAGGTCAGAAGGAAGGTAAATAAATTTTTCGTTCGTTAGTTGCTCTCTGTTCAAGTAACCTCTCGAAACTCCACCTCCACCAATTACAATTTCACCTTGAATGTAAGGGGGCAAAGGTCTGAGTTTTTCATCTACCACATAGATCATTTCGCCGGGTAATGGGTCCCCGATCGGTATAAAATCACGCTTATTCTGCTCCACATCCAGTAACGCCGACCAGATTGTTGTCTCCGTAGGGCCATAAGCATTTACGATTCTTGCATCCGTAATATGGCGGAGCTTGTGGAACATTTCCACTGGAAATGCTTCTCCGCCAATAATGATTGTTGTCAGAGATTTTAAAAATTCGTGTGATGATGAATCATTTATAATATGTTGTAGCCGAGAAGGAGTGGTTTGAAAATAATTAATGGGTCTCATCTTCTCCTTATGAACTTGAAGCTTCTCGTATTCTTTGAAACTCTTCATCCTTAATTCGTTTAATCGTTCTAACCCTTCCAAGACTTTTACAGAATCAATTCCAAAATCAATCAGGCTTGCAATTTCATTGACTCCGATATGAACAAGCTCGTCTACCATGACTCGACATGTCTCTACCGTTCCAAACAATGCTGCTTTATTCCAATATCGTTCAAAAGCAAATTCATACATTTCATCTTCTGACTCAATGTTAAAATCCTCGTGGAGTTTATCAATCAATCTTTGAACAAGTCCGGCACTAGAACGCAAATAGTTACAAAACGGCTCTTTAACTATTTTCTTTACTTCCTCAAGTTCATCACCCAAGTAAGTATGGATCATCAGAGTTACCTTGCCTGTATCTGGAGAAAACCCCGATTCCAACAGGGATTTCCTGTAAATATCGATATTACTCCTTAACGTTTCCAAGTCTTGTCCTAGTAGATGTGTAAGTACGTTAGCACCTATTTGCCCAGCCTTCTGAAATGTATCTGGATTTCCTGCAGATGTGATCCAGATCGGCAAGTTTTCCTGAACAGGCTTGGGATATACACGCAGTGATGTGGTTTGACCTAATCCATTGATTCTACTAATCTCTCCACCACACCATAATGTTTTGACTTCTTTTATTTGTTTGTACATGTGTTCCTCTTTGTTCTCAAATCGTTCCGGTGCCAAGCTAAAATCGTCTACATGCCATCCTGATGCAAAAGATACTCCTACTCGACCAGAGGAAAGCTGGTCAATCATGGCCCAGTCTTCAGCGATATGCAAACTGTCTTGTAAAGGGGAGACAATGCTGCCCGCTCGAATATGGATTTTTTGAGTGACAGCTGCTATAGCAGCACTGGTTATCGCAGGATTAGGAAACTTCCCACCGAACTCATGAAAGTGACGTTCAGGCGTCCATACTGCTTCAAAATCATGTTTATCTGCAAAAATGGAAGATTCAAGTAACAATTGATACTCGTTTTCAGGCTGCTTATCCCGATTGGCATTACCAAAAAAGTAGAGGCTGAAATCTAGTTTGCGGGACGTATTTAAGTAAGCGTCGTAACTTTCTAATTGTTCATGGTCATCTACTTTTAATACAACCTGTATCCCGTTACATAAAGTCCATAACAACTCCAGAACGGAAATGTCAAATGAAACGGTCGTAACCGATAGTAAAGCATCCTTCGTACTCGGTTTAAAGTAATCATTTAAACTCTCAAAAAACTGAATAACGTTTCGGTGCTCGACCATAACGCCTTTTGGTTTTCCTGTTGAACCAGACGTATAGATGACATAAGCTAGTGAGCTGGCATCATGGATTCTTGAATCCATGATTATAGAACTCGAACTCGAAGAAGAATGCCAGTCTTCTAATGTAATAAGCCTCATGGGGAAGTCATAATTTTCAGGGATTGTATCCGTTACCAAGGCGATCATACCACTATCCTCAACAAGGTATTGAATGCGCTCTTCGGGCAATGTCGGGTCAATTGGTACATAAGCTGCACCGGCTCTTAGCACACCCAAAATAGCAATAATTAACTCAGCCGAACGTGGTAAACATATTCCTACCCTGTCATCTGCTCTAATATCCAATTGATTGTGAAGAAAGTTAGCAAATGAATCGACCCTTACTTTTAATTCTGCGTAGGTAAGAATATGGTTCTTATATACCAACGCTACATCCCCTGATTTCTCCACGCAAATTTCATCGAAGATTGTATCTAGTGTCTTCTCCTTGTAAGCACGAATCGACTCTAGGTCTGATAAAGGTTTCTGATCCAGATTCTCTGCTGTCACATCAGGTAAATACCAGAGCTTCTCCAACTTCATCTGAGGGTTGCTCAACATCCGGTTTAATATATGGATAAACTGATCTGATAATCCTTTTATGAATTCATCTTCAAAAATCTCTCTATTGTAGCTGAAATTAAACTCAACATCTCTTTCCGATGGCGTAACCGTTAGTGTAATATCGTATGGATTAGTCTCATGAACCTCATAATTCAGGATAGAAATGTTATGATTTTTCTCCATACTTTCTATATTCATAGGGTAGTTTTCAATGACCACAACGGTGTCAAACAAACGATTTATCTTCCCAAAACCTGACCATTCATGAATTCGAGTCAAAGGTGTGTGTTCAAATGCAATGCCATCATGGAAGCGACCGGCACACTCCTGTAATACCTGCTGTACATTAGCATCAGAACTGTGTTTGAACCTAAAAGGGATTGTATTGATAAAAAGTCCTATTGTTTCATCAATAGCTTCGACTTCCATATTTCTTCCGGAAACAGCCACCCCAAACAGCACATCTTCACTTTGTGCATATTTCTGAAGCAAGATTCCCCATGTAGAATAAACAGCCATGGCCAGTGTACTTTGAATGGTAGAAATGTTATGCATAATCGAATCTTTATTATTTTCGCCAAGATTGATTTTGTAGTTTGTGAAGGAATCTATATTCTGATTATGTTTCTTAAACAAAGAGGTCTTAACTGCTCCATCTAAATAGCTCGTCCAGTAAACGCTTTCTGAATGACTGCTCGTATGTCTTAAGGCTTCAATGAACTGGCTGTATTTTGCTTTTTCTTGAACTACGGAATAGGTGTCGTCTTTTAACAGATGTTTATATATTTCTAACCATTGCTCCATAAAGAGCATATTGGACCAACCATCCATCAGAATATGATGAAATGCGACGACGATATGCCATTCTTCCTCACAGGTTTTTAACAGACCTATATGAAGAGGAGCATGCATAATATCAATTTTTTCGCGCAATGACCCTAATAGTTCATCAACACCTTGTGGATCTTGAGAACCGAGTTGGTCACTCCATACATTGGTGAAATGGAACGGCACATGATACTCCTTTAACACTATACGTATAGGTCTTTCTATTTTTCCCCATCGAAAAACGGTTCTCAACGTGTCATTTTGAACTGTTACATGATCTAATGCCCTGCGAAGAATCTCTTCGTCTAGGAATGTAGCTTTGATGTGATAATGGTATATTACATGATGCTGCTGTGGATTAATCATATGCTCAAAAAGCATCCCTTCTTGCAGAGGGGATAGATCTGTGACCGCTTCCACATTTTGCTTGGAAATCTTCATGTCCATGTCGAAACACCTACATTATTTTTCATTTTAGGCTGTATCAACCTAGATTCAGCACTCTTTCTACTATCTCTCGACTTTCGAAGGTCTCGTGTAATATTGATTCGTTTGAGCCAACGATCTCTGCCCGCATATTTGGGGCTGAATGGTTTTCTTCCATGGACAGCACGATAATTATCAACAAACAACATGTCTCCCGGTTTCAGTGTAATATCCATAATTGAATCTTCTATCTGGGATACGATATGTGCCATAGCTTCTCTGGCTAAGTCATCTTTCTCATCTATAACTCCCATAAAAAACGGGTCTAGCCTTATATAGGGAGAGTCGTAGTTACCGAATAAAATAGACAAAGGCTGCTTCGATGAATAATTAGCTTCAAATTGATCAAAAATCTCTGATGAATCTTGTCCCACATTATTTTTGCTAAAGTGAGATTCATCAGGCAAAATATAAAATCTCGGCTCAAACAAAACATTCTTGTACTTCTTTTCCAGATTTAACATATCTATAGATGCATAAGTTGTTGCAACTGAATCCGGATTCCGTAAACAAAACAAACCGAGATAATCAGCCCGATATTCATGAAAGGCTTCTTCTGTATGCCACCAAAGTAACGAATTACTCCCTGAGCCCAACTGCTCATTCTCATCTCCCTTTACAGGAAGTATATTGTGAATGTAATATCCTTGTTGCTGGGTCCCCCATCCAAACAAATCTCCTAGAATTGACCCACATAACGAAAAAAAGATTTCTACCTTTCGTGTCAATTTAGGATCTGGCCGTTCTCTCCAATGGGAGGGTGTCAGACCGATATCATCATCATTAACTGGGAATCCGGATATAACGAGATGAGATTGTTGTTCCGATTGTTTAAAATCGATTAATTTCTTCTTTAGTTCAGAAGGTAAATTATATCCCCATAGAGCTGCCTCCATTAAGTAACGGTCCGTCTCAAGATCCGTGTCTGCGGGAATAGATTCAACGAGTTCATAGATCTCATTGAGCTCACTAGCCGAAAGAACATACCTGTTCATTGTTATCATCTCTCCTTTGATTAGGTCCTGGATTTATACGTTATAGGGTTCAGCCATCGCAACGACAATTTTTCTATCTCCCTTAAATGTTTTTCTGCCGTGCGCCATGAGCATATTGTCCAACATGAGGACATCTCCCTCTTGCCATGGAAAGACTATACTGATTTCCTCGTACAGTCCTTGGATTTCATCAATTAAAGAGTCCGGAATTTTGCTACCATCTCCGAAATACGTATTGCGAGGAAGATTGTCATAACCCCGTTCTTCTATAAGCCATTCTCTGGCCTCTAAAGGCAGACTAGAGACATGAAATAAATTAGCTTGATTGAACCAGACCTTTTCCTTAGTGAGGGGGTGAATGGCTACTGAATCACGAACGGTTCGCGTCCGCAAATGATCTTTAGATATCCATTCGAATGCAATCCCATTTTTTTGGCAATACTGTTCTACGATCTTTTGGTCTTCTGTCTGGAAAACATTTTGCCAAGACAAATCCAAGATACCGTCGAAATTCCTTACATACATTACTTTCTTTTCGATAAATTGTTTTTTTATGGATGCATCTAGCTTCTGCAATAACTCTCTACTGTCTGCAATCGGCGTTTCCCCACCTACCTCGGCATTGATCTGGCAAGAAAACCATATCTTCATAGGCCATACTTTTGAATAAGAGCTTTCATTATGCATAGGTATACACTGGTCCTTAGGATATTCAGTAGAAGTATAGATATTATCCTGAACCTCAGTTCGTGGTGTAGATCGTTCCTTATACTCTAACAATTCTGAACTGAAGATTTGCGTGATTTCACTAAACTCTGATATCGATGCTTTGGGGAAATTCCGAAACAAAAGGCCTCCTCTTTGTAGCAATACCTCTTCTAATTCCTTCTTGTTCTCTGTAACCCATTGATTCAATTTGATTTCTTTATCAATGGGAGTATATGTGTAGAGCGATCCTGCAGTGTAATTTAATATGGAATTACCAATGTTTTTCATAATGATAAACCTCCTGATTTCATACGTTTTTGGAGAACTTAATCTTTTCTTTTTGGAAATAGAATGCTATATCCCCCGCAAAGGAAACATCCCCCTGCAGCTACGACCATGAAGATTGCACCCACAACCAAGCTTGAAGGAGCCCAAACGCTCAGGAAACTCCAGGGATACCCGTGATATAAAACAGTAGGAGATAAGTAGATGGCCACAGTGAAAATTGCATATCCAACAGATAACAACGTCAGTTTAATTCCCGCATTCAAGGATGGTTTTTGGAAAGATCTATGCTTGTCCTTATACATTCGAGAACAGAAGAATAATGACAGCGCGATCACAAGCAAGCTCAATACAAGAAGCACTCTCATCACATTATTCAATATCAGAAATAGATCTACTTCGGATGGAGTCGGCGTGTTCCCTAATAAAATTTGCTCAATTCCCATAGCTATTGAAAATACAGCCTCTGAATTCAGGTTGGCCATCACGGTTACCCCTATTTTTTTTCCTTTATTCAATAACATGTAAGATGAAAATCCCGGATTTGCTCCTGAATGTTCAAGTTGCTCACCTTCAAATGAATAAATCTCCCATCCAGCGGCATATGGCACTCCTTCTTGTATCCCCTCCAGAGTGTTATCCTTCATGTGTGATTCCAAAATGACTTCACCAAAACCAGGTACATTGATTATCCCCAATTGGATCTTCATCCACTGACGCATATCCTCAGCATTGGACACAATGTATCCAGATGGCGTATTCCCGCGATAGGATGGTCCGTCATAGGATGCTGCACCGAAAAAACCTAACTTATGTCCAGAAGCCATATTTTCCTCTGACTGAACTTGTGCCTTAGGAAAAGTATTCAATAATCCCAACGGATTGAATATATTTTCTATCATGTATTCTTCGTAACTCACCCCCGAAACTTCTGCTACAATGAGACCGATAATATCGTAATTCAAGGTTGCGTATTCGAACATTTGTCCTGGCTTGTTGACAAGTTGTACAGGTACCATTTCCATCAGCATTTGCTTCAAGGCATCAGCATCATTGCTTTCAGGGATTAGAGTTATGGAATCCGTAGGAATTCCGCTTGTATGGTGTAACAATTGCCGAATGTTAATGTCTGATTCGGTGCCATCCAAAACGGCCGTGAACCAAGGCAAATGTGCTGTTACGTTATCATCCAGGCTAAGCTTGCCCTGTTTAACCATGTGGAGTAATGCAAGCCCGGTAAAAGCTTTGGAATTGGAACCAAGTTCAAAAAGCGTCCTTTCATCAACGGCTTTGTTCCCGGAACTACGAAATCCATAACCTGCACTATATTCAAACTTATCTTGAACAATAGAAGCTGATAATCCAGGAATTTTCATTTTTTTCATTTCCCTATTAATAAACATATCAATAGATTTTTCAAGATTATGTGTTGAGGATTCAGCATACCCAACATAGTTATTACTCAAAAATACAACTAGAATTAGTAAGGTAAACATACGACGGAATTTCATATATAGAACCTCTCTCTTTTTATTGGCTCATCAAGAAAATAATGCATCCAAGTCCTCCTGGTTTAATTTATGTTCTGTAAGATCTACAATAGGGTCGCTTACAACTGAACGGATGAGAGAAATCTCTGTTAGTTTATTTTGTATTTTATTCATCCATAGTTGAATGGTATTTACAGAAAAATCATCTTCTTTATAGTTGATTTGAATATACAATTGTCCACTCATGACATAAATATTGATGTCCAGCAAACAGTTTAAATCATTGTAGGGACAAACATCGGCGCTAGTATTTGTATCTGAGGGTGTAAACCACGTACCAGCAAGGCCATTGTCCATCTCACCAAGATAGTTCAGTCGGACTAATCGTCTCTCTTCCACCCCTGATACATCTTTTAAGTAATAATGTATTCCGTAACCCATTCCATTGAGAGGTATACTGTTCAGTTCATTGGAAATAGCAATAATCTGATCTGTTAAATCTCCCGATTCAACAAAGAAATTAACGGGAAACAAACTGGTGAACCATCCGACTGTACGATTAATGTCGAGCGTATGATCGAACATTTCCCTGCCATGGCCTTCCAGCATTACAGAGATGTTGCTCTCCTTCGTTAGCTCCCATATGGTGAGAACAACAGCTGCAACAATTAAATCTTTTGATGTTGTCTGCAGATTTTTGTTCACCGTGGACATGATGAGTTTTGTTATATTTTCTTGAACTATCCTTTGTTCCTGAACACTTGGAGAGTTAGATCGTTCGGGCTGTAGCTTATCTTTTAGATTTATATAGTGAACTTGGGAAACAACTTTGTTCCAATACTCTCTATCTTTCCTGGCAGCAGGACTCTCAGCGTATTCCGATAGTTTACCAGCCCATTCTTGATAAGAGCTTCCTTTGGAGATCTGAGAAATATGAGATTGTTCCCCCTCCCTAATCAATGAATCCAGATCCTCCAATAGAATTCTCCACGATATTCCGTCTACAATCAGATGATGTGCAATGAATGATACCTTAATACCTTGTGGAGTATCGTAATAAACGCAATAAAATAAGGAGGGTGAATCCATTGAAATACTCTCTTTGATCTCCTTATCGTATTTGATTATACTTTCCAGATAATCTCCCTCTTCTTCTAATCGCAAATCCATGTATTTCATCACAGATGTCAAGGGAAAAACATCTTGATATTTTAACTGCATTGTTTCTTTGTCTATCGTTATTCTCAAAGAATCATGAACATCAACCAATTGAGAAATAGCATGGCAAAATTGGTTGTAAGAAATATCTTCCTTAATATTGATATGGACGGATTGCAAGTAATAATTCTTGTTACTTATTCTGCCTTTAAGAAACCATTGATTAATCGGCGCAGGAGGAATGCTTCCCTTACACTGGGCTGGTTGAGATGTTTTTTCAGTAACACGCTTCTCTGCCATTTCAGCATGCTCTCCAACAACTGGATATAAGAGTATATCCTTGGCCTTCAATTCAATTCCTTGCGTGTTGAGCAGGGAGGAAACTTGTATGGCTTTGATGGAGTCTCCTCCGATAAAAAAGAAATTGTCATCCAGAGATATATTTTCTGTTTTTAAGATTTCTTCCAATGCGCTCAATACCTGTTTTGCGATTTCAGATGGGTCACTGCGATTCTCAACACCCTGTGATAACTTAGGCATTGGTAGTTGTGAACGATTTATCTTTCCATTTGTCGTGACAGGCAAACGTTCCATTATCTCAAAATGTGAAGGAATCATATAACTTGGCAAGAGAAGCGATAACGATCTCTTTAACTGACTAGTAGAAATGGATTCTAGCAACTCCAAATGTGCAATCAGCATATCTGAGCCATTGGGTAACGAATGTTTCGTTACTACCGCTTCTTTAACGCCTTCAAGTCCACAAATGATGTTTTCAATTTCCAACACTTCGATCCGATAACCATTAATTTTCACTTGATCGTCTGCCCGGCCTACATAAAATAAGTTTCCGTCTTCGACGTAATAACCTATATCCCCCGTTTTATACATTCTTTGACCGAGTAAGAATGGATTAAGTAGAAACTTTTCATTTGTTAAATCACCTTGATTTAAATACCCCCTAGCAACACCAGCTCCCGAAACAAAAATTTCACCTTTTGTATACAAAGGAACCGGTTGTAACTCACCATCCAGAATATAGATTTGAGTGTTTTGTATAGGTTTTCCAATACTTACGGATCCGCCTCTAACCGAAACACTATCGTATCGGTAAATCATACATCCCACTACAGTCTCTGTCGGCCCATATTCATTAAATATATTGATATCCCGACCAAAAATTCCAAGCGCATTTTCGGCAAGCTGTACTTTTAAATCTTCTCCTCCAACGATTAACGTTCTGAGTGAATTTCCATAGCGCCCATGTTCAATCAGCAGTCTTAAGTGAGATGGAGTAAGCTTAATTACGGTGGATTGGTTATCCGTTATGACTTTATCCAACACAAATCCACTATCAGATTCACTGTAAATAATAGCTTTGCTTCCGCAAATTAACGGTGTAAAAATCGAAGTTAAAGTTAAATCAAAAGAAAATGACGAATAGACTGGAAACACTTCAATTTCGTCTACATATGTTGAGCAAGCCCACGTCGTGTAATTAAACAATCCACCATGTTCCACCATGACTCCTTTAGGAACACCCGTTGAACCAGAAGTATATATAATGTAAGCAAGTTGGTTTTTGGCTGGAATTACCATTAAATTATTTGTTGTTGTTCCCTCATATGTTGTTTCTAAAGAAATATCAATCACATTGATATTATTACTACATTCATAAATTCCACCTAAATTAGTTAAGATAGCGCTAACATTACTATCCTCAAGCATATATCTTTTTCTTTTTGAAGGAAGTTTAGGATCGATGGGTAAAAATGTCGCTCCAGCTTTCAATACAGCCCAAATCGCTATAATGGCTTCCAGAGAATGCTCTGAGATAATAGCTACAACCTTCTCTGATCCAATGCCATATCTGGAAAGGTTACGTGCTAATGCATTGGATTTTAGATTAAGCTCCTCATATGTTAACCTGGTCTCACCGTACTCAAGCGCAATTCGTCCTGGATGAAGTGCCGCTTGCTTGTAGAATAATTCAACAATACTATTTCCTTCTGTCTTGTGATCCTCAGTATCATTCCATTGATGAATAATCTCTTTTTCAAGCTCTGGCTCCATAATTCTTAAATCTTTTACCTTTGCCCCATTATCTATGATGATCTGCTCTATCAAATATAGATAGACAGATGAGAAGTGTTGAATCTGAGCATCTGTATAGTCGTCCGTCTTATACTCAAAGTCGAGTCGGATATGCCCATCCTGGTACCAGTCTTTAACAAAAACTTGAAGTGAATAAATCTGATGACCGGAGAAAAAGTCCAACGTTTTAATGTCAATTCCGGCACAATGCTCAGGAAGTGCTGCATTGCTGTAATTGATACAATGTTGAAATAGTTGATCCTTACCTTGTTGCTTGAGCAAAATATCTTCAATTAAAATATCGTAAGGATATTTCTGATGAAAATAACAATCATTTAATTCTTTGTGGACCTGAATCATAAATGTCGAATCTTGAATTTCTGGATCAATGTTCATTTTTAAGGGCATTGTGCTGGTATACATCCCAAAGCTTGCCCTCTCCTTGCGTCCAGAACGATTAAACACAGGAGTCCCCAATATGATCTCCTCAGTCTTATCCATTTTGGACAAGTGAAGAAACAATACACCGGTGAAAAATGCTGCATTTGTTATGGCTTGATTTTGGATATAGTTCCTAATGCTGTTTGAACGGTTAGCATCAATGATCGTCGTTAACCTACGAGCTTGCGTGTTCTCGCTGCTTTTAGATTGAGCAACCTTGGTCAAATCATCGAAACGTTTCGTCCAAAAGGTTTTGTCCTTTAAAAATCTCGAAGAGTTCTTGTATTTTTCTTCCCTATGTAGATAATCAGTAAATAATAATTGATCTGATTTAACTTCTTTTCCAGAAAATTTGCTTTGATATATATCAACGACTGACTCTGCGATTAGCTTCACAGACCAACCATCGCCAATCAGATGATGCACTTTAAAATAACATCCGGCATTTCCAGACTGATCAATGAAAACGATAAAACAAAAGAGTGAACTTTCAATCAATTCAAAAGGTTCGTTAAAGTGATTGGTAAACCACGTTTCAGAATCTATCTGCCTCTCTCTAAAATCGATAAAGGAGACTTCATGTTCAGTTTCATCAACATATTGATATACGTTATTAGAACTTCGCTTCAGACGAATACGCAAGTTAGCATTGTTATCAATCAGTTCCTTAATGCTATCTTTAAGTAATGTCAGATCCATCGCTTGTTTGAAATAAAATGCGCCGCCCAAGTTATACAGAGAACTCTTTGAATATATATTCTCTATGATCCATACTCTTTTTTGTGGATGAGACAATGGATATAGCAATATAAACACCCCTTATTTATATACAGTTATTAATTAAAACTTGTTGTTATTATAATCAGATAATGGTGTTATTTGTCGTAAAATTGATTATAATGGAATAATAACTCCCATTTTTCTTCTATAGGAGATATTATAAACCAACTTTTTTCAAAAAAAATTGCTTTTTTTGCTTTTATGTAAAATTGGATACATAATTTAAGATATGTTATTTTAATCTTATATGAATCTATGATTGGCAATTGATTTTTTAAAATTATGTAGATGTGATTTGAATAATGTTGCGGATTCTTAGGTCTATTAAACTTGTAAAGGAGTACCCATGTATGAAGTTTGTTACGGTTTCTGCATATAGTGTCGAACATCTTTTGCCTAAGAACGAAATATTTTGTTCCTCTGTACACCATCAAGCTTACGCAATCATTGTTCCTTCTTCGACTTTCGTATCTTATGATGGGAATGAGCTACTTATAAATAAAATGAGCACACTTGTCGGTAAAAATTTCAGTTTGCGGAACTTAGGTTCTTCTTCTGCAGAGATTCGCAAAATTACTTTTAATTATTCGTTTACTGATCTAGACGAATATCCTTTAGTCATCGAAACTTCTTCTAAGACAATGAGAAACATAAACAAATTGTCCAAATTAATATGCGGGCCGTTAGCCGGACGTTACATCGCTGAAACAGAAGAGCACATTGAAACCCTTCTTCGAGCAAATCATAAGAATTTCAGTAAGCGCTCTCTTGATGTGAATACCAAAGCACAGACAAGAACAATTGATAATCGTTTGATTATGGTACATCGCTATATCCGTAAACATTATGCAGAACCACTCACGCTACAATTACTTGCTGAATTAATCTATTGCAATCCAGTTTATTTAAGCAATAGTTTCTCTAAAATATTTGATATATCACCTATGCGGTACTTACAACAAGTCCGGATGAAACGCGCCTGTGATCTTCTAAAAACATCCAACCTGAATATCAAAGAACTCACGATTGCCATCGGGTATATTTCAAATTCTCAGTTTTCTAGTATCTTTAAGAAACACTTTTCTCGTACTCCAGCAGAATATCGGAGATTCATCCGCATGAACTGCAACGAAGGGGAGAGTGTAAATCATTGACCGAAGATCTAAAAGATACCGTAATTAAAAATATTGCTCAGTGCCTGCAGATAACTAACATCAAAGAAATTGATATGCATGATAATTTAAATGACTTAGGAGTATGTTCTATTAAAATGATAAGACTGATTGTAATTTTAGAAGAACATTTTGATATCATTTTTAGTGATGAAGAGTTGTTATTTGAGAACTTTAACACTTTATCCAATATACTTAACATAATTCAATTGAAGTTAAAATAAGTTTTAAACACTTTAATAACAGATGAAATGTCCTGAGCCTCTAATTAGCAATACTTAAGACAAATTCACACTGGAAAACAAATAATACACGACCTTTTATACTTACTAAGAATTAAAAAAGGTGATCTCTGAATTAAAATGTACCCTATAAGATGGACACTTTAAAAAGGTCATCTTATAGGGTCTTTTTTGTGTACAATGAATAAAAAAC
>NZ_JASOYM010000037.1:0-725 GCF_030226665.1 Paenibacillus sp. UMB7766-LJ446
CTCTGCTCCGATTCCGCCCTCCTTCGCTGCAACGCTCGCCTTGGCTTTTTAAAGGCTTATTGCCTTCGCTATGCTCGCTGGGCAACTTTCGAGATGCTCGTGTACTTCGTTAACTCGCTGAATAAAAAGGCTAATCGCTGGGCAGACGCTTCGACGGGCGGATCGGGCTGCGGGCCGCTGTTGGCTCGGGATTTCTTTTTCATTCCCCCTCAGCAGGGGAAATCCCGCTCCAAAGGCGGACGCTCCGCTCCCTCTGCTCCGATTCCGCCCTCCTTCGCTGCAACGCTCGCCTTGGCTTTTTAAAGGCTTATTGCCTTCGCTATGCTCGGTGGGCAACTTTTCGAGAGGCTCGTGTACTTCGTTAACTCGCTGAATAAAAAGGCTACTCACGGGGCTGACGCTTCGACGGGCGGATCGGGCTGCGGGCCGCTGTTGGCTCGGGATTTCTTTTTCATTCCCCCTCAGCAGGGGAAATCCCGCTCCAAAGGCGGACGCTCCGCTCCCTCTGCTCCGATTCCGCCCTCCTTCGCTGCAACGCTCGCCTTGGCTTTTTAAAGGCTTATTGCCTTCGCTATGCTCGCTGGGCAACTTTTCGAGAGGCTCGTGTACTTCGTTAACTCGCTGAATAAAAAGGCTAATCGCGAGGCTGACGCTTCGACGGGCGGATCGGGCTGTGGGCCGCTGTTGGCTCGGGATTTCTTTTTCATTCCCCTCAGCAGGGGAAA
>NZ_JASOYM010000007.1:0-337749 GCF_030226665.1 Paenibacillus sp. UMB7766-LJ446
ATGCCGCCAGCGTTCGTCCTGAGCCAGGATCAAACTCTCCAATAAAGTATTGAAAAGAGCGATATGCTCATTTTGAAACTGACGAGATTAAAAATCTCATTTATGCTTCGAAATCATACGGTCCGAAGACGTGTACTGATTTCGAAGCGTCGATCTTGCAAGCAAGATCGTTACTCACTCGTTGTTCAGTTTTCAAAGATCAAACTTGTTTGTTACTCTTTACCCTGTCAACACTGTGTTTCAGCGGCGACTTAAATAATATATCACACTGACGAAACCAATGCAATAGTTTTTTCGAAAAACATTTAATAGATTCTAAATCCCCGTCTTCCCTGCTAAACCTATTTTGATTTGAAGCACTATTTCCTTATTCATAACGTCGCATAATATGGCTTTTCTGAGATCTACTAAGAGTCCTAGCAGACGAGACATTACCATTATGCTCTTGTATTCCCCTATTTCAATACAATACCCAAAAGGCCAACTCTTCTGACAGTCGGCCTTTTGAAGCTTAATGCTTTTCACTTACTCTACAATGTTATTGTTGTATCCATGGATTTCTACGCTTTTTGTCTGAGCTGCGTTTAGTGGATGTTCCGGTTCGCTCTCTTGATGTTTTCCCGGACACAGATACTTTGGATTTGGCTTTTGCAGCAGGTCTGGCTGTTCTGCGCTTTGCGGTTCCTGTTTTGGCTGCTTGTTTTGGCTTCGCTTCAATATTAAACTCAGCCTCATTCTCTGTAGCCGACTGGCTTAGACTTGCCTCGTCACGTCCGCCCTTTTTGCCTTCCCCCTTGCCTTGTGGAGGATACATTTCACCAAATGCACCAAGCGGAGACGACGGCACCATGTTCTGAGTAGGATATGGGTTTTGATACGCATACTCGATTGGCTGATTTGGCATCATGGATGTAGTCATTTCGGGTTGCATCCCGTATGGATTGTATGTGCCCCATCCTGGGTTCTGATAGTTATGTGAGGGATATGGGTATTGATGATTGGGCATATGATGGTTGGGCATATGATGGTTGCCACATCCACATGGCGGGTACGGAAGCATAGAGTAAGGAGAAATGTGCGGTGGTTGGTGGTTCATATGATCATTGGCTGCAAATGGAGGAAATGGGCTGTTCACCTGACCTGCTGGAGCGATCGGATAGGAGTTATTTAGCATTTCAGCAGATACGTTTGGCATAACGTTGACGTTGTTATGATTATACTCTGTGCCGGTCCAAGGCGTGTTCGATGTATTCCCCATGGAGTACGGACTCACTTCTGGTATACCCGGGAAAGTATTATTGTCATACGCCCCGGCCGTGTACATGTTTTGTGGAGCAGTGTAAACCTCTTGTGCTGGTACAGGAACTTGAGCATACGGATGCTCGGCAGGAGCATGAAGCATTTTACTGCCGCAACCACACGGAGCTTTGGTAGCAGGTGCCACTTCTGTAGGCCATTTCATGTTGTTGTTAGGTATTTCAGGTAAAGGCATGACCTCAGGTGAAATATTAGGCATCGTATACGTCGGCGCTTCAGTTATTGGTTTTAATTGCACTTCGGATTTAGTATTTTCTTTTTTGTAAGCTTCCTTCTGCGGCTTCTCTTCAGGAATTTCAGGTAATTGTGGTAAAACTTCCACTTCTGGCTTGACATTAGGTATGACTGGATTTGCAGGTACCGGAGCTGGAACCGAATTGGAGACTTCCGGTACAGGTGCTGGTTCAGGGGCTGGGGCTACTGGTACAACTGGAGCTGTTTCTTCTTTAACTCCCGTGTATTCCTTCCCTTCTGGTGACAGCTTCTCATGAGCAACATTGGATGATGCACCGTTCTCTGAAGCCGCATTTCCCCCTGCATTGCTTGCTGGGATGTACACGGTTTCCCCTACAAGAAGAGCATTTGGATTTTTCAATTGCGGATTGGCATTGATCATGTCTTTCAACGGAATTCCCCATGCCTGTGACAGCTTCCACAATGAATCGCCTTGCTGAACTTTATGACTGTGCAACATACCTTCGGGCTTTGGTGTTACAGGCTCCGCCGGAATTTTGACCTTCATGCCGATCTCCAACTTGTCGGGATCTGCAATTTGCGGATTAGCTGCGATAATTTTGTCCAACGCTACATTATATTTTTGGGACAGCAGATATAATGTGTCGCCTTTTTTCACCATGTGTATTTTCACTTGGAACTAACCTCCTAGACGTGATACTTGGGCAGTGCATTCGCCCATACCGTTACTACATCCTATGCAGAAATTAGGCTAATGACATCAACTAAACAAAAAAAATCCTTCCTGCCTCAAAAACCGCATACTCCGGGTATGCTGAATTTCTGAGACATGAAGGATTTCTTGCTCCCCTATTCAGGTCGTGCCATTAATCTTCCCAAACTTTGTAACCGTCTTTATCGACAATTTGACGGAACGCTTCCAGCAACCTCAAGGTTACAGGACCTGCGACACCCGTTCCAATCGTTCTGCCGTCTACTTCATAAGCAGCAATAACTTCTGCAGCTGTTCCAGTGAAAAAGACTTCGTCGGCAATGTACACATCATGCAGCGTAAATGGCACTTCTTTTAATTCAAGGTCCAACTCACCGCACAGATCGATAATAGCCTGACGTGTAATTCCTTCGAGTGCTCCAAGATAACAAGGTGGCGTATAGACCACACCATTTTTAATAATAAAGATGTTATCACTGGAGCCTTCCGTAACATATCCTTGGGAATTCAGCATAATCGCTTCACCAGCACCTGCATAGGTGGATTGAATTTTAACAAGGATGTTATTCAGATAGTTCAAGGATTTAATTTTTGGATTAAGGGCATCCGGGATGTTGCGGCGCTGGGATACAGACACGGCTTTCAGCCCGGTAAGATACGCTTCCTCCGGATAGATCGCCAGTTGCTCTACAATGATGATAACGGATGCTTTAGGGCAGCGGAGCGGATCAAGACCCAGATTACCAGGTCCACGCGAAACGATCAGACGAATATAACCGTTACGCATATCATTACGACGTACCGTTTCAGCCATCACTTCCAGCATCTCATCATAAGACAGTGGAATGTTCAGACTGATGGATTTAGCCGAATCGTACAAACGATCCAAATGCGCTTTGCATCTGAAAATGTTACCGTTATAAATCCGAATACCTTCGAAAATACCGTCTCCATACAAAAATCCATGATCATATACCGAAACGGTTGCGTTCTCTTTGGTCACATATTGACCATCCAAATAAATCCATTGTTCTGACACCGATGACTGCACCTCCATAAAATTTTCCATTCCTTGATTCCGAAACTAGATTTATCTCGTTCATTGTACAACAAATGACAAGCTATTTCTTGCTCATTTTACCCAGTCTTATGACAATCCTCAACAATGTTCGCCCTGATTCAGGACGTTTTTAACGAAGGATATGTATAACACGGATAGCTGCCAAGAACGCGCACCTGACAATTCAAAGCCTCAATCTCAGCCATCGCTGCGGTAAGCAATACGGAATCTGCACTTTCCTCAACATCAATGTAAAAGTAATAACTACCCAACTTTTTCTTCGTTGGACGTGACTCCAATCGGGTCAGGTTCAGTTTTCGCCAGGCAAAAGTCGACAGCACCTGATGCAATGCACCCGGCGCATCTTCAGGCAATGTAACCAGCAAACTGGTTTTCACATGGTCAGGCTCTCGTGGTATCTGTACAGGCTCATGACCTATCAGCACAAAACGAGTATAGTTGTTGTCATGGTCGGTAACCCGTTCAGCCATAATGTCCAAACCATGCTTCTGTGCAGCAAGCCTTGTGCCAATCGCAACCCAGCCTTTGCCAGGATTTTTTTTCACAATTTCTACAGCCTCCGCTGTACTGTTCACACCCTCAAGATCTGCTCCAGGTGAATGCAGGCGAATAAAATTCTGGCATTGCGGAATCGCTACGGGATGGGACATGATCTTCGTAATTTTCCCGAAATCATATTCGCCACTCTCTGTCCTGAACTCGGAGCCATGCCCAATCACATTTTGTATGGAGGGATACACCCATTCAGCCTGCATCGGAATGTCCACTTCGTTAACCAGCCAGTCCATATGCAAGCTAACGGAGCCTTCAATCGTGTTTTCAATGGGTATGACGCTGTACTTGGACTTTCCACTATCCGTAGCACGGAAAACATCAGAAATCAGCTTGGAATGAAGCAATTCCAAAGGCTCCCCATTAAACAGAAAATCTACTGCTTCATGAGAAACGGAACCTTCAGGTAATACAGCAATTCGTTTCATGCGTTAACTTCCCCTTTAACTCTGTCCATAAAAGGACTTTCATCTTGATCAGGCAGCACGGTAACACCGTCCAGGTCCGGATCTAACCACAATGCCGATGCAGTGATGCCTTCACGGCTCATCGTGTCTATTAAATATTGCTCCAGCTCAAGCTTACGGGTATCATGACGGTCTACCATCGTCAACACGGTAGGTCCAGCTCCACTCAAAGCGGCTCCAAGCGCGCCATGACTAACCGCGTTCTCCAGGATATCAGCCATGCCGGGTACCAAGGATGCCCGGTAAGGTTGATGAATCCGATCTGACATCGCCTTTTGAATCATATCCAATCTTCCACTGGCCAAGGCAGCAACAAGCAAGGATGACCTGCTTATATTGTGAATGACATCCGATTTGTCGAACTGCTGTGGAATTACATTTCTGGCTTTTGAAGTGGACAACTCGAAGTCCGGCACGATGACCAAAGTTTGCAAATCCTGATGCGGCTCAATGCGAATGTGGTCTACCCGACTGCCATCCCACGCTGCTGTAATGATACCTCCATATAGTGAAGCACCTACATTATCCGGATGTTTCTCCAGCGACGTAGCCATGTCAAGAAGCTTGGCATCAGATAATGGAGTGCCAATTAATGCATTAGCAGCAGCCAATGCAGCTACGATAGCAGATGCACTGCTTCCCAGTCCCCGAGTAAGCGGAATATCGGAATACATGGAAATCTCCAACTCCGGCACGGAGACCCCGGCTTCGTTGAAGACCATCTGTGCAACTTCATATATCAAATTGGATTTATCTGTTGGAAGACCAGTCAGATGATCCCCATGTAAATGGAATGTCGTCTGCTCAGCCGGTTTCATCTCAAGCCAGGCATACAAAGACAATGCCATGCCCAGGGTATCAAACCCTGGACCCAGATTGGCTGTACTTGCAGGTACCTTAACGATTACCCTTGGCTTCAAGCTCATACCGATTGTTGCTCCAGTTGCGCAATTGCCGCCATAACCGCTTCTTCGGAATCTTCCACAACAAGCGGCTCAGTCGCTACCGTTTTAATTGCGATATTAGGATCTTTGAGGCCATGTCCTGTCAGTACGCAAACCACAGTCTCTCCGCCTTTAAAGTACCCTTCACTCTTCAGTTTGTATACACCGGCAACAGAAGCAGCGGACGCAGGTTCAGCAAAAATCCCTTCACGAGCAGCGATCGTACGATAGGCTGTCAGAATTTCTTCATCAGTAACATAGTTAATCTGTCCGCCAGACTCTTCAGCTGCAGCTACCGCGGTTTTCCAACTTGCCGGATTACCAATTCGAATAGCTGTTGCTACGGTTTCAGGCTCAAGGATCGGTTCACCTTTGACAATTGCCATGGCGCCTTCCGCTTCAAAACCGACCATACGAGGCAGGGAATTCGATTTGCCTGCTTCTTTGTACTCCTTGAATCCTTTCCAGTAGGCTGAGATATTTCCTGCGTTCCCCACCGGAATTGCGAGTACATCAGGTGCCTGACCCAGCTGCTCAATAACTTCAAATGCAGCCGTTTTCTGACCTTCAATCCGGAACGGATTCACGGAGTTCACGAGCGTAATTGGATGTTTGGCCGTAATCTCACGTACAATTTCCAATGCACGGTCAAAGTTGCCATTGATCGCAATCACCTTGGCTCCATAAATCATGGCTTGAGCCAGTTTACCCAGCGCAATGTTGTTATTCGGAATCAATACGATACAATTCAGACCCGCACGAGCCGCATAGGCTGCTGCTGCTGCTGAAGTGTTGCCTGTCGATGCGCACATAATCGTGCGGCTGCCTTCTTCCAATGCTTTAGCAACAGCCATAACCATTCCGCGGTCTTTAAATGAACCTGTTGGATTCAGACCTTCATATTTGAAATATAAATTCAATCCAAGTTCCTCGGACAGATTCTCGGCATGAACCAGGGGTGTGTTTCCTTCGTGAAGCGTAAGCAGGGGTGTATTTTCATTAACCGGCAGGTGCTCTCTGTACGTTTGCAGTAATCCTTGATATCTCATTGTGGGTAAACTCCTTTGTCAATTAATAAATCGAATATGATTGCATAAATCTATATGGTTAATCGTGTTCCTTAAAACCGGGACTTCAACCTGAAGATTCAAACCATAATATGAGGAACGAATTATCCTTCTACCCGATACACACTCTTAATGCGACGAATGACGGCAAGGGACTCAAAGTGTTTTAATACTTTATCCATGCTCGCCTTGCTAGCGTTATGCGTAACGATGATGATCTCAGCATCCGGGTTGTGCTCGTTTGGCTGTTGTACAACTGAAGCCAGGCTGACTTCGTATTCAGCGAAGATTTGAGTAATTTGCGCCAGTACCCCTGCCTTGTCATCCACATGCAGCAAAATGAAGTTTTTCGACATAATGTGCTCGTCACTTTGCAAGCGTTTCTGTTTATAAGGCACAATCGCTTTGAGACCATTCACGCCCAGCTTGAGGTTTTTTATCACAGCCACGATATCCGCCACTACAGAAGTAGCCGTCGGGAGTTCACCTGCACCTGCACCGTAGAACATCGTCTCACCTACAGCTTCGCCATGAACATACACCGCGTTGAACACCCCATTGACGGAAGCAATCGGATGATTCTGTCTTACCATCGTCGGCTGAACACTAATCGTGATCTCATCATCCCGACGATCTGCGATACCCAGCAGCTTCATCTCGTAGCCGAGTCTTTTGGCATACGTAATATCTTCACGGGTTACGGATGTAATCCCCTTAACGGTCACGTCTTTCAGTTCGACATTGGTGCGGAAGCCCAACGTACCCAGAATCGCCATTTTGCGAGCTGCATCGAGTCCTTCGACGTCCGATGTTGGATCGGTTTCTGCATATCCGAGTGCTTGAGCCTCTGCCAGAACCTCTTCATACGAGGCGCCTTCCTGGCTCATTTTGGTCAAAATAAAGTTCGTTGTTCCGTTCACTATCCCCATAATGCGGGTAATCCGGTCGGATGAGAAGCCTTCAATCAGCGTGCGGATGATCGGAATGCCCCCTGCCACACTCGCTTCATAGAAGACATCACATTGCTTTTCCTGTGCTTTGGCCAAAATCTCGGAACCGTGCAGAGCCATCAGATCTTTATTTGCCGTAACGATATGTTTGCCCCGCTCCAGCGCTTCAAGAATATACTCTTTGGTCTGATCAATGCCGCCCATCACTTCCACGATAACATCAATATCCGGATGACGAATGACTTCCCAGGGATCTACCGTGAGCTTCGCACGATCTACAGCAATGACACGATCTTTCTCCGTATTCTTCACTGCAATTTTCTCTATGACAATCGGTGATCCAACCTGACTGCTCAGATCCTCCTGATTCCCTTCCACGATGCGAACGACCCCAGTACCCACCGTACCCAGACCCAACAATCCCACTTTTACCGGTTTCACCAACGCTCTACCCCCATTGTCTTTTTCTCCTTCACCCCTGTACGATTCAAACATCCATACAACTTATTACTAAACGTTTTACGATAACGTCTATTTAACCTTGGCCTACAATGCGCGTGCGTCGAACCCCGGGCATATCCTGCATCCGATCGAGCATTTCTCCGATTTCCCCATGGAGATGCGATGTCTCCACCGAAATTACAACGTTGGCTCTTCCCTGGAGCGGGATACTTTGATTAATGGTTAGCACGTTGGCTCCATAACCAGCTACATGTCCGAGCACACGAGACAGTATTCCTGACTGATGCTCCAAATCAATGGAGATCGTTACAATTCTCTCCCGTTCAAGCTGGTTGATCAAATGGATGCCATCCTTGTACTTATAAAAGGCACTTCGGCTTAATCCAACCTGTTCAACCGCCTCATGAACTGTTTTGACATCTCCGGAAGCCAGCAGTTCTTTAACCTGCATGGTCTTCACTACAGCCTCTGGCAAAATGTCTTCCCGTACTAAGTAATAGCGTTCATTCACAGAACGTCCTCTCCTCAAAGACTCATGTATTCATATAGTGGACATTATAAAGGAACTATTCCAAAAGGGCAATACGTTACATGTCTATTTTTGAAAAACAGTTCCTAACAGTATACAAGTTTATCCTGCGTGCAGGTAAGAGAAAAATAAAAAAAACGCAGAGCAGCGGGTCATCTCCCACTTCTCTGCGTATGTTCTAGCCTTTATCTGTACATAGCGGCCAACTGCCTTAGTAGTAGCTGCTGCCTTCCACAAATTCGAACTCAAATTCGCCAATGCGCACAATGGTGCCTTCTTCAGCTCCGCGTTTACGCAGTTCCGCATCCACACCCATATACCGCAATGTACGCGCCAGTTTGAGAATGGCTTCATGGGAGTTCAACTGCATCCGTTTCATCATACGTTCAATCTTGGCACTTTCGACAACGAAGATTTCGTTCTCCCGTACAATACGGAAGCCATCGTCCTCTTTCTTGTCCAAGCTGTACACTTTACGTTCGGATAAGTCTGCCACTTCTTCAACCACTGGCTCGTCCGGAATTTGATCCAGCAGATCAGCGGCACGATACAAGAGCTCTTGAATGCCTTTCCGTGTCAGGGATGAAATAGGCATAACTTCAATATCCGGTTGAACCTCACGTGCCTTCTGCAAGAATTCTTCAAGATTAGCTTCGGAGTCTGGCATGTCCATTTTATTCGCTGCTACAACCTGTGGTCTTTCGGCGAGAACAGGATTGTACAATTTCAGTTCCTCGTTGATTTTCTGCCAGTCTTCGAACGGATCACGTCCTTCGGAACCAGACATATCAACGACATGAACGATGATACGCGTCCGTTCAACGTGACGCAAGAACTCATGTCCAAGTCCAATACCTTCATGAGCACCTTCAATCAGACCCGGCAAGTCGGCCATAACAAAGCTGCGGCCTTCTCCCACACCAACAACACCCAGGTTAGGTGTAATCGTTGTAAAATGATAGGCTCCAATCTTTGGCTTGGCTGCCGATACAACAGACAACAGCGTGGATTTACCAACACTCGGGAAACCAACTAAACCGACATCTGCCATGACCTTAAGCTCAAGTACGATGTACCGCTCTTCGCCCTCTTCACCATTTTCGGCCAGTTCTGGCGCTGGATTGTTAGGCGTGGCAAAACGGATATTTCCCCGTCCGCCTCGTCCACCACGAGCAACAACAACCTGTTGACCATGACGTGTCAAATCAGCCAGTACTTCTCCACTGTCTTCATCCAAAATCACAGTCCCTGGTGGAATACGTACAATCATGTTCTCAGCGTTCGCGCCATGCTGACTTTTATTACGTCCTTTCTCACCGCGAGGGGCCTTGAAGTGACGTTGGTAACGGAAATCCATCAACGTACGCAGACCTTCATCCACACGGAAAATGATGTCAGCTCCTCTGCCTCCATCGCCCCCGGCAGGTCCGCCGTTCGGTACATACTTCTCACGACGAAACGAAACAATTCCGTCCCCTCCGTCTCCGGCTTTCACATAAATCTTAGCTTTATCTACAAACATTGGTTAACCCCTTCTTCCTATATTCCGCAAGGCATTCTGAATTGTATAAACGTATCCTCAGACGGAAGCTGCTCCGTTCTGACTTTTTTTCCTTTGAGTACGGCATTGAGCTGCCGCAGTGTTTCCGGATCGGGTGTTTGATCCCCATCCAGCCGAACAACCACATCTCCATGGTCCTGTCCGAAGTTCAAGGTCAGTTTGCGAACCTCTCCCCAAGACGACCGGCCGCCGCCATATTGATAGGCACGAATCGCATCGGCAATCGCCCCCGTAAGTGACTCGCCATCCTCGGGAGAGACCAGAGCACTAAGCTGTAACTCTTCCTCTACTACCACATGCAATTCCAGAGCGACTCCACTGGTCCGGAAAGATTGAAGATAAAAAACGAGTGAAGGAATACCCAATCTGGAGATTCGGCTTTCTTCGTTAACCCGCTCTACTATTCTTTCCACACATTGCACTGATTTATCAAGTTTGCCCAGCCGAAGATATCCATATAACACCTGAAGATCGTTCATCCAATCATGCCTATGATGATTTAATGATGCAATTGCTGTCTTTTCCATAGATTGTATGATGGTTCTGCGTTCCGCCTCTGCCTGTCTTTTCATCACGTTCACAGAAACAAAAAGCACCGCGACGGACCACAATGCGTATACAGCCATTGAAATAACCACTGGATACAGCATAACGAAAACCAAAGGAATCAGAAGTGAACATGCCGCAATCCACGGCACTCTTTTCCAAGATTTCATGGCTTCTCCCCGTTCTACAAAACTCGGTTGGTTTAATCCCCACCGTACACAAGTATAACATGTCTTTTCTGCCAGTTCATTATCGAATAACCTAAAAATACAAAAAGCCTCCGGCAAAAATGCCGAAGGCTCCTTAGGCGGAATGCCGATATTATGCTTCTACTGCAGCTGCTACTGGAGCAACATTCACAGGGTAGATGCTTACTTTTTTACGATCGCGTCCCCAACGTTCGAATTTCACAACGCCGTCAACTTTCGCAAACAAAGTGTCATCTTTACCGATACCCACGTTAGTACCTGGGTGAATTTTCGTTCCGCGTTGGCGAACGAGAATGCTACCACCAGTTACTGTTTGACCGTCAGCACGTTTAACGCCAAGGCGTTGTGCGTTACTGTCACGACCGTTCTTCGTGGAACCTACACCTTTTTTCGATGCGAATAACTGAAGATTTAATTTCAACATGATTGGTTGTCCTCCTTCTTTAATTATTTGACTTGCTCTATCTGAATATACTTTCCGTATGACTCTGCAATATCAGTGAGCATAAGCACCATGGATTCGAGTAGCAATTGTACCTGGGACCAGGTTCCGTCTTTCTCCAGCACCGGTAAAGAAGCGCTTAAAAAGCCATTCTTCATCTTGGCATCCATTTCGACACCAGTCAGTGTTTCGATCGAGTTCACCGTACCCACTGTAACAGCGGATACCCCGGCACATACGATGTCTTCTCCTCGCTTGGCAAAATTAGCATGCCCTTTGATGGAGAAACGATCGATGCTCCCGTCATCATTACGAAAGACTTGAACGATAATCACTTATCGCACCTTCTTACGCTTTGATTGCTTCGATAGTTACTTTAGTATACGGTTGACGGTGACCTTGCTTCACATGGTAGTTCTTTTTAGGTTTGTATTTGTATACAACAACCTTTTGTCCTTTGCCATGTTTCTCCACTTTAGCCGTTACAGTTGCTCCGGAAATCAATGGTGTACCTGCTGTCAAACCTTGATCGTTAGATACAGCCAGGACACGGTCGAACGTTACGCTTTCGCCATCGTTCGCAGTCAATTTCTCGATGAACAGAACATCGCCCTCTTGGACTTTGTACTGTTTTCCACCTGTTTCAATAATTGCGTACATTTGCCTTGCACCTCCTCATGTCTCAGACTCGCCCGGTCTCAGGTGACAGTCTACTTTCGGAACTGTTCTTGTACCCGGCCAGTGCGGTTACAGCATGTGCAAGACCGTTAGGCTAAACACATACCTGAAGATTATACCACCAACTATACTGAAAATCAATGCAACGGTGAAATATATCTTTTGCCTGTCCCATGACAGGAAGAACACGGCTCCACATAAGGGAGCGTACTCTCTTCCCGTACCTTCTTACGGGTAAGTTCGAGCAACCCCAGCTTGGTCCACCCCATGACAAAAGCCTTAGTTCGATCCTTCTTGAGTTCATTTTCCAGTGTTGCCGCAACTTCCTGCCGATTCAACGCTTCCTCCATATCAATGAAGTCCACAATGATCATGCCACCGATATCCCGAAGACGCATTAAACGGGCGATCTCAACCGCTGCCTGCATATTCGTCTCCGTTACGGTCTCTTCCAGACTGTCACCGCCAGCTCCCGTATACTTGCCTGTATTGACATCGACTACAGTGAGCGCCTCGGTATGATCAATGACAATATATCCGCCTCCAGGCAGCCATACCTTGCGAGCAAAATCCTTGTTCAGCTGCTCCTGCACACGATAGGCAGCAAAAATTGATTCTTCTCCCCTGTACACCTGTACTTTAGGTTGATGGCCTGGACAGATTTCCTTCAGCAAAGCACTCAATTCCCTGGCTTGTACTTCATTATCTGTAATGACTTCATCGCTGCCAGGCGTATACACATCCCGAATAATCCGCTGAACCATACTGTGATCCCGATGCAGCAGGCTTGGTGAAGGCAAGCTATTCGCTTTTTCACGGATCAGACGCCACTGCTCACGTAATGTTTCCAGGTCGGCCTGAATGGCTTCCCTCTGTTCCTCTGCAGATACGGTTCGTATGATAAGCCCCTCTTCGTCCCGTCTCAGTTGTTCACCGAGCGTCTTGAGGCGGGATCGATCGCCCTCACGGGCAATTTTCTTGGAGACGGCTACATAGTCCGCTAAAGGCATGAAGACAAGCCAGCGGCCCGGCAGCGAATAATGAGTCGTCACCCGGGCTCCTTTGCTTCCTACTGGCTCCTTCAGGACCTGAACGATTACATCCTGACCTGGACGAAGCAGCTCCGAGATCGAAGGCTTCACTTTCGGTTGTTTCTCCAGATTGGGATGCAATACATCGTCCACATACAGAAAAGCATTCTTTTTCTGACCGATATCCACAAAAGCAGCTTGCATACCTGGTAACACGTTCACTACCCGTCCTTTGAAATACGAACCCAGCAGCCCACGCTCGCGTGTACGCTCTGCCATGAACTCTACAGCTTTGCCTTCTTCCAGAAGCGCCATTTGCATGAGGTTATGTTCATTATGTACAATCATTTGTTTCATGGCTTCACCTCTAGAAGACAATTCAATTCATCCACATCCATTCTGTATCTTTGCCATACTCATTGTACATGTATTAACCCATTTCAGGACAGATCCACCAAGATGCTACAACTTATCCGTGTCTTGTTTGAAATAAGAACCGATGATTCGCTGCTCAGGCAAAACGGCCATGATTCTTCCCTGTCTATTCATCACATATATCATATGGTATCTTTCTCTCTTAAATAGACGCAAAATAGACTCCAAAGGTTTCGCCGGAAATGAGATTATCGGCTGCGCCAAACTTCCTGTAGCTGCATGGCGGGTGAATGCACTTTCACGATTCATCAGAAATCGGATAAATCGATATGGAATATTTCGGTAATCAGTCACATTGGAATAGAACAGAAAAATCCCGATCAACAGAATATTTAACGGTAACCCGTAATCACCAGTAAACCAGCGTCCAATGGCAACCAAAATAACCCCTGCGCTGCACAGAATGCTGATCCTGTAAGTCCACATCAATGTCGTATAGTAGGGAGCAGCCAGACTAACGAGTGCCTGTACAATTTTACCGCCATCGAGCGGCAACACGGGTAGCAGGTTAAAGAGGGCAATTAGCAGATTCCCCTGTATAATATAATCCAAAAAAACCGGGTCTCCCAGGTTTCCATACTTCAATAATAAAACGACTCCAACCATGAGTATATTTTGAAATGGGCCTGCCAATGCGATAATGATCTCCCGACGAGCTGTAATATTTCCGGCATCCTCAATAACGGCAACGCCGCCAAAAGGAAGCATCTGTATCGAAAGGACACGGCAGCCCAGAAGGGCTGCCGCTGCAGCATGTCCACATTCATGAATAAAAACGATGGCAAACAGCGTGATGAGTTCAATAAAGTTTCCGGTCAACAGGGAGGCCATCATGATGATCACAAAAAAAGGGTGAAACGAGATACGCACCCCCCATAACCTAATCAAGGGCAACCACTTCCGCAGGGTCTACGTACTCCTCTCCCTCTTTTACAGCGAAATACAATGTGGCAGGTTGATCATTTCCAGTCTCCTTCAGGCTACCGACTGCGTCACCCGCTTCTACCCAATCATTCACCTGAACTTCACTTTCGTTCAAGCGTCCGTATATGGCTGTCACTTGGCCAGAGTGCTGGATTACGACCGTAGTTCCATTTTCCGGATCATCCAATACTTGAAGTACTCGTCCGGCATCTGAACTGACAACCTGAACTAGCCCAGTGCCGGCAGGTTCGGGAACAATTTCAATACCTTTCATGCTCAGTGCAAAAGGCTGAACAATGGTTCCAGAGATCGGTTTGCCCAGCAGGTGTCGAATACCCGAGCCGTTCACAGGATCAGTGGTATGTCCAAGAACAGGCAGGAATGATGGCGTTCCGCCAAAGTGACGTTCGTACCATGCAGCGGCATACGCAAAGTCCATATCACGATGCAGCATATCGGCGATCACGGTTTTGGCAGGTGTCGTCCACGCGGTATTCAACTGGAATAATCCCCAAACGCCGCCGAATAATAAAATGCTAACCACCGTTCGTCCCATGAAAGACTTCATCAGATTGAAGCGTGGATGGCCGCCAGGACCATAATGCCCATTCTCTTTTTTCCACAGCCATTCCGGATCTCTTTCCTGTTCTGCCAGTGAAGATCTTGCCGTTCGTAGATTTTCTTGTATATCCATAGCCGAGAGAGGCTTACGTTGCGCTGATGTACGCTTATCAGATACCGGGCCCGATTCTCGCTGCTGCATAATTTCCTCCGTCGCACCATCCATCAGCCGTCGAATGCGCTCTTCTCTTCTCTGCTTGATTCTGAGTTTCGTATTCATGGAATATCCTCCCGCCGAGGCTTGTTTACTACATCCTATGAGGGGCCCGTTCATAATATGAACAAGCTTCGGCTGGAAGCAAAAATAACCCCACAATGTGGAGCCCTTACTTGAAGTACATATCCCGTTCTATACAAGACACCTTAATTAAAATGCCCCATAATAATCAAAAAGCCGGGCTTGAGGGCCGCGGCTGTCATACAAGAATGCGATAAGGACGATCGAGTTAACCCATTCCAAAAAACTTTTTGAAACGTGAAAAGGCACCCTTTTTCTGCTCCAATTGCATCAAGGGAACGGTATCCCCCAGAATACGACGGGCAATATTACGATAGGCAATGGCCGCAAGTGAATCCGGATTCATTACTGTAGGCTCTCCCGAGTTAGCTGCCTTGATGACAAGCTCATCATCAGGAACGATCCCGATCAGATCAATATTAAGTACTTGTAAAATGCCGTCAATGTCGAGCATGTCGCCTGATTTGACCATATTGTTGCGGATACGGTTCACGACCAGCTTTGGTGATTGAATATGTGAACTCTCCAGCAAACCAATGACACGGTCCGCATCACGGACAGCTGCATTTTCTGGTGTAGTGACCACAATCGCTTGATCCGCTCCTGCAACCGCATTTTTGAACCCTTGCTCAATTCCGGCTGGACAATCAATAATGACGTATTCAAAATCTTTTTTCAATTCGAGGATAATGTCCTTCACCTGTTCGGGTGACACAGAGTTCTTATCTCTCGTTTGTGCTGCAGGCAGCATATATAATTCTTCGAAACGTTTATCTTTGACCAAAGCCTGATTCAGTCGGCAGCGGCCGTCTGCAACGTCGCACAGATCATAAATGATCCGGTTTTCGAGTCCCATCACGACATCCAGATTGCGAAGGCCGATATCGGTATCTACCAGACAAACCTTTTTTCCGAGCAGCGCCAGCGCTGTCCCGATGTTTGCCGAGGTGGTTGTTTTACCCACGCCGCCTTTACCCGAAGTGATCACGATCGCCTCTCCCATGAGCTACACTCCTTTAAACACATTAAAATCTCGGCGCAACCGAACGATATTGCTCATCTTGTCGATCTGCATCTGATTGTCCTGTAAATAAGCAAATTCCATTCCGGTCTCTCGGCTCTCCCACTCATCGGGAGGACGGCTGATGATGTCAGCGATCCGCAGCTGCGTCGGTGCAAATACCGAAGCGGCAATGATCGAGTCTTCGTCCCCACCAATTCCAGCGTGAGCCATGCCTCTGAGTGAACCCAAAACATATATATCTCCGGTACACGTTACTGTGCCCCCCGGATTGATATCTCCAAGAAACAGTAGATTCCCATCATGATGAAGCACCTGGCCAGAACGTACCATACCACACATGGTCACAATCGGCGGCGGCCCTTTAACCTCTGGTTTAAGGGCCGGTGAGTCGATGGAACGAATGAGCAAATTCCCTTTTTGTTTCAATATATCAAGAATTGCTTCTTTCTGGTCCTCTGTCACTTCACGGCTGCCCAGTTTGATATCCACATGAACAATCGGTCCGGTCAAAATATTTTGATGGCTGTGTTCCAGCTTATAGCGGAGCTCGTAGAGCAATTCCTCGAATTCACATTGATCGTCCAACAGGAAAACCAGGCCGTCTCGGATGCCTTTAATCGTTACGTGATTCGATTTTACCGTCATAAGCCTGTCCCTCCCATCTCATTACATTTCGTGCCCGGGTCCCCAAGTTCCTGCTTCTCACTCCAAAAATGGTTCAAGAAGCTTCTTGTGCTTTGCTCTTTCTCTTACCAATTCGCTCCAATTGTTTCCGAAGAGGAACATAAATGATCAGCGCGAACACAAAATGAATGAACAAATTGGGAATCATGTATTCAAGCAGCGCCCAGTCAAATGTCACGTGATTGAGTTGGAAGAGCTTATACAGAAAGAATAACATGGTATCATTCAGCAGACTTCCTAAAAGGACGACGGAAACCATCACTGGCAGTGGTGCACGAGGGGCTTGGAAAATAAGTCCCATCATATATGCTGAGAGTCCCATAGAGAATCCGTATGGTCCAATCATTTCGCCGTAAAATACGACGTCATGCAGCAGTCCAAAAAATATGCCAAGCACCAACGCCGTGTGCCGATGATGATATACAGCGATAAATAAAATTACGATGTAAACCAGATTCGCAGAAATGCGCATTTGCCAACCCGAAGGAATGAGTAACGGAAGAATCGTTCCTTCCGCAATGAACAACACGAACAGCAGCAGGAATAAGACTTGCTTGCGCGTCACCATTACTCTTTTACCTCAGGCGGGATAATGACAATCAGCTCTTTCCAGTCTAAAAAGCTTGCGTATGGTTTAATAATCGCAGTCCTTGTCAAACCGTACTCCCCAACTTCAACCTTTTCTACTTTCCCAATACGCATGTACTTCGGAAAATTGTTGATAATCCCGGAGGAGATGATTTCATCATCCTTTTTGATATTGGAATCTTCCGAGATCTTGGTCATTTTGAGCATGCCGGTCTTTGGATCATAACTCTCGATCATGCCAAACACTTTTTCTTTACCAACCGCTGTAGCTGCAATGGCATTGGATGTTGGATCATTGGCGTCCATGGAAGTCAACAGATTAACTGTGGACGTATATGAGCTGACATGACTAACGACCCCAACCAGCCCTTCCTGCGAAGTGACAGCCATCCCAGCCTTAATTCCCGCATTTTCACCAATGTCGATATTAATCGTTCTGCTGTTCGGGTCGGAATTGGCGCTGATAACTTGAGCAATTCGTGAACCGTAGTTATACCGATTTTTTTGTTCCTCGGTAAAATTGAGAGCTTTCTGGAGCTGTTCATTTACCTGCTCCATATCATTGTATTTCAGCCGATCCCGGGTATAGTGACCCATCGCAATGCGAAGCTCTTCATTTTCTTGATATACCGTACGCATGTTCGCCAAATCTTTAAAAAAGCCCGCTACAGAAGAAGCGGGCTTGTAAAATACGTATTGTACAAATCCGACTGAATCCTTCAGGAATTTCTCCGGCCAGGATAGAGCGGTTCGCGGACCGAGCGTAAAGCCCATTAACGCGATAAATGTAACAAGGCCCACCAGCAAAACAAAAAGTCTTTTGTTACCCAGCAGTTTAAACAGTTCGACCACCCTCTAACATCCATTATTCTCTTCCGAGCCATGCCCGGCGGGGAGACTGTCAGACTTATAGTCCCTTCGAGAATATCAGTCCATTCTCCCCGGGTATGCGGGTAATAGCTCTCCCAGCCTAAGCCAGGTCCTCTTCGTTGATATCACGCCCCTTGGCCGATAAGCGAGCCAAGCAGGGGGAGATATCAATTATCGTTTGGAGCGAACTGCCGAACTGCTTCTGCTCTTGAACAAATGAATATTCTCAAGCGCTTTACCTGTTCCGATTGCAACGCAATCGAGCGGGTTCTCTGCTACGATAACAGGCATTCCTGTCTCACCAGCAAGCAGCTTGTCCAGATTGCGAAGCAATGCGCCGCCACCTGTGAGAACAATACCACGGTCCATAATATCTGCTGCCAGCTCAGGAGGACATTTCTCCAATGTTACTTTTACAGCTTCAACAATGGCATTCACCGTATCCGCCAGAGCTTCGCTGATTTCATCCGAAGTAATCGTAATCGTCTTCGGCAGGCCTGTAACGAGGTCGCGTCCACGAATTTCCATGGTTTCCACTTGCTCAAGCGGCATAGCTGATCCGATATCCATCTTCAACTGCTCCGATGTACGTTCACCGATCATCAGATTATATTGGCGTTTAATGTATTGAATCACGGACTCATCCATCTCGTCACCCGCTACACGAACCGAACGACTCGTTACAATCCCGCCCAGGGAGATAACAGCCACTTCTGTTGTACCGCCACCAATATCGACAACCATGCTTCCCGTTGGTTCCCATACCGGAAGATCTGCACCGATTGCTGCTGCAAAAGGCTCTTCAATTGTGTAGGCTTCACGCGCACCGGCTTGTTTTGTTGCATCTTCAACGGCACGTTGTTCTACCGCAGTAATCCCGGATGGTACACATACCATCACGTTAGGATGACGCTGGAACATGGAGCGTTGCTTCTGCGCCTCACGGATGAAGTATTTGATCATCGTTGCCGTTGTATCGAAATCGGCAATAACGCCATCTTTCATTGGACGAATGGCACGAATGTTACCTGGTGTACGTCCAATCATTTTCTTGGCGGCTTCACCTACTGCCTCGATGGTTTTTGTATCTGTCCGTATAGCGACAACCGAAGGTTCTCGCACCACAATTCCTTTTCCACGTACATAAACCAAAGTATTCGCTGTCCCCAAATCAATACCCAAATCTTTCGTAAAACCACCAAACATGACGTAATCTCCTTTTCTGCCTCATATAGCCGCCCCAGTTCATCAAGAGCGTTTCATTTTCATTCCCACCACAATGGCGGAGCTAATATTCGCATTTGTTTTGTGTTGCATTGCTTTGCATGTGTAAAGTGAACCTATCTTCTACGGACAACGCCGTCAACATTCATAGGAAAACATCAACGCCAACCATTATATTATACTAAGCCCTTCTCCTTCAAACTTACGTACGTTCCATCTCCGATAATAATGTGATCCAGCACGTCTATGCCAACAATCGCGCCGGCTTCGATCAGTCTTTTGGTTATTTGGATGTCCTCTGGACTAGGCGTAGGATCACCACTGGGATGGTTGTGTGCGCACACAATAGATGCGCTGCTGCATTTGATGGCAGCCCGGAACACTTCACGCGGATGTACAATCGAAGCGTTAAGGCTACCCATGGAGAGTGTTTCCTGGGCAATAATGTGGTTTTTGCTATTCAGGAAAAGACACACAAAGTGTTCTTTCTGCAAGTAACGTAATTGTTCGGTAAGGATATCGGCCGCATCACGAGGGGTACGGATGGAAGTGGACTGTGTAAGTCTGCTCTTCGCAATCCGATGACCAAGCTCAATGCTGGCTTTCAGCTGTACAGCCTTGGCCATGCCGATTCCCTTCATCGCAGTCAGTTCTTCAAGGCTCAAATCCATCAACGAGCGAATTCCACCCGCTTCGGTCAGAATCCGCTGTGCCATATGCACTGCGGATTCCTGTCTTGTACCCGTTCGAAGTAAAATCGCCAGCAATTCAGCATGGCTTAAGGCGCCCGCCCCGTATTCCATCATGCGTTCTCTCGGGCGTTCTTCTTGGGGGATGTCGCGCATCATATATTGAGGCGACTCCATATGTTCCCTCTTTTCAGATCGTCAATTGCGGAATTTCATGTACGCGGCAGTACATGTATGCCGAATCCATCCAGCATATCGCTAAGCAAGGACAACGGTAGGCCCACCACATTAAAATAACATCCTTCAACACGGTCTATCAGTGAAGCACCAATGCCCTGAATGGCATATGATCCTGCCTTGTCCGAAGGCTCCCCGGTCTGAACGTACGCACGAATCGTAGCTTCAGACAGTTCCTTCATCGTTACATCAGTCTGTCGATACTGAACCATAGATTGCCCATTGTTTGCATCAATACAGGCTACTCCCGTGAAAACACGGTGTACACGTCCCTGTAAACGAGATAACATACGTTCAGCGTCCGCTTCGTCTACGGGTTTGCCAAGAATATCACCGTCCAGAACGACAACTGTGTCACTACCCACGATAACCGCATCCTGTTCACGGCCTTCCAGCCCACGATAAACGGCAAGCGCCTTACGCATCGCAAGCTCCTGTACCGTCTGTTCAGGAGTCCATTCCGTTGGTGTATCTTCATCAGCATGACTTGGTATTACTTCAAAAGCTAGATGAAGTGATGCGATCAGTTCTTTACGCCGTGGCGAAGTGGAAGCCAGAATAATGCGACGCTGTTTTGTTTTATCCAAAATAACCGGCCCCTTATGCTACGGCGACAATCCTATCGGATCACGCTAGTAGATATCATTTTTTTAGTTTCTTCGTCAAAATTCGTCATTCTCCTATAACCTGCGATACAGCCATACAGCAGCAATAATACCAATCAGACTCAGGAGGCTCATTTGAAATTGAAGTGAAATATCATAACTGATAATATCCAGATCAGCCTGCGGCGACCAACGAATGGTCGTGGCTTTCGTTAGAAAGGCAACGGCCTTTACAGGCTGCAGTGCCTTGGCGATCCACGCACCGGCCAGCCAGCCGAGCAGCAGAAACAGCAATAACATGCCGAAGTTTTTTTTCATCGGTGATCTTCCCTCGCCATTTTTTGACACCCACATTATTATACGGGGTTTTGTACGTCAATACAAACACAAATCCGGCAAGGGGAACTATTTCCAGTTCCTTGCCGGACAGGTATTTCAAGGCTGTGTTATGGGAAAGCGTTGATTACTGTTTTATCGCCTCAAGCCATTTTTTTTGCTGTAGTACATATTCCATCAGATCGGACTGTACAGACCACATATGCACATTCGCCGGATTTTTGTTGTATTCGGCAAGTGCGGTTACCGCACTGTTCATCGATTTTTCCATCGCGGATACATAGGGTTGTACGTCTGCACTCAGACCCGGTGCAATACTATTCAAACCAGTCAGCCAGAGTTCATGTTGGTTCTGTAGTGCAGTCATCGTTTCGGCTGAGACGGCTTCAGGAACAGCTTGACCGAGCTGCTGGATCGAGAGGGTAGACAGTTGTTCTACCAAAGTTGATCCACTTGCGAAGAACTGCTGAACATCCTCTGCTTTTCCGCCGAATACTGCTGGATTCACTTCAGGGTTGACGATTTCCTTGACGTACAGTTCCACACCTTCGGCCTTAAGCCTTGTGCTAAGCAGCTTGGCCTCCTCACGGTCAGCCGAAATGCCTGCGTATACCCGATTACCATCCTCCGGGTCGGAGCCTGCTGCAATGCCTGCCTGGGACAATTCCACCTTCGCCTGTTCAGCGCGTTCAGGAGAACTGAATACACCGTATTGCAGTGCATAATAACTGCCGCCTGTAGTTGCTGCTTGGAGCTGCTGTTCCGAACCAGCCACTCCCCCCTGACCTGTCACAGCCGACACCGCCTGATTGGCGGGAATCTTGCTCCCAGGATCTACGGCCCCTTCCCGATTGAAAAAAGAAAGAATAACCATGCCGAAGAGGGCCCCGGTTACAAGTGCACCGGTAACTGAACCTATCATTTTCCAGCCCCTCGGGGGACGATTTCGCTTATAAGAGTAATTTTCACTATCTGCAATCCAATTATGATCACCATAATTCTCGTCCGATCTGCTCTCGTCCTCATCCCCCGGATATGCAGTAAGGTGATTATAGTTGTATTCGGGCTCATCAAGTATCTCATTCTTGTCCGTTCTTTGGTAAGGTTCAGGTACAGTGGAGCCTGTCAGCATCGTCTCTCCCCAGTCTCCGGGTATATCCTCTGGTGTCCATGAAGGCGTTGTATTTAACCGCGTTGGCGTTGGCGTCGGTGTTGGACTGTGCGGAATTTCTTCACTCAAAGCGGCAAATGTGCTGGATGTGGGTATCCCCTTGTTTTCAGGCTTGTCCGACTCGTTATCCCCAAAGCGAAACGTCATTCTAGCATTGCTCACCCCGTACCCTCTCCTTTGTCCCATTTATAACAGCTATATGCGAAGAGAATCTGAAACATTCCATTTCATGCAAAAAACCGCCCGCTTCAAAATGAAGTCAGACGGTTTTAAGGATGTAATTATTTCAACCCTTTGGCAAGTGTATCGCCAACTTTCCAGATATCACCTGCACCCATTGTGAGCACAAGATCACCTGGCTGGAGTCGGTGCTGCAAATCTGCAACAACTTCTTCCTTTGTCGGAAGATAACGCGCAGAAGCATTACTGTTCTGAACGATAAGTTCAACCAGTCTGGCCGAGTGCACACCTTCAATCTGTTTTTCACCCGCAGGGGAATAGATATCGGTAATGAGAACCTCATCCGCTTCTGCAAAGGCGCGACTGAACGCATCAAGCAGGAAGAACGTACGTGTGTAACGCTGCGGCTGGAATACTGCAATGATACGTTTCCCCGTCGCTTTGGCGGCACTGATCGTAGCCTCAATCTCGGTCGGGTGATGAGCATAATCATCAATAATCAGCATATCACGCGCCTCACCCAGCACCTGGAATCTGCGTTTCGCTCCATGGAACTGGATAATGGCAGCCGTAATTTTCTCGAATGGAATACCTGCTTCCAAGCATGTAATGACCGTAGCCATCGCATTATAAACGTTATGTTTACCTGGAACGGACAACTCCACCGTACCCAAAGCATTCCCCTCGTGGTTCATTGTAAAGGAAATTCGGCGATCACCAAGCACGATATCTGTTGCTGTATAATCAGCAGCATGGTCAATGCCGTATGTGGTCACCCGTGATTTTAACGCTGGCAAAATAGCTTGAACATTTTCGTCATCAGAACATACAATGGCCGTACCCTCTGGACGAATTTGACTCAGGAACTGCACATAAGCCTTTTTGAGTTCCTCAAAATCACTGTTGTAATTCTCAAGGTGATCCGCTTCAATATTCGTTACAATACCTAGCCAAGGGTGATACTGCAAAAATGAACCGTCGCTTTCGTCTGCCTCCGCAACAACCCAGTCGCCCTGGCCTGCCTTGGCGTTAGTACCCACGTTCATGATTTCTCCGCCAATGATGTATGTCGGGTCTGTATCACATTTATCCATAACGAGTGCAATCATGGATGAAGTGGTTGTTTTGCCATGAGCCCCCGCCACAGCCACACCCTTGCGCTCGTTCAGCAAACGCGCCAGCATCTGGGCGCGATGCAGAATCGGGATGTTCAGCTGTTCGGCTGCCACACGCTCCACATTATCCGCCGGAGCTGCCGTAGAGTAGACAACCAGGTCTGCCCCATTTACGTGCTCTGCCGTATGTCCGATATATATTTTCGCTCCCTTGGCTGCCAGCTTCTCGGTCAACTCCTGTGAAGCGACATCCGATCCGGTAACGGTGTATCCCATCTCAAGCATAACTCTCGCGATGGCACTCATGCCATATCCGCCAATCCCTATAAAATGAACGTGTTCCGATGTATTTAACAAAACTTTCACCAACCTTTTTCAGAATCGGTTTGATGCAAAAGGGCTGCCCGCACATCTGCAATCAGGTACAATGTGCCGGACACCACCCCCAGATCTTCCGCTTCCGTCCGTGACTTCAATAGATCAAGTGCCTTTGCCCATTCAGGCTCGACGATGATTTCCAGCTCCGGTTTCGCAATGGCGGGACGTACCCGTTCGACAATCTGCAGCAATTCGGCTGCAGCCATTTTGCGTCGGAAATCTGGCTCGGTCAGGATCAGCGTATCCACTAGTGGTAGTATATGCTGTAAATACGCTTCGTGATGCTTATTCGCCAGCATGCCCATCATCAAAATTAACTTGTTGTGAGGATATACTTCGATAATGCTCTTGGCCAATGATTCAGCCCCTTCCGGATTATGTGCTCCATCCAGTACAATTCGGGGTTCATCAACAACTTTCTCAAACCGGCCTGCCCAGAAGGCATTCTCCAGTCCAAGCGCAATATCTTCGTCATCCAGCATAAATGCCATGTATTGCCGAAGTAACTCAAGTACCATAAGCGCACCCGCTGCATTTTCGCATTGATGTATGCCTTGCATGCGTATGCGAGCGTCCAGATCACGGAACGGTCCTGTAAAATGAAAGGATTGACCGTTCTCATCACTGTCCAGTCTATGATAGGAGAAACGATCTCCTGCCAGATACACGGTTGAACTTAACCGTTTTGCGGTCTCCCGAATCACCTTCACAGCCTCTGGCTGCGTAGCACAGGTAACAACGGGTACCCCCGCCTTAATAATGCCTGCCTTCTCTCCTGCAATCGCCTCAATCGTATCTCCCAGTACATCCGTATGGTCCATACCGATATTGGTAATGACCGATATCACGGGTGTAACAATGTTCGTTACGTCCATCCTTCCCCCGAGCCCTGTCTCCCATACCACAATGTCCGGGTAGCATTCTTCCGCATAATACAGAAGGGCGAGTGCCGTGGAAACCTCAAACATTGTAGGTGATCCAAGGGGAGTTGTAGCCATCTCTTGGACTAATGGATACAGGCGGTTCGAGATTTTGAGCAAAGTTTCTTCAGGAATATCCTCACCGTTGTACTGAAAACGGTTTGTGAACTTGGTGATATAAGGGGATGTATACGTTCCAACATCATATCCCGCCTGAAGCAGCACTGACGTCAAAAAAGCGCAAGTCGAACCTTTGCCGTTCGTTCCCGCGACATGAATAAATTTGAGACGCTGGTGAGGATTGCCCAGCAATGACATCAATCCCTCGATTCGTTCCAATCCGGGTCGGATGCCGAAAGGAATAAGGCCATTGATCCAGTTGACTGCCTCGTCATAGGTAAGTAAAGGAGCTGCTATTTCTGTCCCGTTAAGTTCCGTCATATGATTCACCTTTGGTTTTGAGTTTGGTTGAAAAAAGCGGCCGGATGGCGCAAAAGCACTCCATCCGACCCGAATACATTAACCTTTCAGTTCCTTGATTCGTGCAATCACTTTATCCCGTTTGTCGGAATAATCCGCTTGCTTGGCGCGCTCTTCCTCGATAACCTTGGCAGGAGCCTTGGCAACAAAGCCTTCGTTCGCCAGCTTTTTCTCCACACGGAGTACTTCGCCCTCAAGGTTCTGCAACTCTTTCTCCAGACGAGCCACTTCCTGTTCAATATCAATAAGACCCGCCAGCGGCAAGTACAGCTCAGCCCCAGTAATGACAGCAGTCATTGCTTTATCCGGTGAGCTCAGATCCAGGCCGCTGTCGAACTCGGACGTATTACAGAAACGTTTGATGTAATGGCTGTTGCGTTCAATGATGCTGGATGTCTCTGCGTTGTTCGCTTTCACCATCAATTCGATTTTCTTGCTCATAGGTACATTCACTTCTGCACGGATGTTTCGCACTGCACGGATGGTATCCATAAGCAGATTCATCTCGGCAACGGCTTCTGGGTTCTCCAATGCAGGATCATATACCGGCCAGGAAGCCAATGTGATCGTCTCGCCCTCATGCGGCAGATGCTGCCAGATTTCTTCCGAAATGTAAGGCATGAACGGATGAATCAGGCGCATGGTCTGATCCAGCACATAAGCAAGCACCGATTGTGTTTTCTTCTTGGCAACCGAATCTTCCCCATAGAAGGACAACTTCGCAAACTCGATATACCAGTCACACAGGTCATCCCAAATAAAGTTATACAGCAAACGGCCTGTTTCTCCAAATTCATATGCTTCGATTAGACGCGTAATATCACGAGAAGTTTCGTTCAGGCGGTGCAAAATCCAGTAATCCGCTGTTCCAAGATCTCCACTAATATCGCGATCTTCATAGGTGAACCCTTCCAGATTCATCAGGGCGAAGCGTGATGCATTCCAGATTTTGTTTGCAAAGTTACGAGCCTGTTCCACACGCTCCCAGCGGAAACGGAGATCCTGCCCCGGAGTGCTGCTGGTAGAGATCATGTAACGCATAGCATCCGCGCCATATTGCTCAATCACATCCAGCGGATCAACACCGTTGCCAAGCGATTTGGACATCTTGCGTCCGTCTGCATCACGAACAAGACCGTGCATCAGCACATCTTTGAACGGAACCTCTTCCGTGAACTCCAGAGCGGTAAAGATCATGCGCGCCACCCAGAAATAAATAATGTCATACCCAGTTACTAATACACTTGTCGGGTAATAACGTTTCAGATCTTCCGTGTCTTCCGGCCAGCCTAATGTAGAGAACGGCCATAATGCAGAGCTGAACCATGTATCCAGAACGTCTTCATCCTGTCTCAGCTTGCGCCCAGCGTATTCTGGCAGTGTTGTCGGATCTTCAGCAGATACAATAATTTCTCCAGTCTCCTCGTCATACCAGGCAGGAATACGATGACCCCACCACAATTGACGAGAGATACACCAGTCACGAACATTCTCGATCCAGTTCAGATACGTTTTCTCAAAACGATCCGGAACAAAACGAACCCCTTCACCGCTTTGTTGCTTCTCAATCGCTTTTTCCGCGAGCGGCTTCATCTCAACAAACCATTGTGTCGACAAATACGGCTCAACGACAGCTCCTGTCCGTTCGCTGTGTCCAACCTGATGCGTGTGATCCTCGATGTTGATCAATACGCCCTGTTCTTTCAGATCTGCAACGATTTGCTTGCGGCAGTCACTGCGATCCAGTCCCTGATATTTGCCTGCGTCGGCATTCATCGTACCGGTCTCATCCATCACCGTAATCTGTGGCAGATCATGACGGAGGCCCACTTCGAAGTCATTCGGATCATGAGCAGGCGTAATTTTCACGGCGCCACTTCCGAAATCTTTATCTACATACTCATCTGCAATAACCGGAATTTCGCGTCCGATGATAGGCAGCACAAGCACTTTGCCAATCATATCTGCGTAACGCTCATCCTTCGGATGAACAGCAACTGCCGTATCTCCCAGCATCGTTTCAGGGCGAGTTGTCGCTACTGTGACATAACCACTTCCGTCTTTGAGCGGATAACGCAGGTGGTACAAGTGACCCTGAACTTCTTTATATTCAACCTCGATGTCGGACAATGCAGTCCGGTTCACCGGGTCCCAGTTAATAATTCGTTTGCCTCGATAAATGAGGCCTTTTTCATACAGTTGAACAAACACTTTACGCACAGCCTGAGATAAACCTTCGTCCAGCGTAAAACGTTCACGCGTATAGTCGAGCGACAAGCCCATTTTGCCCCATTGCTGACGAATAGTTGTTGCATACTGGTCTTTCCAGTCCCATACTTTCTCCAGAAACTTTTCGCGTCCCAGATCATAACGAGTCAGACCTTCTTCACGCAATTTCTGCTCGACTTTGGTTTGGGTAGCAATTCCTGCATGGTCAGAACCCGGCAGCCACAGTGCATCATAGCCCTGCATCCGCTTGGTACGAATCAGAATATCCTGCAGTGTGAAATCTAGCGCATGCCCGATATGGAGCATTCCGGTTACGTTCGGGGGTGGGATTACAATCGTATAAGGTTCAGCATCTTTACGCTGGCCTGCCTTGAAATATCCATTTTCCATCCAAGTGGAATACCATTTTTGTTCCGCAGCTTTCGGATCATACGTGGTCGGCATTTCTGTTGCAGCTGAATTTTTTTGTTCAGACATGTGTCATTCCTCCGTTACTTATTCATCATCGCCAAAAAACAAAAAAACCTTTCATCCATCAAAGGACGAAAGGTTAGCTTTCGCGGTACCACCTTTGTTTCACGCAGATAGAAAGACAGACTTCCCCTCCTATACTTACGTGACACTTCAAGCAGATAACGGCTGCGACCGGCCCATCCTACCTCAGGTATGAATGACTCATCCCTTGTATTCAAACAGGCAACTCCCGGGCGACTTCGATCAGTTGGTTCCTACGGAATTTCCCAGCGTTACAATCCCGCTCTCTGAAAGGTCATACTGTCTACTACTCCCGATCCACGTTGTTCTTCAAAAAACCTAAACACATCATACCCTGCCCGTGCCCGATAGTCAACCTGACAACAGCGGAAAAAGCGCGCTGCAATGCAGGTTGAGGGCAGATAAAGCAAAAACCCGCCATCCTCAAGGGATCACGGGTCGAAATGGACATTAACCTACCTACAGTTAAGGGATATATAGAATCTGCCCTTCTTCCACAACCTGTTCGGATAACCGGTTATACAACTGGAGCTCTCTGGTACTTAACTGATATCGGTCTGCAATCGTATCCAGTGTCTCTTCACGCTGTACAATGCATAATTTCACCTTACGAAACGGGGTCTGATCCACAAGGGTGCCGAGAAACAGGTTCTTCCACTCTACATCATCAGGCTGATATGCTTCTTCCTGCAGTACTCCAGCGAGTGCCTCTTGCTCCCGTTCAGCTTCCGCCTCACGTGTCACTCTGCCAGAGGATAACAAGGAGGAGATGCCTACGCCCTCTGCCTGTTTTGGTGCAGACTCTCTCTTGCTGCCAAAAGCAACCTTGAGCTCCGGCTTGTCTTCCGTTTCAGCCACAGGTTCAGGGATAAAGGCTTCTTTTTCTTCAGCGGACTCATTGGTGTCCGATACTTCATGAGGTTTGTATTCTTCCGAAATTTCCGGTTCAGATGTTGCGAAGACATCCTGCCAGTTCTCCGACTGGGAATTTGCCGGGACATCTGCTACCGCCTGCTCCTCTTGTTTGGATTCAGATCGGGCAGATTCAAAATGCCAAACGTTCGGTGCTGCTGGTTCATCCGAAGGCTTTGAGACCAATTTGGAATCGGCCTGCTCCGAGTTCCTTGAGTTCGTATGTAAGGTCTCGACGGAAGGCTCGGACCAAACTGACGACTCTTCAGTCAGAGGAAGCAGAGGCTCAGATTCAGGGTAAGAAGCCAACCTGTCGGCTGTCTCCGCCAAAAAAGACGAAACTGGAGAAGGCGTTTCGGATACATTCGATTGCGCTTCATCCTCTTTGTCCCTCAAGGACAAGGACTCTTCGTTTTCAGCCGATATTGGGCTTGGCTGCGCGTATCCAGCCCCTTGCTGCCCGTTCTGAAACTGCTCAGGAGAAACTTGATATAGATGTGCCTGCTGCGACTCCTCTTCATTCCGTGCCGTCTCATCTCCAGCAGAAGGATCAACGAATCCCTGACTGCCATAGGCAGGCTCTGCTGTACTCGTAAGCCCTTCCTCTTCGCTCCGTTGAAGCAGGTATTCCTGAGCAAATACATTGGGATCGCTGCCTGTCTGCTCCAGTTGAGCTGAACGGTCACTCTGCTGAGGGTCAGGCGAATGTACAACGGTAAACTCATCTGCTGACCAGACCTGCGGCTCCTCCACCGGGAAGCCCTCAATGCCGCGAAGCGACAATACGCCTGTAATATTCAAACTTCGGTTGGATAACAAATCGACATCAAAATTTTCAATCTCAATGGAAATATCCTCAAGCGATCTTACCCGGTTCAGGGGTACCGTGATCTCCACCGGGATAAAATGTTTGAGTTCCTCCGAGATCTCGTTCTCTCCCCGATACGCACCTGTCAGCAAAAGATGGCCTCGCAATGTTGCATGATCATCCTGACCTATCACCTGAATGCGAGGATAAAGCTCAATTTCCTCCAGTTCCTCAATCGCAGGGACTCCCTCTGACAAATGAACGCGCTCATAAATATCGAACCGCAAACCATAAGGTTGATTCAACAAAGGTGGCGTCCTCCTTTCGGCATATGTTCACCATGATCCTTCTCATGGGACTGATCCATGGTCCAAATCCTTCGTTACCCCATCTATATGCCTTGAATGAGATGAGCATGCCACCTTTTGTGCAAACCTTTCCGTTTATTGGTCCTTGCCTTCACGTTGTGCCAGTTGTTCGAGATCCGCCGGCCAAGGGTCAACCACTTCAATTCGTACGCCGGTCAGCGGATGGGTAAAACTCAGTGTCTCACCATGAAGCGCCTGCCGGCCAATCGAATCCTTTCTGCCCCCGTATAACTCATCCCCTATGAGGGGGTGTCCTGCATAACTTAAATGCACCCGAATCTGATGTGTGCGTCCTGTATCCAGTGTCAGCCGTACAAGAGTAGCTCTATCCCATACCTCCACGATCTCCACATGGGTTACCGCTTCCTGCCCACCTTCCGAGACACGTCTGCGTTGCTTGTGGTGCCTGTCCTTCCCGATCGGAGCATTAATCGTATTCAACTCTGTGGATATCTGACCGCCTGCAATGGCGACATAATGGCGTCCAATGTCTTTACGCCGCATCGCTTCATCCAGTTTTGCGAGAGCAAAAGCATTTTTGGCATATAAAACAGGTCCTGTCGTGTCCTCGTCCAGACGATGAACATGGCGTACATTCGCCTGAATATTATTCATTTCGTAGTAGGAGGCTACCGCATGATCCAGCGTAATCGCTTGATCCGCACGGCTCCCATCGGGATGCAGCTTCATTCCGGCAGGTTTGTGCACGACCAGACAGAAATCATCCTCATACAAAACATCAATATCCGCCCACCTGGGCTCAACGTCAATCGGCTGAGACGCAAAAAGGGCCAGCCGAAGCCGGTCCCCTGCCAGTTGTATGCCCTGGTTCGTCTTTAGCTGACGCAGCAATTTCTCCGGAAACTGAAGTTCAGACAGAAGCCATTGCTCTGCAGCTGCCTGCCTGTCTGGACTGCCTGTCACCACTTTGCCTGGCATCAGCTCAAGCCATTCCCCACGGCGTTTCCAACTTTTAATCGTCATAATGATTGAAGAGCCTTACGGTTTGCCTCAATCGTATCGTCAATATCCTGCTCCGTATGCACGCCAGAGACAAACATGCCTTCGTATTGAGAAGGGGCAACACTTACACCTTGATCAATCATGGCCGCAAAGTAACGACGGAATTGATCCAGGTTGCTTTCTTTGGCAATATCATAATTCGTAACGGGAACAGCACTGAAAAATGGACAAACCATTGAACCAACACGGTTAATCGTAATCGCTATGCCCGCCTCTGCTGCATTCTTTTCAAACCCAGCCTGCAAGCGTGCAGACAGCGTCTCCAAACGGTCATAGACCTCTGGCGTCAGCAATTTGAGCGTGGTATAACCTGCTGCCATAGCCAGCGGATTGCCGCTCAATGTACCTGCCTGATAGATCGGTCCGGTTGGAGCAATTTGTTCCATCAGATCGCGTCTGCCGCCATAAGCGCCAACCGGAAGTCCGCCACCGATGACTTTACCCAAGCAGGTCAGGTCAGGTGTAACGCCGTATCTCCCCTGCGCACAGTTCAGTCCCACACGGAAACCGGTCATGACTTCATCAAAAATAAGCAGACTGCCGTACTGAGACGTCAAACTGCGCAAGCCTTCAAGGAAGCCCGGAACAGGAGGCACAACGCCCATATTACCTGCAACAGGTTCCACAATGATTGCTGCCAATTCTTCACCGTAACGTTCAAAAGCAAGCTTCACCGACTCCAGGTCATTGTATGGAACCGTAATCGTATTGATAGCCACACCTTCAGGAACACCCGGGCTGTCAGGCAGACCCAGTGTTGCTACGCCAGATCCTGCTTTGATCAGCAAGCTGTCGGCATGCCCGTGATAGGAGCCTTCAAACTTCAAAATTTTACTGCGTCCTGTTACCCCACGTGCCAGACGAATCGCACTCATCGTTGCTTCCGTACCGGAATTCACCATCCGCACAATATCGATCGAAGGCACTCGTTCACAGACGAGTTTTGCCATCTCTGTCTCCAGCAGCGTTGGCGCACCAAAGCTGGTTCCTTTAAGGGCTGTCTCACGCAAAGCTTCTACAACATCAGGATGTGCATGTCCCATAATGAGCGGACCCCAGGATCCCACATAATCAATAAAAACATTGCCATCAATATCATAGATTTTGGAGCCTTCTCCGCGCTCTGCATAGATCGGGGTAAGCCCAACCGATTTGAACGCCCGAACCGGGCTGTTTACACCCCCAGGTATGTACTGTTTGGCTTCTTCAAATGCGCTGCGCGAGCGCTCATCATTACGACGAGTTCCTTGTTGTGCAGTCATGAACATCCTCCTTAGTGATGAGGCCCCTCCAAACTTATTGGATGAGGCCTTTTATATTTTTTTGATAAATCATAATAAGTTTTGTTCATCCTAGCTGTTATTGAAGCAAGCTAATTACTTCTTATTTCTCTGACAACCAGCGTGAAGCGTCTTTTCCGTAGTACGTAATAATCATATCTGCACCCGCACGTTTCATACTCAGCAGAATTTCCATCGCCACTTTCTTCTCATCAATCCAGCCTTGAATCGCGGCTGCCTTCACCATGGCATACTCTCCACTTACGTTGTAAGCAACCAGTGGAAGATCGAATTGGTCCTTGATCGTACGCATGACATCCAGATAGGAAAGCGAAGGCTTCACCATCAGCATGTCCGCTCCTTCCAGCACATCCGTTTCGGCTTCACGCAATGCTTCACGGGCGTTCGCCGGGTCCATCTGATACGACTTGCGATCTCCGAATTGCGGCGTAGAATCCGCAGCTTCGCGGAATGGACCGTAAAATGCCGACGCATATTTCACCGAGTAGGACATAATCGGAATGTGACTGAACCCATTCTCATCGAGTCCGGCACGGATCGCTTGAACGAAACCGTCCATCATGTTGGAAGGAGCAATAATGTCCGCGCCTGCCTTGGCCTGGGATACTGCCGTTTTCACGAGCAGATCCAGCGATTCGTCGTTGAGAACATCTCCGCATATGTGACCGTCCACTTCTACGGTATGCACCATGCCGCAATGACCATGATCCGTGAATTCACACAGACAGGTATCAGCAACAACCAGCAGCTCAGGATACCAGGATTTAATCAGCTTCGTCGCTTCCTGCACAATGCCATCTTCCGCGAATCCAGACGAACCGACACTGTCTTTGGTTTCGGGAATACCGAATAACAGCACAGCCGGAATACCCAACTCGGCAATCTCCTTCACTTCTTCCTGCAGACGATCCAGCGAGAAGCGGAATACGCCCGGCATGGATTTGATCTCGGATTTTACATTTTCACCATAAGTCACATAGATCGGTTGGATAAAGTCATCCACAGTCAAATGGGTCTCTCTCACCATATTTCGAATACCTGTGGATTGACGTAAACGGCGATGCCGTACAATTGGAAAACTCATATGTGTGAAACCTCCCTAAATAGTTATATAGTGCAAAAAGCGAAGCGCGCCGGTATCGTAATGATTCAGCACGCTTCATCTATCGATTGCGTTCAATTTATATGTTCAACGGGGAAAGGCAGCTGCCGCAGCAGGCTTTCGTTCCCACTCACACAAGACAGAGATCAGGCTCTCAATCGTTGCTTCTTCAGCCATCATGGTGACCTTCAAGCCTGCTGCTTCTGCCGTGTTCGCTGTAACAGGCCCGATACAAGCAACCTCTACGTTTTTCAATAAAGGCAAGGGATCCTGTAATCCCATCCGTTTTAGAATGTTCAGGAAATTAGTAACGGTGGATGAGCTCGTGAAGGTCATCGCATGAATGCCGCCCTCTTCGAGCAGCTTCAGCAGTTCATCGTCATCCTCGCCAGCCAGGATGGTGTCATAGATAATGGCCTCGGTGACCAAAAGCCCTCGCTCCCTCAACTGTTCCGGCAACCAGGTGCGAGCAAGATCTCCGTGCGGAAGCAGCACCTTCTGGCCTTCCTTCAGCTCACTTTCGAAAGCCTCCAGCATGCCTTCGGCCTGAAAAGGTCCTGGGATGACCTCGGCAACGATGCCATACTTACGCAATGCCTCCCCAGTGGAAGGTCCTACCGCAGCAATTCTCGCTTGATGGAGCGCACGGACATCCTTCCCCTGCTGCTCCAAATGACGGAAGAAAAAATCCACCCCGTTCACACTCGTGAAAAATACCCAGTCAAACGTATTTAACGCACCAAAAGCCTGTCTGACACTTTCCTGTGCCGACTCCGTTGATGGCATTACGGTCTCGATCACCGGAAATTCATAAGGTTCACCGCCAAGCTCCTCAATCCGGTTCACTAATTCACTAGCCTGACTGCGTGCCCGCGTTACCAGAATGCGTTTGCCAAACAGCGGCAGTGCTTCCGCCCATTTCAACTGCTCACGCTGGTTCACCACCTCACCTACAACAATGACAGCGGGCGGTTGGAAGTTTGCAGCAATGACTTTTGCTTCGATATCTTCTAGCGTGCCTGTTATCGTTTCCTGCTCTGCTCTTGTGCCCCAGCGAACCAATGCCACCGGTGTTTGTGCCGGGCGTCCATGGCGAATCAACTGTTCACTGATATATCCAATTTTGGAGACACCCATCATAAATATAAGTGTGCCTGTTGCATTCGTCACTTTATCCCAATGGATGCTGCGATCAAGCTTGTCCGGACTCTCATGCCCCGTAATGATGGAAATGGAGGAAGCATAGTCGCGGTGGGTCACAGGTATTCCGGCGTAAGCAGGTACACTTATGGCTGAGGTTACACCAGGTACAATTTCAAAAGGAACGCCATTTTTGCGTAGCAAGTCAGCCTCTTCGCCTACGCGTCCAAATATCGTCGGGTCTCCCCCTTTAAGTCGGACCACAACCTTACCTTCCAATGCAAGATCAACCAATAGCTGGTTGATTTCTTCCTGCTTCATCGTATGTCGATCCGGGCGTTTACCCACATATATCTTAACCGCGCCGGGCTTCATTTGTTTGAGTAGTCTTGGACTGGCCAATCGATCATACACTACTGCATCCGCTCTACCGATTGATTCCCAGCCCTTTACTGTAATCAGCTTGGCGTCCCCTGGACCTGCACCAACCAAAAAGACCTTTCCCACCATGTCTCTTCATCCCCTAACTTCTGCCAGTATCTGCTCTGCTCCCCGTTCAATCAATCTCCAAGCCACTTCTTCACCAAGACGAACCGGATCTTTGCCCGTCAAGGCTTCTTTAAGAATCAGCCCGCCATCCGGCGTTCCGACCATACCTGTTAATTGTAACGCGTTTTGTCCATTCGCGGAATCTGCATCTTGCTGTGGCACCCATACGGCATGAGCTCCAATCGGAACCTGACAGCCCCCATTCAATACACTAAGGAAGCGACGTTCAGCCAACACAGGAAATGCCGTTTCCGGGTCGTTGTACAACTGCAACAGATGAAGCAGTTCCGCATCTTCCTCACGGCACTCAATGCCGAGTGCACCCTGACCCACTGCAGGAAGACAAGCTTCCTCTGACAGATATTCCGTAATTCGATCCTGCCAGCCCATTCGATACAAACCTGCGGCAGCCAAAATAATGGCGTCCAGCCCTTCGGTCTCCAGCTTGCGCAGACGGGAATCAATATTACCACGAAGTGATTCAAGCTGCAGATCCGGACGATATGCTTTCAATTGACTGGAGCGACGCAGACTGCTCGTCCCCACTCTTGCGCCTTCCGGCAATTGATCCAAGGTAAGTCCCCCATTCGAAATCAGTGCGTCACGGGGATCTGCCCGGCGAGGAACAGCTCCGTTCGTTAACCCTTCAGGCAACTCCGAAGGCATATCCTTCATGCTATGAACAGCCATATCTATCGTGTGATCCAGCATCGCCTGTTCAATCTCTTTGACAAACAGACCTTTGCCTCCAACTTTGGACAAGGTTACATCGAGAATCAAATCCCCTTTTGTAACGATTTTATGTACTTCAAAGTCAAACGCTAATCCTTCTCGCTCACAAATATCACGTAAATCTTGAATTACATGGCCTGTCTGGGTCAAAGCAAGTGCGCTTTGTCTGCTTCCCACTTTTATTGTCCGCATGTCTACACGTCCTCCTGATTATGGGAAATCCAGTCCCCAATTTGTTCTTCTGTCCACCACTCAAACTGACCTGTACGGATATCTTCCAGCACATTCATCTCGGTTAAACGACGGAGTAATTTCCCCCTGACTTCTGGAGAAGATACACGTGCCTTTACTTCCATCCTCATCTGATACAAAAATTCAATATACGTCTCGTACTCATCTCCGAATTGCTGTTCCAATGTGTCACGAATTTCTGCTGCGGCCACAGGCCCTGCTCCAGCAGTCGATATCGCAATGCTCAGCCTTCCACGCCTGACCACACTTGGTGTAATAAAGGTGCTTCGTTCAGAAGATATGGCGTCATTCACCAGTATACCCGCATCTTCGGCTTCTTGGACAACCGCTGTATTCACTTCACTATGGTCCGTTGCTGCATATACGAGAAAGGCCCCCCGCAAATCTCCATTGCGGTAGGACCGGGCCAGCCATTGAATTCGGGAATCATAATGCAATTGTTGTAACGTTGGCGTAACTTCCGGACTAATCACCTTGATTTGCGCTTGCGCATGGAGCAGACCTTTTATTTTACGTTCAGCAACACGTCCGCCCCCAACCACGCAGCAAGACTTCCCTGATATATCTACAAATATGGGGGTGTAGCGTTCCATCTCCTTCACTCTCCCGTCCAACGATGAAACGCTGAATACGCATTGGATAAAAAACTGATAATGACAAAGCCGTATCCGATGAGCGTCCATCTCGCCATAATGACTGTGGAGAACTGTTTCCTTCTCTTAAAGACGAAGTATCCCACATAGATCGCCATGGCAAGCCCTGTGGCAATAACCTTGAGATCCAAGAGCAAGCTCCAGCGCGTTTCGGCTACGATAGACAATACCGCGAGCATAATTGAAACACCAAGGAGAGGTGTGCCAATCAGTGTAGCACCATCCATATATTTGCTGATCACTTCTAGACTCGGCAGACGACGTACGGTATCATTCCACTTTTTATTCTTGAGCTTGCGGTGCAAAAACAGATATAACATGGCAAATACAGCACCCACCGTCAGAGCTGCGAAGCCAAGATTCGCCAAGGTTATATGCATAATAAGCAATCCATGCACGGTCTGCCAATTATGCAGAGATATCTCGCCTGCTGTAAACCACAAACGGTTCAACACCGTAACCGAGAAACCAACCACGTTCAGCAACAAAATAACAAATTCAGAACGCTGGATACGAGTCATTACCAGAGACATCAGCACGATACTAAATGAAAATATAAACAAAAAATCAAACGTGGTGTAGATTGGAAAATGCCCTTCGGTTAACATGCGTAAAATGACATGGAGCACCTGAAGCGCCCATACAACAACAAGAAACCCTGTGCCTGTCCGCTTCGCCCCCGCATTGCGTCGAATGCAGTCCGAGAAATAGAACAGTAGGCTCAGGGCATACATATAGATTAAAGCTTCATAGATTTGTTCAGCTAGGGTCAAGCTGCCCACCCGCCTTATACGCCTGCCGGAGCATAAGCCGGCACGTGGTCTTGCCGGGAATCGTTAAGATGAACGGTATCCGGTTTGCGCAGAGCCGTGGCGTCGCTCTGGTTTACTTTCTCAGCGGCCACCTCTACTGCATCCTCCAGAGCAAAGATCTGAGTAAACATGCGCAGTGCTTCATCACCGTGCTTGGTTCCAGCCATTTCCTTGATCCGGTTGATCGGATCTGTCGTCATTTGATTCACGATACTTTTCGTCAAACGACGGATAACTTTACGCTGATGTTCATCCAGTTCAGGCAATTTATTGAACAGACTATCCATCGTTTCTTCATGAATGGAAGCGCCTTTTTCCTGCAATGCCCGAATTACAGGCCGAACGCCCAATGTTTTGAGCCATTGATAATAGTCTTCCATCTCAAGTTCAATCATTTTCTCGATCTTCGCAGCTTCCACCTTACGCATCTCCAGGTTACTCTCCACGATTCCTTCCAAATCATCAATATCATAAAGGAATACATTGGATAACTCGCCGATTGCGGGATCGATATCCCGAGGAACAGCAATATCAATCAGGAACAGAGGGCGTGATTGACGACGCTTCATGCTCTCTCGAACAACAGTGGCGTCCAGTACATATCTTTCTGCACCCGTCGAGCTGATGACAATATCCACCTCGTTCAGTCGCTCTAATGCCTGCTCCATCGTACAAGGGGTCCCCCGAAACTTCGCGGCCAATTCCTCAGCTCGCGCAAGTGTTCGATTCGCTACAATGACTTCAGAAGCTCCGTTGGTATAAAGATGTTTTACTGTAAGTTCACTCATTTTGCCGGCACCCAGAATCAGCACCTTCTTATCCGTGAACATGCCAAAGATACGCTTGCCCAGTTCAACAGCAGCATAACTTACAGATACCGCGCTCTCTCCGATCGATGTCTCCGAATGCGCGCGTTTCCCCAGCGTAACAGCCTGTTTGAACAGCATGTTAAACCAGGTCCCCGTAGCTTTCTCTTCCTGAGCTTTGAAAAAAGCTTGTTTCACTTGTCCAAGAATCTGAGTCTCGCCAATAACCATAGAGTCCAGCCCACAAATGACACGGAACAAATGGCGCATGGCTTGATCATCTTCATATATATATAAGTGTTGCGTAAATTCTTCCCGCGGAACATTAAACCATTGTTCCATGAACGTCCGAATAAAATAACCACACATGTGAAGACGGTCTACCACAACATACAACTCGGTACGGTTACATGTGGCTACGATTACACCTTCCAATACACTCTTGGTCAGCTTGAGCTGCTGCAGCGCTTCAGACAAGTCCTTTTCTGCAAATGTGAATCGTTCCCTAACCTCTACAGGCGCCGTGCGATAATTCAAACCAACGACAACGATGTGCATTGCAAGTTCACCTGCCTAATAAATTTCCAATCAAAGTGTTTTCTACATATGTTCATCCATTTATGATTGACATGGTTAATTATATCACACATCCATACAATGGCCGGGCCATTTTTATGAAATGTTTATGAAATCCACATGTAAATCATCTTATGCATTGTCATTTATTGTAGTGTCTCACCAATCTTCGCCCTTATGCGTTAAATACTTGTTTTAATAATAAAGATTCATGAAAACCCCATATAAAAAAATAGCCATGGAAGATTCCATGACTATTTGGGTTTAAGATGATCCTGGGTTCATCCCGATATGTGAACATTATTCATGCTGTCATAATTAAATCATGTATACCAGATCATTTGGTTTCATTTCTGGTGTCTCAACTTGCAATTCGCCCAATCCACGTACCAGTTTTTTTGCGTACGTTTTTTCCGGTTTTAATACGGATACCAGGTAATCAATGGCCAGTTGTGGGTCTACGGTCTCCCCGCAAGTGTAACAATCAATCGCTGCAAACCCTCTCTCAGGATACGTATGAATCGAGAGATGACTCTCAGACAATAGTACAAGCACTGTCGCTCCTTGTGGTTCAAACTGCTTGGATTGTACGGACATTACTGTCGCGCCACATGCCTCCGCTGCTTCAACCAGTTGAGCTTGCAAATACTCCGCACTGTTCAATAGATCAAAGTCTACACCCCAAACATCAACAGCAACGTGTCTTCCGAAAGTTGAATATTCCATCCTTCGGCGCCCCCTTCCTAGGAATAAAATGTTTGAAAATTTCATCCGCTAGGACCTACGTCATTCACTTCCCGAGGGAAAAATCTCTCGCAACATATAATGTCCTGAGTGAATCCTGGTTCCTATATTCTTTTCAACGAGATTAAAAATAACATCTAATCAAAAGGAATGCAACCCCTTTTAAGAAGAACAAAAAAATAAAAAAATCCAGTGTCCGTTAGACTCTCAAATTCAAAAAAATCCCCTTTCGCTACGCCTGGAATGTGCCAGATCAGAGCATAAGGGGACGGTTATTTAAATACTTGTATCATTCACACCTTCAGGTCAATAAGCCTCAAGCTCAAACAGCCGTTTCTGGTGAAGAGCAAGCTTTTCATCAATCTGCCGGAGTTGTTCAGAAGTAGACGCATCTTTTCTTGTATCGAGTAACGAATCAACCTCGGCGTATACCCAGTTTATCTCGCGTTCAATATCCCGAGCCTGGAACACACGCTGCAATTCAAGCAACGTATTTTTGTATTCGTAGATGACACGGATATTTTCACCGGTCTGCTCCACAATTTTACGGACAACGCCCTGAGTATAAACATACGTCATGGTGAACTCTTCATAAATTCGATGAACAACGCCGTCACCCTTAAAGGTCATAAAGAGCTTCCGAACTACGTTCGTCAGATGATGGTTCACCAGGCGGCAAGATAACTCACAGATGTAAAACCCTTCCCTACGGTCAAAAGGGAAATGAACTTCTTCTCCACTCACATCTACGAGCACAATTTCCTGGCAGCCATTCTCCATCACCTTCACACGTTGATGAATCCGGCCATCTTCTGTCATGCGCAAAAACTGATGCATCTGGGGTTCTGACAATTTCAAAGTGGCTTTAACATACTCTGTGGCTAATCGCTGAGCCATAAAAATCTCCTCAATTCTTTCCCGATTGTTTTGTCTTCCTGCACATGTGGCAGTGATCTCAAAATTCTTCAGGTCGGCAAGGCCGCTACTTTAGTACTGTTGGCACAAATGCACCTATACTCATTATACACTACCGTATTGCTATTTCACCCCAGGATAAAACGATGAATATCCACGAAAACCCAACAAAATATGGATTAATCCTTGATCTCCTCAAAGATACACCCAAGTTGCTCACTTTCCTGCATACACATGGCGTAATCCCCGGTTATCCGTTAATTTCGTGGTCTTCTTGACTCTCAGCCTCAGGCTCTTCTTCCGCTACAGCTTGACCGATTCCAGCATAGCGGGTGATGATCTCCCATAATTCTTCCTTACCTAAACCTTCTTCCGATGAAAACGGTACGAACAGATCCCCAGGACGGAGATCCAAAGCTTCTTTGATGACTTTTATATGTTTGGCTCTACGCGTTTTTGGAATCTTGTCCATCTTCGTCGCTACTACAACGAGAGGCAAGCCATGATGGCGAAGCCAGTCATTCATCATCATGTCATCCTTGGAAGGTTCATGTCTCATATCCACCATTTGCATAACCAGTTTCAATTCTTTCCGTTCCAGCAAATACTTCTCCATCATTTTGCCCCAGGCAAATCGCTGCTGCTTCGACACTTTGGCATAACCGTAGCCAGGGAAATCCACAAAATAGAGATCCTGATTGATCTTATAATAGTTCAGTTGCTGTGTCTTACCAGGGGTGGAACTCGTCCGAGCCAAATTTTTGCGATTAATCAAACGGTTGATCAAAGATGATTTCCCTACATTGGATCGTCCCGCCAATGCAATCTCGGGCAGGCCATCCTCGGGGTATTGTTCAGGCCGAACGGCACTGATAATAAATTCGGATTGATTTACTTTCATAATGTATCTGTCCTCTCTTGAACTCCTGTGCTCTTACTTATGGCTGCTGTTCGTATTATGCCATGGATTGTTCTATCATACCAAAAAAACCGTTCCAACGGACGCCAAAGCTTCCGCAGAACGGTTTACTCTTCATACGATCCCTCGTTTAACGGATTACAGGTGTATTCCTGCCTGTTCCACAAGCGCATGTTGCAGCACTTGATCCATATGGGCTACAGGAACAAATTCCACATCTTCCTTGATGCTATCCGGAATATCCCGCAGGTCCCGTTCGTTATCCTTGGGCAATAATATTTTTTTGTAACCGGCGCGGTGGGCCGCCAGTGATTTTTCCTTAAGTCCGCCAATTGGCAACACACGGCCACGCAGCGTTATTTCACCAGTCATGGCAACGTCTTTGGAGACATGCTTGTTCGTCAAAGCAGAGATCAACGCAGTCGCCATTGTAATCCCGGCAGATGGTCCATCCTTCGGAATGGCCCCTTCCGGAACGTGGATATGGATATCGTTCTTCTCGTGGAAGTCAGACGGGATGCCGAGCTGTGCAGCTTTGGACCGGGTATAGCTGAATGCTGCCTGAGCCGATTCCTTCATGACATCGCCCAGTTTACCTGTCAGCGTCAGTTTACCTGTTCCTGGTACAACCGTAACTTCAATGACAAGCGTATCCCCACCCACTTCAGTCCAAGCGAGACCTGTCACCGTACCGATCTGATCTTCCAGTTCGGCCATGCCATAGCGGAACTTGCCAGGGCCAAGGTAGTCTTTGACTTCATCCGATGTGATATTAATTTGACCTTCTACACCGGATACGATGTTTTTAGCCGCTTTCCGGCACAAAGACGCCATCTGCTGTTCCAGATTCCGCACACCGGATTCCCGTGTATATTCACGAATGACACGCATCAAGCTGTCATCCCCAATATTCAACTGATCTTCTTCCAGACCGTGATCCTGCTTCTGCTTCGGCAGCAAATAGTTTTTGGCAATTTGCAGCTTCTCCAGTTCAGTATATCCTGGAATATTGAGCATCTCCATCCGATCCAGAAGCGGACGTGGGATGTTATGCACTGTGTTCGCCGTTGTAATGAACATAACGTTAGATAAGTCAAACGGCAATTCTACAAAGTGGTCACTGAACGTGTTATTCTGTTCGGGATCAAGTACCTCAAGCAACGCTGCGGAAGGGTCTCCGCGGAAGTCCGAAGCCATTTTATCGATCTCGTCCAGCAGGAAAACTGGATTGAGTGAGCCCGCCGTTTTCATGCCCTGAATGATACGGCCTGGCATTGCTCCAACATAGGTACGACGATGTCCGCGAATTTCCGCTTCATCTCGCACACCACCCAGCGATATTCTGACAAATTCGCGTCCGAGTGATCTGGCAATGGAGCGGGCAAGCGACGTTTTGCCGACCCCTGGAGGTCCAACAAGACAAAGGATTGGCCCTTTAAGCTTTTTCACCAGCTTCTGAACAGCCAGATATTCCAGCACACGCTCTTTCGGTTTTTCCAAACCGTAATGATCTGCGTTTAGCACATCTTCAGCCTTTTGAATATCCAGATCGTCCGCTGTCATCTGTGTCCAAGGCAGCCCCAGCAACCAATCGACATAGTTGCGGATAACCCCGCCTTCGGCAGAACTAGATGGCATTTTCTCCAGTCGATCAATTTCTTTCTCAACCTTTTCCTTCACCTTGTCCGGCAAGCTTAGAGCCTCCATCTGATCTCGGAGCTCCTCAACCTCACCGGCACGGCCCTCTTTCTCACCCAGCTCTTTCTGAATCGCCTTCATCTGCTCACGAAGGTAGTATTCCTTCTGGGTTTTCTCCATCTGTTTCTTCACACGCTGACTGATTTTGCGTTCAAGCTCCAGTACTTCCCGCTCATTGTTCAGGATGTCCAGCAGCTTCTCCAGCCGTTCACGAACGTCGATGGTTTCCAAAATCTCCTGTTTGTCCTTGATTTTCAAAGACAGGTGACTTGTAATAACATCGGCCAATCGACCTGGTTCTTCGATATCAGACACAGCTGCAAGTGTCTCGGGTGTAACCTTTTTGGACAGATTAATATAATTTTCGAACTGGTTCAGAACCGTACGCATCAGCGCATCCGTTTCTGGATGACTGTTCTCCTCTTCAGGAAGCTCTAGTGCCAGCACTTCGTAATATTCCTCGTTATCCGTATATTCAATGATTTCAGCCCGTTCCAAGCCTTCCACAAGTACACGAATCGTCCCGTTTGGAAGCTTCAGCATCTGTCTGACCTTGGCAACCGTTCCGATTCTGAAAATATCCTCTTGTGTTGGTTCTTCAATATTTACCTCGGCTTGGGAACATAGGAGAATCAAATGTTCTTCTACCATCGCTTTTTCTAAAGCCTTGACCGATTTCTCCCGGCCCACATCGAGATGCAGTACCATACTCGGGTAGACGAGAAGTCCTCTTAAAGGCAGTAAAGGAAAACGACGACCTTTCGCTTTGCTCGGTCCCATCGCTTTCGCACCTCCAATGGCTCTCAGGTTGTAGTCATTCATTATTCTATCAAATGTTCACATAAAAAACCAATGAAGGGAAGCGCCTAACAGCTTCCCGAATCTGTAACCTGTCCTGGACGTGGCAAATCAGCACGTAAATATGAAGCGGATGCAGGTGGGAAAATCTCCGGTGCAGGTGTTGCTGACTCCTCCGCAAGGTTTAATTGTTTTGTTTGCTCTTCATTAGGTACCCAGTCAAATACTTCACGGAACACGTCTTCAACGGTATCGACCGGAACAACGCGTAAGCCATCCAGATTTTCAAAGATGGACTGCCAGTTCTCGGCGGGAATAATGACCGTCTTTGCACCCGCCTGGAATGCAGCTTCCACTTTGGCAAGTACACCACCGATTGGTTTTACCCGTCCATGGATACTGATCTCGCCAGTCATCGCTGTCTCGTGATCAATCGGACGGCCCTGGATGGCTGATGTAATGGCTGTGGCCATGGCAATCCCGGCAGACGGACCATCAATTGGCGTTCCACCTGGGAAGTTGACGTGTAAATCATAGTCGTTAGGACGAATGCCCATGGCCTTTAATACGGTTAACACATTTTCAACCGATCCTTTAGCCATACTTTTTCGCCGGAGCGTGCGCGAACCGCCTCCAATCTCTTCTTCATCCACAACTCCCGTGATGTTAATCCGTCCCTGATCTCGAAGAGCTGGAACAGCGGATACTTCGATCTCCAAAATGGTGCCCATATTGGGTCCATATACGGCCAAGCCATTCACAAAACCAATCTGTGGCTGCAAAGGAACCTTCCGATCTGGCCGGGGCTGAATCTGGCTGCTGCCAGCAACCCATTCCACATCCGACGCCTGCAGCGTTTCACGTTTTTCGGTCAAGGCCAGCCCAGCAGCGAGCTGAATAATGTTAACCGCCTCGCGTCCATTGGTTGCATATCGCTTGACTACATCAACGGCTTCTGGACATGGACTGAACCCGATTTTCTGAACAGCATCTTCCGCAATTCGCCCAATCTCTTCAGGAAGCAATGGACGGAAATAGACCTCCATGCACCGCGAGCGCAAGGCTGGAGGCAGTTCATGGGGCGAACGAGTCGTCGCTCCGACAAGACGAAAATCGGCTGGCAGACCATTTTGAAAAATATCGTGGATATAAGCAGGAGTATGCGTGTCTTCCGAGTTATAGTACGCACTTTCCAAAAAGACCTTGCGGTCCTCCAAGACTTTCAGCAGTTTATTCATCTGAATGGAATGCAGTTCACCGATCTCATCAATAAACAGCATTCCCCCATGTGCCTTCGTAACGGCACCCGGTTTCGGTTGAGGAATACCTGCTACGCCCATCGCTCCCGCTCCCTGATAGATCGGATCATGCACTGAACCAATCAAAGGGTCAGCAATACCCCGTTCATCGAAACGCGCCGTCGTGGCGTCAAGTTCCGTGAATTTGGCATCTGCCTTAAAGGGAGATGACGGATTCTTTTTGGCTTCCTCCAATACCACCCTTGCAGCGGCTGTTTTCCCCACCCCTGGTGGTCCATATATAATGACATGCTGTGGATTAGCACTGCATAGCGCAGCTTTAAGGGCGCGAAGTCCGTCTTTTTGCCCTACAATGTCATTGATGGTTGCTGGACGCGTCTTCTCTGCCAGAGGCTTGGTGAGTGAAATGGAGCGCAGCTTCCGCAGCTTCTCCAGTTCCTTGCGGGATTCACGCTCCACCGCACTGCGATTCGTTTTCTGGCCACGAAGCAAATTCCAGAAATACAAACCGATCACCACACCAAAAAATAACTGGATCATCATTATGACCATACCAAATTCCATGTCTCAACATCCTCCTGTTCTATCCCTATTCTCATATGAGATCATGCTAATACTTGGTAGTATAGCCTTTTCACCGAGACGTAAACGGGTGATCTGGAAATTGTATGTTTAAGAACAAAAAACAGCCCGTCATTGATGACGGGCTGTTACAGAAGTGATATGAATCAATCAGTGCGAGCGACCAGGAATAACTCCTGTCGTTTCATAGGCTTCCACGATGATGTCGATCTCTTTTTTCAATTCCTCAACCATGATTTCTTCCGGCACTTTACGGATCATTTTACCATGACGGAATAACAAACCTTCCCCGCGTGCACCGGCAATACCAATATCCGCTTCCTTCGCTTCACCCGGACCGTTAACCGCACAACCCAGCACCGATACTTTAATCGGCACCTTGAGTTTGGAAATATACTCTTCCACCTCATTAGCAATGGAGAAGAGATCGATATCCAAACGTCCACAGGTTGGACAGGAAATCAGCGTAGCTGCATTGGAGATCAGACCAAAGGTTTTGAGCAGGTCACGAGCAACCTTAATTTCTTCAACTGGATCCGCACTAAGCGATATCCGCATCGTCGAACCAATGCCCATAGATAACAAGGCACCCATACCCGCAGAACTTTTGATTGTACCCGAGAACAATGTACCCGCCTCGGTAATCCCCAGGTGTAAAGGATACTGAATGATTTGAGCCGCTTTGGTATAAGCTTCAATCGCCATCGGCACATCCGATGCTTTGAGAGACACGATAATATCGTGGAAATCCAATTCCTCGAGAATACCAATGTGATAAAGTGCACTTTCTACCATAGCATCAGCTGTTGGATAACCATATTTTTCAAGCAAATGATTTTCCAGAGAACCTGCGTTTACCCCGATCCGAATCGGAATACCCTTCTCTTTACAAGCTTTGACGACTTCCTCAACTTTGGAACGTTTACCGATATTACCGGGATTAATCCGTACTTTATCGATGCCGTTCTCAATCGCAAGGAGAGCCAGTTTATAATTAAAATGGATATCCGCTACGAGTGGAATATGAATCCGTTTCTTGATTTCCTTGATGGCCGCAGCAGCTTCCTCATTGTTCACCGTTACACGCACCACTTGACAGCCTGCTTCTTCCAAACGCAAAATCTCTGCCACGGTTGCCTCAACGTCTGCCGTTTTCGTTGTACACATGCTTTGAATGATGACCTCGTTGCTGCCACCAATCGTTAAGTTCCCCACTTTTACGGGACGTGTATCTTGTCTTAAAAACATGAGTGATTTCTCTCCCCACAACGTCAAAGCTCCACCCTGACAGAGACATGAAATCGTCTTCTGCCAGGAGTGGAGAACTGACAAGTCTATATTTCAGTGTTGAAACGGAATATTCACCTGTAGTTAGGCACTTTCTTCCTGCTTGTCGTCCTTCCTTTGACTCAGTTCAGGCACGACTCTCTTCTCAACGACCTCTTCAGTAATGACACAGTTCGTAACATCATCACGGGAAGGCACTTCGTACATAATCTCAAGCATAATGCCCTCGATAATCGCGCGCAGTCCACGTGCACCTGTGTTACGTTTAATGGCTTCCTTCGCAATCGCCAGCAATGCTCCTGGTTCGAACACCAGATTCACATTATCCAGCTCAAGCAGTTTTTGGTATTGTTTCGTAAGCGCATTTTTCGGCTCGGAAAGAATCCGTACCAATGTGTCTTCGTCCAGTGGCTCCAAAGTGGAGATGACTGGCAAACGGCCTACAAACTCCGGAATCAGACCAAATTTCAGCAAGTCTTCCGGCAATACCATACCCAGATATTCACCTGGTTTAAGATCTTTTTGTTCCGCAACGGTGTTAAAGCCAATGACTTTTTTACCGATCCGGCGTTTGATCATTTGCTCCAGCCCATCAAAGGCACCGCCGCAAATGAACAAGATGTTGGTGGTATCAATTTGAATGAATTCCTGATGTGGATGCTTACGGCCACCTTGTGGTGGTACAGAAGCTACAGTTCCTTCCAGGATTTTCAAAAGCGCCTGTTGAACTCCTTCACCCGATACATCACGTGTAATGGATGGGTTCTCGGATTTACGTGCTACTTTATCAATTTCATCGATATAAATAATGCCGCGCTCTGCTTTTTCCACATCATAATCAGCAGCTTGAATCAGCTTGAGCAGAATGTTCTCTACATCCTCGCCGACATAACCAGCTTCTGTCAATGAAGTCGCATCCGCAATAGCAAAAGGAACATTAAGGATTTTGGCCATCGTTTGCGCAAGCAACGTTTTACCTGAACCCGTAGGTCCTAACAGCAAAATGTTACTTTTTTGCAATTCAACGTCCTCAATCTTGCTTTGTGTGTTGATCCGTTTATAGTGATTGTAAACCGCAACAGACAAAGACTTCTTCGCCTGATCCTGTCCAATAACGTACTGGTCCAGAATATCACGGATTTCTTTTGGTTTTGGAATATCTTTGAGGTCCAGTTCTTCGTCATGACCGAGCTCTTCCTCAACGATTTCAGTGCAAAGTTCGATACATTCATCACAAATGTAAACGCCTGGTCCAGCGACCAGTTTGCGCACCTGTTCCTGAGATTTACCGCAAAAAGAGCATTTCAATTGCCCTTTCTCATCGTTAAATTTAAACATGAAACCACCCCTTTAGGAATTGATCGGTCTGCTGAGCACCTGGTCAATAATGCCGTACGTTTTGGCTTCCTCAGCACTCATGAAAAAGTCACGGTCTGTGTCCCGCTCGATTTTCTCAAGGGGTTGACCTGTACGATCGACGTATATTTGATTCAGTTTTTGACGTGTTTTAATAATCCATTCCGCGTGAATTTTGATATCCGCAGCCTGTCCTTGAACGCCGCCAAGCGGCTGATGAATCATCACTTCACTGTTCGTCAGTGCATATCGTTTGCCAGGAGCACCGGCTGTCAGCAATAACGAGCCCATGCTTGCTGCCATACCTACGCAAATGGTTGATACATCCGGTTTGATATATTGCATCGTATCGTATATACCCATCCCTGCGGTGACAGAACCACCAGGTGAATTAATGTACAGGCTGATATCCTTCTCAGGATCGTCGGCTGCCAAAAACAAAAGCTGTGCTATGACAAGATTGGCTACATCGTCATCAATCGCACTGGTTAGAAAAATAATGCGATCCTTCAGCAAACGCGAATATATATCGTAAGAACGCTCGCCTCGATTGGTTTGTTCTACAACCATTGGCACCAGACTCATGAGACCAACCTCTTTTCTACATGTAATTAGACATAGGCTACCTGTAAAGCAAACCCAAATTCATTCTAACACGTTCCTGTGACAATGTCATTTTTCACAAGCGGTGTCAAGCCTAAGTGAGTTTACTTTTTAGCCTGATCATATTTAACCATGTTTTCTATGTATGTGCAAATCGGAGCAATCCTATGCCGTTTCGCCTTTTTTTTATTTGCAGGAGAACCATAGGACGTTGAATATGCATCAGCGACACCAAGAAAAAATCACATCCATATAATTACTGAATCCTCTATAAAATGGATGCCATAATTTAAAAATAAGGCACGCAATGATTCACGTGCCTTATCGTTTATTCAGCTGTTCATTACATAACAGCTTGTCTTATTTTTCGTCAGCTTCTGCAGCAACTTCTTCAGCTGGAGCTTCAACAGCTTCAACGACTTTGCTGTTCTCAACGAGAACATCGATCGTTTTACGCAGTTTCACTTCATCACGAAGGCTGTCCAGGGAACCATTACCCTCAAGAATGCCACGAATCTCTTCAGCAGGACGCTTGTAGGATTCAGCCATTTTTTCGAGTTCTTGGTTAACTTCTTCGTCAGACACTTCGATGTTCTCCGCTTTACCAACTGCTTCAAGAACCAGGTTGTTGCGAACACGTTTGGAAGCATCTTCCTGCATTTGTCCTCTCAGGTCAGCTTGAGTTTGACCGGAGAAGCTCAGGAACATTTCCAAGTTCATACCTTGGTTGCGCAGACGGTTGTCGAAATCACGCATCATGTTTTGTACTTCGCTGTCAATCATTGCAGAAGGAATGTCCACTTCAGCATTTTCAGCCACTTTTTCTACAACAGCATTTTCTTGAGCTGCTTTGGCTTCGTCTGCTTTACGGGATTCCAATTGTGTTTTCAGATCAGCTTTGTACTCTTCCAGCGTATCGAATTCGCTAACATCTTTTGCAAACTCGTCATCCAGTTCAGGAAGTTGTTTACGTTTGATTTCATGCACTTTCACTTTGAATACCGCTTGTTTGCCAGCCAGTTCAGCTGCATGGTAGCTCTCTGGGAAAGTCACTTCAACGTCTTTGAAGTCGCCAGTGGACAGACCCAAAACCTGCTCTTCAAATCCTGGGATGAACGTATTGGAACCAAGTTCCAGGGAATAACGTTCAGCTTGTCCGCCTTCGAACGGTACACCATCAACGGAACCGTCAAAGTCGATTACAGCAACATCGCCGTTTTGTGCAGAGCCTTCGTCGATAACAACGAGTTCTGCGTGACGTTGTTGAAGACGCTCGAGTTCTTCAGTCACTTCTACATCCGTTACTTCATGTTTGGCTACAGCAACTTCAACGCCTTTGTAGTCACCCAGTGTAACTTCAGGTTTAACCGTTACTTTCGCTTTGAACTTGAATACTTGTCCTTTAGCGAATTGTTCCACATCTACATCTGGGCGATCAACCGGGAAGATATCCGTTTGGTCGATTGCTTCTGTGTAAGCTTCAGGAAGCAAAATGTCAATTGCTTCTTGATACAAGCTTTCCACACCAAAACGAGCTTCGAAGATTGGACGTGGAACTTTACCTTTACGGAATCCAGGTACGTTTGCTTGTTTAACTACTTTATTAAAAGCTTTGTCGAGTGCTGCAGTTACACGATCTGCACCCACTTCAACCTCAAGAACCCCAAGGTTCTTCTCTATCTTTTCCCAAGTTGCTTTCATTGTATACTTTCCCCTCCAAAATTCACATGTTCACGTAGACAATCACGTACAAAATAACCATTTTAGTATAAACAAGATTAGATTCTTTTTCAAGGGGAATCCCTTGATAGGGTTTGAGGAAAACGTTTCCGGCTCCTATTAACCGTCCAATCCGGCAGATACAAACTGTTTCATTGATCGATATGCTTGCTCCAGGCGAAAGCGCATCGCCCCTGTCACAGCATACATTGAGCGAGTATCTTCCTCGTCATGCGAACCGCCCAGACTATCTGCAACGGTCATATGTAGAGCGGCTGCCCATATATCTGTCATGGAATCATTTTCTTCCAACATGGACATATAATCACGGGTTCCATACACAGCCATAACATATTGAATCCACAGTTCTTGTGCAAAATAAAAGAGTGTAGGCTCATGAACCTCCGTCTGATCTGCCACCCTTTCAAGAATCTGAACAATCTGAAGCGGGAAATCCTCAGGTCTAAGTGGAACGGTATCAATCTCCACTTCAACCGGCTCTTCCCCACGAGTAAACGCAATAATGCCTTGAACACCACGACGGCGTAATGTCTGAAGCACACGGAACTGTAGCAAAGGATGCAGTGTCTTGTCTTTCAGCCATCCGGTAAGCGAATCATCAATTTCTGGCCGATCGAGATAAGCAAGCTGCTCCAGCGCCAACATTGTCTGATCAGATAAAGGTTCCTCCATCACGGTACGAAGCAATTTATCCGCATAGCCATTATCCTGCTCAAGCTTGGACCTCGCATGTTGGCGTGCCATGTCCTCTTCACTGACTTCCTCTGCCTCACGCTCTTCAAGGACCACTGGTAAATCTTCTCCATAGTGAGGGAAAGCAGCTTCAAGCCATTCGAGCAACGCTCGCCATTCGTCATAATGCCGCTCTTCCTGTCCTTGGCATTGCAGCAAAAAGCGAAGCAGGTCCATCGCTTCACCATAGCGTTCATTTTCAAGCATAACCGTCAATTGAATCTGGTAATAGTCCAGCGTCTTAGGAAACAGCACGATATTGTTGCTATGCTCGGTTTCGGGGGTCGTGGATTCCTTAATAGGAGCACCTCCTCTGTATCCTGAATCTCCAGTCGCAATCAACCATAAATAGATGTATATTAAACGATAGTCGATCTATTTTTTGAGTTCTTCTGATATTCTAACATAACCTTAATTATAATGAAAAAAACGTTACTGCCGCCAAATATCATATACGAAAAATAATTTAAAATAAAATGTTTGATATTCATCATTATTTATGATAAAATCAATTTTGCTTGAAAAAATCCATGTCTCAGTAGCTCAGCTGGATAGAGCAACGCCCTTCTAAGGCGTCGGTCGGGGGTTCGAATCCCTCCTGGGACGTAATAAGAAAAGCTTCCTTCGGGGAGCTTTTTTTGCGTTCTGGGGATGATCGGATACGTTCATTGTCTGATGTTGACATGGAATGTTATGCTGGTTTGTGTGTATGTATGTATCAATGCATACATATTAGACAAATAAAACATAGGAGATTAATCATGCCCTCATCTTTACAACAAAACTCACCTAACCAGTCTGCAGTCGATAATTCATCGTCAGCATCCATGAAACTTGGACTCTTACTGGCAGGCATTATCGTTATTGCAGCGACAATGCGTTCACCGATTACGGCAACAGGTCCAATCGTGGATCTGATTCGAACAGATACAGGAATAAGTCATACCATGGCAGGCTTGCTGACCTCTCTTCCTTTGCTTGCCTTTGCGGCAATCTCTCCCTTCGCTCCAAAATTAGCGCGAAGATTTGGACTTGAAACTGCTCTGTTAACTGCCATAATTCTTGTGACCGTAGGTGTAGCCCTCCGGTTCATACCCTCTGTTCCCGTTCTCTTCGCAGGAACAGCAATTCTCGGATGCGGCATTGCCCTGAGCAACGTATTGCTGCCCAGTCTGATCAAGCGGGATTTCCCATTGCGTGTAGGACTTGTTACCGGTCTCTATTCCGTGTCCATGAATATATGGGGCGCTATCGCCTCAGGAATCAGCGTTCCGGCGGCAGGGTTAACCTCCATGGGATGGCATGCCTCACTCGGCATGTGGGCTATACTGTCCATTCTGGCCCTGATTCTCTGGCTGCCTCACGTCCGTTCTGGACGGCGCGGCGAAGTTTACGTGGCTTCGAGAAAGGAAACGAAGCCGGTTCGTCTTATTTCATCTTCCTTAGCATGGCATGTCACACTGTTCATGGGACTGCAATCTCTAATTTTTTACACTACAATTACTTGGCTGCCTGAGGTTCTATCTGATCAGGGTTTCAGTTCCTCTTCAGCGGGCTGGATGCTATCCCTGATGCAAATGGTTAGTGTTCCGGTAACGTTCATCGTTCCGATTCTGGCTGGACGAATGAAAGATCAACGTGGGTTGACAGCAATTACAGGCTCCTGTCTGATTCTGGGATACGCATTCCTTCTAAGCGGTATTTCCTCTCTCGTAACTGTCGGTGTTACTTTGGCCGGAGTTGGAGCCGGAGCATCGTTCGGACTTGTAACCATGTTTTTCGTACTGCGTACGGCTGATGCAAGACAGGCTGCGGGACTTTCAGGAATGGCTCAATCCTTTGGGTACATGCTGGCGGCCTTCGGACCTTTGCTGTTCGGCGTGCTTCATGACTGGACAAAAGGATGGACCCTTCCGTTGCTGGTACAGGTTATCCTTGCCATTGTTTTACTGATCGCAGGGATCAAGGCCAGCAAGAATCGAGTGATTGGTTAGATTTAAAAAAAGGATAACTTCTGTCAAATATTTTGACGTTTAATTACGCTCCCCTTGAGTGCAGGCTAATAAAACCTGTCACCCAAGGGGAGCGTTTCGTTATAAAAGTGTAGCTATCCATTCATGTGGCAATAAAAGACCAAAATAAAAAACGGCCTCCATCCCGCAAGAATTTAGGATGAAGACCGCTTATGCAAAACAATTCCTTCAATAAATTAGTGTAGAAGAACTTACTTCACTTTTACCGTGATCTTGTCGGTGCTGGTGACACCCGCTGCGTTGAGTAACTCAGCCCGGTACGTATAGGTACCTGAAGTGCGTCCAGACACCGAAGTAACAGCGCTTTGCGCATTAGGCGTAACCGCATGGAGTGCTTGGGTGTCGATCAACTTATCATTCTCGTAGAGGCGGTACTCGGTAGCATTGGTTCCCCACCACAAGTTCATAGTAACCTTATACTTGCCGTCGCCATCCCAGTTATCCTGAGAGAGAACCGCTTTGCCTGGCGAAGCGTTGGTAACCCGGACAGTCAGTGTCTGACTCCGCGTTGCTCCCTTGTCATTGGTTAGCTCGGCTACGTACGTATAGGTGCCGTTCGTTTTGCCCGTGATCTTTGTTTGCGCAAACTGCGCCAAAGGCGCATTGTAGGTCAGCTTCTGCGTATCGATCAAAACCCCGTCCTCATAAAGCTTGTAGCTAGTGGCGTTTTCGCCCCACCACAGGTTCATGGTGACGGTATATGATCCTCCAAACAGGCCGTTCACACTCCCGTTATTGTGAGACAATAAGGGTTTTCCAGGCGCCCCTTTAGCTGGAGTTTCCGGCTCGGTCTCCGTGGACTTCAGACTCAGTGCCGTAGTGGCCTTGCCAGAAAGCCCCTGTTGGTCTTTTACCGTAAGTTCAACAGTATATTCACCTGCTTGGATGCCCTCCAAAGGAAGACTGAAGCTACCATCAGGTTTCACTTCAAAAACGCCATCTTTATATGTTGAACCATCCGCTTTTTTCAGGACGTACGTTGCTTCCAAGGCAGCCGCCGGGTCAAACTCGATGTTCCAGCTATCTTTAAGCGCAGGAGCGACATGGAAGTACAAGTCATTCACGCTGCCGTTAATGAGAGCAGCTTCACCTTGTTTGAATTCCAACTTTTCTGGTGCCGTTACAACCGGAGCAGCTTTTTTTACCAAAAATGGAGAAGTATCTTCAATATATGTTTTGCCATCCACACCGATTGCCGTAATATCAATCGTGTAAAGACCATCCGGAATTGTAGTTACCTCGTCTGTAGTGTAATCTGCATACTGTCCATCCCAAGCCAGATTATATCTTGTGTTAGCAGCGAAATTGTAGTAGCTGCCAAAGATAGATCCAATATATCCATCTCCATAATAGCCCCCTTCCGGATTAAGGCCATCGAAGATCTCAATAAGTGCAAAATTCATGGGATTATGGAATTCCATAGCTACATTGAGTGTATCCAGCGCACCATCAGACTTCAATGGATAATGGAACGGGTTCTTCTCTGTACCTTTTACAGTCTCAATGTATTTAACGCCTGCCTGTGTTACGTTGAAATGAGCGACATAAGGAACCGTGAATGTGTTCGTTCCATCAGACAACTGAAGATATCCTTGCGCTTCTGATACCGCAGTAACCCCTTTTGGAACGGTAATGGTCACCTGCAACTCTTCCTCACCACTCAGTGTAAAAGAGCTCTTGTCCACCACAACGGATACGCCTGGCACCGTACGTGTTGGATTCACGCTCACTGTGTAGTTTCCACCGCTGCCATTCAGCGACTCCACTTTAATCGTTTTGCTGACGGTTTTTTCGTCCGTGTTCAGGAAGTTGCCGAAATTGACACTACCTGTAACATTAGGCTTCTCAACTACCGTCCCATTCTCTGTATATTTCGTTACATCTAATACTTTAACCAGGGCAGCAGGATCAATTGTTTTCACCGCTTGAATACGTCCTGCACCTTGATCAAACACATCATATTTCGTCGTATCGAGAACTTTACCATTGTTCATGAGTGCAACTTTGATATCAAATGGTGTCCAGTCACTGTGTTTCTCAATCAACAGGGCAACCAGTCCGGCAACATGAGGTGTAGCCATACTTGTACCTGATTTACGATCATAAGCCTGTGAATAATCTGCTCCGGGCTCATAGGCAGGAACAGTAGACAAAATGCTGGTACCCGGCGCAACTACATCCGGTTTGATATCCAGAGTCACCTTGGCTGGTCCGCGGGAACTGGATGTATTCATTTCATCGCCAGCCGTTTGGCCTTTAACAAAGTCATTGAAGCTCACTTCAACACGTTGGCCGGCATCCAGCTCAGCTTTGATACTTTCTCCATCTTCCTTCGACATGCTCAAGGTTGGAATGAGTTCAAAATTATCTCCCAAGCTCACACCAATCGGGCCTGGAATATTGTTATATACGATAATCGCAACAGCACCAGCTGCTTTGGCATTGGCTACTTTCTCCACAAATGCCAGCTCACCACGCTGTACAAAAGCCACTTTACCCGTGAAATCCTTGCCTTCAAAATCGGTAGGTTTACCCAACCCGGCAAATACAAGCCCATATTGATCTGTCAAAACAGATTCCGGATCAGCTGAAAGGCTCCAGCCCATTACATCAAGACGGTACACCGACTCAGTAACAGCCAATGGACTTTGCTCTGTTTTCGTTGGATCAATCGCAGACTCTTCTTTTGCAGGTGCGACCTCTGGAGATGTTTCGATCGGCGCAGAAGGGGAGGCTGGTTGAGTAGGATCTTCTGATTCACTGTTCTCAGTAGTTGGTGATGCAGCATCGGCAGGTGTTTCGGATGATACTCCACCTTGCTCCGATTCGGACAAAGCAGCTTCACCAACCGCATCTTCCGGTGTTGGTGATGGTTCGCCTTGAGCCGGAATTTCAGAAGTATCCGTTCCCGGTGCTGTTCCCAGCTCAGGAGATGGCTCAACCTCAGGGACAGGTTTTTCCTCCGGAAGCGTACCTTCGCCTTCCTCACCAATCCAGAAATGAGTGTTGGCTGTAATGGTTTGGCTAGGGCCAGTGGAGTTACCTACAGTAATCGCCATAGCCGATGCTCCTGGGGAGCCCAATGTATAGCGGTTAGGACCACTGTTACCACTCGCCACAACAGCTGTTACGCCAGCCAACATGGCATTGTTAAGAGCAACCGAGGTAATATAACTTGGATCATTGGCAGCGTTACCCAGTGAGAGATTGATCACGTCCATACCATCAGCAACGGAACGATCAATTCCCCCCAGTACCCATGAGGTCTGTCCACTGCCATAAGGTCCAAGAACACGATAGGCATAGATATCCGCTTCAGGAGCAACTCCGACAATGCCGTAGTCCCCTGCTTCACGAGCAGCAATGGTACCTGCTACGTGAGTACCATGGGAAGTATAATAGGAGCTTCCCGTGTCATTGAATTCCGGTTGACCAGAAACCTTCCACTCTTCATGTGTTGTTTCGTAGGGATCATTGTCATTTCCTACGAAATCCCATCCACCTTTGTAGGCATCTTGCAAATTAGGATGCTCATAATCAATTCCTGTATCAATAACACCCACTTTGACGCCTTTTCCTTTGTATCCCAGATTCCATACTTCAGGGGCGCCAATAAATGGTGCGGTATCTTTCATATAAGGATTCACTTCATCTGTTTCCGGGGCTACGGTAATTTCAAGGTCAGGATATACACTGACAACACCCGGTATGCGAAGCAACTGTCCCAATTGGTTGCCCTTAAGCTCGATGGCTACACCATTCAGGGCGTATGCGTAATTTTCCAATACTTCATGTTTGATTTTATTCTGAGTGAGGCTTTGTGCAAATGACTCTTGTTGTTGCTCCACTTGAGTCACAGCCTTTGTTTCCATAGAGGAGGTAAAAGATTTACCTGAGAGGGTAGATTCGCCTTGCGCCACAGCAACTGGCTTATTGGAGAGCTCAACAATTACTCGTGTTTTCTCTGCCCCGAGACCTTCCAAGCTCTTGTCCAAAAATGGATCTGCTGCAAGCTGTTCTTCCCGCTGGGCAAGAATCTCTCTCCATTGTGTGGCTTCAGCCTTACTTAGCGAGTTCTCAAGCTGAACACCTACAGGAGCGGCTCCGGCCGCTGGCATGATGATAGAAAAAGTCATTAAAATACTTAACAATATGGATATCAATCTTTTATTCAAGGCTATGCCCCTCCTTCTCAATATGAAAGTACCTCACCAAACACCTGGGTCCTGCTATGACAAGTACTGCAATACCTGTGGCAACTCACCGCCCTATCTGCAAGAAGATTGACCCTTGGTAAATTATTCTACTAAAATAACACATTCCCCTTCTAAATAATTACAGTTATGATATAAAAATTACTTATATGGTTCTTGAGTATGGGAAACCAATAAAATTGTATTTATTTGTCGATTGAATATTTCAATTTTTAATTACTACATAGGAAAAAAGGCCCAGATCCTCTTCATCTGAAAGAGATTCTAAGCCTTTATGTGATCGGAGATTTTGATAAAAAATTAGGATATCAGTTCATTTAACAAAGATATTTCATTTTCTTATTTAACGTTCTGGCTTCACGGCTTCAATACGAAGACGCTTGTAATCGGCATAGATTGCATCATCTTTCCAGAGTTTTGGCACAACCATTTGGCTGGTTTCACGACAGATTTTCTGAATCTGCTCCTGATTCAAACCCTCAAAATAGTCCCCACCAAAATGATTCAACCAGCCCTCGATACCCTGTTCACCATCCGCTAGTCTGGTAGGGCGGTCATAATGGTAGGCCTGTCGTACCAAAAATCCGCCTTGTTCCAGAATGTTGCTATATTGCCCAATCGTCGGGAAATACCAGGGATTGCGCTCTGATCCACGAATGCCAGTGTTTCGTTCATACACTTCCTCTAATGCATCTACAATGATCTGCACATTTCCTTTGCCGCCGAACTCCGCTACAAAACGTCCTCCGGGCTTCAAAGACCTCCATATACTGTCCACTACAAGTCGCGGACTTCGCATCCAATGCAGTGCTGCATTGGAAAAGACCGCATCATAGAGCCTGCTCATCTCAAACTGATGTCCATCACCTTCCACGAACTCGATATCGGGAAACTTCTCCCTCGCACGACGAATCATGTCCGGTGATGCATCCATGCCAATCACCTCAGCCTGCGCTACAGAAATTTCGTACGTCAAATCCCCCGTCCCGCATCCCAAGTCGAGAATAACCTCCCCCTTTTGAGGTTTAAGCCATGAGATCAGACTTTTACCGTAACCCGATACAAAAGCCAGTTTGTTATCATATTCATCCGCTTGCCATTGATTCATTGATTGCATGGACCACCATCGCTTTCATGATTGATATCTTCATTGTGTCATAAGATGGTTTATTATTTAAATATATAAATTCTATACTATTAATAGGTTATACCTATATACTTTCGACTCTTTCCATGAAAAGCAGATTCCCTCACTCTTGCCGTATTCAGAAATGACTGCGAAGTATTCCTCCGAAGCTTATCCTCCGACGGACCTTTGGGATTCTCATCCCCTGGACGCAAAAAAGCTTCCCGAAGGAAGCTTTTTTCTTACGTCCCAGGAGGGATTCGAACCCCCGACCGACGGCTTAGAAGGCCGTTGCTCTATCCTGCTGAGCTACTGAGACAAATATGTATAAAAAATACGGCGCGATTCCTATTATACTCCGTTTTCTATATTTTTCAATAGTTTTATAAAAAAATTAATAATTGCATCTTTTCACATGACTTGAACGTATTATTTTCATACTCAACACAGGAACAGAATATGAATGCTTTAAGCAGGCAATATTGAGGATATTAAGCTCAGATGCATATAGAAAATGGGCTAACATATTCACGATGAGTATTGCTGGGTAATCTTTTGCATACATACATTTCACTGAATTAGATAAAGGAGAGAAACGCTATGAGACAACTTTTATCAGCATTATCCTATTTTAGTATTTTCTTCGCCCCGTTCCTGTTTCCCATCATAATTTGGATTGTTGCCAAAGACAACTATATTGAGGGACATGCTAAACGGGCCCTATTTTCGCATATATTCCCGTTTCTTGCGGCAATTCCGCTACTTTATTTCTTCGTTACCGCCCACAGTCTCGGTTCCGCTGTCGGATTTGTAATTCTGTTCTTTGTCATTTATGCATTAAGTTTTGTATACAATATCGTTAAAGGGATTCAAGTGCTGCGTGAATATGCCTAACCACAAGTTTTCACAATCAAGTTAAATTAAACATTCAAAAACCCGCCTTTCGGAAGAAGGGCGGGTTTCTGCATTCCGGTTACTTGTTTCCCTGACGCCACGGATTTTTCTGGGCAGGACGCTTGCTGTTTATGGCTAGCACTTCCTCGGCAAACTCGGTATGATGCGCGTAAAGGTTTCCTTTGTTTTTCTTGAACTTGGAAGCCATTGCTATCACCTCCCCGGAACTTGTATTTAGTATGGCTCCGGGTAATTCCGCTTATCCTTTGCCCCAATCGGCATATGTTGGAACACTCGCCTTACGCCTGCCCCACCAAATAGCGCTGAAGAGTCGGCCCCAGTAAGCCAAAAGCAAGCAATTCACTCTGAAACCGGGCTTTATCCTCTCCTGCTGTAATGCCTTCACTGTTCTCAAACGCCGCTTCGGTGGCATCTTCAAACGCTGTGTGCATATTGTTATTGTACCAGTCCAGGACAGCATCCGAATGATTGCGTACAATTCGAACGACTTCTAGCGAGTTCCCTGGCTGGGTTGCCGCAACGTATACAAGCAAAGACGGGTCCCCCGTATTTCCAGGCTGCACCTCAACTTCTGCACAAGACAATCCATCCACTTCGGTTAATCTGCGTATTTTGGCATCCTGAATGGCATACATTTATTATCGCGCTCCTTTGTCCATTTCATGTACTTTGTTCGATCTGGTATCGGGTCTCCGGTGTTCCCAAGCGATATATCTCCCGATACACCTGCTGTAATACAGTTTCATATGCACGGTTTACAGTCTCTTCCGGCGTATCCGGCCAAGGGAATACCATTCCTGGAAAGGCTTCTTCCTCTTTTTCCTGCATTAGATTAAGCAGTCCCAGTAATTGTTCCGCCTCTTGAGGCGTCGCATGGATAACCCATTCATACGACGTTGCGTACGGGTCCGGAATAACGGAGCGCCCCATGACAGATACATAATAGGTCATACTGTCCATTTGCAAGTTCTCTCCTTCACAGGCATGTTGAGGCCGTTGTCCCTAGAACTAGTTTCCGAAGAGGACAGACATTTTATGCCTGCTTTCGGCATATATTTGTTACGACTTCTGACGAAAAAGACAACATTTGCTGGCTGTTAGCAACTTAAGCAGCCATTCGGATGAATGACTCGACTAAGAAAGGATGAACAAACCATGTGCGGTATAACCGGCTTCATACAGTGGAATCGGGACTTGACCCAGGAATCAGAGCTGCTGGTCCGGATGACGGACAGCTTGTCGAACCGGGGGCCCGACGCTTCAGGTACATGGATCTCCAATCCTTGTGCGTTCGGACATCGGCGTCTCAGCGTTATGGACCCGGAGAACGGGGCACAGCCGATGCATGCGTTACAGGGAGACACCTCCTATACCGTCGTGTATAACGGAGAACTATACAATGCCCCCGAGTTGAAAAAGGAATTGCTCCAACGGGGACACCATTTCCGCACACAATGTGATACGGAAGTGCTGCTCGCCTCTTATATTGAGTGGGGACCGGCCTGTGTTGACCGGTTTAACGGAATATTTGCTTTTGCCATATGGGATGGTGGACGCGAACAGGTTTTTATGGCACGTGACCGCTTGGGGGTCAAACCTCTGTTCTACAGTAATGCAAAAGATACCCTTGTATTCGGCTCAGAGCCCAAAGCACTGCTCCTCCATCCGGATGTTGAAGCTGCTGTTGGCCCTGAAGGATTGGCAGAGGTATTTATTGTCGGTCCTGCCCGGACACCTGGACACGGCGTATATTCCTCTCTTAACGAGCTCAAACCAGCCCATGCGCTTATCTACAACCGAAACGGTATCAAAACCTATGCTTACTGGAAGCTGGAAAGTCAGCATCACGAACATAATCTGGAAGAAACAGCTGCCGAAGTGCGCAGCCTGTTGCAGGATACATTAGAACGGCAGCTTGCCTCGGACGTTCCGGTCTGCTCCCTGTTGTCTGGAGGACTGGATTCCAGCGCTTTGTCTGCTTTAGCGGTGAATTATTACAACCGTACCGGTCAGGGCCATGTCAGCACGTATTCGGTCGACTATGTGGATAATGCAAAGCATTTTCAGGCCCATTCCTTCCAGCCTGGTGCTGATGGCCCCTGGATTAAGCGAATGGTGGATGAACTGAAGACGGATCATCACTGGATTGAGATTGAAAATGGTGAACTGGTTCATGCCCTGACTCAGGCCATGCTCGTGCGTGATTTGCCGGGCATGGCAGATGTGGATTCCTCCCTCTATCTCTTCTGTAAAGAAATCAAAAAAGGGGCCACGGTTGCCATTTCAGGCGAAGCGGCAGATGAAGTATTTGGCGGTTATCCCTGGTTCCATCGGGAAGAGATGCTGAACTCAGGTACATTCCCATGGTCTGTAGCGCCTGACATGCGAGCAGGATTGTTATCCCCGGACATTCGGGAATGGATCAAGCCGCTGGAATATCTCGCGGATCGTTATTCAGATGCTGTAGCTGAAGTGCCGTTACTCGATGGAGAAACTGGTAAGGCAGCCAAAATGCGAGTCATGTCCTATCTGAACATCACCCGGTTCATGCCTACACTCCTGGATCGTAAAGATCGGATGAGTATGGGGGCCGGGCTTGAAGTTCGGGTGCCTTACTGTGATCATCGTTTAATTCAATATGCGTTTAACGTGCCTTGGGAAATGAAAATGACAGGCGGACGGGAAAAAGGAATTCTGCGTAAAGCGCTGGAAGGTGTATTGCCTGACGATGTGTTATATCGGAAAAAGAGTCCGTATCCGAAAACACATAACCCGCAGTACCTGGCGGCCGTTAAACAGCAGGTGCTTGATATTCTGGATGACGCAAGCTCACCGATCTTGCCATTAATCGATAAAGCTCAAATTCGCAAATTGGCTTCCTCACCGGATGCTTCATCTAACCTACCTTGGTTTGGACAGTTAATGTCGGGTCCACAGCTGTTTGCTTATCTGACACAGATCAACTCGTGGCTCCGTACGTACAAAGTGGCTATTCGGTAAGTTATACTAAGGTTCACATGTATGGGTCAATATTAAAAATGGGTGTTTGGTGAACAGCCATAGCTGTTCCCAAGCACCCATTTTAATATATAAAACCAAAATAATATTCACTTTAAAATTTTGGTTGGAGACCTTCTGCCTATCCATGGATTGCAGCCGGATTTCGTTCAAGCAATCCACTGCCAAAGATATCTCTGAACGGTGTATCCTCCATATGAATATAACCGATGTAACAGCCACACTTCTTCATGCCACACGGGCGGTCTGCGGCTAAAGCTTCCAAACCATCGCGGTATAAATGTCCTATGATCCGACGATCTTTATAACATCTTTTTACATGCCCTGACCCTTGCACATAAAATACCTGCGAACCAGCGGAACAGCGCTTGCCCAAGCTATCGTAATCCTGCAAATTCCCTTCAAACAGCGGGTCAATCGACCGTAAAAAGGCGACCTCATCTACGGTGTAATACTTCGGTCGATCTTTAAAGGCATTGATCCACATATACACATCTTCGGGTAAAGCCTGCCTCATCGATTCAATGGCCGGAAATGCACTGCGCAATCCAACCGTCCCCACACTAAAAGCAAGCCCCATCTCACGTAAAGTCAAACATTGTTTGATAAAGGAAGACTCCTTCGTCTCACGCGGGTGATAGGTCGCCCAAAATGCCGCTTTCTGATGATTCAATTCACGGGCCCAGTCCAGTTTGACGGATAAATTGGTTTGGACTGCAATTTTGTCCACATGCGGCATATGTGACAGCTCTATCATGGCGTCCCGGTACCAGCGACGTACCAGGGCTTCTCCATACGGGTTAAAGAAAATCGAAAATTGATGTCCTGCGTTCTCCTGTTCACCCACCCAATTCACAAATTGACGAAGTTGTTGTTCATCCACTTCCAGCGTCTCCTTGGAATCTACCGTTTTGCTAAACGGGCAGTAGGGGCAGTCGTAATTACAGGACGACAGCTTGCCCCGATAATACAAGGTTGCTCTCATGAGAACACAAACCCTTCCATTTGTTCACGAACCTCAGCGGAGATGAGCCAATCTCCAATAGCATCCGAGTAACCCAGTCCCTCTTCTGTCAGACGCAGCACCTGGTTATCCTTAGCGTCCTGTCCAAGCTCAGCCATGCCCTCAGACAGCAATTCACTCAACCATCCGTAGTCAGACATAACTTCCGTCCCGAATCGCTGATCATAATCCGACAATGCCAATCCTTCCCGATGCAGCAGAGCTTTCAGAATAAAGCGGCGCTTCTGCTCCTCCCGGCTCAGGACAATGCCGTAATCGGCCACATCATAACGCTCGGTCGCCACATAATCGGCAATGATGCTTTGTGTTGCCTTATAACTCACACCATACTTGGAAGCATAGTGTACTTCACTGGTATACGAGCGCGCACCGCATCCCAGACCAACCATGCCTTCCTCCTGACAACTGTAGGGAAGAAGCTCCTTACTGCCAAAAGTAGATTGCTCTTTGGCAAATCTGCGCATGGAATACTGGACATAGCCCCTGCTTTTTAAAGTCTCACGCGCAGCCCTGTAAAGCTCCATGCGAATATCGGGTCCCTGACGCTGGATATCGTCTGGCTTCACAATGGTATTCTCACGGGTGTAAAGCGGATAAATGAAAATCTCACCCGGTTCATAGGAGAGGACACGTTCCAGGGAATACAGCCATGATTCCACCGTTTGTCCCGGCAGCCCATAGATCAGATCCAGATTCAACAAAGGAAATTCAAAACGCGCAAGTTTCTCAAGCGCGCGTTCCACTTCCTGCGGTTTCTGTGGACGGTAGATCGCTGAGGCCTCCGCTTCAATAAAACTTTGGATGCCCATGCTTACCCGGTCCACGCTTCGCTCCTTCATGATCGTCAATTTGGCTTCCGTCACGGTATCCGGTGACGTTTCTACCGAGATCGAAGCTTGCGTCGGATCAAGCCCCATCACCTGTTCCGCAATATCAAACAAGCGGTTCAACTGCATTTCATTCAATAATGTGGGTGTCCCACCACCGATGGCAAACCTCGAATAGGGTCTGCGTGAAGTGAGTAGTGCCCACTGCATGGCTTGCCGTTCCAGCGCATCCACATAACGTACATGGGTGTCATCACGGCGATCCGGCAGCGTGAACAGATTGCAAAATCCGCAACGAGCGGCACAAAACGGAATGTGCATATATAAAAAATACGTATCGGTATTCTCACGTTCCCACAACGGACCGAGCGGTAACGGCGGGTTCAAGTCCCGATATGCGGTCTTGTGGGGATACGAATATAAATAAGAGCGATAGGGTGAAGCAAGCACTTCTCTAAGACTGGTTGCTGTATTGGAGCCGGACTGTGCGGAATGACCTGCTGTCGTATGTTGAGATTGATCGTCCATCGGTTTCCTCCTTATCTCCGGTTTGTTATCGTTCGTAGTACAAGCTGTCTCCAGCAGTTTCAGCAGTTCTATAAAATAAATTCACGGTAAGGCACATTCCAGACGACATCATGCGCCAGCCTGTGCCCCTGATAACCATCCTCACCATACGCCGTGCCATGATCGGAAAAAGCAAGACAAAACGTAGGCCGTGAACGCTGCCTCATTGCATCAAACAATGGCCCGAGGGCCTGGTCTACATACCGAAGCGCAGCACGCTGTGTTTCTACCGAGTCCTCTCTGGCACCCTCCACAAAATAGCGATTGGGTCCATGGATGGCAGACACATTCAGGAACAGAAACAGCTTCTCATCCGGTGCGCTCTGCTCCAGCAGCTTCAGGGCATGCTGAACCTGATGCTCGGTCGATTTGGGATTGGTTACCCCAAAGTTCATCCGCCAGTAGCTCTGCTGGAAATAACCCGGCAGCACTTTGGCGAGCGGATTTTTCTTGGTGAAGAAAATGACCCCGCCAATACAGATCGTACGGTACCCTTCAGCAGCGAACCCGGATACGATATCCGGTGTGTCGAACAGCCAGGTATGCGGATGAGTCTTTAATCCGGTATTCCGGGAATGAAAAAGTCGCACATGGGAGGCTTTGTCCGTATTGGCAGGTGTAGGCATGAAGCCGCCAAAAAAGGCATGATGTGCCGCATAAGTAAAACTTCCCGGTGTATGACGCTGCTCCCAGGAACCCGAGCCGCACAGGTTGGGGCAATTCTGTTCCTCCAGCTTTGCCACGTCATACCTCAACGTGTCCAGCGTAATCATTAACAGATCATGGGAGCCTACGATGGTGTTCATATCAGGCATGGTTGTAAGGCCCCTTTCGCAAAAGTTCCATTTCCCATTCATACGTTCCAAGTCCGTTATGCTGTACTCTGTACAACAAATCTCCGAACGGATTTACATCCAGAACATAAGCGCGGGGCTCAGTGCCACTACTGAGCATCACATCAATACCAGCAGACCATGAGTTGGGAAAGGCAGCCATCGCCGCTTTCGCTGCCGTCTGAACCCGTTCCATCTGCTGTTCATCCAGCCCCGCTTCTGCGGGCAGCAACCGCTCATTGCGCAAATGCAGATTGGTGATTGGTGTCTGACTAAGCCGTACGACAGCATGACCTGCTTGTCCGCCTGCCACAAGCTGGCGGATATCAAACACGCTTGAACCCAGGGACGCTTTGGCCATCCAGCGTTCAATCTGGGCACCCTCAGCACACAGCCAATCCATGAGCGCTGAAATTTCCGGAATACGTGTATACCTGCGCATGCGGCCTTCATTATAAAAAATGATCTTTCCTTGATCCCGCTCCATTCCCACCGTAGTTATGGCAATTTCAGCACCCGTTCGCGGATTAATTTGATAGGCAACAACGCCTGAAGCCCCGGAACCACACGCTAGCTTCACGAAAACGCGATTCATACCGGCTGTCTTCATTGCGATACGCAGCTCGGCAGCGTTTCTGATCGGCTCCGAAGAGGGGAGCATTGGAGGGATCTGAACCCCGTGTGAGTTTAGATGCTGCTGGCATCTCCTTTTATCAAACATGATCGCAATGTCATCGGGATCATTCATGAACCGGGCATTGGGCCAATATTCACGCGCTTCACGGCCGATTCGTTCCAAACATGCCTTCCAGCCACGAAACCATTGACCAGGGGCGTGGATTCGCCCCCAATCCTGTTCAAGAACGAGTGTCTGTTCTGCCGAAATCATGCTTGCAGAAGTACCATCCTTTAACTGAGCTGTATCACTCCCAGCTCCAAGAAAGAGCAGCTCACGCTCTACCTCCCATTCCTCACCAGGAGCATCCATTCGAATAAGAGGTATGTTAATCGATCCGTGAACTGAATCATGATTTGCATATGACATCGAAACTGATGAAGATAGCCACGGCGCTACGTTCGTGTGCGTAGTCCCTCGCCCTCTCAGACATTGCTGTAAGGCATCCGCTATAGTACCGCCCTGTCTCCAAGTCTTTAGCAAACAAGCATAAGGCAGCACAAGTGCAGGTTGTAAGCCAAGGCGCTGTCTTGCCTCCTGTAATCCAAGTGTACGACGATTGTTCGGGTTTCCAATTAACAATAACGGCTGCTCCAGAGTTTTATTCGAATCCTTCAATGGGCGTTGCAAATGTTGTTCTATCTCCGTCATGCCTGACATCATTTATTCCGTTAACGACGGGTAACGCCAGTCATCTTCATCACTCTGTTGTTGCTCGCTGACATCTACAGATATGCCAGAACGTTTCCAGCGAATGAGCATTTCGTCCGTCATGTAGTGGTAACTAAGATTAAGATGCTTAAGTTTTTTGATCTTGTCACTGGCAAGCAGCGCTTCGGCCCCTTCATCAGACAACGTGCCCTCCGACAGATCAAGGACTTCCAGTTGATCCAAAATCGGCGCCTCTGCTGCAGCTTTTGCAATCTCATCCTGAATCTCACTATCTTTCAGACCCAGGTAGACAAGCTTTGGAAACAAGCCTTGTTCCAAGAATGGAAGTACATCCTGAAGCGAACCATCGAACCCGTAATCCTCCATACCCAAATATAGTTCAAGCTTGCGCAATTCAGGCAACTTAGCGCGGGCAATTGAAGCTAATATGCCTTGGGGCAGACCACCGCAAATAATGATCAATTCTTCAAGTTTGGCATGCTCCATTGGCTCCAGACTTAGTCCGCTGCTGCCCTTTACTGAAAACGACTTCAATTCAGGAAAAGCAACCAGTAGTGGTGTGAGATCCGTCTGAATAATCCATGATACCTCGCATTCTTCAAAGCCCATATCTCCGATGAACAGTTTCTTCAAGGACGGAAAGCTTGGAGCCAATTCGGTGAGTGTTCCCAAGAATTCATCCGGCGAATTTTCATAAGCCTGTCCCCAGTCTCCAATAATCAGGCTCTCCAACGAACCAGCCTCCGGTTTGGCAGACAGCTCCCTGATCAACGTTTCCATACGAATACCGTTCTCATAATCATCATAAGACACCGTAAGTTTCACTTCTTGCATAAGCAAATCCCCTCCGTTTGAGTTCATTGATGATTCAATTACCTTGAATGTTAACCCATACGGTACAAGACTTGCAACTTCTTCCAACCCCGGTCCTAATGCTCTGCTCAAACGTGAAATCTTCATATTTCCTTTATAGGTATAGGAACATACGTTCCGATATCTATCCTGAGAAAATTGGGGTTTATTTGGGGTCTAACGTACTGGCTTTTTTAAGTTCAACTCACTCATTTAAAAATAAAAAAACGTTAATGGTCGGTAAACCATTCCACAGGAATGATTCTTACCTTCCACTAACGCTTTGATATTGAAGCAAGGCTATGAATTCACCTTATACATTCATATTCGTATGAGCCGGTTCGGTTGAAGCTCAGCCTTCCAGTGTGGATACGAGCGCTCTCAGCGCATGACCCCGGTGACTGATCGCCTGCTTTTGCTCCAACGTAAGCTCAGCCATCGTCATCTCGTATTCAGGCACATAGAAGAGTGGGTCATATCCAAATCCGCCACCACCGGCTGCTTCAGCTGTGATCCAGCCTTCCACCGTGCCTTCTGATTCATACTTGTCTCCGGTTGCCGGATCATATAACACCAGTGCACAGACGAAACGGGCCGGACTCAGCAGCGGTTGCTCGGTATCTTCACCGGATTTGAGCGATTCCAGCGCTTCAAGCAGCTTGGCATTGTTCTTGGCATCGGTTGCACCCTCGCCTGCATATCTCGCAGAATACACTCCTGGGTCACCGTCCAGCAGATCCACGCACAATCCCGAATCGTCAGCCAGGACAGGCAGCCCAAGGGCATCACCCACCGCTTTGGCTTTCTTCCAAGCATTCTCCGCAAAGGTTACGCCATCCTCAACAACATCCGGCAGCTCCGGATAGTCAAACATACTTTTGACCTCTTTGCCCAGCGGAGCGAATGCATGGGCAAATTCACGTACTTTCCCCGCATTGCGGGTTGCAACAATGATAATTGAGCTATCCAGACTCATCTTAGGCTTCTCCTAGTCCACGAGCACCGATCTTGAGTGCAATGGGACCAAGAACTTCTTTTTGACGCTCAATCATTTCCAGAATACCCTGTTCACCCAGCTCCAGCATCGCGTTCAGCTCACGACGGTCAAATGGTGCTTCTTCGCCTGTTCCCTGAAGCTCCACATATTTCCCGCCGCCTGTCATCACCAGATTCATATCCACTTTAGCTTTGGAATCTTCATCATAGTTCAGATCCAGTACAGGTTGTTCTCCAACTACACCCACACTTACCGCTGCAATGAAATCTGTAATCGGGAACACTTGCAGTTTATGTTGTTGGGAAATTTTGTTCACAGCGAGAGCCAGAGCTACAAACGAACCGGTAATGGACGTTGTGCGTGTACCCCCGTCTGCTTGTATAACATCACAGTCCAGTGTAATCGTACGCTCACCCAGCGCCTGCAAATTAACGACTGAGCGCAGTGCCCGGCCAATCAGGCGCTGAATTTCCATGGTGCGCCCAGTCAATTTGCCGCGGTTCGCTTCACGCTGATTCCGGGTATGTGTTGCACGTGGCAGCATGGAGTATTCAGCCGTTACCCAGCCTTTACCCTGCCCTTTCATAAAGGGAGGAACACGTTCCTCCACAGTAGCTGTGCAAATAACCTTGGTATCTCCCACTTCAATCAGTACAGAACCTTCGGCGTATTTATTTGTGTTAATTGTTAAATTCATCGGGCGCAGCTGGTCGCTTGTTCGTCCGTTAGATCTCATCATTTCTGCCTCCTACGACTTAAGCATCCTGTAATGTCGAGCTTGTTCACACTTTTACTAATCCCTTCTATATTACCAAAGAGTTCAGTTAAAAGCATCCTGTCCCCCAAAGAGTTCTGTTAAAAGCATTCTATCCATCAAAGAGTTCTGTCAACCTTACGCTAGACGGCTCTTTGTGGCTTAAATTGGAATCTCGTTGATATATTCAGGCTTCGATACGGGGGCACTATAATCCCGATTATCATCACTCATGACTGTCTTTTGGCCATTCCATTCAATCTGGATTTTAGCTTCCTTGCCTGCTGTGTTCTCAGCCGTGGTCAACACGACGGATTGCAGCAGTTCACTTGGCACGACATCTCCCTCGGTGAACATGTCGTCTTTGAGTGCAACCGTTACGGTTCCATCCTGGGACGTTTTGACCGATTGCAGCTGGGTTCCGCCTGTCATAACCTCTTCCAGCTCCCCGCCTTTGGCTGGCCCCTTGATCAGTTCATTCAACGCCGCCTGCACCCGGTCTCCACCTGGTGTCACAAGACGTGTAACCGGAACATAATATTGGATGCCTGCTGGCGTAGCGGCTGAGAAATAAACCGTCACCGGACTGCTGTTGGTCGTGAATGTATCACCCAAATCGAGATTGATGCCCACCGCCCGGTTCAACGGTTCCGGCAGCGGTGTGCTGTTTACTGGCATTTGCGTCAGCTTTTTGCCGTCTACCCAGATCTGTACGTTCTGCACATCTGGTGTACCCGTGAGTGTCCAGGTGACAGCCTCCAGCATTTTGCGCTCGTCCTTGGCATCATACTTGGCGAAGTCGCCCGAGAACTCCACGACTGCCAGCTTGTCATCCGCATGAATCGTTACGTTCTGAACAACAGTGGCCTGCGGGAGAACGCCCTGAAATCCTTCAGGCAACATCCCTGCATAAGGACCGCCCGTCACGAGTGTATCCAGAGCTGTTTTGGGACTGCTAACGTCCGTGCCCGACGGAAGCGTCATGGATACCGGAGCAAGCAAACCTTGCTGATCCTGCAAATACACGGTTGTAAGCGGCAGCTTGGCGAGTGATCCGTTGCCTTCGGCCGCCTGAATCATAGCCGCTTCCTGAATCGGCGGCGGTGGATCGATTGCCTCGGAGGACTGTGCCCCAAACATGCCACATCCGGATAACACCACAGGAATACTCAACAGCGCAGCTGCAGAAGCTGTACGCAAATAACGGATCTTACTCATGATCACGTTCCCCCTCATCATTTTTACAGTTTGTACTACCATGTATACGAGCCTTTGCCCAAAAAATAACTACTTTTTAAACAAGCGCATCATGCATAAAGTCAAAAACAGGCGTTCCATCCCCATCGAAGGTAGCAAAGAAACCCAAAACGGTTAATAACGTATTAGGATACAAGCATAAGGACATTGCTAACTTCAGAGGAGGAATCGCCCATGGAACATCCTGAGCAAGAAAAAATCCCTTACAGCCTGAATAGCCGCAAAGTGGAAGAGGCCACGAGGGAATGGCTGCACAAGCGGGGCGTCAAAATCTCTGAGATCGCGGAACTGGTCATGATGCTGCAGAAAAAGTATTATCCAGATCTGACGATGGAAGAATGTATCGACAATGTGGAGAAAGTGTTACGTAAACGTGAGGTCCAGAACGCAGTCCTGACAGGCATTCAGCTGGACCTGCTGGCAGAGCAAGGCAAACTCATTTCGCCTTTGCAGGAGATGATTGAGAATGATGAGGGGTTATATGGTGTGGATGAGATTCTCGCGTTCTCCATCGTCAACGTATACGGCAGTATCGGATTTACGAATTACGGTTATGTAGACAAGTTAAAACCCGGCGTGCTTGAACGTCTGAACGACAAGAGCCTTGGGCCTGTGCATACGTTTCTGGATGATATCGTGGGGGCTATTGCCTCGGCGGCCAGCAGCCGGATTGCACATCGCAAACAATCGGAGCTTGAAGAAGCTTTGGGACAAAAACCGGTCAGCGATGATATCGTATAGTTTACGATTCTGATCATGACAAAAAGGCGGCCACCAGGCCGCTTCTTTTGTATATTCACTTATTTCGGTATACGTTATTTCATATGCTCCTGTCTTCCCGCTCCCGCCAATCGATATACTTCTCTCCAATTCGGTTCGGCTGAAGCTGGCTTAGCCTGTACACGACTGGGTCCAATCGTAATTTTCGGGCCTTTGCGTTCTCGCAACAAACCACGAAGTACAGTAATACCAAGTATGCTCAACCCAGTAAATACATACATCAGGCGCATAATGACGTTGCCGGAATCCGTACCAGTAACCATGCCATGGAACAGTAAACCGATAAATACGGGATAAGACAGCATATGGAACATAAACCACCATTTGCGGCCAAGCTTGTTACGCAGGTCACTGGATAACAGTACGATCACCAGACCATAAAAGGCTAACGTTCCCAGTCCGCTTCCGATTGGATGCACGGAAGCCGTAAACGGAATGAGCAATTCACTCCAGGTGAACGGACTATAGTGATCAATATATAGGGTTAACGCATGCACAATTCCAAGTCCGAAGGCGAGCCAGGTCGTTCGGGTATGCCAAGTATACATGGCCGCTTTGGGTTTGCCTTTAGCCATGGGCATCCCTTGGGCAATCCCCAGAAACACACCCGCAAAGAGCAGCAAATAAGCAGCTATCCCACTAATTCGAATGATATTCCACGTTGGCAGGTATTCTACAATCCATTGTGCCATAACCGGCTCCCCCATATCTGATAGACTTGGCGTTTATATAAGGCTGAAGCGGTGATCCGGATCAAAACCGGGCCAGCGTTCAGCAAGCGTATCGGTATTTCCTCTAAAATAAGTGCTCCCTTCCCGAGTCATCCACAGGACGTCATGCCGGTCATAATGTCGGTTTAACCAGCCTACTGCCTTGGCACTTCCCAAAATGCAAACGGTCTTGGCGATAATTTCACATTGTGATGCATGTTGGCCCAGAACGGTACACTGCAGTACATCTGTATCTGCCGGCTCCATCGTCCGGGGATCAATCAAATGATGCGAAAGGCTACCGTCCGTATTCTGCCACTGTCGTCGCACAATACCAGAAGTGGCAACTGCACCTTTCCGCAACTGAATGTTCCCTATCAGATTACGCTCCTCTTGATAAGGATCAGTGACATGTACGGACCACATCGGATGATCCATTGTCCCCCATGCCTGAATATCTCCACCTGCGTTAATCAACCCCGCCGGAATATGAAGTGTACGTTGCAGCCAATCCGCGATACGCTCAACGGCCCAGCCCTTAACAATGCCCCCAAGGTCCAGCTCGGTTCCAGGGTCCTTATGAACCATTCGACTGCCTTCCCTTTGAATCCAGCTTGGGCGGCTATAGTCATATTCGTCTCTCAGCATATCTGATATATCCGATTGTCGGATGTCCAATCTGCGTTCGATTCCTGATGGATGAAGCTCTCTTTGCTGCAGCTGCTCGAAGCTGACATCGTAACCAGAAGCCCGCAGAGCCTGAGAGATACCTGGCTGAAAAATCCCTTCCGTCTGACCAATATATCCGTATGCCAAACTTAACACTTCATCCATTGCTGCGGAGATGGGCATCCAGCCTGTGCAACGATTCAGACGATTCAATTCACTATCTGCCACAAATCGGCTGAAACGCTGTTCCTGCGTTTCGAACCAATTTTTCACCAGCGCTGCCGCATGCTCAGCCTCTTCCCGTCCTGCTGCCAACTGGACTTCCACGTCCGTGTTCATCGCTCGGAAGCGGAACCTAAGCAGACGGGAGGCTTGCTCCGTGCGGCTCATGATGCACCTGTGCGTGACTGATAGTTGCCACCGCTATAATCGGAGTCTGTATCCTGATTGCTGCTCTGATCTGACATCCAGCCATCCGACGATCTGCCTTGATTCGGAACGATGGCGTTGGTTCCATCGGCTGTCCCCTCATCCAGGCTATAGCCCTCATTGGACGGTGCATTGGAAATGCTATCCGTGTTATCTGTCCATTCGTCCATGACATCATCCTGGGTATCCACCCGGGTAGAGGCTGTACTGCTTATATCGTTACCATTAGCCGCCGCATAAGCGATATCAAAGGCATCAGAAGTTCTTACATATTGAAAGAGTGCAGCCACCGTCAGCGTTGCTGCCGCCGAGGCTTGCCATTTTCTCCATTGGTTTCGTTTTTTTCTAGTCATCGCTCTTCCCTGCTTTCTGTGGCGAAGTTTATGCATTTATCATAGAGTTGCAGGCTTAAAAGAAGATGAATGAACCGTTAAGAGAGACTAAAGCTTTATTTTATTCAAGTCATTATTTAAGTCGTTACACGCAAAAAAAGACTCTGACCAGGAAGATCCCCTGCCTCAAAGTCTTATAACCCCAAGCATACTCCCTAACCATGCTCCCTAAAAAAGAATTCTCCGTCCGTCCGCTGCTCCTGTACAATAACCTCACGCCGGATCAATTCCTGCAGATGCGCCAACGTCTCACTCATCGCAAAGCGAAGCTGATGTGCTCCCAAGCGGTCGCCGAACATAAATACACACATATCATATGCACTCGTCGGTGCTTCCCGGATTCGCTCACCCATCTTCTGAAGGCGTTCCTCATGATGAGTAAGCAAATGGACGGTTCGATCGGCAAAATGGCCAAACGGATTCCGGTGACCAGGATATGCCACCTTTACATCCAAAGCCCCCAGTCGATGCAACCCTTCCATGTAAGACAACAAAGGCTGATCGTCACTTCCCGGCTGCAGGCTGATATTCGGGGAAATCTGCGGCAATACCGCATCTCCACACAGGATTTCCCCGGAGTCGGGCGCATAGAAGGATAGATGTCCAGGCGCGTGACCTCCTGTTTCCACCGCAATCCACTTTTTCCCGCCCATAACCAGCCATTCTCCATCTTCAATCGGTGTCACAACCGGAAGTGGCGTAATCTGTGAGTTGAATCCCTCCATATGTTCGCGGATCTGCAGCGTCTTGTCTACCGGCATCCCATGGCAACCATAGTATTCCGGTAGCACTGTGTTAATGGTCGCCTCAGGACCCCACATATAATCTGCCTCCTGGCGGGATCGTGTGGACATTCGGACAGGCGCACCCGTTTGCTGCTGTATCCAGCCAGATAACCCCAGATGATCGGGATGATGGTGGGTCAGTACAACTTGCTTAATATCCTGAAAAGTTAAATTGAAATCGGCAAGCGCTTCGTGCCACTCCTGTTCCGTCTCAGCACTGCGTGGTCCCGGGTCAACAATCGTTATTGTTCCGTCCGGTTCATGAAGTACATAGCTGTTCACCCAGCGCAGTGGAAAAGCCATCGTAATCTTGATCCGATGCATGCCTGCTGGCATGGATATGGATTCCGTTTGCTTCATTAATATTCTCCTCCAACTCTACTGCACAGGCCGATGACCGACAAAAATCATCCGCGGCGATGTCTGCTCATCGTACTTTTCTTCATCATAACCGCCATGTACCTGATCCACCACGAGTCCTGCCTCGTGAAGCAGATCACGTAGTTGTTCGCGGGTGTACAATTTGACGCGTTCCTGATAGATTCGCGGTTCCTGCCCGGATGCGATATCGGTGATGTGTATTTCTTTTTGCACAAATCCATCCTGGATCTTGCGAAACTCTTCAATATACTGTCCTTCGCTTTCACGTGTTGAATGCTGCACCAGATGGCGAGTCACGTAAGCCGTGTTCATAAAATCAATAATATAGCTGCCTCCCGGCTTCAGCATCCGATGAATGGCGCGTAATACTCGAAGTTGCTCTCCATCCTCTCGGAAATAACCAAATGAGGTAAACAGATTGACCACGGCGTCATATCCGCCTTTCAGTGGAAGCTCGCGCATATCGGCGTGATACCACTCTACACGATGTTCGGTATCCATTTCACGTGCTTCACGTAAAAGCACATCAGAAAGATCGATACCGGTCACCTGGAAACCAGCGTCAGCAAGGGCCAAAGAATGTCGGCCCATACCGCAGCACAGATCCAGTACCTTGGATTTTGGCTGAAGCTTTAACCAGCTTATCATTTTATGTACTTCCTGGTATGCACCTTGCACATCCCGATGCTTATACACAAGAAGGTAGTCTTCTCCAAAACTCTTTTCATACCATTCCGACATTACGTATCACCCTCCACATGGTCACTGGCCCAACTATCCGTAATACGCTGTTATACCAGCCGGATCATTTCTCTATAGCTTTTAGCCATTGTACCGTCTTTATCCTTCAAACTCAAAAATACCCATGAATCGTCCGCGTTGAACGGCCGGGAACCACACGATATAATGTTAAACATAGTCAGGCCCTCGCGAATCGGTTAACTATACATAGAGGAATGATATCAAACCAGTATGGCATTTTCACATCATGAACGACAGGTGACGACTGAAACATAACGCTAACTTAAGATATGCAGCAGCAACAGGAGGTGTTATTTATGATTCGGATTGGACTTACGGGCTGGGGAGATCAGGAAGATTTATACCCCAATCGTACCAAAGCGAAAGACAAGCTCCGTCTGTATGGGCAATATTTTACGACCGTAGAGGTAGACAGTTCCTTTTACGCCGTTCAGCCTCGGGACCGGATGGCACGCTGGGCAGCGGAGACGCCGGAATCCTTTGCTTTTATCGTCAAAGCCTATCAAGGGATGACAGGACATCTGCGGGGAAAACCCTATTTCACCAGCACCTCGGAGATGTATAAGGCTTTTCGCGAATCGCTGGAGCCTGTTATGGAAGCAGGCAAGATGCAAGCAGCCTTGTTCCAATACCCGCCGTGGTTTGAGTGCAATCGGGACAATGTCAATGAGCTGCGTGAAGTAAAGCTGAGAATGGAAGGCATCCCGTGTGCTCTCGAATTTCGTCATCGCAGCTGGTATGAAGAAGGCATGCGCGAGCGGACGCTGGCTTTTATGAAGGAGCAAGGCTGGATTCACAGTGTCTGTGATGAACCTCAGGCAGGTCAGGGATCTATTCCCATCGTTCCCGAGGCTACCGATGCCGAGATGACGCTGGTGCGCATGCACGGACGCAATGTATCAGGCTGGCACCAGAATGGTGCACCTAATTGGCGCGAGACCCGTTATCTGTATCGCTACAACCAGGAAGAGCTGCTGGAGTGGAAGGGTTATCTGGAGCAATTGCAGGAGCAGAGCAAGGATGTTTATGTGATTTTCAACAACAACTCAGGCGGCGACGCCGCTGCGAATGCACAGATGATGATGGAGCTGCTGGAGCAGCCTGTGAAGCCCTTTCCTGACCGTACGGAGCCGAAGGAGGAAGAGGGACCGGAGCAATTGGAGTTGTTTTAACCCCCTCAGTGCAATTCAGTATGTGAACGGAATATTTCCATCCATAAAGAAAAAGCGGCAAGCCTTAGGGCTATGCCGCTTTATTGGTCGTTAAGCTATATGTGATGAATTCATCGTTGCTGCACTAGCGCTTTACGGCTGTAACTGAAGAGTCGAGCGAAACCCCGCTCAGCTGCTGGTTCATTTTATACGCTTCAATTCCTGCCAAAAGCACTATGCCGATACCGTGTGTATCGTTCAGAATCCACCCCAGATCATCCCGGTAATAGAGTGCGGTAAAGGAATAACCGGAACCCCGGCATACGCCGTACACATTTCCTTTGTAATCAATGGACAGACGGGTCATGCCTTCCCAGCCTTTACGTACCGCTTCCAGATAGGCCTCTGGCTGCTCCAGCCAGCCTTCACGAATACCGCGGGCATAGGAGTAGATGAACATCGATGTGCAGGAGGTTTCCTCATACGAATCCGTGCGACTCAGCACCTGATGCCAGAGTCCATTTTCACCTTGCAGGGCCAGATAGCCCTGACATAAATCCCGGTAGAAGCTCAGCAGTTCCGGGCGTTTGACGTGATCACTTGGCAGAATCGATAGCAGTTCAGTTAGCGAAAAGAGAACCCATCCATTTCCGCGCCCCCATGGAATGCCTGTCGCCCGCCCACGCACAAAATCATACACATGGGACATGATCTTCTGTTCAGGAATATAGAGATATTTGCGGAACATGAGAAACTGGTTGATCGCATCATCCCAATAAGAAGTATCTCCCGTCAACTGACCGTAACGCATCAGGAATGGCGTGCTCATATACAGATCATCGCACCACATCGTTTCCTGGCGCATCTCGCCGCTGCCACGAACACGGTAAAAGGCTCCGTCGTCCAAACGTTCCTGTTCATCCGTGATGTAGTCTGCAATACGATCTGCGGTATCCCGGCCTCCACGAATGTCGCCTAGTTCCATTGCTGCGAGCAGCGTAGAGCCAAATGAACCGCAATCATCCAGACTGTCGATGGCAGACAACTGATTATTGATTCCCGCGGCGCCGTACCCTTCCCGATCCCATAGACCGTAACGGTCAAACGACGTACTCAGGCCGATATGGTCCCGCACATACTGAACATAGTCGTCACGCCCCAACTCCTGTCCAATCTGCAGAAGGCCAAGCAGGGTAACACCAAGTGGATAATTCCATTTCCCGTAATGGGTATTTTCCAAATAGGGACGAACACTGGTTTCGGGAAGATCTACATGCCAGTACACGCCTTGGGCTCCATCATCAAATACGGTATCTGTTACCACGATGTCTTCGGGAGATGGTTCAGAGCCGAGCGAAAATAAACCTGTGTATAGCCACGCATCGGAACATCCTGCAACCGGATGAGGTGGTCTCAATCTCCAGCCTTTTGAATCTGAGGTTTCCCCAGTATTCAATGTAAATCCCCAGGAGCCGTTCCCAGCCTTCGTTTGACCTTTGGCTACAAGATCACAAGCACCATAGCGACGAGTCAGCTCAACATGGAACGTTCCGGTAGCCCCAGCGGTGTAGACTTCCCTACCGTCTACATATAAAGTTAGTGCACCGTCATGCGTTCCTTGTAAAATTACTGGTGACAATCCAGGCTGGATTACATCCAGCTTGGACCAAGCATAAGCCACCAGCGGCTGTTCTATGTGGGAAGAATTTGCTGAATCTGATATATCTATCGGATCTGTGGCAACTGTCAGAATTCTGTTAAAACAACCCGCTCCCAATTCCTCCTCTGTCCAGTCCCTGCGTGGGTACCAGGAGAGACCCGTTTCTGCTTCAGTCATGTCATCACGAGGGAGTGCAGGTAGAAGTTCATCGACTGGTTCGGAGTACAGCCAGCCCTCCTGACCTTGGCGGTCGACGCCTGGCGTGAGGAAGTGAAGCGGGAAATTTTTAAATGAAGCCGTGCCGTAAATACCACCAAATCCCACCTCTGTTTTTACAAAACAAAGTAACACTTCGTTCCAGCCATACTTCACGGACATGGGAATCTGGGTTCTTCGCTCGGGAAATAACTCCTGCAACAGCTCGGATTTGAAGATTTCTTCTCCGTTCACGTAGACCGTCACCGGACTATAACAGTTCAGTCCCGTATTTAATGTAGCCTCCTGCTGACTCCACAGCTTGCCCCACACGTACACATACTGTCCTGCACGAGCCTCTTTCCACTTGGCATCCAGATTCAGATCATAACGGTAATCCCCAAGCCTGCGAAAGCCTCCCCGATGGTACGCCCGGAATAAAAAGGAGTGTTTCGGATGATCCCCAATATAACGCTGGGCCACCGTGGTCAAAATATCCGGAATTGAATCATACACCTTGCCTGCAATCGCCTCGTTCTCATGAAAATAACGAATGATCGTCAGCTCCCTTCCTATACCTTGATTCGTTCGGTTAGTCGCAATGTCTCTCCAGCTTTCACTTCAACCACCTGCTGATCCACCGTAAACCAGACGGGGATGGCCGATGGGTTGTGAATGATGGACCGATCTGCTGAACATTCCAGACGTTTGACTGCTTTCCAGTAAGCCATCACTTCGATATTCGTTGCGTACCAGATGTCCTCCCGGCCGCCAATGTGCTCAGCAAACTGTTCAATAATTTCCCAGTTGTCGTTATCATTGAATTCATAGCTGTGACCCCATACATATAACAAGAGTGGCGTACCTGTCTTCGTATGCTGGATATAACGTTCAGCATGAGCCGCCAAATCATGGTTATGGTGGCAGGTTGGATGCCATTCGAGCGGTCGCTCAGGCAGTGTGTACCTGCCATGGGATTCAACCGTACGTGCATAATCGATACCAAGCCACTCCAGCTTGGTGCTAAGTGAACGGTCATAGCCCCCATTCGGGTAGGCCATACCTCGTACCGGATAACCGACAAGCTGTTCCAGCGCTCTCCGATCCTCCATAATCTCTTCGGTCAGCAGCTCATCCGGAACGTAAGGCAATGTAGGATGGGTGACCGTATGTACAGCCACTTCATGCCCGGCATACAATTCCGCTACTTCTGCCGTCTCGATCCGACCCGGCTTGCCCAGCGTACCGGAGTTCAGATTGAATGTGCCTCTCAGCCCATGTCGATTGAAAAGTTCCACCAGTCTGCGATCATGTATCACCCCGTCGTCATAACTGAACGTCAAGGCTTTCATCACGCCACCCGGATACCGGTCGAATTGAATGCGATGTCCCATCTTGTTCCTCCTCCTCTTGAGTAGCCAGGATCTCCAGATTAGTAAACGGTAGAACGTAATCTCGACATACCCGTTTCTCTCGTAATGTTTATTTTTCAGTGGATCACTGACCCACTTCACGCAAGCTATGACTGGCTGAGTCAAAATACGTACCTTCCAGCAGTCCAATTAATGTATTGGTAACACTTACTTCAATATCGTTATCCCCTGATTGAAGCCAAGAGGCTTCTCCCGTCCAGCGATATGGAGACCAGCATCGAACGCCCAGACTATAACCATTCACCCGTACCTCTACCACATCCTGTACCCGCCAGTCGATGAATTCCAGGTCAAAAGACGCCATCTCTTCAGCAGGCTCATCCAGCCAGAAGTTACGTTTATAACTCATCTCTCCTGCAAAGTAGGGATAAAGCGGTTGGGGTTCTGGCTGAATCCGAATCGCTGTATCCGGTTCAGGAACAAGAGAGATCATCCCCTCATGATGGAATTCCACACCAAATCTCCCTTGCAAATACAGCGGATCAACGATACCTTCTTCATCCCTCGTAACCTGTACGGTAACGGTCATTTCATTCAAACCACTGTGTAATAACTCTGTTATATTGCAGCCAATATTATGGTGATCGGTAATTTCAGTCGACTCAAATTGATCCGGTCCAATCTGTTGTCCGTTAATTTCTAGGGTCCATTCACCCGCTATAGCCACCCTGTCCATGAATAACAGACATTCGGTCAATGCCGTCCTCAGCTCAAATGAAGTCGTATATTTGCACTGGATCGGATAGGCAACGGATGCTTTTTTTGGTGTGCCAAATACCTGGTTAAACTGGAGCGGCAGATGATGTTGCTCCGATAATTCTGCCGCCTGGTCAATAAAAGGTTTGACTGCAACAGGATTACGTTCAAAAATTACACCGTTGTCATTGGAAGCCGTTAGGTTGAACTGTCCCATTCGAAGTGTGTTGCATTGCACCGTTTCCAGTCGCCATGGTCCCTCCGAAGGAAGTTTAATGATGTCGGGCTCTTTCTCGGTAACTACACGGTCTGGGCCAGCCTTCAATCCTGTTTGGTTCAGAGCAAAAGGATCGCCCTCAGATGCCTCTTGGGCATGTTGTAAAGTGAGCTTCACCGCATGGGCTTCATAGGGAGCAAGCTTTAGCGAAATGCACCACTCCCCACCACTGCTGGTATATGGTAATGGATCACACTGCCCCGTCTCCAGATCGAGCCGTTCCGCCAGCAGACGTGTACCTGCCGATAGATCCACACTCGACCATAACCGCTTGGCTACTATTTTCAACTGCCCTTCAAGGTGTTGGCCCTCCTGGTTGGACAAAAAGATCATAAACTCTCCGTCCGATAATTGACGGGTCTGCATAAGCAGCGACGCACTTTCTTCTTCCATAATCCAACAGATCGGTTCGGGCAGTACCTGATCCAGCAGCAGGGAGATCAATTCCAAGGAGAAGTCATCCCCGCGACCTGTTCCCGCAGGTAGAAAATAGGCATTTCCCTGCCCCCGTCGCCACATGGATTCTCCGCTGTCGTGATCTGTTTCTTCCGTATTGCCCCAATATGCCTCGTGCGGCTGGTTGCCTGCACCAAAGAACTGAGCGGCCTCATCTCCCACAGGGCTCCCCGGCTGGATGGCTACATGTGGTGGCATGCCTACGGAAATGACCGTTCCTCCCTGTTCGACGAATTGTTTCACCTGCTGCCAGGCTGCTGCCTCCAGGTTCAGCATCGGTGGAAGAATCAGTACCTCGTAACGTGCATAGCCAATCTGAATTGTGCCATCGGCCAGCACGGCTTCGGCCAACAGCTCAGGGTCCAGATGGTCATAGTCACGTCTGTTTTCGAGCAGGTGAGAACTGATGCGCATCCAGTCGTTCGTGAGACGATCCAACTTGGTCCGTTCTGCTTCGTCCTCTCCACCATATTCAAATCCGTGTAACGGATTACCCATCAGGCTCCAGAACGTGGTCGTTGGATCAAGCACAGCAATTCGGATATCCGCTGTTCCGGTGCTCATCAGATAGCTTAAACGTCCCGTGTAATCTCCCAACTGTCGGAAGTGACGCCAATACGGGTTCTGTATGAACTGGGATGGTGGTGCATCGTGTTTGGCAAGTCCGCCAATCGTATAGAAAAAGGCATGGAAGTTAAAAAAGTTGGTGCCCATGGCTGCCATCCGATCAATCATCCATTTGGCATCCTGCAACGTCATCGACCAGCCTACGCTGTGAAAACACTCCATCAGATTACGGTTACGTCCCAGCTGTCGGGCAAGCGAGCTGACCATCTTCGGATTGTCGCGCATTTTTTTGCCATACCGTTCCAGAATCCAGGATAAGGGGCGTCCGATTTTCTCATGTGCCGAATCTCCACCTGGCATGTGGCTGAACAGCTGCGTGGTCATCCGAACCCCGGGCACTTCTGCCGCATATTCAATCCCCGCCCCTTCGCACCAGTCATGTACCTGTTTGTGGTACGACTCCCTGAGCAGCAGATGCAGCGACTGGTAATAGTCATACCGGATTCGTTCTGCATCTGGAAAATCGCCATGTAGCAGAGCGGGCAGGGACTCAATCAAGCTGTAACCGCAGCGTACACTGAAATACCGGGGAAGCTGTGGAGACCACGGGATACGCCCAAGCGGCGCGATTTCATCGGAGAACATGCCTTTGATTACGCTTTCAAATCGTTCTCCAACTGCCTCCTTATACCGGTCATGGGTCAGTTCAATAAAACGGCTCATCGCTTCCTTGTGGCACGGGTCAACAAAGTTGCCGTAATATTTGAAATCATCCAATTCTTCTTCCTGAAATATAATCACGTCCCATTCCCCAGCGGGAGCTTCCCACAACAGTCGAAAAGCCGTTCGATATGTAAAAAACCGCTTGCGATTATACGACGTGAGTCCTGTCTCCTGATATACTTGATCCGTCTGAATATTGCCGATATTGCTGCGCAAATCAATGGATTCATGCCACACTCGTTTGCCGTGCGCATCCTTGGGTATTGCCTTTGCGACTAGAATTCTTCCCCATGGCAATTCATGCTCCACAGCTTCTCCGCCAGGAACATGGAATTGATGATGTACAAGCTGGCGCTGCTTCGCCTCGGGAAAATCAAGTGTCACTTCACCGCCGGCCATTCCGCTTGGATAAGGGTACTCGTCATATAACCAGACCTGCATGCCGCAGGCAGCCGCCGCTTCCACCGCAATTCGTACCTTGTCAAACCACGCTTCAGACAGATAGGGAATCTCCAGCCCCTGACGTGGACAGATGAAAAAACCGCCTACGCCCTGTGCAGACATTTCGGCGATTTGTCGTTTGATTTGCCCTTCTTGCATATCCCCATTCCAAAACCAAAAGGGATGAACCCGGTATTGCGCTTCAGGATTTTCAAATGCATCCTCGTTCCACATGTCGCTTCCTCCCTGTATGTTCAAGAGTGGCTATCCGTCTACCAACATCGTTCATTTAAGTTCAAATCAGTTTGTTTTGCATTGATTATACATCAAAATCCAAAGACTGGAAGCCATATTTCACAAAAAGAGATGAAGCTGGTTTTCAGATAGCCTGAGCAATGCATATACGGAAATGCCCGGCTGCCGCCCTACACTGGGAGCAAGGCTGCCGGGCTCTGGAACATCAATCTACTTCAGTGCAGCGTACAGCTCATTCACTTCTTTGACATAGTCATCACCACCACTGCTTTTCCACAGCGCTACGGCATCCTGGAAGCCTTTTTCATCAATTTGCCCTACGATGAATTTGATACGCGCATCATTAATGATGTTATCCAGCTGTGGTCCTTTCTGGGCATACACGTCAGAGATCAGCGGTTCGCCAGGATTGGCTATGACGATCTCCTCATTGGCTTTCTGCACCTGTGCAACCTTTTGGCGAACAGGTGTCTGCTGCACACGCAGCGTTTTGTCCTCTGGAATAAACATCAGGATCTGGTTAAGACCCTGTACGTCTCGCAACGCCAGTTTATCGGTCGTCGGAATGATGTAATCCTCTTTTTTCTCATACTGCTTGCCTTCGAGACCGTTCCCCAACAGCGCCTGCAGCTCAGGTTCATTCAACTGATCCAGGAAACTCAGCACCTTTTTCAGGTCTTCTTCCGTTTTGACACTGCTTTTGGAAATGGCAATCATGCCGGAATAACCGGATGTTGGCATGTCACGAAGGCCCTTTGGACCTTCCATTGCTTGAAGCACATCCACGTGTCCCGTTGCTGCCGGATCCTTCTCCAAAATTTTCTGATCCATGCGCTGTGCGTTATCTGCCACATCCACCATCACGCCTGCTTGCCCGTTCACAAAAGGATCGGACAACTTGGTTGCATCCATCACGGCAAAGTCCTTGTTAACCAGACCCTCGCTATAGATTTGACGGAAAAATTTCAGCGCTCCCATATACTCCGGTGTCTCATGCGCCGGTATCAAACCTCCGTTTCCATCTTCGCCCCATTTGTTGGGTGCACCGAACCAGATCTGCATATTATCCCATGGACCTGTGAATTTGCTCGCCACCAGACCGTAAGTGTCATCCTTACCGTTGCCGTCCGGATCATCCTTCGTGAATGCTTTCAATACGTTGTAAAACTCGTCAATGGTCTTTGGCTCTTCCAGACCAAGCTTCTCCAGCCAATCCTTGCGAATCGTGACACCGTTACGTCCAAGGGCACGTGCGCGGTAGATGCCATAGGTTTTGCCATCGATGGAAGCATTGTTGGTGATAATTTCATTCATCTGGCTCAGGTTCGGGTAGTCTTTCAGATAAGGCCCAAGCTCCCAGAACGCTCCGGTACGAGCCGCATTAATGAAACTCGGAGATTTGCCAAGTACAACCATAACATCGGGCAGTTTGCCCGAAGCCAGCGTGATATTAAATTTGTCTTCATAGGAGCTGCTCGGTACCCATTGCAGATTCACATCCATCTTGGTCAATTCCTCAAGCTTCTGAATCACAGGGCTGTTATCCGGCGGATTCTCCGCTTCAAAGTTCGGAAGCATGATCGTAATCTGATCCGTGCCTCCCGCAGCGGTTCCTGAACCTGCTTTCTCTGTGGAGCAAGCCCCCAGAACCGTACTCAGTACTAATAATGCAGAGAGTAGTAATGCACCTTTTTTGAATCCCGTCTTTTGTCCCATACGTTCTCCCCCTTGGCTTTAGCCTTTGATTGAACCTAACATGACACCTTTGGCAAAATGTTTCTGCAAAAACGGATACACCAGCAAAATCGGAATGGTACCGACCACAATCACCGCCATCTTAATGGACTGCTCCGGTGGCTGTACAAAGTTGGGGTCCATATTCGCCATATCGCCGACACTGGCCTGCGAGAGCAGAACAATCTGTCTCAGCATGACTTGTAATGGCCATTTGTCACTGTCGGAAATGTACAGGAGGGCCGAGAAAAAGTTATTCCAGTGCCCTACGGCGTAAAATAACGCAAATGTGGCAATCACCGGTTTGGATAATGGCAGAACAATGCGCCACAACACCCCAAGATCCGAACAGCCGTCAATGCGGGCCGCTTCCTCCAGCCCGGGCGGCATTTGCTGAAAAAAGTTTTTGACAACAATTAAGTTAAAAGCGCTGATCGCGCCAGGAAGCATGAGGGCCCAATAGGAATCCAAAAGTCCAAGTCCACGAATGACGAGATAGGTTGGAATCATCCCGCCACCGAACAGCATGGAGAAAATCACCATGTTCATCATAGCATTACGCCCCCAAAAATCACTTCGGGACAGCGGGTAAGCCATCGTCAGCGTGAAGAAGAGATTGACCAATGTGCCTGCAACCGTTACAAATATGGAAACCCCTATACTGCGGAAGATGGTGCACGAGGAGAAAATATACTCATATGCGCTGAATGAAAATACCTTCGGGATAAGAAAAAAACTGCGTTCGGTTATCTCGGCTTCAGTCGCGAATGAATTTCCTATGATATACAGGAAAGGAAGGACGGTTAATATGCCCAGAATCCCCAGCATGACGTAATTGAAAATATCGAATACTCTGCCGGCAGGGCTGTTGTATAAACGGCTGTTCATGGGCGATTTCCTCCTTATGAATGGATGTCAATGGATGGCAACACACCTTAATAGATTCCGGGATGACCGAATTTCTTGGCCAGTTTGTTACTGCCGAGCACCAGAATGATCCCGACCACAGACTTGAATAACCCAACAGCCGTACTGTAACTGAATGCACCTTGCGTAATCCCGACGGTGTACACATACGTATCAAATACGTCAGCCACATCACGATTCAGCGAGTTGGTCATCAGATAGATCTGTTCGAAGCCGGTATCCAAGAAGTTCCCCAGTCTGAGAATGAGCAAGATCACAATGGTTGTGCGAATGGCCGGAAGCGTGATATGCCACATGCGCCGCAATCGTCCTGCACCATCCACAATAGAAGCCTCATATTGCTCTGTATCCACACCTGCCAGTGCCGCCAGGAAGATAATCGTTCCCCAGCCCATCTCTTTCCACATCATCTGAACAATAATGAGTGGACGAAATGACCCCGGACTCGCCAATACATCGATCGGTTTACCTGTGATCCAGGAGATCAGGTCGTACAAAACCCCACCTTGCGGAGTCAGGAATACATAAGTGATACTCGCGATAATAACCATGGATACAAAGTGAGGTACATAAACGAGCGTCTGAATCGTTCTTTTGAAGAAAGCGACCCGGATTTCATTTAACAATAAGGCGATAATAATCGGTGCCGGAAAAAAGAATATAAGATCATATAAGGCAAGGACGAGTGTATTCCTCAGCAATCGGAAGAAGTCCGGATTGGAGAAGAAATTCGTAAAGTTCTCCATGCCCACCCATTGACTATCGCGGATGCCCAGAAAAGGCTGATAGTCCTGGAAGGCAATAACGATCCCCCACATGGGCAAGTATTTAAATATGACAAAGTACAAAAATCCGGGAAGCACAAGCACGTACAGCCATTTATTTCGTTTGATCTGCCTCTTCCAGTTGGACTCCCGCTTCATCGGCAATGCGGCCATTTCCACTTGAGCTGCTGTAGCGCCATTTCCATTCCAGTCCGTCTTCCCGCTCATAATGTCTCCCCCCTTATTTATGTAAGCGTTATCAAATGACTTGTTATTCAGACTATACAGCTGCCCTGTTTCCGGCAACCTTCATTTTTTGCATGGTTACGAAAAGTGGCCCGAAAGCCCGCTATAACGCCATTTGCACTTCGACTTGGACCTATTTTGGCAGTGGAGATTGCACATTTTTGCAGCATTATCCTTCTTTGCTCCCAAGGTGTTTCCGAGGTAAAACGTGAAAAACCGGAGTCCCATGAAGCGGGATTCCGGTCAGCGTTGAAGTCTTATGCACAGGTTTATTTACCCAGCCATTGATCCCGATACTGGCTCGGCGTTAAGCCTTCCTGTTTCTTGAAAATCCGATTAAAGTAACTGTGCTGGTATCCAACAGCGCCTGCGATATCATTGATTTTCATCGTGGTCTCACGCAGCAATTGCTTCGCCGCATCCATTCGTACCCGTGTTAAATAATCAATGAAATTCATACCGGATACCTGCTTGAATGCTTTGCTTAATGCGTAAGGGGTCATCCGCTCCGCATCTGCACAGCTTTCCAGGGAGAGCTCATTTCGATAATTCTCATCGATAAACAACATCGTGCGTTCCACCACCTGCTTCAGCGGCTCCTGGGATCGGATCTCGATCTCCTGTATATAAGGAAGCAATACTTCTCCAGTCATCCATTTCATCATTTGGGCAGGTTCGCGAATTGTCGACAATCGCTCATACATGTTGCAGCCTCCAAACAGTTTGTAAGGCGTTACCCCGGTTTGCAGCATCATATGCTGAATACTTCCCAACAATTGAAGCATCATCTGCTGCACCTGGAATTCGGAACCGCCTGCTCGGGTGACCTCGATCATAAATTGCTCCAGTACGCGCTCCGATTCATCCTTCTTCCCAAGCCTGATCGCCTGAAGAATCTCACGTTCCAGCCCCAGTGGATACGAGGCTTCTTCCGTCCTGCGGAAACATTGCTCATCCTCCAGATCGAGAATCTGGCTCCCAGCTTCCACGCTGCGATAAGCAACCGCCTGCTCCATCTCTACGAATAATCCCGGCAATTCCTGCAGGGAAGCAGCCGGACGGCTTACCATCAACGTCACGTTCATTTTCAATGTCTGACCGATGACCTCCACCAGTTCCTGTCCCCATATCAACGCTTGTGACTTTACAGGCTCGTCCTCGGGAGCAATCACAAGCATGGCTGAAGACAGGTCGTGAAAGTTCATCACGCTAATTTGATTGAAAACATTTTTGGAAACTTCTTCAATAATATTGACTGCCGCAAAGGTAACCAGCCCCGTATCCTGGCTCCCAAATCGACCCTGCAGCTGGGCATATCCCGTAAAATACATCTGAAGCAGCAAAAACTGCTGGCCTTCCACCTCAAAGCCAAGATTCCTCATTCTCTGCTGGAGATCCTGCTCGTTATAGGCATACAGATGCCCTTGCACCAGTTGTAATACAAAACTGTCCCGCAAGTGGGGCAGTTGCTCTTGTAGTTGCCGATGCGCCGTTAAACTCTGCGAAGTCAACTCGTTCCACTGCTGCTCCAGCAGCTGGAATTCATCCAGCCTGGTGTCTGGTGTCGTTTCATTCCTGCCCGGCGTCAATAAGTGAAGCATCCTGGCGACGGGAGAATATATCCTGCGTGAAGCAAACCAGGATAACACCAGCCCCAGGAGAAGACTGCCTGCGCTCGCAATAACAATAATTTTGGATACAAGCTTCACTGGCGAGGTCACCGATGTCAGCGGAGCTGCAGAGACATACGTCCAGTCCGAATCAATCCGACTCAAAGATCCATAGGATACGGAATAGGTCTCGTCCTCATATTTGAAGAGGAAGGAATGGCTGTCTGCATGTAGGACGACTTCTTCTTTGAGCTGCTGCTCAAAAGCAAGGTCTCCCTTCCCAGCTCCCGGATTCCCGGTAACGAGCGTATTTCCCTTCTGGTCCATGAGAAACGTTAACCCTTCGTCATAAGGAGTAAGCGTTTTCAACAAGCTGGCGACTTTCTCATTATCCAGCGTAATGATCAGCGCACCGAATGGATTAATGCTTTCACCCGGAATCTTATGTACAAGAACCAGTGCATTACTTGAATCGGTATGCAGTATACTATCCTTTGCTTGAGCTGCCTTATCACTTCCTTTGCTCGCAACCCAATCTGTCCAATACACGTGGTTGCCCATCGTCAGATATCGGTCATAGGCCTCTATTTTCGCATCGTCCTTCAACTCGTTATAATCCCGGTTAAACAAAATCGATTTCGGTTCCTGTAAATATAGCTGTGCGGTTTTGATGAGCGGATGGGAGCCTTGCAGCACATAAAGAGTGGTGACAATCTCCTGTGTTTCGTTGAAATAATACACAAAATCCAGCGTTCGCAGCGCGTTGCCAAATCGGGGCTCAAAAGCCCAATGGGACAAGTTCATCTCCAGATATGCGAGTTGGTCGTCCACGTTGCGTGCCCGATTCTCAATCTGGCTTTGGTGCATCTGATTAAATTCATTTTCCATCCGGCCAACAACCAACTGGTACATCACGATGCCTGTAATCAGTCCGGGAATGCTGGCAATGAGCAAAATAAGCATTAGACTGTTTCGGTAAAAACGCCCTTTATGCCGTCCTGTCGTGAACCCTGGCCAACTCGTGAGTCTACCGGATAGCCTTACCTTCCTAGCTGGTTCCATCAGCGCTCACCTGCCTGCTTGCGTATGTTCTGACTGTCATGGGAACTCCCTCAACTCCCCTGCAAAATACATCTGAGAATATATGGATGAAATCCGTTTCTTGTATTATACGCATAATTTCCAGGGGAATGAAACTGTACGTAGCAGATCATTTTTTAACCAATGTTTTATTAACACATCAAAATGGATTACAATAAGGAAAAGCAAAACATGAAGGAGGCCCTTTTAATGAAGGAACAAGCTTATTTTCAAGAAAATAGAGAGAAACACCTGGCAGAATTAAATGAATGGTTATCCATTCCAAGTATTTCAGCCATTTCAGCGCATAAAGAGGACATTAACCGTGCGGCACAATGGGCTGCGGATGCACTCACACGTGCAGGCATGGAAAATGTAGAGGTTATTCCAACGGCGGGACATCCGATTGTCTATGCAGACCACCTGCATGCACCCGGTAAACCAACCGCACTGATCTATGGGCACTATGATGTACAGCCTGTCGATCCGCTGAACCTGTGGGATACACCTCCATTCGAACCTACCGTGCGGGACGGCAAACTGTTTGCACGTGGGGCCACGGATGACAAAGGACAAATCTTCATACATATTAAGGCGGTTGAAGCTCTGCTTGCCGAAAACAAGGAACTTCCCGTGAATGTAAAATTCTGCATCGAAGGGGAAGAAGAAATTTCCAGTCCAAACCTGCCGATCTATCTGAATGACAATACGGACAAGCTGCGTGCAGATATGATACTTATCTCGGATACGTCCCTGCTCGAAAAAGGAAAACCGGCGATTTCCACGGGTCTGCGTGGCCTTTGCTCGCTCGAAGTGGATCTGAACACAGCCAATACGGACCTGCACTCCGGTTCATTCGGAGGCGGTGTACCGAACGCACTGCACGCATTGGTATCCCTGCTCGCTTCGCTGCATGATGAGCAAGGTCGCGTAAGTGTTGATGGTTTCTATGATGGTGTTCTGCCACTTTCTCCTGAGATGAGAGAAGAATTCGTGAAGCAGGGCTTCAATGAAGAACAGCTTCGTCAAGACCTGGGACTGGAGCAATTGTACGGGGAAGAAGGCTACTCATTCGTGGAACGTGTTGGCGCACGTCCAACGCTGGAATTGAATGGCGTATGGGGCGGTTTCCAAGGGGAAGGCACCAAAACCGTTATTCCGAAGGATGCTCATGCCAAAATCACATGCCGCCTTGTTGCGGACCAAGATCCACAACATGTGCTTGATCGTATCGAAGCACATCTGCGCGCTCACCTTCAGCCAGGGGCGACGCTGCATGTGAAGCAGATTGAGAAAGCCTTTGCGTTCAATACCGATCCTTCCGATCCGGTAATGCAAAAAGCAGCCGATGCGTATGAGCAAGTGTATGGCGTTCGTGCTCTGTTTACGAAAGACGGCGGCTCCATTCCGATCGTGGAGAAACTTTCACGCGTGCTCGGTATTCCGGCTGTCATGATGGGCTTCGGTTTGCCAGATGAGAATCTGCATGCACCGAATGAGCATTTCAACCTGGAGAACTTTGATAAAGGGTTGTTGACGATTGTTCAGTTTATGAAGAGTTTGTAAAGTAGAGTTCATGTGAAAAATAAGTACTGGAAAGCGTGCTGAGTGGCCGTTCCGGTGCCGAATCGTTCTTTCGATCGCTGTTATCCCCGGATTTATTTGATTCCCTTTTGAAAAGGTGAAATCCGGGTATAAAGGCGAGCGCTTCGCTTCTACAGAATCGATTTCGTCCCCTGCACTACTTTGCAGCTTTTCCATAACTTATTTTACGATTGAACTACTTTACAAATGATGGGTAGTAGGTAGGTATATAAATAGGGGTGTGCCGTCCATATTCAAGACGGCACACCCCTTTTGTAATTGGTAGATCTGGATACAATACCTTCCGGTAAAGACACGTGGCATCCTCCACCTATGAGCGGAAGGTTGTGAAATTTAACATATGCACAAGCTGCATCATGTGCGTGATTTCCTGCTGGACTTCGGAAGTATCCGTACCAGCCATCGCCAGATTGGCCCGCAGCGTTCTGCGGGTGTTCAGCATTCCGTCGATTAATTTCATAACCGTGTTGCGTCCACGATGATCGACAATCATGTACTTTTTACGTGCATCCAGCTCCACCCATACGATATTGCTGAATGAGGTGAACAGGTATCTGCGATACTGCTCCATATCGGTCTCATTGTAGTGCTCACCATAAAAGGCATAATATCCGTGTACGTGCAGCTTTTCCGCCAGCTCTGTGATGAACGGGTCGAATTCGAGCATAGCGTTACGTTCCATGTTTCACGCCTCCGTAATGCGTGATCCGCAGATCCCGGCTTTTTTGAGATCTATTTTAACACATTACGCAAGCTATTGCCTGTTGAGGCACACAACAACACTACAGATGTAGAATTAACCGCCGATTCGTCTTCCCTTCACCCACACTTCCTCAATTTTCAAATCACCATTCAGCAAAACGACGTCCGCCTGTTTGCCTTTAGCAAAGGAACCCGTTCGGTGATCAATGCCGAGCAGACGTGCCGGAGTCAGGCTGGCTGCACGTGAAGCTGCATTCAGACTCATACCCACTTCCTGTACCAGATAGCGGAAACCACGAATCATTGTCAGCGTGCTTCCTGCCAGTGCGCCTCCATCTTTCAATCTGGCTACACCTTCTTTAACAATCACAGGCAGGTCGCCAATTTTGTATTCCCCATCATCCAGCCCGGCAGCAGACATGGCATCCGTAATTAGCACGATTTGATCGGTAGCTTGCTTCAATTGTGAGAGAAGCGAGATTGCCGCTGGATGCACATGAATACCGTCTGCAATGACCTCTGCACTGATGCGGGGATCACTGAGCACTGCTCCGGCGGCTCCGGGATTCCGGTGATGCAGCGGTGTCATCGCATTGAATGTATGCACTGCATGATGCAGTCCGGCTTCAACTGCCCGCTGTACTTCTTCATAAGTAGCATCCGTATGACCTAATGCTGCCGTAATACGCTGCTCGCGCAGCCACGAAATGACTTCCAGCGCTCCCTCACGTTCCGGCGCCAAGGTGACTTGACGGATCAGGCCCGGATATTGTTTTTCCCACGCCTCCAGCCACGACACATTAGGCAATACGATATGATCCGGATTTTGTGCGCCAGGCCATTTGGGACTGAAAAAGGGACCCTCCAGATGTACACCTTCCAGCTGTGCATAAGGCATGTCACCGGAACGGTAGCTGTGCACTTCAGACAATACCCGATCCAGGCTATCTTTGGGCGCTGTCATGGACGTAGCCAGCATGGCAGTGGTCCCCTGTGTGCTGTGGAATGAAGTGATTTTATCCAACACTTCCTTACTCGCGTCCATGAAGTCCTCTCCGTTACCACCATGTACATGGATATCTATAAACCCAGGGACAATGACACCATGCTTGGAAACAGGTACAGATAAGGCTTCACGGCGAATCTTTTCTGTTAGTCCCTCGGGTGCACCAGCATATAGGATTTTCCCTTCTGTCCAGACGAGTACACCATCCTCCATTACACCATCAGGCAATACGAGTTTGCCTCGAAGAAGGGAAATGGTTTTTTCACTCTCTTGCTCATGTTTCTCCGTATGTTCTACGCTCACTTCACCAACCTCCCGGCAGCACGGTCCAGCAATACGACCACATTGGGATGACATTGCAGCAGCGAAGCGGGACATTGTGTCGTAATCGGCCCCATAAAGGCTTCACGAATAATTTCGGCTTTCTCCTCACCACGAGCGATCAGCAGGATTTGTTTGGCTTTTAGTATCGTACCTACCCCCATCGTAATGGCCTGAGTCGGAACTTCATCAATGCTATTAAAAAAGCGGGCGTTTGCTTTTCTTGTCTCTTCTTTGAGATCCACCACATGTGTCCGCCCTGTCAGCTCGGTTCCAGGTTCATTGAAGCCAATATGACCATTATGTCCGATTCCCAACAGCTGCAGGTCTACAGGGCCGCGATCATCAATCCGTTGTTCATAGGAAACACATTCTTGGCTCAAATCCGAAGCCTGCCCATCCGGCACATGCGTTCTGGCAAGATCGATATCAATATGGGAAAACAATTGTTCATTCATAAAGCTGCGGTAACTCTCGCGATGGTCCACAGGGAGACCGACATATTCGTCCAAATTGAAGGAAGATGCCTGCGCAAAGCTGACCAGACCTTTCTGATACAAAGCAATAAGCGATTTATAGATACCTACAGGAGAACTTCCCGTCGCAAGGCCCAGTACAGCCCGAGGTTTCGTCTGCAGCAAGCTGGCAATCACACCTGCACCCGTTGCGTTCAAATCTTCTTCATTTTCAAAAATACGTATATTCATCTTCTTAGGCACCTCCGTTATGTTGAACTCGATAAGACTGTACATTGTGATACGATTGTTCCAATTTGGGGATAAAACGATCAAAGTCTGCACTCACCATGCCCGTGAACAAAATATCAACGACATGCAGCAGTGCAATACGTGAAGCCATATCTCCCCGCCTCATGCCTTCTTCCAGTGAAGAAGTAAACAGCGGAATATCCGACACCCCCGCAAGCTTGTTATTCCCATAGGATGTTAGCGAAATCGTTGAAGCTCCCGCCTGTTTGGCACAATGCAAAGCATCGATCGTCTCCGGCGTTTCACCCGAATAGGATACTGCCATCGCCACATCTCCCTCACTCAGTGAAGAGGCCGACGTAATTTGCATATGTGAATCCGAGAAGGCGGTACAGCTTTTGCCGATCCGCACAAGTTTCTGGTAGAAATCCTGCGTAACAATGGAAGAGGTTGCGACACCGTAGAGATCAATGCGACGTGCATGACATAACAGCTGAACCGCATGCTCCAACCTGCCCAAATCCAGCAAACGGGTAGTATCCGCAATGGAGGCCAGATGATTGGCTTCAATGGCTTCCACAATTTTGGATAATGGATTGCCCGCCACGATATCCTGATAAGCTGTTTCATTGGTGGAATGAGACAATTCTGCGGCAAGCTTCATTTTGAAATCGGGAAAACCTTTGAAATGGAATGATTTGCAAAAGCGGGTTACCGTAGCCGCACTCGTTCCGCTTTGCTGCGCAAGATGATTAATGGTCCAGCCAGGAATATCGGATGGAGACTGTAGAATCACCTCTGCAATTCGTCGTTCCTGTGACGGAAGGTCATTCAGTTCTTGCTGCAACGCATGTAGTATGGCTGCCATGAGTACTCCTTTTTTTGAAAATTATTTTTATAAATTCATTATAAATAAAGAAAATTATTTTTATATTTTCATTTTAATCAATACGTTGCCGCAAATCAAGAGGATTCTCACCATATAGTAGCAGTATGTATGTTGAAATTTTGAGAAGGCATTTTCTTGATTAAGGAACCGGATTCAGCTTATATTAAAATTAAACTTTGAAGCGAATGTGGAAATTTCCTTTGTAAGGAAGGAGCATTCCAATAACTATATGTAGGTGAACCCTTATGCCATATACGATTACGATTTCCATCACGCTCTGCCCGTAGCAATCTGTACCCTTGGAATTTCTGCGGGCTGAGCCTTTTCCCAAGGGAGCGTGATGATCAATGAAATCTCAGCAAAGAAATCGAGCCTATTACAGGCATCACAGAAGGCGTGTTATTCAGCGTAAAAAACAGCTTGCTATTCGGTACGGTTGGTCCTACAAGTTCGAAGGGATTTTTGCCAAAGGAAAGATACATTGTTCCTGCTGGTGGTGCTGTGAAAAGACAAAGCGGCTAGGCTATCTTAAATCTGATCTAAACAGAATAGCGGAATGCAATCAGCAGCTTCTAAATCCAAACTTCTGAGAATATCTATTCAAAACAAGCGATTCCTTCACTTAGGAATTCGCTTGTTTTTACTTTCCACCTAAAACAAAAAAGTCTTTCCCCATTCTTCATCATGAAGAATAGAAAAAGACTTTCATGCTGCTTCAATCAACTGTGCAGTGTCGGGTAAGCTTCAGTTGTCCGAGCTGAGCAAGTTCGGAAACAGGTATTTTACATTATGTTTCTAATACTATTTTACAAGATTAGCATCTGACAGTTTCTCTCCCCAATCTATTTAAGCCTATTCCCCTTAACAAAATCTTCGAAATCGTCGCTTAGTTCAATAACCGTTCGTCGCTCATTGTATTTCTCGTACTCCGAAGCAGCCAGTTTCTCCGCTACCTCTTGAGATACTTTGCCAGCATTGGTCAAAATCTCGCGCTCATTGAACTTAAGGAACGAATTCAGCTTTTCAATCCAGTCTTTCATGTACATGGGGGACTGACGTTCAGCTTGATCCTCTGCATAATCCAAATACATTGTTACAATACGATTCAACGCCTGCAGTTCTTTATCGGTCAGATAATTTTTAGCGATTGTTATATCACTTTTTCTTACCTTAACGCCTTTCCAACTAGTCAGCCCCATATTGTCTTTATCTGCGCTTGCTCGCTCCGCAATCAGTTCTGCCGCCGTATGTCCATGGATAGCAAAATGAAGCTTATTCTGTACTTCAGCAAAAAAATCTTTGGATAAGCTGTCATTTGGATCATAGTCCATTGAGGTGGCATAGATATCTGTAATCTTCCTGTAAAATCTTTTCTCTGATGCACGAATGTCACGAATGCGCTGGAGCAGTTCACTAAAATAATCTTTTCCAAAATTACGCATGTCCTTTAAACGTTCGTCGTCCATCGTAAAACCTTTAACCAAATATTCGTTTAGTCGCTCCGTTGCCCAACGTCTAAACTGTGTACCTCTGTGTGAACGAACACGATAGCCAACAGCAACAATTAGCTCCAGGTTGTAATGCTTAACTTTACGTTTAATTTCTCTTGAACCTTCAGTTTGAACTTGTAAGTATTCCTTACAAGTTGATTCTGATGCCAGCTCACTTTCCTGATAAATGTTTTTGATATGAAGAGTGATGTTTTGAGGGGTTGTCTGATATAACTCGGCAATAGCTTTCTGACTCATCCAGACCGTTCCATTCTCCAGCTTAACGTCAATTTTGGTATTCCCATCTTCAGTTTGATACATTAAGATATCTGTAAGATTGTCCATTTTTCAACCTCTCTCATTTCTTACTCTGCAAACATTGGAATATACGTTCCCATTTTATCATATCTCAAGCCATCTCCGTTAGTCCCTCTGAAGCTAATAATTGCCATAAAATCACAAACAAAAAAGTCTTTCCCCATTCTTCATGATGAAGAATAGAAAAAGACTTTCATGCTGCTTCAATCAACTGTGCAGTATCGCGTCAGATCTTCAGTTCTCCGAGCTTAATCAGCTCAACAACTGCTTGCGAACGACCCTTAACATTGAGTTTTTGCATCACATTCGAAATATGGTTACGCACCGTTTTCTCGCTGATGAATAACTGCCCTGCGATGTCACGCGTTGTTTTGTCCTGAACCAGTAATTCGAATACTTCGCGTTCACGGTGGGTCAACAGAAATTTGCTTTTATGATCGATACCCTTCAATGTTCACCCCTCCTTGCTCGGGTTGTGTTGGTGTAACAAGGTTAAGGGGATACAGTCAACTCATCTTATGTAGGGTCAAGGGCGTTGGTTCAGTTTTATCAAAAAAATGGGCAGTAAATTGGGGTTTTAAGAATAAAGCTAAGTCTTATATAAGCATTCTATTTCATTTTCTTGAAAAAGTTATTTTCACTCAGAAACAAGCATGCCTTTGCTGCTGATGTCACCATCTGCGCAAAGGCAACTTGTTCGTTCTTCTGACTATTGTTTACCGATGATTCATGCGGTTCATCATGCCATCGTTGTTGTTACGATTCATGCCACCATCAAGCACGCCGTCACGGTGATTGGTGTTCAACGCATTCGTTGGGAAAATACGTTCAACCATCGATTGGAACGTGTTAATCATGCCTCTAACCGGTTTGCCGTTACGAATATCCGTGGCATAGCCCTCCACATGCTGAACAAATTCCGGGTTAGCCGACACGTATACGTTCTCTACGTTAGGTGCAAATTGTTTGATTTTGGCCGAGATTTTGGATTTAATCTCTTCCGGTGTGTTGTCATCCGTGCTGTCCATTCGCGTGGTTTCACTCTTCATGCCATAATGACCATCGCTCATTGAACGTGAAGTACCAGTGCCACTGTTGGTCAGACCACGCATCATGCCATAAGATCCAGTACCCATGGTTCCATAGATGCTGCGGTCATTGCCCATGTGGCTGCGATCCGTAGCTGCATTGGTGTTCAGTCCTGGCGCAATGCCACTTGTGCTGTATGGAGACATTGTTCCATTACCACCATTTACACGCAAACCGCCCATTTCCTGACCCATGCTTTCGGTACGCATTGTGCCATTTGCACGGTTACGCAAAGATTTGCTTTCCAATTTGCCAGTGTGACCATCTGTCAAACGGACTGCAACATACGCGTTACGATCGGTCAGCATAACATGTGCTGACTTCACTTCCTTCATTTCCGTAATACGTTTAGCCAGCTCGTCACTTGATTTCAGGTCAGTGACGTTATGCGTCCGATAGCTTTTCGCACGAATACCATCCATCCCATTGGACTCAACACCATAACGGTTAATGCCTTTCACTTCATGACGAACACTTTGGGTGTGCAGATTGTTGTTATCTTTTGTGCTGGTTCCACAACCCGTCAATCCAGCCATTACGAAGATTGCAGTAGACAAAGATAAGCTGATTGCTGTCGCCTTTTTGGCTGCTGGCATGTCTCATCCTCCAATTATGTTGGTTTTGGTCACAAGGATAGGATGCTCTTCTGTACGGACCGATATGCTGAAAGGATATGGAACATCAACCTCTATTTATCTGGGCTAAACGGGAATTCTTTCAAGGTTCAAAAAAAAACAAAAAAAGCGGTGCATGCACAAAGTGCAGCACCACCTTCATTACCTTCGTATTCCTGTTTCAGTTAGCTCCTCAATTGTATGTTGAAGCAGACACTTCACTTATTTGGATGAGGAAGTTCCATCAGCGTCCTTCTTCGCTGAAGATGACGCATCTGATTTTTGGATCGAAGTCGGAAATTGCTCTGCTTCCTTCAGACTAGCTGCATCCATAGGATAAGCCCACTGACCGTCTGGTGTGACTACCCAGATCTGATCCGGTTCCGATGGAATAGTAAGCCCACGGTACACATCCGTAACAGCTTCTCCATTAACCGTCTGTTCAACGGATAAAGTAAAGCGTGGCACGGTGCCTTTCAGTTCAGAAGCTTTGCGTACATCGTCTGCTGTGGACAGGTTTTTAATTTTGCCAATCAGCGATACAGCATCTGTAGCTTCAACCGATTCACCATTAAGCGTCCACGTCTGCTCTGCTGCACCCTCCTCAGAGGCTGATTTGAGCATCCAGGTGGCTGCTTCACCTTCCCACTCCAGCGTATTCACATTGCTTTCATCCAGATTAAAGGGAGTCGTGTCCAACAGATCGTGCCGTGATTTTTCTATATTGCTGATGGATTCCGTCTGTACGGCTACGACAGGCCCGGAGTCTACCCGAACATAACGAGCGTCATCAGCCGGAAGCTGGCCACCGATGCTCAGTTTGATTACAGAGTTATCCTTCAGTTGGATATCCAGCAGCGTTGCATCTGCACCCAATCCATACTTGTCGAGATCCTTCGGCTCTTCCTCCACAATCAGTTCCTGATCCGCACCACTCAAGCCATCAAGCCAACTGCTAACCGCATAACCATTCAGAGGATAAGCCTTTGGTTCCACCATACTCCATACGCCATTGTTTAGTTCCAATTGTGAGGCCTTTGAGGCACCTGATGTGTCTGCACTGGTGTCATGAATCGTGATGGACTGGATGTCGGCAGACTTAATACCAAGCAACTTGACCTTCTCCGCTTCCTCTTCACGAAAATAATTTTGACTGGCCGCATAGACCCAGCCGATAATCAAAACCAATACGACCAGAATCGTTGGGAGCCATTTTTTCATACCCGTCTGCGCCTCCACCATAAGAGTACACCTATCATAACAAAGATGAGCGGGAATGCGACAATTGCCACGAAGAAAATAGTTCTGGCCTGCTCACCGTCCAGGTACGCCGTTTGATAACCGGATTGCACCCGCGGACGGATGGTTACCCCGTCTTCTTTTTCACTTAAATAATTAACGGTATTCAGAATAAAATCCCTATTTCCGCCGTTCGCTATTTCCGAGTCCTGCATGAAAATGGATGAACCCAGAATAACAGCCTTCGGTTTGCCATCCGTTGTATCAGCTGCATATCCAAGATCAACAGGACCTTGTACATCCTGATCTGGATCATTGGATGTCTCGTTTTGCAATAAGCCCCCAATGTTCGTCTCACCATAACTGTCATTCGATGAATGAATGAGCGGCGACAACGTGTATTTATCCTGCTCTTTGCTTGTCAAAGCAATGGACAGGGATAACATTGGATACAGCTTGCTTTCTGCTAGTTTATCCGTGATGGCATGTGTGCCATACTCCGGCACAACCCAAAGTGGTCCCATTGTGCTGGCCTGCTGATTATCCACCATGACTGCATGCTCATCAACCACGCCATAATCGGTCATGAGTGCATCAATATTTTTCCATGTCAATTTCATGTCTTCGTGAAAACCGAGGGATAACAGCAATTTTCCTCCGTTACTCAAATAAGTCCGTATAGCCTTCAGTTCCGCATCACTGATGTCGCGCTGTGGACCGATGATCGCAAGCACATCCGCATCTTCGGGAACCTGACCCGCCTGATTTAGTTGAAGTTCTTCTGTTGTGATATTATTCTGTTCCAGAGAGGCACGCAGCGTAGTCAGTTGATCCACTCCAAGCTCCTCATGCCCTGTCAGGAAGACCATCTTGTGCATCTCCGTTGAAGACAGGTTCATTAGGGCTTGTGTCAGCTTCTCCTCACCTGTGAACTGGTACGATCCATCGCTACCATCCCCGACAGCGGTGAACAAACTGGCGATATCAATGACTTTATGCTGATCGCCCTGTTCCAATACAATGGAGCTGCCTGTGATTCCATATTTGGAGGCCAGCGTAGGCTCCTGCGTCAGATTGTATTGCTTCATCGTCAGTTTGCTGTTGCGTTTCGTGTATTCCTGAACCATATCTGTAACTTCGCGGTTCAAAACTGTATTATTCGCATTTTCGACAGTTAACACCAAGACGTTGACGTCTTCTTTTACGTTTTTGATCGCGGTTAAAGACTGGTCTGACAAGGTATATTGTTTGTTCGAGGTCAGATCCCATTGGAAACCGCCAAGCGAATTCAGAAACAGGGTCAGCAAAATAAAGATGCCAATCACCGCTACAGACAGCACGGTACTGTTGGTATGACTCAACCATTTTTTCATCTTCTCACCTCCACCGCTTCCGTTCCACAATTTGAATACTTAACAGGAGAAACACACCTGAGAGCGTCACGTAATACAATATATCCGGGCCACTAAGTACGCCCTTCGTAAAGCTGTCAAACCGGTTCGTCAGTGCAAATGGGTCAAGCCATTGCTGTAGGGCAGATCCGGAATTGCCAGCAAATGAATCAAGCATCCAGAATACGAGCAAGATAATAAAACCGGCTACCGCAGACACCATCTGGTGCTGAGATAGCGTGGAAGCAAACAGTCCGATCGCCATCATGCTTCCGCCTAGGAAAAATAGACCCAGTGCAGACAACCATACTGATGTCAGATACAGTTCACCAAAGAAGGACATAATAAACGGATAAACGAGACTGCACAGAATAAGTACGACGAGAATGGCCAGTGATGCCAGATATTTGCCGAAAATAATCTCGGTCACCCGTGCAGGTGAAGTCAACAACAGTTCGTCCGTCCCCTGTCTAAATTCCTCTGCCACCAGTCTCATCGTTAGCAGCGGCACTACAAACAGCAGCATGGATAACGTGTCGCCCAGTACCAGGCGATAATCTACAATACTTGGCTGATAGTATACAAAGCTGGAATAGAACAGCAAACTTGTCATCAGTACATATACAGCAAACGCGAAATACGACGTCGGCGACAGGAAGTATGCTTGCAATTCTTTGTTGCAAACCGCCATCATTCTTCTCATTTGGACTCCTCCCCTGTGCGGGATTCAGATGAAGCGCTCTCGGACATTGCCGATGGCTCTTGATCTGAAGCGATATCCGATTGGGTCTCTGCTTCCTTCGCCGCGACTTGCACGGTATCCGCTTGAGGCTCCTTCGTGGACAGTTCCATTTCGGATTCCGTTTCCGTTGTCGTAAGCTTCAGGAAAATCTGTTCCAGACTGAGATTTTCTTTCTTCATCTCCAGGATCGGCAAGCCTGCCCCAGACAAAAGGTAAAACAGTTCTTCCCGAAAATCGTCCGACGATTCACCCGTGAGCAGCATTTTGACTGTATCGGAAGAATCGTTGGACGTATGTCCATCAGGTGTATGAACGAGTTCAATCCGCACCTTCTCCCAAGGTGTCAGCAAGTTATGTAATTGCTGCTCTGTTGCCTTCACTTCAATGGATACTTTGAACTGATCACCCATCGCTGAGCCAAAATGCTGAGGTGAACCATCCAATACAAGCTGTCCCTGATTAATGATTAACATGCGATTACAAATTGCGCTTACTTCAGGCAAAATATGTGTACTAAGCAGCACGGTATGATTCTCACCCAGTTCACGAATCAGATCCCGTATTTCTATAATCTGATTCGGATCCAGTCCTGAAGTGGGTTCATCCAGCACGAGCAAATCCGGTTTGTGAATAATGGCTCCAGCCAGACCCAGACGTTGCTTGTACCCTTTGGATAGTCCACGAACCAGTTGCTTCTCCCGATCCTGAAGACCCAGTCTGCTCACCATCTCACTGACCCGTAACTTTACTTCACGTGTTGGGACATCTCTTAGATTAGCGACGAATTTGAGATACGACTGAACCGTCATATCGGGATAAAGCGGGGGTGTCTCCGGCAGATAACCAATCTTGGAACGAACGCTCCGCCCCTGATCGTGCACCGATATGCCATCTACCGTTATGGAACCTTCCGTTGGATGCAAATAGCCTGTGATCATTCGCATCGTTGTTGTTTTCCCGGCACCATTTGGTCCCAAAAATCCAACAATCTCACCGCGCTCCATTGTGAAATCCAGTTGATGCACGCCGCGCCGTCCATCAAATACTTTGCTTACCTGTTTCACTTCGAGCACATCATTCATCCTTTCCCGTTAAAATACCCGTGTGCCATCGTCGCTTTTCTTCGGATGGTCAACACGGGAAGTTCCTTGTATCTTACGTGTTGTATCCTAAATGCAGCTTAAAGTCACTTAAAAGAGAGCTTAAAAATATTTGTCTAAAATGTGAACAACCCTCCATTCACCCACACCCTGTACTCTGGGGCAACGTACCATACAGTACGGGAGCATGAGCTCCTTCACAAAAGTCAGAGGGTGAACCGTGTGAAAGTACTATTCACATTTTTTGTTCCAAGCGGTGGTGTGAATACATTAAACCGACTTCGTACAGCCGTTCTGCAACGGCATGGCATCGAAGCGCATGTATTGTATCTGTACCCTGGCTCGGGAATGCAGAACAATAACAGCACGCCGGTCTTCACAGCTTCCAGTGATGAGGAGATACACAGCTTGATCCATCATCATCGTTATGATGCCATTATTGTCACTTCGGATATTTACATGCCGGGTAGATTAAGGTCCCTCGGGTATAATGGGCGCATTATCTTTGAAGCACAGGGACTAGGGACGCGTGAACATGCTATGGAAACCATTCAGATGGGAGTACCTTATCTGCAAGCCCACTGTAATGCCGCGGTCATTCCTCCTACGGATCATTTACTGGAGCTGTTCATCCATATGTGTCCATGGCTTCATCGGTTTGTCATTCCCAATATGCTGGATACCACTACCTTTGCCCCCATCTCGGTGGATATCCCACCCTATCCGATACTTGCATGGGTGGGAAGGCTCGAACACAACAAAAACTGGCGGGAATATTTGATGATATCCAGTGAAATTATTAAAAGTGTTCCAGAAGCCAGACTATGGATGTTCCATGATCCCACCTTGGCCAATCCAGAAGATGAGGTCATGTTCCGACACATGCTTGCGGAGTACGGGCTAGAAGATCGGATTGGCATCTTTATCAACGTCCCCCATTCCCAGATGCCCACATTCTACTCCATGATCGCAGCTTCGGGGGGAATCATGCTGTCTACATCATTGCTTGAAGGCTTTGGATACGCTGTTGCTGAAGCCATCAGCTGCGGCTGTCCTGTACTCAGTACCGATTCGGATGGCGTACGTTCCTTCATTACACATAACCAAACGGGAAAATTCTATCCGATTGGAAACGTGAATGCCGCTGTATCTGAAGCAGTAGACCTGATGCATAACAAACAGCTGCGGGATTATATACGCATTCAGGGCAGACAGCATATGGCCGTTTCCTTCTCACCTGACCGATACGCCATTTCATTCCGTGAAATGATGACAGCCTTGAGCATTTTCTTTTGAACAAAACAAAAAGGCAGTTCAGAAACATCTCTGAACTGCCTTAAATTCAAGTGAAGTGTTACCTTAATCTCAGCTTATTTGAATTAGTGTCCCATCATCATCGCTGGATCGGGTTTATCCCCTGTTTGAAGGGAATCTTCTTCCATCCGTTTCGGTTTGCGCAGGATCAGACTGAGCAGACATCCAAACAGGGCAATGCAAGCCGCCAGGAAGAAGGTGTCGTTAAAACCAGCCACTAATCCATTCACCATACCTGCAGCATCAGTAGCTCCAGCTGTATTGCTTGCAATATGGGAGGTCAGGAATCCGGTTAGGCCGGCAACGGCAAAGGATACGACTACTTGTTGTGCAGCCGCAGTAAGCGGGGTGACCCGACCTACCAGCTTACGTGGAGCAGCATTCAGTACATGCGTATTAAGAGGCATCATGGAGAAGCCCATACCCAAGCCCATCATGACAAGACTAAGAATGATTAGACCCAGACCGGTTTCCGCCGTAATAGAAGACAGAATAAACAGTGCACCCGAGATGATACCCAGACCCACAAAGGCCAGTGGTCTTGCACCGATTTTATCAAACAATCGTCCACCAAGTGGCATACCCACACCCGAAGCCAGCGCCTGCGGAAGCAGAATAAGTCCTGTTTCCAGTGCAGTGTAGCCTTTGATCTGCTGCAAATACAGCGGGATCAAAATCATCGCTCCGAACAAAGCAACCTGTGATACCCATGCGAGAATAATACCACGTGTGAAATCCGAGGATCTGAATACCCGAAGTTCCAGCAGTGGATTTTTGTGACGAAGTTCCACGATAATGAACAGAATCAATGCCACGCCCCCGACAATCACACCCGTCAGTGCTGTTGCAGAACTCCAGCTTGTTCCACCCTCACTTACACCGTATGCAAGCATTGAGAATGCAATTGGCGCCAGAATCATGCCGAGCAGATCTAGTGCAGGTGTGCGTCCACGATCCGTATCCGGCAGGAACTTGATACATAGAATAAAAGCGGCAATACCAATCGGCAGATTGATCAGGAAAATCCAGTGCCAGCTGAATGATTCAATGAACCAGCCGGATAATACGGGGCCCAGTGCAGGAGCCAGCAACATCGGAATTCCGAGCATCCCCATGATCGAGCCTCTTCTTTCAGGAGGAGCCAGACGGAACACCATCGCCATACCAATCGGAGCAACCATGCCTCCGCCAAGTCCCTGGATGATCCGGTAAATAATCAATTGTTCAGGAGATTGCGCAATTGAGCATAATACCGAACCCAAGGTAAACATCGCAATCGTGAACAGAAATACTCTTTTGGCTCCAAATCGGTCGGTCAACCATCCCGCCAGCGGAATGACAGCTGACAAGGCCAACGTATAACCTGTAACGGTCCATTGAATGGTCTTCAGATCCGTCTCAAAATATTGAACCAGATTTGGAATCGCCACGTTAACCACCGTGCTGTCCAAGATGACCATAATCATCCCGACGATAATAGCCAGTAGCGGCAAAATAATCGTTTTAATCGAAAACTCCGCCGGGTCCTGGGGCACTGCTGTTTGTTGTTTCACTCTCTCCACTCTCTTTTCCGGCCTGGAGGCGTTATCTTTGTATCTGCCTCTCGATCGGCCTTATATTCACGACGTTTCAAACTTTTGTTTTAAACCGTCGTTTTAAACTTTTGTTTAATTGGGCAACGAATTAAGTTCATGCCAAAAAATGGACCAGGTCTTCTCCTGCTCCATCCATTTGGATAAACTCCTTCTCGATGTGAGCTTTACTAATCTGCCATCTTGATCATCTGATGCTCCGAAAGTATACCTAAGGTCTGACCCTGGTCACTTCTGCAGTATATACGAATAACCAGATGGCTTGGTGAAGAACTGTTGCTAATGATACGCAGCTCGCACGGATCGGATGAGACTTCCAGATTATGAATAATATAGTTTCCTGTATCTGCCCCTATCCGAAAAAGGTATCGATATAGCTCCCCCCGGGTAGGACTTACTCCTCCAACAAATATATCCACATCGTTGTTCCCTGCAAATTCCAATTCAATGTCCATGTATCTCACCGGAACAACGGTTTGCAGCAGGTTTTCGTGAATCTCCAACACAAATGCGACCACTGTACATCCCCTCCTGTAAAGCGAGTTGAACCTTTCTCCAGATATGTTATGCCTTCTCTCGTCCATTGCTATTTAAAATCACCCATTTTAACCAATTCCACGGAAACGCCCACCCTTTCGTCTGCCTTTTTTCATAGACTGGATAGATAGAAGCTCGGCCTGTGCAGGCCGAGACAAGGGGGTACCTATGAGAGTTCTGCTCGTGACCTATTGGGAGCTTACACAGATGGGTGGAATATGGACATATGTGAAGCAGCTGGCTGACAGACTGATGGCACTTGGCGTAGAGGTGGATATAATGGGCACCAACGGAGCCAAAAATGAAGTGTACATTCGCAATCTAAATCGTTCCTTCTCAAAGGATAAGGTATGGCCTATGCTTCAAGCCAAGCTTAATCCAACAGATTTTCCTCAATTCACTGCCGATTCTCTCGTGGCTTATTATGAGTTGAACAGATATGCCTTTGAAATGGGAGCTGCCTATCTAGGCGTTGATCATTACGACGTCATCCATGCGCAGGATCCGGTCGCTGCCGTTGCAATGAAACGCATATTGAACCCCAATACACCACTGGTCACAAGTTACCACGGAGCGCTTGCGCGCGAAGCCTTTTACGATGCTCAAAACTCTAACGCGAAGCTTACACTTCCCGAATATATGCAATCCAAACGCGGACGTTACTTCCTTTCATTAGAAGAGCGAAGTGCTGAACAATCCGAACTTATTCTGGTCTCCAGCCATTGGATTAAGAGCACACTTACGGACCTCCGTGTTCCCGAATCGAAATTTCGAATTATTCCTTATGCTGTGGATATTCCAGCCTACCGTGCACAAGCAGCGGTCAAGTTCCGTCAGCGCAAGCCAGCGGGCAAAAAAGTGATCGCCTTTACAGGCAGACTGGAGCACATCAAAGGGGTGCACATTCTGGTCAAAGCACTCTCCAGCCTGAAGAAGACCCGATCCGATTGGGTCTGCTGGATTGCTGGAGAAGGCAACCTAATGGAGGATTTGCGTTCCCTGGCCCATGATCTTGGCGTAGGTGGTGACATCGTTTTCTGGGGTAAACTCGACAACATTCCTTCATTCCTGCGTCGTGCCGATATTTATGTGCAGCCCAGCTTGCAGGATACGCAGCCTTTCTCGGTCACAGAGGCTCAGCTCGCCGGATTGCCTGTCATCGTAAGCGGGACGGCAGGTATGCCTGAGATGGTGCAGCCTGAACATACCGGCTGGGTCGTGCCACCGCAGGATGTCGAGGCCCTTAGTCAACTGTTAAACGCTCTTCTGCAGGATAATGCCACCCGTGCAAAGGTAGGAGCAGCAGCTAAAGCATGGGCTGAACAACATCGATCACTGGAGGAGATGGGATTGCGCACGCTGCATGTTTACCAGGAAGCCATTTATTTAGGAGGTCAGAGAATATGACATTGCTTGTCCCCAGTGATTTGTATAACCGTTGGTTCTCCATCCCAGTGTCGACGACACATATTGAGGTGGATTACGCTGTAATGAACGAATTAATGAGGAAACTGCCCAAAGGATATGTTTTCCCTGACCCAGCAACCATGATCATTCTGACTTCTGAGAATAACTAGAATCAAGACACTTTACTAACAGGAACAAACAAGAGGATATTCGTTCATGCCGCCCCACTTCACGGCAATCGAATACCCTCTTTTTCTATCTTTATCTTACGTTTCACTATCTAGCCTAGCGATACGCATTCGTGGCTCCCACGACTTTAGCTTTTGCTTCTCTACTTCCAATAACCGCCTACCTGCAGCAGATTAAGCAGCACAGGCCGATGCTTCGCTTGAACAAGCTCCATTTCGGCTTTCAATGCCTCAAAGTGTTTCTTGGTTCCCATGGATTCATGAACCCGATAACACATCAACGGCTCATTGTAATAGAACAGCTCATAGAGCGGAAACAGTCTCAGCCACATCTCATAGTCATGCGTGTAACGAAAATCGGTGTCAAACATGCCGAACTTTCGAAATGCATCCATCTCTAGCATCACGGTACAGCCGTTAATTGGGCAACCTTCGGTCAACACCTGAAGCATCTCCAGACGACTTCCTACCTCCGGTCTCACCGTGTCCACCCACTCACTGTTTGCATCTACATAATGATAGGCCCCGTGACAGAATGATGCCTTGACGTCGAGCATGAATTTCAGTTGTTTCTCTACCCGGTCGAGCAGCATCACATCATCGGAGCTGAGCCACACAAAGTAATCCCCTGTCGCCTGTTTGATACCCTCGTTTAACGCGGTTGCCGTTCCACCATTCTCTTTTCGAATATAGCGAATGCGATCCATGAAGGGCTGCAGCCGCTCCACATGCTGCGTAGAGCCATCATCTACCACTATGACCTCAATATTCTGATACGTCTGGTGAACGGCGCTGTGAACAGCCTGCTCAATGTACGCGCAATTATAAAAAGGAATGACAATTGATACTTTCGGCTCCATTCGGTCCTCCCCTTTCTCCGCGTAAATAATCCCCATTCCCCCTATTATATGAGGACAGATCCGATAGGTATCGGGCATCTGTTGGCATAGCTACGCATAAATTATCCACAATTTAAATAAGCATCTTGCATTAATCCAGAGAGCGTCTTTCAATCAGTAGGAAACAGCTCGAAATGCTTCTATTCGTCTATATCTTGTTCCCAGAGCGAGTTTAGTGAATTATGAAAAATGCTTACAAAAAAAGAGGGCGTTATTCGGCCACCCTTGCGGCCTCCATAACCCCAACCAAGTTTTTTTTATCCTCCCATCACAGCAATTCGCTGTAACAAAGACTCCCGATATCTGGACCACACCATGGAGGCCTCCCGGCCGATGGAATCCGCATGACGTACCGACCCCATTTCTCCATGCCGTCGATATGCTGTGAGCGACTCGTTCAGATATGGAAAACGATGACCGTTCAGCAGGATACGCATCCATAGATCCAGATCATGTGTATAAGGCAACAGTTCGTCGAACAATCCCACCGCACTGAACAGATCCTTGCGAATCATCACGGTACAACCGTTCACCGGATTACCATTAACGAAGAGGCGCAGCCAATCTGGCTCAGGTACCGGGTCAGCCCCTCCGTTCAGCTTGGTCACCGCAGAATGTTCATTAATGTAATTAAAGTTGGTATGTGAGATGAGCACATTCTCCCGTTGCATAAATTCAACCTGATGACGAATCTTATCCGGATATAAAAGATCATCCGAACTTAACCATGCGATATAGTCCCCGGAGGCATGACGGATGCCGTGATTCAGAGCCGAAGCAGTGCCGCCGTTGCTTTTGCCAAGAACATAAATGTATGGAAGATACGGCTGAAGCAGCTCCGCATGCCGGGTAGAACCATCGTTGACGATAATGATCTCCACATCGGTATATGTCTGGTTCAGTGCACTCTGGATCGCTTGAGGCACATAGGGACAATTGTAAAATGGAATGACGATGGACACTTTCGGATTCATTCAGTCGACCTCCCATGCTGGGTACGAACATCACTCAGAATGTCCTGAAGAGATTGGGCAAATGGAATCAGTGGCTGCCAGCCCAACTTGCGCAGCGCCGAGAATTCCTGCTGATCTCCTGCCCCGTCCGGACCGGAAGAAGCGCCGTCCCATCGTACAGGCACCTCCGCTTCGGACATGGTAAGCAGCATATCCGCAATCTCTCCGAGGCTGCGCTCCGTGCCTGACACAACCGGGTATACATTCCCCGTGGTGCCTTGAACAAGCAGTGTTGCATAGGCTCTGACCGCATCCCGCACATCCAGAAAATCACGGGTATTATCCCGGCCGGATAGACGAAAGGCTTCCGTCTTGCCTTCCAGTTCACAGGCAACAATATGACGTGCAAGCAGCGAACATATGCCCGTCGAAGGGCCTGCCCCGATCAAATTCCCCGGCTCGGCCAGCATAATCTGCTGTCCAAAGAGAGACATCCAGGATAGAGATACCATTTCCTCCAGTGCTTTGCTGAGACTGTAGGGATGAGGGGGCTGCGGTGCACGACCGGGTTCGGCGGTATATTTTAATCGGGAACCTACAATAACGGTCCGTGCCGCCGGACAGCTTCTCAGCGCATCCAGTAAATACAGAACAGCCATCACATTGGTCTCCAGTACGAGCAACGGATCAGCCCATGAATCAGGTACGGAATTTTTACCTGCTAGATGCAGTACATAATCCGGTTTTACCTCATCAATCAGATGACGGACTTGCTGTTTATCGTTAAGATCACAGACATGTAGAGCCACGCCATCGCCAAACGAATGTATGCCTACCCGCCTGACCACCGCTGCCACCTCCGCACCAACTGCCCTGAAGTAAGCAACCGCATGCCGTCCAGTGAAGCCGGAGGCACCCGTGATCAGTACCTTTTTGCCTGTTAGCTCTGTTCCATCCATAATGCCAGCTCCTTCAGCATCGTAGAATAATCCGGAAGGTCTGTCTTCACATCCTCACGTGTGGATACTAACGTGCGGTCCTGCACAACGCTATCATCAGGTACGATAACAACATCCTGTTTATCCCATGTCTGTTTGAACAGCACAAGCAGATCGTGCTTGCTGACAGGCACCGGATGCGCCAGATGGATGAGACCACTGACCGGCGACGCCAGATAATGATCTACCCATTTGGCCAGTTCTAAGGTGGTCACTCCATTCCAGAAGACACGTGTATACCCACCAACCTCGCCTGTGCAGGACATGAACCAGTGCATCAAACCGATGCCGCCTTTTCGAATTTCAGGTCCTATAATGGACGTACGGATCGTCAGATGCCCGGCATCCTGAACTTCACCCAGTGCTTTCGTGATGGCATAGGCAGATGTTCCATCCGTTACATCATCCTCCCGGTATGCTCCCCGGTCCCCACTAAACACACAATCTGTACTGATGTGTATCAGACGTGCACCGATCGTATCGGCGATCCGCCGCAGACGATGCGGCAGAAATCCGTTAATATGATAAGCGGTAATTCTGTCTTCATCCGCAAAGCTGTTCAATACACCCACTGCATTAACGATGACATCCGGGTGCACAGCCTCCACCAGACGATCGACCATGAAGCAGTCGTTTACATCCAGCAGCAGACCGTTAGGATCGGATACATCCCGGGTCGTGTAGAAGACACTATGCACGCCTTGACGGCGGAAATAGTCGACCAAGATATGGCCGGCCATTCCGTTTCCCCCAAGTATCAGAAGTTTCATGACAGGAATCCTCCGCGTTGCAAAATTTCACGAATCTCTGCTTTGCTCATCAGTTGATGCTCGGAACTGAAGCTGCTGAAGGAGACCGGAGGACAGTTCGTGTAATGCTCTTTCAATCCCGGAATACCCAGTGTAGGCAAAATCACCAAATATTGCTCATCATATACGACGGTGGTCATGCTCTCGAATTCACTCATCAGAATTTCGTGAATCTTCTCACCAGGCCGAGTACCGCGCTCCACAATAGATACATTCTCCACACCTGAATCCTCAATCAGTACTTCTGCGAGATCTACAATTTTGCAGGTTGGCATCGTCATGACAAATATATCTCACCACCGACACTTTCCACCGAAGCCTTGAACAGCAATGTGATCGCATCTTTCAGGGTAAGAAAGAATCGGGTCATTTTCATATCCGTGATGGATACTTGACCTTTGGAACGAATCTGATTCTTGAATAAGTGTACGACACTGCCGTTCGTTCCAAGTACATTCCCACCACGTACGGTTACAAACCGAGTATTGCTGTGCAGCAGATTGGCATATACGATTAACTTCTCCCCGATTGCCTTCGTCATGCCATAGAAATTGGATGGATTCGCGGCCTTGTCGGTCGAAATATAAATGACTTTTTCCACATTATTTTCAATCGCAGCTTCAATGACATTCTGTGTGCCGATCACATTGGTTTTGAGTGCTTCATACGGTTGGTCTTCACACACCGGCACATGCTTGAGCGCTGCGAGATGAAATACATAATCCACATGCTGACAGGCAACGGTTAGGGCATCCTTGTCTCGAATATCACCAATGCGAAAATGAAGACGCGGGTCTTCGAATTCACGACTCATTGCCACTTGGCTGGACTCATTCCGGGAGTAAACAATAATCTCCTTGGGCTGCTGGGGCAGCAGTTGAGCCACAAGTTCATAACCCCATGATCCCGTACCGCCAGTCACGAGTATACGCTTATTTTCAAACATGCATTTTCCCTCCAAGCAGAAATTTGACCACTTTACTGGATACATCGGTTGCTTTGTAACCTTGTGGGCAATCCCAGTCGTTTGACATTTCGGTCATTACTTTCACACAGCCCGCAATACGCTCCGCATCCAGACCTGAGACCACGTTACTGCCGCAATCCACGGTCTCCGGACGTTCTGTCGTTCGACGCATGGTTACCGTAGGCACTCCCATGATGCAGCACTCCTCCTGTACGGTTCCACTATCTGTAAGTGCACAGCGTGCATGTCGTTCCAACATCACGAAGTCGAAAAAACCGAATGGCTCGTGAAATTCCACCAGCGGGTGCATCTCCAGCTGCAGATGCTCGGCAATTCGAATGGCCGTTCGAGGGTGAATGCTGCATATGACTCGCATGGCATGTTCTTCAGCGACCTGGTTCAAGCCTTTCATGATTTCCAGCAAATGTGGAGGGTGGTCGACATTTTCCGCCCGATGGGCCGTAACCAAGAAATATTTCCCGGACTTCAGCTTCAATTTCTTTAGTATTTTGCTGGAACTCACTTGTGCGTCGTAGTGTTGCATCACTTCATAGATTGGGTTACCTGTCAGCACGATTCGGCGACTGGGCACTCCTTCACTAACCAGATGTTTCTTACTCTGTTCGGTATACGGCATGTTAATGGTGGAAATGGCGTCGATAACCCTACGATTTTTCTCCTCGGGTACATCCAGATCAAAGCATCGATTGCCTGCTTCCATATGAATGACGGGTATGCCCATCCGTTCTGCCAGAACGGCACATAATGCACTGTTCGTATCCCCGAGCAGCAGTACTTTATCCGGTTTCTCCTGATGTAATAGATCTTCTATTTGTGTAAACATCGAGGATAACTGTCGACCCAGCGAGGCCGCTTCATCCTGAAGGACGTAGTCCGGCGCCCGCAGGCCCATTTCCTTGAAGAAAAGACCGCTGAGACTTTCCGTGAAGTTCTGTCCCGTGTGTACCAGAATATGTTTGGACGCGTACTGGTCCAGCTTGGAAATGATCAGGCTGAGCCGTATAATTTCAGGTCGCGTACCCAGCACCGTCATGATCTTCATCGTAACCCCTGCCTTCATCGTCTATTGGATAATCTCCGGCGAACCCGGCTTCGTTTGGCTATGCCAGGCACACGTTTGCGCACAGTCGGTTTCATCACACGCACACGCTGTTTCTTCTTTTTGCTTGGCTTCAGTTTTCTTCTACCAGTTCCCGTTCCTCGTTTCAACCGGTAACGTCTCCCCCTGCGGTGAGGCGATTTCGGATAACGACTTCGACGTGTTCTGTGGCTTGAGTAAGGTTCTGATTCTTCATGAACAGGCTGACCGATGGCAAGCGGAGGCAAGGACGAGAGCGGCAAGGCCTGCATCACACTCAATGGGAACAATCGTGTCCGAACCGAAGCCGGATCCAGAATCAGCACGGTTCGCAAACGGCCCTCATCCCAAGCGTACACTGGCCCATTCGGAGGCTGAATGTACGGAAACCATCCGGGAAAACGCATCAACCACTGTGTCACCATCGTATGCAGCTTTGCCCTGTAGGTTTCAATACCGTACAGCTTTTCCGCTTCTGTCCGATTACGCCAACCGGTGTCTGAGGCCAGTTCAGGATCATTTAGCAGGGTTGTTGCCAAGGTGACAAGCTCTTGGGAATCCCCGGCCGGGGCCAAAAATGCACCACTTCCTACCGATTCCAGCAATTCCTTGAGTCCGCCCTGTGCAAAAGCGATAACCGGTTTGGCGAAATAAAGCCCCTCCAGCGCGGTCATGCCGAAGCCTTCTTTGACCATGCTCGGAATAACCACCATATCCATGGCCGTATAGGCCAGTGATACGTTCTCTTCAAACGGCGTAAAGGTAAATCTGCGATAATAACCGGATTTTTTCACCCGTGATACACATTCGTCATAATACTTTTTGTCCGCTGATGTACCAATGATCCAGAAACGGCAGCGTGGATGGGTTTCACACAATTGCAGAGCCATATCTACAAAAGGTTTCAGACCTTTGGCATCATATATGAAGGAAGAGATGTAACCGATACAGATCTGCGATGACTTGAAACCAAGCTCTTTGCGCTTGCGTTCTCTCAAATGAACCCATCGTTCCGGAGCCGGCAAGGCCGGGTCCCAAGTTGGGGAAATCACGGTCAATTTGGAACTCATGCCTGCTTGCTTGAATGGCGCTACGGCACTTTCGGATATACCTATGATCCAGTCCGAGTAACGCCCAATCATCTGTACGGCTTCGTTTGTATGCTCATTCAACTCAATAATTTCGGTAATCTTCCAAATCACCGGAATTTGCAGAGACTTCGCTGCTACGGCAGGCATCACATTGACACAGGTATTCGTTAACACCAGATCAGGTGCAGTCTCCCGGATAAGGGAGACCACGTCCTGGTAAGCTGGCTTATGACGAAGCTGTTCTGCATCCGTTGCAATCCCCCGGTAAGGTGTGTACACACCGTGAAGCATCGGCAGGAAGCATACTTTGACCTGAATATCGAATCTCCGTGCAAGTCCGGCAAGCTTACCTTCCTGAGGAACCACGAGTACACAATCGAAGATGGAACCCATCTCTCTCATAAAATGAAGCAACAGCTTCTCCGCCCCCGTAATGCTGCGGGTGTTGCACACATGGGAAAACAACATGAGTTTGGGTTTAGTCGCCATGGCTGCACGGACCCTGAACACGAATATCCAGGGTTCTGTGCACACCTCCTTCCGGACAGGATTAAGGGAATATAATACTCAGCAGTTCGTTGATTCTTTTGCCATACGTGTGATCCTTCAATGTCCGTTCCAGTCCTCGAAGTGCAATCTCACGACGCTCTTTCTCATGATGGAGATAGTATTCAACCTTATCGAGCAGCTCCTGAGGGGAAGAGTAGGTCTCGATTTCCACACCCGGTTTATAGAAACGTGCCAGGTCATCCCGCGCATCGGTCAATTGAAGGGTTGTGGAAGCTGCGATTTCAAAAGTTCTCGGATTCGGGGAGGCTGGTGGAATTTTAACATGGTTGTTATTGACGGAATCGTCTTCGTGGGAGCGGTGAAGGTTGATGACAATTTTGGTGCCGTTATAGACATCGTTCGTTTCCTGCGGACTCATCCAGCGACCCAGTTCAATCTTCTCGCCGTAAGCAGCATAGTCAGGCAAGCGATCCCACCAGATGCCATTAAATACGGTATTGTGCGACATCAACTGTGCCATGATCGGATTGAAGAAATACACCCGGTTCCAGTAAGCCGAACCGATAAAGCTGACATCCCGGTGCAATGGAGATGGAGTAGTGATCGGGAAGTAATGGTTGGTGAATGCAGCAAAGGGCAGGTAGTGAACAGAAGGGCAGCCATTTTGTCGATACAACTCGACACAGTTCAGCTCCAATGTGAACACATGGTCAAAATGCTGTACTGTCTCAAGTGTCATATCCGTATAGTACGGATCATCCGTGAGCCAAATTGCTGTCCTAATGCCTGCTTGACGAATCGCATCCAGATGTTCCAACGGAATATCCATGCCATCCAGTACAAGCACCAGGTCAGGGTGGGTTTGCAGCGCAATTTCAGATACAGGCTGACGCGGGTCGGAAAGAGTTACCTGGGCAACCATGCCCTGCAATGTTGCCATGATGGCTTCATCCAGTGGGGAATATGGGAATCCTTTGCCCGAAGATACATACAGCACGTGAAGCTGCCGGAACGGCAATGGCTCCTGTGCACAATTGACAATATAGTTGGCACGGCCGCGCAGATATCCTTCTTCCTTGCCCGCATCATATCCGGCATGTTGCCCGTTTTTGCGTGCTTGGTCAGCCAGACTGAGCACTGGTGCATGAAACTTTCTCGTTTTACGGTGTTTGAGAGACATACCGCCACTCCTTTTATTTTTGGGATAGGGTTCTCTAACTCTGCTGTCCTGCAGAAAGAGATTTACACGTGCTCCAGCATCTGAGCGATACGACGGGTGAACGTATGCTGGTTCAACGTGGTGAGCAGCCCACGCCAGGCTAACGCTTGCCGTTCCTTTTCATGGTGCAGATAATATTTGATTTTATGCTGAAGTTCTGCCGCCGTTGTAAAGGTTTCGATGTCATACCCGGGCCGGTAGTAGCGTGGCAGATCTTGGCGTGCATCCGTAATCTGCATCGTGCCACAGGCGCTGATTTCATACGTGCGTGGATTAATGGAATGACCTTCAAGATGATGTGTATTGCGATTGTCTTCCCCGTTCTCGCAAGTCCGATGAACGTTAATGACGATTTTGGCTCCATTGTAATAATCCACTGTCGCTCCAGGATCAATCCAGCCTTCATGGATAAAATTGCCCAGGATGTCGAAGCGTTTCAGCCGGTTCCACTGGCTGCCGGCAATGAATACCTTTTTGTCCGCCAAAAAAGGAGCCAGCTCGTCGAACAGTGCAATTCGGTTCCAGAATCCGGTGCCGATAAAACAAATGTCATACTGATGCTGTGGTGCCGTACGTCTGGGTTGAAACATGCCCGGGTTCACTGCAAGGGGCATATAGATCACTCGACCCGCTCCATGTGCAGTATAGAACGGCACGGCCGCTTCCTCATGCGTGAACACGACATCATAATGCTGACAGATGGTTGTCGTATCTTCAGTAAAGTACGGGTCATCCACAAACCATACCGCTGTTCGAATTCCCAGTGCCCTTATGCCATTCACCTGCTCCAGATGATCGGGTGGGAATACGTGTAGTCCATTCATGACCAGTACCAGATCGGGCCTGTGCTGGCTGGCTTCCTGCAGCATGTTTGCCGGCGATCCGACAACACACTCACGAACCGATTGCTGCAGAGCTCCAATGACGCCTTCATCGATGGCATCGAATCCCTGTGGAATATACAGCACTTTCATATTTCGCACGGTCGGCTCAAACATCTGCACTCGCTCCATCATGGCCTGACAGCCGCCAAATCTGCGGCCTTCTACATATCCGCCACGGTAAGCCGTCGCCGCTTCTGTGGGCGGTCGGTGTCTTCGTTTTGCCACATCCTTCACCCTGTCTTCCTTCAGGAGATCCCATTGTCAGATTCTCCCCGAGATTGGTGTTCCCTCTAAAGGATATGCCCCGGGGTCAGATGCATCATGGACGGGTGTCCTGCAAGGCGCAAAATTGGCGTCTGCCCTCCACATCCGCCTGCACGGGCATGTCCGCTTTTGAGGCGATACAAATAACCCGGAGGGATCTGTCCCCCCGGGCAATCGTCATACACTGGGATGCATCTATCACTATTTAGAAAATGCACACCTATTCGGTTATTGCGCTTTGTAAGCCAGCTGATGTCCGTCCTCGAATCCCTTGGCGAAACCCGCGTTGAATCCCTCGTTGTACGCCTCGTTGTACCCCTGGCTGTAGGCGCTGTCCGGGTTCGGATCGGTAGGGGTAGCCGGGACGAACGGTTGTGCAGGTTTCACACTCCGGTGCCGTCGTACCGTACGTTTCTTTTTTTTGAGCCACGCACTGCGTCCTTTGAGAGTACGTTTATGCAGTACACGTTTGCCTTTGACCGCACGCAGTTTACGGATTTTGCGCAGACGGGCCCCCCGAGTAAGCAGAGCTCTTTTGGTTCTCAGACGTATTTTTTTCTTCTTTAACATGTCAACATTCCTCCTGTAGGTTCCGGACCATGCGTATCGCATATCCAGGGTCTTTGAGCCATGGCTCTCCAGGCTCCCCATGCTGGATTTGGGCCAGCCTTATCCCCGTAACCATCCGGGACATCTCCTCTTGATAACGGCTAAGTAGACGAATGTTCTCAGCCAGACTGCGGGCGGATACTTCCGAGTGGGCAGACACGCTGGCCACACTGTCCAGAATGCGGGCGAGCGCCTGCTGACTGTGTGCAATGGACTCAATGAGGGACAGTTTCGCTTCCTGCTCACGCCGCAACAGACTCATTTTCCGAGATCCCCCATATCCATACCGCCAAACATGCCACCGTCCATGCCGCCTTCTTCACCATCGCTCTGGACCAAAATGGCCTTCAGGTTGTTGCATAATCCGGTTTCCATTCGGGTCAGTCCTTCCAGTATTTCCACCAGCTGATCATGCATCTTGAGTGGCTCCGCCACCTGATCGCTATGCGTCAGAAAAGCTTCACCATTCAGATGATTAAGCGCCCAGTTCCTTACCTTCTCGGCTTCAATCGCCTTGGCCTCCAAAATCAGGGCAATATTCCACTGCATTTTGGCGGCTGCATCCAGCATCAGGATGAGGCTTTGTTCTCTGCTCATGTCCATTCACCCGCCTTTCGGGCTTATTCTTCCTCTTGATCCGCCATCTCCCGCATCACCTGGGTCAGTGTTTCGGCTACGGCTTCTTCCAGATCTGCCAGGCCTCCCAAATAGGAGATGATGCTTTTGTTGATTTGTCCTGAGCTGTCCAGCAGACCGTCAACGCCATCCAGCTCCGGTTCGATATCCGGCAAATGATTAATGATTTCAGACATGCGCACTGCGACTTGACGTTTGGCATCCAGTACACGTGCAACCTGCTGGTGAGAATGTGCAATATGTGTGAGTATTTCATCGATCTTGCTCTGCATGGTCCTCCTCCTTACCGTCACGGCCTGCTTTCACCCATAGAAAAACCCGGCCTATCAGCATTTGCCTGCTACAGCATATGCCGGGCCGGGATCGTCAGTTACTCCAGCTTGCGCCTATATCGTCAGATGACATAACTCCAATCGGATGAGTATCGGCTGAGGAATTGGCGGGTACGCTCCTGTTTGGGACGCACGAATACCTCCTCCGGTGTTCCTTCTTCCACGACGGAACCCCCATCCATGAATACAACTCGATTCGCCACCTCGCGGGCAAAGCCCATTTCATGGGTGACAACAATCATGGTGATGCCTTCCTTGGCAATGGATCGAATGACGGACAGCACCTCACCTACCAACTCGGGATCAAGCGCCGAGGTAGGTTCATCGAACAGAATCACTTCTGGATTCAATGCCAGCGCCCGAGCAATACCAACCCGCTGCTGCTGTCCACCTGACAGCATGCTGGGATACTCATTGATCTTGGCGGACAGTCCCACTTGTTCAAGCACACGTAAGGCTCGTTCACGAGCATCTGTTTTGGACATCTTCTGGGCAATAATTAACCCTTCGGTAACGTTGTCCAGCACTGTTTTATGTTTGAACAGATTATAATGCTGGAACACCATCGCCGTTTTTCGTCGTAACTGCACAATGTCATGTTTGCGCGCATGCTTGCAGTCTACGGTTAACCCGCTGATCTGTACCTTGCCCTCATCGGCACGTTCAAGAAAATTCACACAACGCAGTAATGTCGTTTTACCTGACCCGCTTGGTCCAAGAATGGCAACAACATCCCCCTGTTCCACAGTCAGATCAATGCCTTTCAACACTTCCTGGTGGCCAAAAGATTTGTGTATATTCGTCAGTGATATCATGACACCCCTCCTTTGCTGTACACGGCAACCCTGCGTTCCAGCAAAGCTGTAATTCGTTCGGCAATTACTGTCAGACCCCAATAGATTAATGCAGCAGCAATGAAAGCCTCCAGAAATTTCAGACTGACCGAAGCGACCACATCCGCTTTGCCGAGAATATCCATCTGAGACACGGTGAACGCCAGGGTTGATCCGTGCAGGAAACCAACAAACATGCTGCACAGATTCGGCAGAACTGCACCAACTGCCTGCGGTAAAATAATGCGTCTTATGGCCTGAGAGGTACTCATGCCCACAGCATGGGCAGCTTCCATCTGCCCGGTATCCACCGCCAGAATACCGGAACGGATAATCTCAGACATATAGGCTCCCGCAGTTAACGAGAAGGCAAACAGCACAAATACCAGAATCGGAATGGAAGACGATTGAAAAGCCCAACCGTACCGGGCAGCAAGCTTGTCGATGATCAGCGGAATTCCGTAATAGATTAGAAACAAGTGCATCAGCATCGGTGTACCACGGAAAAACGAAACATAGAAATCAGCGATTCGGTAGACCCATGGTACCTTATAGATACGCACCAAAGCAGTAACCAGACCCATGCCAAAGCCTGCGATCAACGGTACAATCGTAATGACGAGTGTCAGTGGCAATGCCTTTAGAATCTGGAAAAAAGAGGTGTAGATAAAGTTAAAATCAATAGACATTCGCTCACCCCGCTATTCGTTTCAGGCGTTCAGCTCTTATCGCTGGCCCACGGACTTCTTTTTTGCGTTCGTGACGCTGGAGTCTGCGTTCTGCGAGCGCAAATCCCTTTTCAAGTACAAGCACGATAACATAGTAGACGATCGATAGACTAATATACACTTCAAGTGCATGCGATGTAGCCGAGATCAGCGTTTGCCCCCTGCCCACCATATCCATGACCCCAATGGAAAAAGCCAGAGACGTATCCTTTAACGAACCAATCAACGTATTCGCCATATTCGGAAAAGCAACAATGAGCGCCTGCGGTACCACAATGCGTCGAAATGACTGAAACGTGGTCAAGCCCGCAGCATAAGCTGCTTCCGTCTGGCCCTTGTCCACACTGCGTACAGCTCCGCGAAAGATTTCCGCAAAGGACGCTGCATCACTGAGCGCATAAGTCACGATGACAAATACCAGCGGATCAGTTCTGGACAAATCCATACCTATGGGCTTGAGTAATTCAGGTAATCCGTAATAGACCAGAAACAATTTGATGAGAATCGGTGTGCCCCGCATAAAAGAGATGTACAGGGTCGCGAGCTGGCTCAGCACCGGAATCCGGTATAATCTCGGAACCGCCAGAAGCACACCGCCCGCAAGGCCAAGCACAATGGAACCACCCAGTACAATCAGTGTAATATGCAAATATCGCAGCAGTTCGGGGACAAAATCCAGAACCAATGACAGATCGAATGATTTACCCATAACCGTCGTTCACCTTTCTCAACACTATTCCTCAACCGTGTAATCGGCTCCCAGCCACTCTGTGCTCAATTTGCTTAATGTGCCATCTTCCTTGATTGATTTGAGCGCTTCATCAATTTTTGTTTTGAGCTCCTGCTCATCCTTATTCAGAATAAAATAGACTTTGGAATTGGACAGCGCTTCACCAACTGTTTTCAATTGGGCATCCACTACTTTATTCTGATAATCGATGGCAAACTGTGTACTGATGGTTGCATCCACCCGGCCTGTTTTGATCTGGGTATTCGTATCTTCCCCTGCTCCGGAATACACAATATCAATGACTTTGCCATTCGCTGCATTCCATTTTTCAGCCAATACAGCTGCATTACTTGTTGCGCCAACAATCAGCTTCTTCCCTTTCAGATCCTCGATGGATTTTACATCCTGGTTTTTCTCGCTGACTACGATTTTATTAGGAAAAATATTATACGCCTCGTCGTTAAAGAGGAACTTGGCCTGCCTCTCTTCATTCACTTCCATCTGGTGAGCGATCAGGTCTATTTTCTTCGTTTCAAGACTGAGCAGCAGATTTTTGAATTCCATCGTACTGAACTCAAATTCATATTCAGGCAATCGTTTATCAATCTCGCGAATCAGCTCTACATCGTATCCGGTCAGCTTGCCATTCTCATCAATAAAGCAAACATTCGGGAATTGAGTGCCTGTACCCACGATAATCTTCTTCACTTTATCTTGACCGGACGCAGATGCGGTATCCGATTCATTCGCTGCATTGCCTGAGCTGCAACCCGCCAGTACCACCAACATCGTAATGAACAGCAATGCTGTCCGGATTTTCCGAATCCCCCATTGATTAACCATTCCCGATCTCCTCCACAGGCTGTCATTTCAGCCAATATGATGTGTACTCCCATTCCTCATCTTTGATTTAACTAACCATTCACACTTGTATAGTCGGAGTTAGGTTGAACAAAGAATAGCACCCTATGTCATATCCAGGCAATATATATGTTAATAGGACATCCTGATAACGTTATAGAACTTCTCTATGCTTCACCAGCGATATGATCTAAAAGTAAAGCAAAAGAAGCGATTCACCAACCAGGTTGGGGATCGCTTCTACAATTCCAGATCACTTCATTTCAATTACGCATCTATCTGCGACTGGCCCATTTAATTTTACGAGCCACTTCTATACGCTGCAATTGCAACAATCCGATTCGTTCTTCAAACTTCTTGCGTTCATCCGTTGAATGGGTCGCGTGAATCTGGTGGCGGAGACCTGTCAGTTTACTGTTGATATAGTCAAATCTCATCCATAATTCTTCTTCAGGTGTGCGCTGCTCCGCTTCCGGCTGAAATATTTTGAGCTGGTGGATAAGGGACTGCTGCCATTCCTGGTCCTCGATTTGGATGGCAAAATGCAAAAGATCCAGATAGTCGTCAATTTGCAACGATATACCGCAATCAGATTTCGTATTCATTAGTCGTCTCTCCTTATTTCAGTTCTTGGCTGGAATCAGTCATTTCTATTTTACAGGATGGAGCATGCTTTAGGCGAGTCCTGAAACGAGTAAAATTGGAAAAAGTTTTGTCATTTTTACATATAGAAGCTTTCGATGGACTTATAGACAGATCTGATTCGAGAATTATATTCCAACCATCAATTTCATGATAAAATAACACCAAAATATTAAACCAACTTAACAGGTTGGAATAGATGATTTCCATAGAAGGGATTGATCGACCATGACCGAACAATACCGATTGGCTACGCTTGAAGATGCCGAACAATTGCAGGCGGTTACCGTGGATGCCTATGAGTCGATTCGGGCCCTGAACATTCCTTTTCCAGCCGGACACGCTACACTGGAAGTCATCCAGAATAATATTGTACAGCATGAATGCTATATTCTTGAAAAAGGGGGAGAGATCATTGCCACGGTTACCCTTGACCGAGCAGAAGATCCACAGCGGCAAGCCATCAGCCCTTATCCCTTCATCCGCTGGTTCGCGGTAAGCCCAGCGCACAAAAGCCAGGGTTACGGCTCCAAGCTGCTGGATTGGGTGGAGCAGCATATCATTCTGCAAAAGCTTGATGCTCCTGCCGTGTTTCTGGCAACGGCGACCCGACACCCCTGGCTTGCACCCATGTATGAACGGAGGGGGTACGAACCTTTTCACATCAAAACGGTACAGACACCTGAACGGCAGGAAGAGATTGTATTTATGGTCAAAACGCTGGACCCTTCGCGTTATAAGTCCCCTTCTGTACAAACCGGATAAGTAAAAAGCGTCTTGGATGAACGAAACCATACATGATATACGCGACTATCCCCGGCACAAATCATTCAAAAACCCGCTCCGAGGAAAGATTCCTCGAGCGGGTTTTGTCTTATTCACATGGATGGCTCAAATCATGCCTTGCCGTCACGCGGCTGTCTGGTTAATAGCAGCATGATAAACGAAATGATAATAATGGAGCCTGTCCAGGCCCAGGCCATCGTCTGATTGCCCGAATCGACAGCAACATAGATCGCAGTGGGTACGGTTTGCGTTCTGCCCGGAATGTTACCTGCAATCATGAGCGTAGCTCCGAATTCCCCTAGTGCACGAGCGAAACCCAGGATGAAAGCCGTCATCAATGCTCTCCCCGCAAGCGGAAGCGAGATATAACGGAATACCTGCCATTCATTCGCTCCTATGGAGCGGCCTGCATCTTCCAGATCCCGATCAATCCCGCTAAATCCGGATTTCATCGTCTGATATACCAATGGGAAAGCAACCACCACGGAGGCAATCACGGCAGCCCACCAGGAGAAAATGACAGGCGCGGAGAATATCGCTTCGATCCACTGTCCCAGCAGACTCTTACGACCCAATAACACGAGTAATATAAACCCGACCACGGTCGGCGGAAGCACGAGCGGAAGCATAAATACAGTTTCTAGAAAAATTTTTCCACGGAACGTAGTACGCGACATCTTCCAGGCCACAGCGATACCCGCCACTGCTGCAATTACGCTGGACAGCAGGGCAACCTGAAGGGAAAGACGAACCGGTGGCCAGAATACCGCCCAGTCTATTGCGCTCACATTCATTCCGGAATAGAGAATCCGTATTTGGCAAATACATCGAGCACTTCAGGGGTTTGCAAATACGTGTAGAATTGTTCCGCTTCTGTCCGGTGCTTCGTACCTTCAATAATCCCAACTGGATAATTGGCAGGTGTATAGCTGTTCTTGTCCACTTCAAATGCAACTTTCACCTGATCCGAAGTGAGCGCGTCCGTTTTGTACACAAAACCCGCATCCGCATTGCCTGTCTCTACATATTGCAGAACCTGTCTGACATCCTTGCCCTGCACAAGCTTGCCTTCCAGCTGATCCCATAGTTTGGCATTGGTCAGTGCTTCCTTGGCGTAGGTTCCTGCAGGTACACTATCAGGTATACCAATTGCGACTGTCTTGATGGAATCGGCCGTCAGATCCTTCTCACTTGTTACGGTATTCGAGTTATCCGCTGGAATAATGGCTACCAATGAATTTTGCAGCAAATTCTTCTGATCACCGGATGCAATCAACTTCTCGTCCACGAGCGCGTTCATATTTTTGGTCGCAGCCGATACAAAAACATCTGCTGGCGCACCTTGTTCAATCTGCTGTTGCAATGCACCTGATGCACCAAAGTTAAAGTTGAGTTCAATGTAGGGATGAGACTTCTCATAATTCGCCTCAATCTCCTTCATCGCATCGGTCAAACTGGCTGCTGCCGAGATCGTCAATTCCACTGTTTCCTGCGGATCGGTACTTTCAGTTGATGTACCCTCGCCTGATGCTGCTGGAGTTGACCCCGTTTGTTGTGTTGCTGTGGATGTATCTGTACTCTCCGTGCTTGCACCACAACCGGCCAATACGAGAGCCAGTCCAAGTGACATACTCCCCAACACATATCCAATACTCTTTTTCATCTACTTCTCCCCCGATGTTATGTTTAGTTATAACTAGATATAATTAATTATATTTCATTATACATAAGATCATTGAAATAGGAAGGTCGTCTTTGATGAACCCGTTGAAGAGCACGCCATATATACTGAATTCCGGTGGGTGAGTTTATACCCTCTGGCTGTTAATGGTATAGTACAAGAGACCACAGCGTTTATCAGTCATATAGGGATCAAAGAAATCTGGGGATAACAGCGATCGGAAGATTGTTCTGTCATCGAAGTGCCAGTGTAAATATTCATTAGTTGAGGTTATATAGTTATGATCTGCACCTTGAAGGAGGATCTTCACTGATGACGGAGGAGCAATCCTATACCACCGAAGAAATATCCAAGCTGCTCAAAATATCCAAACTGACGGTCTACGATCTGATCAAAAAGGGAGACCTCGTCGCTTATCGCGTCGGCAAACAAATGCGTGTTGACGCCACCGATCTGGAAGCGTATAAACAGCGCTCCAAGCAGCTGCAATCGCCAGCACACCGGGCCGCTTTGGATTCAGGTCAATCTCTTGAATCTGATTACGCGACAGGAACCAATCCATCTAATCCTGCCGTTCACTCCGCTGCAAATGTTGTTTCCTCTCCATCCAGAGGCACATTCGCCGCTTCATCTTCCATGACGGGCAACACTTCGTCAGCCCATTCGACTCGCCATCTGGTCATTACTGGACAGGATGTGAGCCTTGATATTCTCATGCGATATATGGAGAAACAAACACAGGATATTCGACCACTGCGTTCCTTCATGGGCAGTCTGGACGGCCTGATCTCCATGTACCGCGGAGAGTCTGATCTGGTCAGTACCCATCTGCTTGATGGAGATACAGGAGAATATAATCTGCCTTATATACGCAAAATCCTGATTGGCTGGTCTTATGTCGTCGTCAATCTGCTGACACGACCTGCCGGGCTGTACGTCCAACGCGGTAACCCGCGCGGCTTGCAGAACTGGACCGATCTGAAGCAGCCCGAGCTGCGATTGGCGAACCGGGAGAAAGGTTCGGGTGCACGTGTACTCCTGGATGAACAATTGCGTCTGCACGGTATCCCTACATCTCATCTGATCGGGTATAACGTGGAAGAAACCAGTCATATGGGCGTAGCCGCAAAGGTCAGTTCTGGCGAAGCCGATGTCGGAATCGGCAGCGAGAAAGCTGCACGACTTGTCGGTCAGGTTGATTTCATTCCACTTGTCCAGGAACGTTATGACCTGGTAATGCTGAAGAAACCGGGAAACGAAGCGTGGACCGAATCGGTATTACGTATTCTTCAATCAACGGAGTTCCGGCATGAACTGCAATCGTTTGAGGGATATGATGTATCTCGAACAGGTGAAATTTTATACGAGGTTTAGCGCGATTATACGTGGATTTCTCATGGGAATTAGGAAGTACAGAAAAAAAAACAAAAGAAACGCCTCTGATCTCTCTGACGGCGTTTCTTCTGTTTTCTTTCATATATATAAAATGAATTCCGTAGCCATCAGGCATGCTATCTCGACTTATCATATACGATGCGGGCCACCGCATCATGCTGATGGATGGACTCTTCATTCCTGCAATCCACCTTAAATTTGCGTACCCAATGCTTCTCATACAGATCTGCCGCCACCAGCCTGACGATATCTTCCACAAACCGCGGGTTCTCATATGCACGTTCCGTGACACGTTTCTCATCAGGTCTTTTGAGAACGGGATATAGGCAGCTGCTTGCATTGGATTCAGCCACATTCAGCAGCTCTTCCTTCCAATAGCCCGGCAAGGCTTCTTCCGGGTCGCCCTGCACCTGGATACGCAGTAAACCTCGCTGATTGTGCGCACTATATTCGCTGATTTCTTTCGAGCAAGGACATAACGTCGTGATCTGTATATGTAAACCCGTTCTTAGAACGGGGGATTTGCCAGCTTCCCAGAGGACATGAACCGTAGCCAAAGAATGATTTAGTCCAGACATACCGGTTACGGGCGCGGATCGCTCGTAGAACCAGGGATAGGTTACTTTCAGCTCTGCCTTCGGTTGATTCATCTGTTCGGCCAACTGTTGCGTCAGCGCAATCAGATCCGGAATCCGGTCACTCAATCCTTCACCGCGACTTTTCTGAAGCTGCTCCATCAAGCGGCTCATGTTAATGCCTTTGGATTCTCGATCCAGCGAAGTCGTCAGCCGAAAATTTCCGATGCTGGACAATTTCTCGGGATCTTTGGCGGAAATGACATCCAGAGGATACTTCACCTGATCAATACCGACTTGTTGCAGCTCAAACAGAAAATTGTTTTTGCTGTTCTGCAAATCCTGCATCTCTTCTTTTCGTACAGGCTTATCTCCCTGTATCGGGTCAACAGAGCCGAATAACCGCAAGCGCTCGGCTTTGTCCGGCATGATCAAAGCATCGCTCGCCACTCGGTTACTCCTGTTAACCAGCTGTCCCTTTTGCATTTTTCAAATCCCTCCCTCCATTACATATTTCCGTTACCGCTGCACCTTCATCGCCAGAACAAACCTGCCTCGTCCCGCTCAACCTGCTCCAGGATAACTTCAAAATCAGGACAAGGCTCAATGACGTCGACCACATTCCAGCTACTGTGATCACCTTTCGCATATACCTTCCACTGATTCGCTTCCCAGTAAAATCGGGCAATGGGCAGCTTGTCCCACTGATAGCGTTCCTCAGCAGGCCTTTCCTCGGTCAAAATCAGTTCATTGTTATTCAACTCATACGTTAATTTCACCATTGTTCGCAGGGGAGCCGGCACCTTCTCGTGAATATAACCGTCCAGCACCGACTGAATTCTCCGAATGGTAAACGAGTCCAGCATGGTGATCCCCCCTTTCCTCCACATCGTTACGCCATCCAGTTCCACACCCATGCAAGTACAAGTGCACTGCCCAGTGACGTTAGCAGCTGTCTGCCTGTCAGTTGTGCAGCAAAGGCTGCACCCAATTCCTTGCGTACGGTCCACATGGTCACCAGACATGCCGTTAACGTGGAAGCCAGATACACCAGGATAAATAACTGTCCGCCGCTCAAGTCTGCAATAAAGGAACCCTGATCCTGATTCAGTACCAACAACCCGTCTTTTCTTAAAATGGAAAATAAAATGCCGCCCGCGGCATCGCCCGGCAGATGAAAGATCGCGAGCAGCGGCGTAAGCGTGCCGGTCAGAACAGACAATACTCCTGTCTGCTCCAGTAGTGAGGCTACCACACAAATACCGATGAAAATGGGCATTGCCTGTATGAGAAACTGTTTCATCACAGATCTTACGCGCCAGCTTACGGAACGCCATGAAGGCTTTTGCACAAATGTCCGGTTCGCATGTAACGGGAGCGTATCATCCAGCCGATTTCGATTCCACAGACGGGTATGAAGTGCGCCCACAAGGACCAGGACAAGCATATAAGGAAAAAACAGCCATGGCTTGCCACCGGAACTGAATATCGATAGAGAAGCCCCAATCTGGTAGCTGCACGCCGAAGCGAAGGAGATCATTGAAACACAGGCCTTTCGAGTGCAGGAACTGCATGTACGACTCTGGAACACTGCCACAACATTGCAGCCAAAACCACTGAGGACCGGAATCAGATCCTTACCGTTCAGGCCGATTTTGCGCATCCACCCATCCAGCGAGTCGGTAATGCGATCCTTCAGTCCAGTCTCCTCCGTCACCGCAACACTGACGCCAATCAGGAATACGACCGGAAAAGCCCAGATAAAGGAATACAAGCCCAGACTGATCATGCCGTAATCTCCGAGCATCATCGCTTGTAGCGGATTCCATAATCCCACAGTCATCCGATCGAGTGGTTCAAGAATCCAGACATCCGCGAGTGGTTGTACCCAGCCGGAGAACAGATAAGCCACATATACCGGAACTGCAAATAATAAGATGAGTGCTGCCAAAGCCGCAAAACGCCCCCAAACCGTGTGTTCAAACATCGTTGTTTGCGGTTCGATCACAGGGGAGGCAGGCGGTGATTCCAACTGTGGATGCCTCTTCATCGGTCTGGCGGCAACGATCGCGCGGCATAACAGGCCTTGGGCGTTCCCGTCCATTTCCCTTGTATTGAAGGGCAGGACGGAAATCCCCAGGCCTTTACGGTAATAGTCAACCTGAGCCGTTAAACCCGGTCCGCATTTGTCAGCAAACGTAAGCACCAGCACAGCATTTTTGCCTGGGACATCCAGCATGCCGAGCAGTAAAGGCAGCTCCTGCACGACATCTGTGCCGCGTACCACCATGACAACCGTATCACCTGCTGCGAGTTGTTTTAGGGCCAGCATAGTCGTGACACTGTCATCCTTCAACCGGATTCCAGGCGTATCGACCAGCTCAAGCTGCTGTTCAGGCAGTTCTGCCCTGCGGACAGTCACCGTGGAGCCTCGAACATTGGATTCTTCGCCTGTATCTCTGCCCGTGAGGCCCCGAAACAGAGCCGATTTACCTGCAGATTCGAAACCGACCAGCACCACTTGACGAAGTTCTTCCGGCTGTTCCAGAACCGAATTCAGCATGTGCAATCTTCACCACAGCAAGACAGATCATCAAGAAACATGCCTTCTTTGCGATAGGTTTCCAGCGGAGTCAGATTGAGCCCGAGTCTCTCACCCATGGCCCCGGCCACAACTGCAAAGCGCTGTCTAAATTTATAAATGAAACAAAATTGGAGGTGCGCATGCATGACCTGTGGTCCGGTAATGAATAGTCCAGGGGCAATCGTCGATTCATCCGCTACTCCTAGTTGCAGCTGTCCCTCCTTGTTGCGCTCGACCAGGTTCTCAATCAGGTGTAAACTGCTGCGGAACCCCGTCGCCAGAACAGGAGCCTGAGCGGTCTTAAGCAAGTGTGATTCCCCGGAATCATTCTCACAATAGAGGACATAACCGCCCCGTTCATCCGGCTCAATCCACTTGACCTCATAGCCTTGCATCATTTGTATCCGCTGATCCATCATCGCCGTGCGCAGACGATCCTTCGTATAGGGGCTCAGCTCCACACTTGGATCACTGCTGCCCTTGGCAAGCCCGCGTCCGTTCCGATCGATTACCGTTACATTTTTCCCTAGTTTACACAGGTGAATGGCTGCATCCACGCCGCTCTCATAGCCGCCAACGATGACACATTCTTCTCCCTGAACTGCCGTCCAGCTGGAAAATAAACTGCTGTGCACACCATATTCGGCGCCAGGGAACGGGTCCAGTCTCGGGTACTGGAATTCACCGGCTGCCCAGACGACAAAGCGTGTGCGCAGTTGACCATTGGATGTCACAACCCGAAAGCCATTCTCTTCAGGAATCACTTCCGAAACGTCTACACCCGTCTGCACAGGCAATTTCTTAAACTGGCTCACCACCTGCAAATACTTCGCATACTCCACCCCTGTCGGATGTTCTGTTCCCAACGTATACGCTGGAGACGTATGCAGCGCTACGGCGTTCAGATCCATCATGCCATAGGCGTTGCTTGTAAACGAAGGGGTGATCAGACGCATTTCCTCCGGCCACGCGAGAAAAGTGGCCCCCACTTCACTCCGTTCCAGCACGGTAAAGCGGGACAGCCCCAGATCCTGCAGGACAGAGGCCATGCCGATTCCGGCTGGCCCCCCTCCAACAATCACGCAATCATAATCAAAAGGATCATTCATGCGTCTTACCAGCTGGACTTCGTGACGCCCGGAATTTGCCCTTGATGAGCCAACTCACGGAACACGATCCGCGAAACCTTGAACTTGCGCAAATACCCTCTCGGGCGGCCCGTCAGTTCACAGCGATTTTTCAATCGGGTCGGTGAAGCGTTGCGCGGCAATTTCTGCAGCGCTTCATAATCCCCTTTTTCTTTCAGTTCTAGGCGTATTTCTGCATACTTGGCGACGATGGCCTGACGTTGTTTTTCGCGTACTACTTTTGATTTCTTAGCCATGGATTCCAGCTCCTTAACGAATTTAATTTATACAACTTCAACGGGCCAAGGCAGCGGATTGTCGAAATGGCCCCAGTCGGCCTTCATTTCCTCATCGCTGAGCAGGCATTGGTCCAGTTCTTCTTCAATGATGGCACGTTCCATTTCAATCCCGATCATGACAAGCTCAGTCTGGCGGTCTCCCCATTGTGCATCCCACTTCTCCAGCACATCAGGCTCCGTACGCAAAATCTCTTCCTTGTCCGCTTCCGGCAGCGCCGCGACCCAATGACCTGCTGGACCGAACTGAATGGATGAACCCGCCTGACTCAGGCTTGCAGCCACATCCCCTTCAGCAGCCAGCCAGACCAGCCCTTTGGCACGAACCACTTCTTCCGGCCAGTAGCTCATGAATTCAGCCAGACGAGAAGGATGGAATGGTTTTCGGCGACGGTACACGAAGGAACCAATACCGTATTCCTCCGTCTCGGGTGTATGTGATTCTTTCTCCAGCTCTTGAATCCATCCGGCGGACATGCTTGCTTTCTCGAAGTCGAAGAGACCTGTATTCAAAATTTCAGACGGGTTGACCTGTCCGTTCACGGTCCGAATAATTTTGGCGTTGGGCTGAAGCTTGCGAATGATACCTTCAAGCTTGTTCAGCTCCACGTCTTCGACCAGATCACACTTGTTAAGCAACAGCACATCGCAGGTCTCAATCTGGTCAATCAGCAGGTCCACCACGTCACGGGTATCTTCGTCCCCTGTAGCCTGATTCCGATCCAGAAGGCTCTGTCCTGAAGCAAAATCCTGCCAGAAACGATTCGCATCCACGACCGTTACCAGACAATCCAGCTTCGCCAGACTTGTCAGATCAATACCCGACTCCTCGTCGGCATATGTAAAGGTCTGCGCTACCGGAACAGGTTCACTGATTCCTGTCGATTCAATCAGGATATAATCAAACCTGCCTTCATTCACCAGTTTTTCAATTTCCTGCATCAGATCATCCCGCAGCGTGCAGCAGATGCAACCATTGGACAGCTCCACCAGCTTTTCTTCAGTGCGCGATAAGGTCGCTTCCCCTTTTACCAGTGCAGCATCAATGTTTACCTCGCTCATGTCATTGACAATGACAGCGACCTTGAGCCCCTGCCGATTGTGCAGCACGTGATTCAGAACCGTCGTTTTACCTGAGCCAAGGTAACCGCTAAGAACAGTTACCGGAACTTGCTTTTGTGTCATGTGTATCTACTCCTTATAGTTGTGGTCATACGCCTCTGACCTTAATAGTAATTATTACGATTAACAACAATGACTATAATCCTGTTGAACGATGTTGTCAAATCATTTTTGTTTTTCTCGTGTGAGGTGGCCGCTTTGGTCACGGATCGTCTTCCGATCGCTGTTGTTTCCAAATTTCCTTAATTTAGTCTACTAAAGGTTAGAAATTCGGAGACAGCGTATGCTTTCGAAGCAGCTTTCTTACAGAAAGCTTTCAGGCGAACGCTACCGCTTCTTCAGATCGATTCCGTCCCCACCGCTACTGCCGCAAACCCCCGTCAAAAAAAGGCCTATGGCCTGTTTCCTGTAGCTTCGAATCATAATGATACGATTCCAGAAAAGTCAGTCCATACGCCTTTAATTCTTGTTTTTATATGTGCCATACAATCGTTACTATTAATCAGTTCGCCACCACAGATCTGGCCCTATTGCCTGCTTCCATTCGTTGCCTGAAAGTTACAACGAGAATCATGGCTGCAACGGATAACAGCGTACAGATCGTAAACATGGTGGAATATGAGCTTATTTGTACAATCAGTCCCATCGCAAGACCGCCCAGGGAGAAGCCCAGATCATACGAGGACATGAAAATACCCATGAGCACATATCTGGAATCGGCAGGCAGCACAAATGACAAATACGTGGTTAATGTCGGGTACAGCAATGCTACGGCAAAACCGCTGAACACCGCGGACAGGTACACTAATGAACCAACCGTCTCCAACATTGCGAGCAACAGGGTTCCCAGAGCTGCACACAGCAGCAAACCCGCCATCAGCCACGTATTCCAGCTACCGTCAGACGGTATTTTTTTGCGCAAAATGAATCTGCACAGAATGACCACCAGCCCCTGGATCGTTAAGAACACCCCTGCACTCGCCATTCCGGTCGATACCATATACAACGGAAGAAAGGTCGCCGTGGCTCCAAATACACAGGAAGCAAACAGCATGACCACACTGCTAATCAGCAGTGGTGTACTGCGCCAGATGCCGCCGAATGATCGCATCATATCACCCAGCGTATACGATTTATTCTGCACCGTGCTTCGGGGCAGATCCACGTTATAGCCAATCAGGAGTGGAAAAGCTGCCAACCCGATCATCAGCAAAGTAAACCAGATATCGCTGGCATTTTCCCAGATTTGGATGGCGAGTATGGGAATGACCAAGGACGGAACCATCGTGAAAAGGGTATACATGGACAGTCCCTGAGCCCGGTCCTTGTCCTCAAGCTTTTCCACAATGCCAGCCTGCATCGTCATGGAAAAGAACGCCGTCGCTACACCTTGCAGCGCCCGCAGCCACAAATACGTTTCCACACCAAACACAACAAACAACAGTAATGTTGCGGCATGCAAAATCAACAGCCACTTCATTACACGCAGCGGACCATAACGCCCCAGAAGCTGCGCCGCAAAAGGCCGTAGAAGCATACACGTAAACATGTACGCGCCCATCATCAGACCAATCTCAGCCTGGTTCAACCCTGCTGCTTCACTCCGCAAAGGGAGAATAATCGTCAAAGCCGAATTGGCGGCAAAAAATAAAAAGGCCAACAGATAAAACCGGATAAACGAAAAGGATACCGGATTTAATGTACCGCTGGTCGTGACAGAAGACTTCAAAACATGTCCCCACTTTCTAGTTGCGTTAACCCACAGACATATCTGTGACTGGTTTTCTTCGTTCATAGGCAAAAGCAATCATTACCGCTCCTAGGATAGCACAAATCATGTACATAAATGAATAGGAGGACAGATCAGCGATCGGTCCCATCAACACACCACCCAGAGATACACCCAGATCTGCTGTCGCAATAAATAAACCGATCAATACATTCCGATTCAGCTGTGGCAGCACAAAGGATAAATAGGTCGTTAACGTTGGATAGAGGATGGATTGAGCAATGCCCATCAAGATTGCCCCCACATACAGCAAGGCAGCCCCTCCAGTAATAGCCAGGCTGACACATTGTGCGGCTACTGCCAGCAGCAGCATTGTTCCCATGATAAAAGGGGCATGCCACCTGCCATCGGAAGGGATTTTTTTGCGTAACATGATCCGGGTCAACACAACCGTTCCCGCCTGAAGCATCAGATAGACACCTGCATTGCCGCTTGGCAATTGACTGGCGTAGAGGGGAATAAAGGTCGTAATTGCACCGAACACAACGGAAGCACTTAACATGAGTACACTGCATCTAAACAAGAATCGATTTTGCACTAACTGACGAAAAGAATGAAACATGCTTACGTTCTGTTCGGACGAATTCCCAGGAGGCTGCTCCTTGCTCTTGTCCATTTTGGCCGTATATCCGAAGACGCCTGTGCAGACGGCAATACCGATCAGGACAACTGTAAAATAATCCATACCGCCAGTTTGCCAGATCCCCAACGCAAGAACAGGACCCACAATGCCGGGGATATAGCTGAATAATGAATAATATGAAATACCCTGGGAACGGTCCTTCTCCGGCAAGGCATCAATAATGCCAATCTGCAAAGCCATCGAGAAGAAAGCCGTCGATACCCCCTGTAAAATACGAGCCACCAGATAGCCCCCGAGACCCGTAAACGTGTATAAAATCAGGGCAAAACCATTGATAATCAGAATAAAACGCAGCACTTTAATCGGCCCGCGCTTTTGAATGATCCGCCCGGCCCATGGCCTGAAAAACATGGTCGTAAACATATAAGCGCCCATAATCAGCCCAATGGTTGTACTGCTCGCTCCCAAGGATTCACCCTGCAAAGGAATAATCACATTAAGAATGGCATTTGCACTAAAATACAGAAGAACCAGGATGTACAAACGCAGAAAAGGCCAAGACATCGCTCCACTCATCTTTGGTCCTCCCTCTGGAAAGTAATTAAATAGGTTAATAATTTTCTGGCATAATCAGACTGAACATCCTTCAACTGCTTAATAGGTACCATTTCCTCAATCTGACCGTCCCTGAAAATAATAATCCTGTCACAAATATAGGCTGCCGCCTGAATATCATGCGTAATAAACACATAGCTCATCTGATAGAATTGCTTTAATTCCTTTAACAATCGCAGCACCTGAATTTGCACAGACACATCCAGCGAACTGATGGCTTCATCAAATACAATGCATCGGGGTTCTGTGGATATGGCTCTTGCGATACATACTCTTTGGGCCTCTCCACCGGACAGTTCATGTGCATATTTAAGCCTGTAGGAAGAATTCAACCCCACCTGATGCAGCAACCGATCCACCTTGCTTTTCATATCCGCTTCCACTTTTTTTTGAGCCTTCAGGGGCTCCATAATGGCTTCCTCCACCGTGAGAAATGGATTAATGGAGGACGCATAATTTTGAAATACGGCACTGATGCTGCCCATTCGCACACGGCGATTGTTCACGTTTTTTCCATCAAATAAAATACGACCGCGATCAGGCTTTTCAATGCCCAGGATCAAACGTCCCAATGTGGACTTGCCGCTTCCACTTTCGCCGATAATGCCGAGACATTCGCCTTGGTAGCATTCAAATGCCACGTTTTTCAAAACCTGCTGCTTTTGTTTGGAGAACAATCCGCCTTGTTTATAGGATTTTTCTATCCCATCCACCTTGAGCATCTGTATCCCCTCCCTGCATCAATTTCCTGAAATGATTGCTCAGCTCCAACCGGGTGGAAACCAAATATTGAGTATAGGCATGCTTCGGCTTCGTAAAAACAGACCGAATATCGCCGCTTTCGACAATGGCTCCGTCTTTCATAACCATCACTTCATCCCCAATTTTCTGAACCACACCGAGATCATGGGATATAAACAGCATGGAACACCCCATTCGTTCACGCAGTTGAATCAATTGTTCAACCACTTCATATTGAGAGATCGTATCCAGCGCCGTTGTCGGTTCATCCGCAATGATCAGATCCGGCTCCAACACGAGTGCCAATGCAATCATGATTCGCTGCAGCATGCCACCCGATAGCTGATGTGGATATTGATTCAGGATTTCCTGCGGATGCTTTAACATGACACTTTCCATAGCGCTAATGATCTTCCGTTCGCTGTCTCTGTTATTCCAGTCAAAATGCGTCTGGAGCGTCTCTCGAATATGGACGCCTATTACGGAAGACGGGTCAAAAGCGCTCATACCATTTTGCAGAATCATGCATATGTTTTTGCCTCTTCTTCGTCTCATTTCTTGTTCAGAAAGCTGGTTCAAGTCCTCGCCTTGGAAGAGAATCGTTCCGGATTGGCGAATCCAGGGTTTATTCAAACGCATAATGGACCTGCAGGTGACGGACTTGCCACTTCCGCTTTCCCCGACTATGGCCAGACAGCTTCCTTGTTTGACCTGAAATGAACTGTTATGAATAATGACCTTGTCCGTATTGGCATCCCAGACCTTCAAATGTTTAACCTCTACTGTATTCATAAACGTTCTTTCCCACCTCTTTTTTACGAAGCTTACCTTGGGAAGTCATTAATTTGGGGTCCAAAGCGACCTGAAGTGCATCCGATAAAAAATTAAAGGCCGAGACCACAATGACAATGGCTATTCCAGGTGCCAACATTAACTCCGGTCTGGAGAACATGACTTGCCTTGCCTCATTCAGCATCATCCCCCATTCGGCATGAGGAGCCTGGATTCCCAAACCCAGAAAGGAAAGCCCCGAGATCTGCAGCATCATCGAACACATGGAGCCGCTCGCAATCACTGCTATATCGGCAAAGGTAACCGGAACAATATGCTTGGTGATAATGCTAAGGCTGGCAATACCAGAGGCTTTGGCAAATTTCACATACTCCATCTCGGAGAACTGCATCACGGATGTCCGAATGACGCGGGCAAACCACGCCCATTTCATGACCACGAACGCTATCAGAATATGTTCAAGTCCTGGACCCAGAATACCGACTACAGCCAGTGTCATGACGTATCCCGGGAATGAAAGCATCACATCGCAAACTCTCATGATCCAGGCATCTGTCTTCCCCTTGAAATAACCTGCGATAAATCCGACGACAGCTCCGACCAGAACAGACATCATCAAGGCAACCAGCACCCATAGCACACTGGGACGAATGCCATAAATGAGTCTGGATAACACACATCTGCCGAGATGATCATTTCCTAGCCAATAGGTCCAGGAGGAGGAAGCATATCGAAGCTTCATGTTCACTTCCTCCGGGTCATGGGGTGCACACCAAGGGGCAAATATGCCCGCAACAATAATGATTACAATGAAAGCGAGCGATGTCATCGCGAGCTTGTCTTTGCTCAAATTTCTTAATAATCGCATCAGAGATCCTTTCTTAACCTGGGATTCATCGCCGCATTGATCACGTCAGAAATCGTATTAAACAGCACAAAGGTTACGGCCAATATAAGAACATACGCCTGAATAATCGGGAAATCCCGGCTGAGGATCGACCTCACACTCAACCTCCCAAGTCCCGGCCACGCAAACACATTTTCAATCACGACAGTGCTGCCGAGCACGATGGGGATCGCCATACAAAATATGGATACCGCCACTTGCAGCGAATTTCGCAAAATATGCAGGGTCACCTTCCGCTCACTTAAGCCGCTTGCCCTTCCGTAGAGCACGTAATCCTCATTCATGTTGCTTAACATCGAACTCCGAACCGTTCTGAAATAAATGCCTGTATAACTCACCGTAATCACGATGACCGGCAGAATGTAGCTCTTCCATGAGTCCATCCCGCTCGTAGGCAACAAGTCCAGCTTGACGGAAAAATACCAGATCAGGATGGCTGCAAGCCAGTAGGAAGGCATCGCGGTCAGGACAAACGAAATGCCTCTGACCGATTTATCAATCACTTTCCCTTCTCTCATGGCACAGATCACACCCAGAAGAATGGACAACCCGATAATGAACACCGAGGATACCAGCGTTAATTTTAATGTGTTCAGGAAAGCCGGACCGACCAGGGACCATACCGCTTCACCGGATACATACGAGCTGCCAAAATCAAACTGCATACAGGCCATCAACCAATTCACATACTGGATGACGAACGGCTTATCGAACCCCAATGCTTCATTGGTTTTCGCAATTAATTCATCCGTAATCTGAGGAACATCCTGTGCCTGTAATACAACTACAGCAGGGTCCAGAGGCGACAGATTAATGAGTACAAACGTTATAAATGAAATAACGAACAGCAAGGGTATGGCGAGCAATATCCGTTTAACTATATAACTTCCCATATCCATCCCCGTTCTATTTAAAATTCATTTGCTCAAATGGCAATTCATATTGAGTCTGTTTGAATGAGATTCCGTCCAAATTTTTGGGAGCAATGACAGTAACCCGCCCATTCGTAATTGGAATAAACACGGCTTCATCATGAACGATTCTCATAATATCAGCGTACAGGGACTGGCGAGATACCTCGTCTGTGGACACCATCACTTCATCAATTTTCTTGTACAGCTCATCCGCTTGGGCAAGGCCACTTGTTGTATGCTTGTAGGCGGAATCCGAAGTAAAGGCAGAGATGGTGCTCTGTGGATCGTACGCCAGTCCCCAGGTTTGGTTGAATAACAGATCATATTCCCCGGTTGCTCTTCTGTTCGCGATGGATGTGGATTCCTCTCCGACAATCTCCAATTGAATGCCCAATCCTTTTAAGGCATGCTGGATTAATTCTGCCTGTGTTTTTTGGGAAGACGAGTTGCTGTCATAATACAGGGTCATGGCTAGTTGCTGGCCGTTCTTTGTCCTCACTGCTTCCGTGTTTGACAGGGTCCAGCCTGCTTTTTCCAAAAGCTTCTTTGCCGTCTCCGGATTATACTCCCGCTTCTTCAACTCGACATCGGCATAATTGACGTTTGATGAGAATAAGGTATCCGCTACAGTCTGTGTTCCATTAAAAATATCATTGCTGATCGTTTCCCGATCAATCGCAACCCATATCGCTTCACGAACAGCCGTCTCGTGCACAGGGTTATCCTTTTTGCTGCTATTGGCGACGATCATATTTGTATTCATCGCTTCACTTCGGACCACCTGATAATCACCCGAGTCAGCCAATTGATTCATGGCTTCAACATCTATGCTGTCCGCGCCCCGGTCATCCGTGAACACAAAGTTGATTTCGCCCTTCTGTAATGCCAATAATGTCGTTTCTCCTGCTGGCAGAACCTTGGACGTAATTTTTTGAATCTCAGGTGCGCCCCCCCAGTACTCTTCATTGGCTTCAAACGTTGCATTCTCGTCGATTTTATGTCCGGTTAGCTTGTAGGGTCCTGTGCCGTGGTAGCCACTCACCCCGTCCTTTGTGCCCCCATTCTTGAAATCCTTCGGTGATATAAATACATAAGGTCTGGTCATGGACAGCTCTACCAGAGCTGGGTAATAGGGCTCGGAAAGTACCAGTTCGAATGTGTATTCATCTATGACGGTTGTGCTTACGATTTTGGTGGACAGCTTGATCCAGGCATGTTTTTCGGCATTCGCCTGAACCGCATCGATATTTTGTTTGACCGCCTCGGCGTTAAATGGCTCACCATCATGGAATTTCACATCCTGTCGCAAATGGAACGTATACGTTTTCCCGTCTTCGGCAATATCCCAGGATTCCGCCAGTAATGGCTTGATTCCATCGACCGTGTTTTCAACCAAAGATTCGTAAACCATCCCTTGTGCGGGCATGGAACCAGTGTACAGATGGGGATTCATATCATTAATATCCTTGGCGGATGCATATATGAGTTCAGACTTAACTTCGCTATTCGCTGACTCGGTTTGGGTGTTGGCACCCTCTTTTTGGCCGCATCCCCCAAGCACGGTAATAACAGATAATAGAAGCAATATAAAACGAAAACCACTACCCTTTTTCACAACATTTCCCCCTGATGATGAAAGATATATACAAGTTCACTTAGAAAATGTTACATCGTGCTACTCCGATTGCAGTACCATCTTCCGATCGCTCTTATCCCCAGATTTTTTTTGATTCCCTTATATAAAAGGAAAAATCCGGGGATAAAGGCGCACGCTTCGCTTCTTCAGATTGGTTCTGCACTCTCCGTTATGATGTAAAATTCAGGTTCACTTGTATAGATTGACATGTAATTAAACCTTGCTGTTCGCCAGTCCTAAGCAGATCATCCGAATGTCTTCATCGAAGGATTGAACGGTAAAGGCATCCGATAGATTCTGTTCGGGGTGAGCGCGAGCGACTTCTTGAATCTTCGCCTCATATGTGGCAATAAATGTATCAATGGTTGGGCAGCTTACCTGCAAATGTCTCGCAATGCCCTGAATGATTTTGATACGGTAATAATCCTCCTTGGGCATTCTGGGAATGTCCAAAGCTCCATCCTGATTGATGAACATCTTCCTGAAAGGAACGGCCGAAAAGTCAAAATACTTGCCCTCTGGACTCGGTTCCGAAAAGGGATCAATCAATAGCGAGGTGTATCGTATGTATAATAAATACTCTTGATGAAGGTCCTGCAATTGATTGAAATTATCGATATCCTGACGCGACAAACTCCCTAATCGTATCGGATAATTATCATCCGTCATGAATTGCAGCAGATTGACACCCTGGATACGAAGTCGATCCGTAATTGTCATAATTTCGTTCCACTGCGTCCGCATGTCCCGAATCAAATATTGGGTTACCGGACCTTCGGGATAGATTTTGTATACATATTTCCGAATGTCTGACGCTCCGAAAATGGCATCCAATGAAAAGTCATTCATGAACAGCGGCGGATGCACATATAAAGAAATATTTCTCGTTTCCGCCTCAATTGCAGATGGCATGACTTCCAGTACAATGCCCAATTGCTCGTACATCTTGCACAGTCTGTCCACATGTTCGGAAGGTGTTGAAGTAGAACCAATGTAGACCTTTTTCTTGACGCCTGTTGTAATCACATGATTGGACGGTTGGTCGTGCATCCAGCGGGTGTCCCCCAAATAGGTAGAGAAGCTGACAACTTCCGTGTCCGCATGTAGCTGTCTCACATAATGCTTTACCAGCAGGTTGGAACCAAAGGTGGGGGAGACCAAAATAATGCATTTCACTTGTTTGATGAAGTTGTCATTCATTTGTTTCAGTACATCGATGTAAGCATCAGTTGTCACGGCCAAAATAAGTGTATCCCATTCTCCTTCTATGCTCTCATATCCCCTAAACACCCGGTCAATGAAGCATTCACCCGCCAACGGTCGATGCTTTTCATTTTGAATGCTTGCCCCAATGAATCCGTCCGTTTGCCGAATGGCCTCAAAAAAAGATTCTGAACGCACCGATTCTCTTCCCACGATGCCTAAGGTGCAGCTGAATTGCTTTTTGAGCGTTACCGCCAGCTGAATGGATGCCGAACCTGTTCCAAGCAACAAGATTTTCTGAAATCCGCTCATATAAGCCTCCCTTTTCACAAGCTCAACCGAGCTATGCTTTTTGGTATAACGCAATATCGAACACATCATCCGGTCGCAGAATATTGTCGATCATATTCCATTTGCTGCTGTCAGTCTCTCTCATCGGATAGTTGAACAACGACTTTAACTGATTACCGTATCTCATGGCCACCACTACATGTTCATTCGTCAATGCATGCAATTGATCCAGCAGCTCATATTTATTGGCAACCGTGGAACTGAAAATGATATGCGTGGCTTCTTTTGTAAAAGCTAGGTCCTGCACTAATGTCCGCTGCAAATGAATGTTCAAGCCCGCACCCAGCTTCTCCACAACCTGCTTCCCGAGTGTAATGGCTTCATCGTCAATATCGATGCCGACTACCTTCGCTCCTGTTCGCTTGGCGATAAACAAAGGCGTCATCGGAAATGCCCCGGAGCCGATCAGCAGTACTTTGGAATCCGAAGTGACATAAGAGCTGCCAAACTCTTTTTCAATACATTCTTCGATGTTTCTGAAATAATCCGCGATTTCCACATCTCCGTCTTGCAGCTTCAATGCCCGATATTTCTCCATAATCGCCACACATCGTGCAGACTTGTCTCTCAGATCAAGGACAAGCTGATGCATGCTGCCAGATTCCTGACGATCGAGCTGTTCCCAGATTCGTTCATTTTGCTTGTCTGTTATAAACGTGGAGTAGTCATCGATTAAAGCCTCCAGCTCGGAGCTATGCTGAACCGTATGATCATATCTGCCTGCCAACTCATCGAATTTCCCGGAAAATTCACTCAAGCATGCTTGAAAATCAATCAATGTCTCCATTCCTTTTCCTCCTGTAACTTGTCATGGTCATGCATCTATAAATGCTTTGCCCTGTGCTACAATTCCAACAGATCCTTCGATCGTAATTCGTTCAAGCTCTGCTCCATTCCACTCAGCCATTACTTTAATCGCACCACCGGGCTGCTTGATATGCTGAACGATCTCCCCTTGCCTGCTCCATGCCAGATAGGCTCCCACGGAGGCTGTACCTGAACCGCACCCCCTTTCCCAGATCAGACTATCCAGCTGCGGGACAAAGATGAGCGGTGCCAGTTCTTCGGATCGGGAGTTGTATAATAAAATGCCAATCAGCTTATCCCCCAAGGTTAATCCGAGTAATCGCGCCAGCGCTTGTGCCCTCTTTCTCATCACTTCATCAAACGCTTCCACTTCAATAACGATATGAATGAACTCCCGATACCTCACGATCACCATATCCATGTCTGTTCCCTCATACTTGATCGTTCGCTGTTCAATCTGCTGAGGGACCGGCATCGTTACCTGACAGAAATACTCATTCTGTTGCTGTTTCTTCACCTGACAGCGGATTAATTGGTCTGTTCCCGAGACTTCCAACATGATTTCTGTAAACTCATACGATTCCAGCTCTTCTTCGGACGCGATGTACGCAGCCAAGGCCATGCAGGCATTCCCGCAGAACTCTCCCCCGGCCATTTCCAAATGGGCAGCCGCCTCCTGTTTTTTTGCTCCCCCAATGAACCCCACTTGTTCAGCGTACACATTGTCATAGGACATAATTTGGGCGGCAATGTGTGGATATGTCTCAGCCGGATGATCCGTTTTCACCAGAACCGTCATATTTTGCGTGGGATTGAACTTGATAAAATCGATCTCCTGTTTCATCGCAACCGCTACTCCTATTCTTGATATGGAATTAAGCCTGAGTTCACATTGCTATATAAATTGAACTAAAGAATATTTACACTTGCCACTCCGATGACAGAACAACCTTCCGATCGCTGTTATCCCCAGATTTTTTTGGATTCCCTTTTTAAAGGGAAAAATCCGGGGATAAAGGCGAACGCGCCGCTTCTTCAGGTTATTTCTGTCCTCTACGTTCATGTGTAAATGTTTAGTTAATTTATATAAAATAATATTAATAGTAATGATTACGATTATCAGTCGAGAAAAATATAGCACATCCCACTTGGGAGCGTCAACAAATATTTCCATATCAAAAAGAGAGCGTCACGACTGTCATTTTATGTTCAAACAGGAACAGAGCTGACGCATTTGCGTCAACCCTGTTTAGCCAAACGTATACAATTGGAGGTTCATCAGCGACTTCTAAAAGGCATAACGGATGCCAGCAATGCTTTTGCATAATCATTGGTAGCATCCGAGAGACGATTTCGTTCAAGCTCCTCCACAATCGTTCCCCGATAGAGAAAGAGTACCCGGTCACACAGATTCGCCACAGCCTGAAGATCATGTGCTACAAAGAGATAGGTCATGTTCATTTCATGCTGCAAAGTGCGCAGCAACTCCAGGATTTGCGCCTGGACGGAGACATCCAAAGAACTAAGTGCTTCGTCCAACACCAGAAATTTCGGGCGGGTTGAGATTGCGCGGGCGATACACACCCGCTGTAATTGCCCGCCACTCAGTTCATGAGCATACTTGTGCATCACCGCATGAGGAAGCCCCACCTTCGCAAGCAGGTCATTGACCCGGTCATCCAGATCCACAATATTACCAAGTGCAACCAAGGGTTCAGCTATGATATCCCGCACGATGAATTTGCCATTGACTGAAGACGTATAATCCTGAAAAACAACGCTTATTTTCCCTTTATTCTTCTTCATCCATTGGGAAACGGCCATCCCCTCAATCCGAACTTCACCTTGTGTTGGTTTCTCCAATCCAAGAATCAGGCGGCTTAACGTGCTTTTCCCACTTCCACTCTCACCAATCAGACCCAGGCATTCACCTTCACGGATCTCAAAATGAATATCTTTCAGAATTTCTGTTGTCTCTTTCCGAAAGAAACCACCCGATTTGGGATAGCTTTTGGACAGATGATTCACTTCGACCAGCATTACTGCACACCTGCTTCCATGGAAGCCTGAAAAGGCTCGGACAGCTTGATTCGGGTCTGGATCAGAAACTGTGTAAATTCATGCTGAGGATTCGAAAATACATCATTCGCCTTTCCTTGCTCGACGCATTCCCCATCCCGCATAACGATAAGATCATCCGCCAAATACTGCACGACACCCAAATCATGCGATATGAAAATGATGGACATACCCATCGTTTCGCGAAGCTGCTTGAATTGCTCAACAATCGCACGCTGGTTAATGGAATCCAGTGCGGTTGTCGGCTCATCGGCGATGATTATATCAGGTTCCAGCATCATGGCAATGGAGATCATTACTCTTTGCAGCATGCCCCCTGATAGTTGATGCGGATACTTTTGCAGCACCTGCTCAGGCTGAAGAATATGAACACGATGCAAAGCATCCGACGCCAGTTGTCTGGCTTCTTTTTTGGAGATTCGAAGGTTCTCTCGAAAGGTCTCCATCATTTGTTTCCCAATCGGTTCGAGCGGGTTAAACGCCGTCATTGCATCCTGTAAAATCATGCAAATACGCTGACCGCGGATCTTTCGAAGCTCTTCCCCGGTTTGCTGTAATAGATCCTTCCCCTGGTAAAGGGCTGTTCCACTAATTTCAAGCCAGGGAGAGGTCAATCCCAGAATGGCTTTGGTGGATAAGGACTTGCCGCTGCCACTCTCGCCCACAATGCCCAGGCAGGTATTGGTCTGCAACGCAAAGCTTAGATTTTGCACAATGGGCAGACCGGTTCTGGAATCAGTGATGGACAGATTTTTTACTTCTAACAAAGACATTCAACCGGCCTCCCTTCTTATGCATATAACTTTTCGGATTCATCGCCGCGTGCAGGCTGTCTCCCAAAAAGTTGAACGCAGCCACGACCAGCAAAATCGCCAATCCAGGCGCAAGCATTTGCGTTGGATGTGTAATCATTACATTTTTTGCATCATTCAGCATCATACCCCACTCCGGCGTAGGGGCCTGTACACCCAGACCAAGGAAGGACAACGCCGATATATTGAGGATGACCCAGCCCGTATCCAGAGTCGCAAAGACAGCGACTTCGCCTGAAACGCCAGGCAGCACATGTTTTCTCATAATATGACCCGTCCCGCATCCCGAGACTTTGGCAAAACGAATATAGTTCTTGTCCGTGTATTGAATAACTGTTGTACGAATCATCCGGGTGTACCATGCCCATTTGGCGATAATATTGGCGACGACGACATTTAGCAGGCCTGGACCGAGAATGCCGACAATCGCCAGAATCATCACTTCTGCTGGAAAGGAGAGCATCATATCACAGATTCGCATAATGACTTCATCCACCTTGCCGCGAAAATAACCCGATATGATCCCCAGCAGGGTTCCGATCGTAATTGTAATCGCGGTTGTAATTACTGCAAACAGGATCGTTGTACGAATGCCATAAAGAAGACGTGACAGATTACAGCGGCCGAGTTGATCTGTACCCAATGGATACTCCAGACTGATCCCTGCATATTTGTTCATAATGTCTAAACTCGTGGGATCATGCGGTGCGAACCAGGGTGCACCAACACCAGCGACGACCACAAGTGCGATCGTAATCATGCATAACACTGCCATTTTATCGGACACCAGGCGCTTCCAGAACATCATGTTACCCCTCCCTTCTTATCCGGGGATCCAGAGCTGAATTCAGAAGATCCACGAGTAGATTACAGACGACAAACATCACACCCATAATCAGAATATAGGCTTGAATAATCGGAAAATCCGAATTAAAAATCGCGGTGACGCACAAACGCCCAATGCCTGGCCATGCATAAATATTTTCCACAATGACCGTACCCGCGATTAACTTCGGGATCGACATCCCCAGCGCCGTAATCGATAATTGAAGGGAATTACGGAATACTTTCCAGATAATCGTCCGTTCCTTCAATCCTCTGACACGAGCGTATAACACGTAGTTTTCGGTTTTGTTTTGCACCATATTGTTGCGGATCAGCCTGACGTAGGTAGAGATGAATACCAGGGACAGCGTTACTGCCGGCAGGATAACTGAACTTGCCTGCTCCATGCCACTCGTGGGGAACCAATTCAGCTTGACGGCAAATAACCACATCAGCAGAATGCCAATCCAGAAACTCGGCATGGCTGTGCCAATAAAGACCAATGCACGCATCAAACGATCCACTAACCTATTTTCATAAATGGCACTGAGCACACCAATCAGAATACTTATCGTCAGAATGATAACGAGGGCAACAGCCGATAGCTTTAATGTGGCTGGAAGGGCTCGTGCAATCTGCTCTCCAACCGATTGTTGGTTGACATAACTAATGCCGAAATCCCCCTGAATGCTGCTGCTAATCCAGTCCACGTAACGGGTCAGAAACGGTTTATCCAAACCTAGTGTTTCCCTCATGGCATCCACCATTTCCGGTGTCGGCGTAACTTGATTCACCCGCAGCGCCACTTCAGCCGGATCACTGGTTCGCAAATGGATCAGAATAAATGCTAAAAATGAAATACCGATCAGCACGGGAATAATGGCTAATATTCGTTTTATGACGTACCTGCCCAAGGTGATCCTCCTCTCTACTTCATCCATATATAAGGAAACCTCGCTTCACAACTTCGCAAATGGAAGAGGATGAGCGAGGCTTCCTGACTTTCCTAATGAATTTTAAAAATTCCTGATTACTCTTCGAAGTACATCTTCTCAAACGGAATTTCGTATTGGGAAACGTTAAAGCCCACACCCTGAAGCGCCTTGATATGAACGGCTTTGGTAACCGAATAGGTCAGTGGAATATATACATTTTCATGATGAATATACGTTAGAACCTCTTTGTACATGTTTTGGCGCTGTTCCTCATTCTGCTCGACCATCAGGTCCGTAATCGTGTGATCCAGCCACTCTTTTTTCTCCAGCCCCAATTGGGCTTGATAATCGGCGTGGGATGGCACCCTCCAGGAAGAGACATACGTTTGCGGATCATACGGCAATCCCCAGGAGAGGGAGTACATCAGATCAAATTCACCCGTTTTCTGACGATCCAGATAAGCCTGCTTTTCCTCGCCAACAATGTTCAACGCTACGCCGACCTGCTTCAGATCGTTTTGCATCGATTCACTAATGGTCCGCTCCTGTGCATTATCCGAGTTGTAATAGATCGTTAGTTCAAGCTTGTTCCCATCCTTGTACCGATAGCCATCCGAGCCCGCAACCCAGCCAGCCGCCGTAAGCAGATCGCTTGCTTTGTTCATGTCATATTGCACGCCTTCAAGGCCCACATCAGCGTACGGAACCGAAGTGGAGAGCAACGTATCTGCTACTTGTTCCGTACCGTTCAGTATGCCTTCCGCGATGATTTGTTTATTAATGGCATACATCAGCGCTTCACGCACTTGGGGCTCCTGAGTTGCTGAGCGGTTGGTATTAAGAACGATCGCACGTGAGCCAACCGGATGACTGATGACCGTGCTGTATTTCCCTTGATCCGTCAACACTTTGAACGATTCATTGTCCACCATATCACCGTCCGAACCGAATAACAGGTCTACTTCTCCCTTTTCCAGGGCAAGCAGAATCGTTTGATGGTCAGGCATGACTTTCCACTTAATCATTTGGATCTGCGGTTTGTCTCCCCAGTAATTTTCATTGACCGTAAATGTCGCGTACTGGTCCTGCTTGTGCTCCGTTAAAATGTATGGCCCTGTTCCGGCATAGCTGCTGACTCCATTCGCAGTTGTACCGTCAACAAAGCTTTTTGGTGAGATGAAGCGAAACGGACGAGTTAACCCCAATTCCTCCAATGTCGGGTAATACGGGTGTTTCAGTACAATCTGGAACGTGGCGTCATCGATCACTTTCGTCTCCTTGATCTCGGCGACCAGATTCAGCCATGAGTTCTTCTCGACATTTTCCAGAACTGCATCGATATTCAGCTTCACGGCTTCGGCATTAAACGGTTCTCCATCCGAAAACTGAACATCCTTATGTAGATAAAATGTATATGTGGTGCCATCTTCTGATATATCCCACTTCTCTGCGAGTGCAGGCTTAATGCCTTCCGGCGTATTGATCACAAGGGATTCAAATACCATATTCTGTGCCGGCATCTCTCCCGCGTATAGATGGGGATTAATATCTCGGATATCCTTGGTGCTGGCAAAGACCAATTCGTCGTTGGAAGCTTTCGTGTTTTGTTGCGCCGTTCCTGCTTCTGTCCCGGAGCAAGCGGATAATACTAGCAGGAGCGAAATTAATAAAGCCAATGTGTAAACCTTGCGTGATGTATGCATGATTCCCTTCCTTTTCCCTCGTGAAGTAGATAAGTTGAAACCATAAACATTACACTTGGCCACTCCGAGTGCAGAATCATCTTCTGATCGCTGTTATCCCCAGATTTTTTTTGATTCCCTTCTCCAAAGGGAAAAATCCGGTGATAAAGGCGAACGCTTCGCTTCTTCTGATTGATCCCGCTCTCTTCGTTCTTGTGTAAATTGTTCAGTTCATCTTATAAAGTGATTTTAGTAATATCTTATATAAATGTAATGATTACGAATTATAATAGTAATAATTACGATTAGAATCGTAGCATACAATGTGAAGAACTACAACTACTAAATTAAAAATACGGAAATAGCAAAAAACGGTCACCTGATTGAGGTCACCGTTTTTTGCGTCCATTCGCGACTATATTGTATAAGTTAAAACTACTTACACTGCCACTCCAATAACAGAACAACCGTCCGATTGCTGTCATCGGTTATCCTCCGTTCAACTGCAACTTTTGCAGTGCCTTTTCAGCCAGCGCTGCCAAAAGATGTGCACCTAGCGGCAGCGCTCGTTCGTCCACATCGAATGCAGGATGATGCCACTCATGCGGACCTGACGTTCCGAGGAAGAGGAACAGACCCGGGACCTCCTTTTGGTAAAAGGAAAAATCTTCGCCCGCCGGAGATGGTATCGGTCGGATACTGTTCAGACCAATTTCACCTGCCACCTGCTCAGCCGCAGCAGCCAATGACGCATCATTGACCACGGCAGGTGGTCCCTGAATCCAGCGCACCGTAGCGCGTGTCCCGTAGGCTGCTGCAACACCGGCAACCACCTGGTTGAAGCGCTCACGAATCCGGGCACGCACCTTCTCGTCAAAGGTACGCACGGTGCCGTCCAAGATGGCTTCTTCGGGAATGACGTTCCAGGCGGTGCCACTGTTAATTTTGGTCACACTAATTACAGCGCTCTCCTGTGCTCCGACATTACGACTCACGATGGCCTGTAATGCAGTCACAATATGAGATGCAACCACAATCGGGTCAATGCCCGCTTCCGGCACTGCCGCATGAGTTCCGACACCCTCCACTTTAACCACAAAACCATCTGCCGCTGCGAGCAGCGCCCCTTCACGGATACCTACCGTACCAACCTGCAGATCCGGTTTGTTATGCAAACCAAAAACAGCCCGCACTTCAGATAGCGCTCCGCTCTGAATCACCTGCCGTGCCCCCGTCGCTTTCTCCTCCGAGGGCTGGAAAATCAAACGAACCTTTCCCGGCAGCCGCGACTCCCGCTGTTTCAACAATCGTGCAGCACCGATCAGAATGGCGGTGTGCGCATCATGACCGCAGGCATGCATCCGACCCGCCACTTGCGAAGCATACTCCAGCTTCGTTTCTTCCTGGATCGGCAGGGCATCAATATCTGCGCGCAATGCCACTACCGGGCCATCATCCTGCCCAATTTCAGCGATTAGGCCTGTTCGCAGCGAGTATTCATCAGCAATCCGCACGCCTTCCTTAACCAGCCAGCCCCGAATGGCTTCTGTCGTTTCGCGTTCCTCTCCGGATAGCTCGGGGTTACGATGCAAATGTCGCCGAATCGCGGTTAAGTGCTCTGCGAATTCTTCATCCTGCCCAACGTAAAGTTCATGCTTGCGGCTCTGTTCTGCTTGCGCTGCCTGTTTCTCAGGCTGTTTCAGATCATTGCTCACGACATTGCCTCCTTTTATCATCGTATGTGCCATGTAAGATGGATGAATATAATACACGGGTCACTTCGTTCAGCAAGTATGCTCTCTACCATAGTTATGCCTAACTAATCACCGCTTGCGCAGGTGTCGATTCAGTTGCGAATTCGCCCAGTCCCTGCTCATCCAGTGCCTCACGCAACAATTCAAATGAACGAATACGCTTGGCAAAATCACGTGTGGCTGTGGTAACCATCAGTTCATCCACGGCAAAATCCTGCTGAAACTTCGCCAGTGCCTGACCGACCGTTTCCTTTGTACCTCTCGTCACACTTGGCTCCAAAATCTCGATCCGATATTTCTCGTTCGATTGCCGCCCGAATTCTTCCGCCTGTTCTACGGAACCAACGGTTAATGCATTGCCATTCTCCAGATGGATCTTGACCAGCATATGTTCACTTGCCAGTCCTTCGGCTTCTTCCGCACTCTCCGCCACAATTAATGAGATAGCGAGGATGGCATAAGGCTCCCGCCCATGTGAGTGGTCGAATTGTTCCCGATAAGTACGCAAAGCCTCCTGAGCGACCTCCGTATTGCTATTAATAAACAATGAAAATACATACGGCAGTCCCAGTGCTGCCGCCATGCCTGCGCTATCTACACTTGCCCCAAGCACGTAAAGCTCGGCCGGGATTGCGGATACCGGTGCAGCGCTCAAGCCTGCCAAAGGATGTGTTTCGTCTTCATGCGGTTCATTATGAATGAACTGCTTAACCTGATTGATTTTATCTTTTAGGGAAGCGGCCTCCTGAATTCCTTGCTGTAGTGCCTGTGTGGAGCGAGGCAATCCCCCTGGTGCACGTCCAATACCAAGATCGATTCTCCCCGGGCCAAGCGCAGAGAGCACATTGAAGTTCTCGGCCACTTTGTAAGGACTATAATGTTGGAGCATTACCCCGCCAGAACCGAGACGAATCCGCTCCGTATGTGCCAGCAAATGGGAAATGAGCACTTCCGGTGAGGAGCCTGCGACATGGCCTGAATCATGATGTTCCGATACCCAGAAACGATGAAAGCCAAGCTGTTCTGCCCGCTGTACCAATTCAATCGTATGCCGAAACGCATCAATCGGCGTCTCCCCTTCGTAGATCGGAGTTTGATCCAATATGCCAACACGAATACCCATCACATTCTCCTCCTTCGATCATACCGAGCCTGACTTATTAAATCCATCCTGCTTCCTTAAACGACGCTCTATAGCTGCCGCAGCAGCTCCCCGAAAGGCTCTGCAAAAGGCGAATGTTCTTCTTTTAACGTAACGACGCTGATCTGCAGCGATACACCTGCAACCTCGTGCACCTGAATGGGAAACAGTTCCCGCTCCCGTACTTCCTTCTGCACCGTTAACCCAGGCAGAAATGCAATGCCTGCCCCCTGCATAACCAGTTTCTTCGCCGTTTCCGAATGATCGACATGATATGTAATATCCGGCGGATGTTCCAGCGAGTCAAAGGCCCGGTGAATGCGCAGCCAGTCCAGTGACCCACATTCGAAAAAGACGAGTCGTTCATTCCGGATGGCTTCCATACTGACATGCCCACGTTCTATAAATGGATGCCCTTTGTAAACGTAAAGCTGAATGGGGTCTTCATAAAAGGCAACCGTACGGATCGCCGGGTGCATGACCTTGCGTACAAACGCCAGATCAATCTCCTGACTGAGCAGCTTGGCGACCAATTGGTCTGTCGTTGCTGTCGTCAGCTTTATACTGACCTCAGGATAAGCTTCCTTGATTTTGGGCAGAAAGTCTGGAATGACATAGTTGGATACGGATACCGTACTGCCGAGTCTTAGTGCATCGGGCGTCGTACGGCGTTGCTGGATCTTCTGTCTGCCCTTCTGAATCACTTGCAGCACCTGCTGGGCGTAGGGAAGGAATTTTCTCCCTTCTTCCGTGAGCACAATCTGTTTACCCAGACGGTCAAACAATTTGCAGCCGAGTTCACGTTCAAGGGACTGAATACGAGCGGTGACAGAAGGTTGGGACAAAAAGAGTACCTCGGCAGCCTTATTGAAGCTTCCGTAATGATTGATATATACAAATGCTTCAATGTTCTCAATATTCATAAGCGCCCCCCGAATCCAGTTTATATACAAATTGAACAAAGAATATTTACGGTTTTTTCTGTCCTTTACGTTCTTGTGTAAATGTATAGTTCAATTTCTATATCTATTTATCCAATGAATTTACTTGGTTTTAGGATATCGTAATCCCATTCTTTTCCAGAGTCAATATCAATTCTTCCAGGGAACGATCCAATCGTGTCGTGATGTCTGCTGAAAGCACATATTTTCCGTCATCCAGTCGATCAATTCCCTGATCAACCGCATATACTCCGCCGAGAATATGTCTGCCGCCAAGTGCTGCCAGAACAGGCTTCAATGCATAATCGATAGCGAGCAGATGGGCGATTGAGCCGCCGATGACCAATGGAAGAGTCAGCTTGCCCCGCAGCCCTTCCTGTGGAATCAGATCCAGGAACAGCTTCAGCACGCCTGAGTACGATGCCTTGTATACTGGCGTTGCCACGATGACTGCATCCGAGGCTTCAACAACAGCGAGTGCATCGCGAATGAATGAGCTATCAAACTTGGCCTGCACCAGATCCTCCGCTGGCAGGTCAGCCACATGAATCACCTCAACGGTAATGCCCGCCTCTCTTAATTTATTGCTGCTGTACTCCGTAAGGCCTGTCAGACGTGAACGTTTGGAAGGCGCTCCGGCAATAATAACGACATGTGACATCATGATTCCTCCTTGGAATAGCGGTCAAGCCGCTCCTTTTATTTTGGGGTCAAGCCGATCGCGAATATCGTCTCCAATCAGATTAACCGCCAGTACAAACATGGTAATTGCGAGTCCCGGGAACGTACAGATCCACCAGGCAACCGTCAGATAACCTCTTCCTTGCGAGAGCAGCGCTCCCCAATCCGGAATCTCTTTCAACACGCCAAGTCCGAGAAAACTGAGCCCGGAGCCTGTCAGAATAGAGGTGCCCACGCCGAGCGTCGCCATAACCAGCAATGGTGACAACGAATGAGGCAGTACATGTTTCCAGAAAATACGGGCATTGGAGCCCCCAAGTGAACGTGTAGCTGTAATAAAAGGCAAACCTTTAACGGACATGACCTGCCCACGCATCACCCGTGCATACCCCGGAATGGAGGATACCGCAACAGCCAGTGCAATGTTTAGCAGTCCAGGTCCCAGTGCTGCAGCGACGGACAATGCCAGTAACACGCCTGGAACAGCCATCAGAATATCGACGGCCCGCATGGTGATGGTGTCCAAAACCCCTCCTGCATAGCCGGCAATAATGCCAAGGGCACTGCCCACAAGACCACCCACCAGCACCGAGGCAAATCCAATCAGCAGTGAATCCCTGCTCCCATACACAACTACACTGAAGATATCCCTGCCAAAATAATCGGTTCCAAACAGGTGCGCAGCAGAGGGAGCCTGCAGAATGGCATCCGTCATCATCTGAGTAGGATCATAGGGGGCAATCCAGCCCGGCACAATTGCACAAGTGACGGTAAATACCACAACCAGCACCGCTGCATAAAAGAATAAACGGGATACCGCGAATGAGACGCGGTGACGCAGGGGACGGCGACTCCACAGGCGTAAACGCCCTGTTCTGCCGGTCCAACCTTTTTTGTCACTCACCAATGGTTTCATGCTCATAAGACTCCTCCTTCCTCACTCGCGTCCAAATGTTTCAGACTGTTCCATCCGCCATCACGTTCATTACGTTCGGACTGCACGCCTAACTCTGGGATCAATGTACGCATAAGAGATATCCACCAGTAAATTCAACACGACATAGATCATCGCTGTGAAAAAGACTACGCCCTGCACGACAGGCAGGTCTTTGGCCATCAATGCATCCGCAATGATTCTGCCGATGCCCTGTCTGGAAAAGACTGTTTCCACCACGACGGTTCCGGCAAGCAGATCACCAATCAACATGCCGATGACCGTTACCGCAGGAATCAGCGCATTACGCAGCGCATGACCGTACATAATAGCTCGCTGTGAAAGACCTTTCGCTCGCAATGCTACGATAAACGGTTCGTTCACCACTTCCAGCATGCTGTTACGCACCATTCGTACGATGAAACCCGCACCGACGAGGCCCAGTGTTGCAGCAGGCAGCACCAATGAACTGAATCCGTCGGAACCCATCGCCGGGAACCAGCCGAGCTGGACCGAGAATAACAAAATCAACAGAATGCCGGTCCAGAAGGTTGGCATGGAGATGCCGAACAATCCAACGAGGCGGGCGATGAAATCAATCACGCCATTACGATGAATGGCAGACAGTACACCGAGCGTAATGCCGATGGTTATCGCTATGATTGAGCTGAGCGCGGTCAGCGCCAGTGTGGCAGGGAAATGCTCCAGTATTTTGGGCAGAACCGGGTCGGAATTGATCATGGATTTGCCGAAATCCCCACGCAGCATGTCTCCGAAATAGTTGGCAAACTGAATGTAAAACGGCTGATCCAGACCAAGCTGAACCCGCAGGTTCTCAATCATCTCGGGTGTTGCCGATGACGGGTCCAGCATGAGCAGGACCGGATCACCCGGCAGCAGATACATGATGCAGTACACCAGCACCGAAGCTCCAAAAATAACCAGAAGCGATGTAGCAAGTCTTGTCAGTATCGTTTGAACCATACCGGGTCGTCTCCTTCCTGTCTACATCATTGATGGTACGTGTTAGGGCTGAATCCGAACATCGTTAAAGAGCGGATAACCTAGTGAATCAAACTTGATGCCCTGCACCGATTTGGAAGCAGCCACCGTATAAGGGAACACATAGATCGGCAGAACAACAGCCTGATCGATCAGATACTGCTGAATCTGATTATAGATATCCACCCGTTTATCGGGATCAGTCTCCACCGCTCCTTGTTCCAGCAGCTTATCGATCTTCGGATCGGATAAGCCGGAAAGCGTCGGACGTTCACCTTCTGCACTCGTATGATAGAAAGCGTAAAGTGCATTCGGATCAGAGTTGACCTGGCTGTTGCCGTAGAGATCATAATCCCAGTTCTGATAGACGACCGTAGCAATGTCCTTCGTAATTTCCACTTCAACAGCTATACCCACCTGCTTGAGCTGCTGCTGAATAATCGCAGCAATGTCGTTACGCTTCTCCCGGTTCGGCGAACCGTCCACATAATGCAGGGTCAGCTTCTTACTATCTTTTTCACGAATGCCATCTGCTCCCTTGACCCAGCCTTGCTCATCAAGCAGCTGATTGGCCTTGTTAATATCCGGATGGATACTTCCTTCCAGGGAGGCATCGTAACCGAGAATTCCTGGAGACAGTGCAGACCACGCTCGTTCGTAATTGCCCAGATACAATGTCTTCACGATGGATTCCACATCTACCGCAGATTGCACCGCCTGTCTGACTTTCACATCATCCCAAGGTGCTTTGCGCAGATTGAAGAAGAGGGTATACGGCAAACCAACGGTATTCGCTTGCAGCAATTGCTGGTTCGGATCGTTCTTCAATGCAGCAATATTTTGCGGCGGAACGGTCTCGGCGGCAAGTACCTGCCTACTCTGTACACTGCCAATGCGCGTTGCTTCTTCCGGTACAATTTTGAACGTAATCGTATCCAAATGAGGGGCACCTTCATTTTCAACGGTTTCCGGAGCCCAGTTGTAGTCCTTGTTCTTGGCGACAACGATATCCGCATTTTCATCCCATTTCACGAAGGTATACGGACCGGTCCCTACCGGATTTTTGCCCAGTTGGTCACCGTATTTCTTGGCAGCTGCAGGAGACACAATCCCTAGCAGAGCCTGACTCAAGTTGCCGAGAAAGGCTTGCGAAGGCTGTTCCAGATTCACCTTGATGGTATATTCATCAATGACCTCCGAGGAGCAATACGGTCTGATCAGGGCAAGGGAATTGGCGGCTTTGGTGGCCGGATCGATCACCCGATCCAGATTAAACTTCACGGCTTCCGCGTTAAATGGTGTGCCATCATGGAACTTCACATCTTCACGTAGCTTGAACGTATAACTTTTGCCATCCTCCGATACACTCCACTCCTTGGCGAGCCAAGGTTTAATGGAACCATCCGGCAGCTGGACCACCAGATTGTCATAGATCGTCCGGATCGCACGTACGGTTACGGCAAGGCCACTTCGATGCGGGTCCAGCGTATCCGGAGATGTGGCGAGTGCGTAGGTCAGGTTCCCACCTTCTGCTTGCCCCGACTGCTCCCCACCGGAAGCCTGGACTGTACTGTTCGAGTTACTTGCCGCTCCGCAACCGGATAATACCAGCACCACTACTGCCGCCAATGCCATATATTTCATCCATGAGATAGACCTGTTCATATAGCTTCCCCCTCTGTGTATACAGGTGTCATTGATTCGTTGAAATATTGATTTACTAATTTACGCCTCGGTTCCGACTTGCTCCCGGGCAGCCGTGTAACGATTCACCGGAATTGGCACCCCGAGATTGCCACGCAATGTGTCATGCTCGTATTCGGTGCGATAGATGCCACGCTCTTGCAGAATCGGAACAACGAGCTCTACAAAATCGGACAATCCACTCGGCAGTTCGGAATGAATAATGAATCCATCTGCCGCTTCCGCTTCAAACCATTCCTGAATCTGGTCAGCCACCTGCTCCGGTGTTCCGAGGAATTTGCTCTTCGGTGTTGCAGCTCGCAGGGCTACTTTGCGCAGCGTCAATCCCTGCTCTTTGGCATCCCGCTTGATTTTGTCGGTACCGCTGCGGAAGCTGTTGCTGCCAATGCCATTCAGCTCAGGGAATGGCTCATCCAACGGATATTGGGAGAAGTCATGATGCTCGAAGAAACGTCCCAGATAGTCCAGTGCTTTATCGATGGTGACCAGGCTGGCAATTTCCTGATATTTCTGTTCCGCTTCCTCTTCTGTCCGTCCAATGATCGGATTAATTCCTGGCAAAATGACAATATCCTGTGCGGAACGTCCATAAGCAGCTGCACGGGTTTTGACATCCTTGTAGAAGGCCTGTGCATCCTCGATTGAATCATGTCCCGTGAAGACAGCATCCGCTTCCTTGGCAGCAAGAGTCTTGCCATCTTCCGAAGAACCTGCCTGAAAAATGACCGGCTGCCCCTGCCGTGAACGGGCAATGTTAAGGGGGCCCTGTACGGAGAAGAACTCTCCTTCATGATTGAGTGTGTGCAGCTTGGATGGATCGAAGAAAACACCGCTCTCTTTGTCTCTTACAAAGGCATCGTCTTCCCACGAATCCCACAGGCCTTTGGTTACCTGCAAATATTCCGTTGCAATCCGGTAACGCTCCGGGTGGGTTGGATGGTTGCTTTTACTGTAGTTTTTGGCTGAACCTTCAAGCGGGGAAGTAACGACGTTCCAACCGGCGCGGCCATTACTGATCAGATCAAGAGAACCGAACTGTCTAGCGACTGTGAATGGATCACTATAGGAGGTGGACAGTGTTCCAACCAGACCAATCCGTGACGTAATCGCGGCCAGGGCGGACAATAAACTGATGGGCTCAAATCGATTCAAGAAGTGAGGTATGGATTTCTCGGTAATATAAAGACCGTCAGCGATAAAAACGAGATCGAATTTGCCTTCCTCCGCTTTCAACGTCTGTCGTTTGTAAAACTCAAAGTTCACACTGGCATCCGGCTGAATCTCCGGGTGTCTCCAAGTCGTCATGCTGCCTCCTACACCGTGGACAATCGCTCCAAATTTCAAACTGCGCTGAGCCGTCATAACTATTCCGCCTTCCTTGGATTAGGATATATCAAGAAATTTTCTTAAGTCCGATCTGATATGGATTACGAATGAAAAACAAAAGTTAACTATTCCTATGAGTTTGGTCAGTTTTAATTTCACAAAGCTTATCACTGCCCCGCACATCGGTCAACAGCGTTACTTATAGAACTTTTCTATATAAGGATTGGATATCTGAATATGAGGATATGATGCCTTAAAAGTCCCGACTGCTGCAAACTGAAATGACAGCCTTCAGCAGCCAGCAGCCGGAAACTGCTTTATCAAAAGTTCCGCCACGTCCGGTCAGACTACTGCTTCATCGGGCTGGGCGAGAAGTTCCGCCAGTTTCTCCAGATCGGGCTCCAGCAATGCTTCATACTTGCCGTCTCCACCCACTTCAATGACAGGTACATGGCGAATGCCATATTTGGCTTCAAGCACATCCCTTAACACATCATTGCCTTGCACTTCGATGTTCTCGAAAGGCTGGTTGCGGGCCGTTAGAAATGCCTTGACCTCCCCGCAGAAATGACAGCCTGTTTTGCTCCAAAGCACTACTTTTTTCGATGTAGAAGACATCGGCATACCTCCTGATTGATTCATTGTCAGATCAGGATGGATCACCACCCAGACCATTAATTCCTATCTGTTAAATAAGAATTATGGCTATAAATGTACTCCTCACCTCTTCAAGCGTCAATGGATCTGCCAATAGAATAAACCTATAAGAGGATAGAAAGATTAAATTTTAAATTTGAAAAAAGTCGTTACATTTCATAATTCGTAATTTATGTAAAGTTCGGATGCGGAAAGGATGTATAGCGTAACGATACGCTGTACATCACATGCCGCATCATGCTGTCGAACCGATATACAAGGCTGCCGGACCCCGTCATTACAAATCTTCGTTCAAGAGCTGGGGAGAAGCAATGATGGGCCAGCCTTCTTCGATTGAACGCAGTTGGTTTGCAGATACATGAACGACATGCCCGGATTGCACGCCCCATCGTTCCGCAGCATAAGGGGTTACAAACCTCCTGCGTTTATTGCCACTCATCTGATACCACACATCTCGCTCATTCGTTGCGGCAATAATCATGCCTTCCTCCAGCGCATCGCGGTTGCCTTCAACCGGTTGAGCATGAACATGGCTTCTTGCAAAGGGCCAGCCCTGTACCTCACCCCCAGATACCAGTGGCTCACCTGCAGGTAAGCCGAGCAGGTCCGGTTTGGCAACCAGAACGGGAGAAATGCCGCGTGGAACGGGAATGTTCAGCTTGCGTCGCTGTCTATGCATCAGTCGGTAAACATCGCCCTTGATATCCGTGATGAAACAGCCCTCCGGGTAAAAGTCCGTGCTGCGTCTCAGCTTATGCATTACGTCGCTGCTGCCCTTGGTGGAAATGCGCTGTCGCAGGTCAGAGGAGTCCGTCTTACCAAGGGGTGTCGTGCTCTCCTGACCGGTCGACACCTTCGAATGCAGCGAGAGCCGTGAAGTTTCGGCAACGAGTGTATGGGGATCTCCCCATTTTCGAGTGTAAAACTGTTCGTTATCCTTATTCACCGCTACATAATCCTGTTCTTCCAGCGCCTTCATGCTTACACTTCCGTAGTGATGTATGAAGGCATCCCCGGCTACCGCCAGCCTGTATCCCGCCAACCTCGCCCGGATGATCCAGTCGTCATCTTCAAAATTACCCACAGCGTAGCCTTCATCGAGATAACCTACCCGCTCCAGCAATTCCCGAGAGAACAGCCAGCAGAATCCGACCAGCCTATCGGTCTCCCGATGCTTACCGGCATCCGGACGATTATGCTTCGCTGCAAAAGACCACATCTCCTCCACATCTGTGTACGGGACTTCGATCTGCTGATCTCCACCAATGTAATTGGTAACCGGGCCCACGACCCCCATCTCGGGATGACTGTTAAGACAGGACATCATGTTATCCAGCCAGCCTGGAGTGACCAGCGAATCATTGTTCAGCACGACAATGTGTCGGCCTCTCGCCATCATCAGTCCATGATTGACACCGCCGGCAAAACCGCGATTCTTATCCAGTGCAGCGACCCTTACCATGCCACCTTTGCGAAGCATGGCTTCCGCCGTGCCATCTTTGGACGCGTTATCCACAACAATAATTTCATAAGGCGCAGGTGTATGCTTTTCAATACTGGACACACATTGCAGGACATATTCGCGCTGGTTGTACGTCGGAATAATAATGCTTACCCCTTCGAATACCAGCCCGAATGAGCTTTCTCCCTGCCTCACGCCCTCATCATAGCCTCTACGGTAGCCCTGCTTATACAGTTTTGCGTTCTTGGCTGCCCGTTTGCCTGAGCCTTGACGTCTGGTTTTCCTTCCACTACGACTTCGAGCTGAGTGCAAAACAACGGTTTCAGATGACGCTGCTTTCCGCTGCTCTGAACGTCTGCCTGATGTGCTCATGTTGCTTCCTCCATTTCCCCTCATCCCAATGCGCGTTACGATGAACATCGCACCAGACCATCCATTAGAGCTGAAGCTCTCCTATAACCAATTTGTCAGCCAAATGTCCAAAATCGATGGCAACCCGCCCCAGCTCACCAGCGATTCGGCGACACAGAATGACGGCTGGAATTCCTGCCGCTACAAGAGCGATATCGAATGAATGCTCCGCAGTCTGCTGCATCACCCTCGGGATATCCGCAACCCCCTCCACTGCACCGATGATACCTGTCACATGAACGCCACGACCGTTCAACAACGCTCCGAGCTCAGCAGCCTGGCTTCCAATCAGCAGCACCCGGCGGCCATGTATCACGGGCAACAACAGACCCGACTGATGCAGGCTGTAGTTAATCGTGGAACTGGTCAGATTCAGACGGGACCAGTCAATGCCGAAATGCCTAAATACTGGAAATAACAGCCCTTGAAAAGTGGGCGCACGTGAGATGGGTACGCCTACCCAATCGGCGCCCTGAATGGCTTCCGCGAGCTCAGCGCGGATGTCCGGTGTGGAGCGTGGCACCCCTGCATAAGGCAGAAACGGTGCCAGCTCCTGCACTTGTTCACCTGGCAGCACCGTATCGGCTGCCAGGGTCAGCAGTTCGCCATCTCCGAGGCGAACGACGGACAGAGGGCGCTGCGCATCCAGCGCCCTCTGGATCTGGCCAGCCATCTCATGAGGGCTGGCCAGCCGGGTCAGGGTGGGCGCATACTGGCGGAATCCCGCCTCGATCAGATCTGCCGCCGCCACGGCAGGCAGAATATGATCAGGCGGGATGTGCTGCGCCACCAGCGCCTCCCCGCCCGCGAACACGCCGTCGCGGAAGCCCTCGGCGTAGCCGCTCTCGGGCGCTGCAGCCGGCTGCGCAGGCGCAAGTGCCCTTGCGCTGCCCGCATGCGCGGCAGCGCTTTCCCGCCCCGCGGGAGCGACACCACCGTGCCGGTGTGTCGCTTGCTGCGGTGCTGGCCTGGGCGCACGCTGCGCAGCCGTGCGCGGTTTGCGGCGGGCGCCTGCGGCACGCCCGCTGCGCGGCGCAGCATGCCCGCGGCCTGCAGCTGCGCGCCGGCCCGTTTTGGCTCGCGCCGCTTTGCTGCCACGGCTCACGCCTGCACGCTCGCCTGTTTTTGCTCGCGCACCTGCACTGCCCCGGGCTTCGCCTGCTTTTGCCCCTGTTCGTGCTCGCGCTCCTGCGCTCCCACGACGTCTTGCACTTTTACGCCCGCCGGCTTTGCCTTTCGGTTCTCCAAAAAGCTTGTGCTCTATTCCTGCGAGCTCCCCAGCTCTCGGCTTCAAGCCTTTGTTTCCCCATTCGTGATCTGAGCCCGCTTTGGGCTGCACTCCCACAAATACGTGCCAGGGTCCGGCATGACTGCCCGGTGTCTTCTTCCTACTCATGTTGCTGCGTTTTGCTGCTCTCACGGCATTCCCTCCCTTGGCATGCACGAGGAGTGCCGCCGCTGCACAAAGCGCCGGAGCATTCTTCCGGCTCCGGCGCAGGTTGTTCTGCTCTCAAGGGACCTCTCACAGCTGCAGCATCAGGCGCATATATTTTAGGGCAGTTGTCCCTTCATGCGGATGGCTGCTTCCTGAAGCGATTGGAACGTCCCAGCATCACTCCAATATTTTTGCAAAATATCGTATTCCAGTCCTCCAGCCGCTGCATAATGATTGTTCACGTCTGTAATTTCGAGTTCACCGCGTGCCGAAGGGGCAATGCGTTGAATAAGATTAAATACATGGTCATCATACATATATATGCCGGTAACACAATAAGAGGTCTTCGGATCGCTCGGTTTTTCCTCAATGTATGAGATTCGTTCCGGATGTTGTGGATCAAACACCGGCACCCCATACCGCCGTGCATCGTCCACTTCTTTAAGCAAAACACGAGCCGTACCCGCAGGCTGCTGCAAATACCGGTCCACATAAGGCTTCAAATCGTCGCTGAACAGATTGTCACCCAGCAGAACAACAAATTTTTCTCCAGGGAGGATGAACGAAGTCGCCAGATCCAATGCTTCAGCAATTCCGCCTGCTTTTTCCTGAATCCGATACGTGAGCTTGACGCCATGATCTGCTCCACCGCCCAAATAATCCGTGTATAAGCCAGCGGAATGTTTGTTGATGACAATCAATATTTCTTCTATGCCTGCCTGGCGGAGTCTGTCGATGCCATACATAATCATCGGGTGCTTGCCGACTGGAATCAGATGCTTGTTAATCAGCCGGGTCAGAGGATACAGTCGTGTTCCGGTTCCGCCTGCAAGAATTACACCTTTCATTCCACTATCCCTCCTTCATCGGATGTATCAATATATTTAAGGGGATCGACATGCCATTTGTTGATAAAAATGGATCGATTGCGCTCAAGCAACTGTTTCCATGCCACAGGATCGGTCTTCAGGAAACTCGCGCTGCCGCGATGATGTACAAGTACATCCCCGCATACCAGCAAACGATACCCTTTCTGACAGGCCCTGTAGCAATAATCGTCATCTTCATAGTGTCCCGGCGAATAGGCTTCGTCAAGCACACCAATGTCCTCCATCACACTTCGCCGAATGAGCATGCATAAGCCGACAATCCGTCTGACTTCCTTCCACCTGGAAGCATCAACTATATTGTTGGCAGCAGCCAGTTCCTGAAAATGGGCCATGTCCCGGAACTCCAGTTCCACCTGCTGGATTCCACTTGCATAGTTGGTCATCGGACCTGTAATGCCAATGTTGGCATCACTGTAGAGGGCAGCCCGCAAGTTTTCAAGCCAGCGGGCGGTAACCGTTACATCATTATTCAGCAGCAACAGCTCATCACCACAGGCTGCACGGAGCCCGGCATTGCAAGCCGCCGGGAAACCCCGATTATCCGGCAGCCGGACAAAACGAATTCGTTCCCGGGCACAATACGCTGCCGTTCCGTCAATCGAACCATTATCCACAACGATAATTTCATATGACGTATGAAGATCGGTATATTTTCGAATGGCATCGATACATGGCTTCAGCAAGTCCAGCCCGTTGTACGTCGGAATAATGATACTCGTCAGTGTCATCTGGCATTCCTCCTGTAGGCCACTTCGACACGGGAAATGGACTGGGCTTGTGACGTATTGCCGCCCATATCCAGCCAGGCTGCAATCGCCTCCAGATGGTCGCCGATGATCAATCGGGCCACTTCGTTGCCGCTGCCCGTATTGGTGGAACGCAGACGATTGGAACGAATGACATCGACTTGACTGGGCGCTGTCACTTTTAATCCGTGCTGAATGGCTAGACTTTGCGCCATGGGAGGAACGGCCAGGGCCTGTGGTTTTACGATCTGGATCATCCTGCGCGAGAGGGCATGGGGTACGGCCGTCAACGAATTGGAACCCAAATCCGAACGGTTCAGCACACGGTTGAGATATGCTTTGATCCGGCTCACTTCATCCTGGCGGGCAAATGGAGGCAAAAGGGATGAAAGATTATTCAGTGCCACATCATCCCCCCGGTCCACTGCATACAGAAACGGTGCGAGTTGCTCTGCCGGAACGACCATATCCCCATCCACAAAAAGAAGGGTCTCCGCCTCCGTCATCTTGGCCCCCAGTGCACGGCCTACATCATGTCCCGCCCGGTCAGGTTCATATATGAGCGTGATACCGGGCTGTTCAAGCACCTGCATTAGACTGTTGTCCGTTGTTCCATTCAATACCACAACGATATCCGTCAGCGGTAACCGTTTCAGTTGTACGAGCACTTGCCCCAGTGTAAGTTCCTCATTACAGGCACAGACAACCGCAGCGGCAGGTTTGTTAAGGGCAAGTGGTATGATATTTAATGGACGTCCAACCGCGTGAGCATAACCCTGAATGAATGCTTTCCCTGCCTGCATTGCAGCAGGATAGCCCCTTAGTTCCGCTGAAATCGCAGCCTCATGCTCCTGCCATGTCGAACGTACATGTTGCTCAATCGATTGCTCATTGTGCAGCGCCTTGCGTCCGGCCCGTTGCCCTGCGTTGAATGCTTCATGCAATACGGATTTTTTCGTTATCGATCTACTCGCTGCTGAACTCTTTAGCGGCGATTTAGACAGGCTCTTCCTGCCCATGGTTCTCGTTCTGTTCCTTGTTGTTCGTCTACCTGCTTTCCGTTGACGACGGACGCCCCCTGAACGCTCCTTCATTTCCTCACCTCCAGCATGTTGCCTCTTTTGACGAAGCCGCTTTCTTGATTTATGCAGCATGCTCACCTCGTCAGGCTACGAACACGCTGCAGATCGGAATGCCCTCCACGTGGGCCAAGCGTATCGGTTATCCACTTGATCGCTGTCAGATGATCATTCCATATCAATTGACTGAGCGGATCAGGTCCGCTACGTTTCTTGACTCGAACTGCATTCATTTTACCTACAGGCACATGATGGACAGCACGCACCTTCAACCCGCTGATAACCGCCTTTGCATGTGCCAACGGTGGAATCTCCAGTGTTTCCGTACCCATTACCTCAAGTGCCCTGCGACTTAATGCATGCGGAATGGCTGTCATGGAAGCCCCTTGCAGATCAGGTCTGGCGAGCATGCTGTTCAGCGCATGTTTGGCCTCTATCACAGGGTGAACAGGGGTGCGCGCCACCGGCCCGTTATAATCATTAAGTGCCACATCCGTTCCATCCAGAATCGCTCGCACATATGGCGCGAGATGTTCTGCCGGAATTAGAATGTCTGCATCCGTGAACAACAGCACCCTGCCACGAGCTGCCGCTGCACCGATTCTTCTTCCTGCATCGTGTCCCAAAGCTTCAGCATAACGAAGCACCTGTGCTCCTGCCCTTTTTGCCGCCGCTGCCGTTCCATCCGTTGAACCATTCACAATAACAAGCACTTCGGCATCACGGCATATACGCAGCGCCTGACGAACGACTGCACCAATGGTTCGCGCTTCATTCATGGCAGGTATAATGACCGAAAGCAGTGGTTTATGCGAGTTCGTCGAATCCTGTGCAAGTGTCTCTCTCATCGCATGCTCATCTCCGAATGCTGGCCATTTCGTTTGGTCCTTGGGTGAAATCACGTACGTATAGGCCTTTGTACCCTTTTTGTATGCAGATTTCAAACGGCGCTTCTTTAGTTGCGCTTTTCTTTGTGCCACATTCGATTTGGCTGCAACAAAAGCGGTATTGCCGCGTTTTTGCAACACAGTCACCTCCCGGGTGTACATCATCGGCATGCAAAGGGAGTACACGTTATTCTATGTATTCATGGAGCAGTGGAAACGGCGTATGTCCTTGAACCGAGCAGGTTCTGTCTGCCATCAAGCTCAGTCAATCCATTTATTCAGACAATATTCGTCAAAATATTCGAAATCCGCTACAGCTCCCCTACTTCAGACACAATTTCAAAAAAAATTTAAAATTGCATCTTTTCCAACCTTTTACATTGTGATAATATACGTTGCAAGAAGTATATTTACAAAAAAATCCTAAGAAAGAACAGGTGTTCCTTTCAATTATTTTCCCCTTCGGTTAATTGACCTTCGGTTAATTCTGCTCGCAGCAGGATGATTCGGGAGACTGTTTTAGCGTTTGCTGCATGTACCTTGAGAGGAGTGATGCCGTTCAAATACGTAATTCAGGTTTGGTTATGTGAACCCGGAACGAACACCCCGGCTCCGTAAGAACATCTTCTGCTTCGCAAGTGGACAAGACCCCTGGCTTCTGATTGAGGAACTACAATGAACGATTAAGCCTCATAGCTGAACCGGATAAACGGTACTCCTTTTCACCCAACCACAGGCATACAGGCTCTGCCGATTTTGTTCCTTATCGTTTCTTGTCATATTCCACATTTCAGATTCAGCCTCACCCTCCGCGCTGCCCAAGTTGCAGACGGAACTCCAACCGAGATTGGCATAATTATTTTTTTTCCAAAAAATCATATTGAGAATGGGAGAGTTTACTATGAAATTTGCTAAAGTTATGCCAACAATTCTTGGAGGAGCTCTTTTGCTCGCTTCCGTATCTTCTGCTGCTGCAGCTCCATTGTCTGATCAGTCCATTCCATTGCAGGCCCCATATGCCTCTGAGGAGGGTATCCAGTTGAACAGCGGCTCCGACGAAACTATCTTCAATTTCCTTGGTCAACAGGAACAATTCCTGAATTCCGACGTGAAATCCCAACTCAAAATCATTAAAAGAACGACAGACACCTCTGGTGTACGACACTTCCGCCTGAAGCAGTACATTAAAGGAATTCCAGTCTACGGTGCCGAGCAAACGATCCACCTGGACAAAACAGGACAGGTTTCATCCGCACTTGGTGATCTTCCACCGGTTGAAGAACAATCCATCCCTAATGACGGCGTCGCTGAAATCAGTGCAGAAGATGCCATCAAGATTGCATCGGAAGAAGCCACTTCCCGTGTTGGAGAGCTTGGCGAACCACAGAAAACCCCTGAAGCCGAATTGAACATTTACCACAATGAAGAGGACAACCAAACCTATCTTGTTTACATTACTGAAGTCAATGTGCTTGAACCAGCCCCATTGCGTACCAAATATTTCGTGAATGCCGTTGACGGCAGTATCGTATCTCAATATGACCTCATCAACTTCGCAACAGGAACAGGTACAGGTGTACTTGGTGATACCAAGACTCTTACAACCACCCAATCCGGCAGTACCTTCCAACTGAAAGATACCACTCGCGGCAAAGGGATCGAAACCTACACCGCAAGCAATCGCTCCACCATTCCAGGTACTCTCCTGACGGATTCCGACAATGTATGGACTGATCGTGCCGGAGTAGATGCCCATGCCTATGCTGCTGCCACGTATGATTTCTACAAAAACAAATTCAACCGTAACGGTCTGGACGGCAACGGTTTGCTGGTCAAATCCACGGTACATTACGGCTCCAATTACAATAACGCCTTCTGGAACGGAGTGCAGATTGTATTTGGTGACGGAGATGGTACAACCTTCACTTCCCTGTCCGGTGATCTGGACGTAGTAGGTCATGAATTGACTCACGGTGTCATTGAGAACACAGCCAACCTGGAGTACCGCAATGAGCCAGGCGCACTGAACGAAGCCTTCGCAGATATCTTCGGCAATACCATTCAGAGCAAAAACTGGTTGATCGGTGACGACATTTACACACCTAACATTGCAGGCGATGCACTGCGCTCCATGTCCAACCCTACATTGTATGGACAACCTGACAAATACAGTGACCGTTATACCGGAACAGCTGACAACGGTGGTGTTCATACCAACAGCGGTATCATCAACAAAGCATACTACCTTGCAGTTCAAGGCGGCACGCACAACGGTGTCACTGTAACCGGAATTGGACGCGATAAAGCCATTCAAATCTTCTACAGCACACTCGTGAACTATCTGACACCAACGTCCAAATTTGCTGCGGCAAAAACAGCTACCATCCAAGCAGCCAAAGATCTGTACGGTGCAACTTCTGCTGAGGTTACTGCAATTACCAAAGCTTATCAAGCCGTAGGACTGTAAGAATCCATTTGTTGTTGAACTCATATTCAATCGTTCAGGCACCCCTCATCGTCCGAACGGAGCAAGCTTATATATGAAAAAAAGCGGTGTCCCGGACAAATCCGGGAACCGCTTTTGTCTATTTGAACATGTGTACTCCTTCGTCCACAGTTGTCTTTGAAGATGAAGGCACATGTCCCGCACGCTTACACGGAAGGCCCAGCGGCAATCCATGATAACAATCCGTACGTGTGTTTGGAGCCTCCAGTACGTGACACTTCCAGTACAGCTTCATCTTCACTCTGGGAGAGCAGCGACACCTGAAATCCCCGATCATTACACATGGCTACAATCACATAATGCTCCGATATAAACGATTCCTCAAAGGCTACCGATACTTCCACACATTCTTCATCCTCAGGCAATATGAAAGCCTCCATACCGAACTGCTGCACGACAGGCTGACGGCTGACACTCCGTACAGGCTGGAATGCCAGATGTTTGGCCTGAACGGCTCCGGATTGCAGCTGCTCGCTGCCCACCGCTCCATCACACAAATGTTCCTGTGTAATCGATTGTTCACTCAATATAAACTCCGTAGTTCCACCGATCTCCTGTGACAATTCAAGCTGTGATTGCTGAGCCTGAACTATCTCCTCTGTCGTCACTGAAGCAGCTGCCAATGGCTCCCCAAGCTGGTCCGTTTGGGCTGCCTGCTCTTGTTGTCCCTCCAGCTCCTGATTCGATGTCTGGTAAATTTGTGTTTCCTCCAGACCAGCACCCGTCAGTGCCTCGACCAGGGCCTGTTGTGAAGGCTGTACTGCTTCGCCCTCTGTCTGAAGCAATGTTTCTTGTCTTTTGATCGCTGCCAGCTGCTCCAGCGTTTCTCCACTGAACTGGCGAATCGCATTCCATATCTCTTCGCTCAAATGCGCCGGGCCTACAATTCCCGCATTCAAGTGATTGGATGTAATGCTTTGTTCACTCAGTTTGCTGCCATCGATGGCGCAGTCTGCAAGATGCGCGGATGTTATCGCGCCGTCAGCCAATTTGCTGCCGTTTACACTGCCGTCGGCCAGTTTAGCACTCGTTACAGACCCATTTTGTAGATGGATCCCGCTTACTGCTTCCTCTTCCAGATGGGTTGTGCGAATACTACGTTCTTGAATATGATCAGCATGGATCGTTCCATCCAGAATATGCCGAGATTGCACACTTTGGTCTGCCAGGTGGATAGCTGATACCGCTCCTTCAAGCAACTTGCTGCCGTTTACACTGCCGTCGGCCAGTTTGGCAATTGTTATGGAACCATTGTGCAGGTGAATCGCACTTACCGATTCAGCTTTGAGGTGGGAGATCCCAATGCTGCGTTCCTGAATATGGTCCGCATGAATCGCTCTCTCTTGGATATGACGGGATTGCACACTTCCATTGGCAATATGGACCTCTGACACCGAATCTTCAAGTAATTTGCTGCCGCTCACACTGCCATCGGCCAGTTTGGCACTCGTTACAGACCCATTTTGCAGATGAACCGTACTGATTGTATCCTCTTCCAGATGGGTCGTGCCAATGCTGTGCTCCTGAATATGGTCAGCAAGGATTGCTCCTTCCTGGATATGGCGGGACTGCACACTTTCGGAAGCAATATGAATCCCCGACACTGTATCCTCGAGCAACTTGCTGCCGTTTACACTGCCATCAGCCAGTTTGGCACTCGTTACGGAGCCATTTTGCAGATGAACCGCACTTACTGCTTCCTCTTCCAGATGGGGTGTGCCAATGCTGCGTTCCTGAATATGACCCGCATGGATGGCACCTGCCTGAATATGCCCGGATTGCACACTTTCCGATGCGATATGAATCCCCGATATAGTACCTTCGAATAACTTGCTTCCGTTTATACTGCCATCCGCCAGTTTGGCACTCGTAACAGATCCATTTTGCAAATGGACTGCACTTACCGACTCCTCTTCCAAATGGAGTGTGCCAATGCTGCGTTCTTGAATATGATCAGCAAGGATTGCACCTTCTTGGATATGGCGGGTTTGCACACTTTCGTCTGCCATGTGGGCAGCCGATACTGCCCCTGCGGCTAATTTGCTGCCATCAACACTACCACTCGCCAGTTTGGAGCGTGTTACCGATTCATCCTGTAATATAATCGTACTTACTGCTTCTTCTTCCAGATGAGACGTACCGATGCTGCGTTCATGGATATGATGAGGAAGAATCTCACCATCTTGAATATGACGGGAATGTACAGCTCCTTGCTGCAGGTGAACCGCACTTGTCGACTCTGCCTGAAGGTGCAAACCACTGATCAAACCTGGCTGCAGATGAGCCGCTGTAATGGATAAAGGTGCCAGATGGTCTGTTTCGACAGATCCAGGTGCCAAGTGATGGGATGTGACTACCTGTTCAGCAATATGTTCCTCATGAATGATGTCGGGTTTCAGATGCTGTGAATTCACCACCCCCGTACCCAAATGATCCGATTTCACACTTCCATCAGCCAGATGAACGGATTCCACAGCGGATGGCTGCAGATGCTCGCTGCCTACAGTGGCCTGTTGTAATTCTGTCCCGGATACCGAGTCCGCTGCCAAATGGTCTGCTGTTACGGAGCCATGTCGCAGTTTGTTGCCTGTAATACTACCATCGGCAAATAATTCGGGTGAACGTACTTCCTCAGACAAATGTTCCAGTGAAACAGCATGCTGCTTCAGGTGATAACCGCGAATGGTTCCTGCTGGAATATGTTTGGCGTGAATGCTTTCTGCCATAATTTTGGAAGAAGTCACGCTGCCGTCTGCCAGTTTGGCTGACGTGACAGCAGAATCCGCCAGTTTATCCGTGGCCACACTCTCTGGTGATAGCTTGGGGGAGGTAATCGCATGATCTGTCAGATGAGGTGGAAAAATGGATCCGCCTGCCATCTGGGCTGAAGTTACACTGCCAGGAGCCAATTTGTCTGTTGTGACGGCTGCCCGTGCAATTGCATCCGTTTCAACACTGCCCGGCTGAAGATGAGGCATACCTACGGAATGCTCTGTCAGGTGCTCCGATTTCACTGCATAAGGTCTCAGGGCCTCGGAACCCACGCTGCCTGGAGCCAGATGTGTACCTGTGACTCCACCGCTCGCAAGATGCGACGATACGACGCTCCCCGGGGCAAGCGCTCTGCTGCTAACCGAAGCCGTTCCAAGTTTTTCTGTTGTCACACTTCCATCCGCGAGCTTGGCGTCTATAACTGCAGCATCCTGCAATTCATACGTACCTACAGCTGACTCTGCCAGATGCCGCTCAGATACCACGCCATCCGCGAGAGCATCTCCGGACACACTTCCGGCAGAGAGATGAGTAGCCTCGATGCTTCCACTTGCAATGTGAATGGAGTGAATTGCGGAATTGTCCACATGTACCGGCATAATTCCCCGGTTCGAAATGTGTTCCGCACGAATGGACCCTTTGGCAAGATGTTTACCCTGTACAGCTTCATCCGCGATTTTGGAAGAAATGACGCTCTGATCAGAAATTTTGGAGGCTGTAATCGACTGTTCCAGCAATTTAGCTGTTCCAACCGACTGGTCTGCCAGTTTGCTGCTGGTTACAGCGCCGTCCGTCAAATGTTCACTGCCTACTTCTCCGTTGCCAATCTGCTCCTTGCCAATGGCATAAGCGCGGATCTGGCTTGAACCGATGGAACCGTCCAGCAGATGTCTTCCGCTTAGCGAACCCTCAGCTAAATGTCTTGTTTGTATGGATCCATCCTCAATCTGGTCACTCCCAATACTGCCAATAGATAGTTGTGAACGACCAATCGCCCCTTCTGCCAGATGCATCTGTTTAACAGCACCTGCCTGAATATGGTGAGACTCGATGGATTGTTCTTCGATTTTGCTGCCTGTGACAGCACCTTCACGAATTTTGGATGTAGTCACCGCATCGTCAGCCAGTTTAGAGGTATGCACAGCTCCTCCCGAGAGATGCCTTGTATCCACGCCGCTAATCGCAATCTTGTCTCCAGTTACGGCATGATTCTTGATTAATTCTTCCGTAACCAGCATTCGGCTGAGATGTCTTGTGCCGATGGAACCGTCGGCAATTTTGGCTGAATCGATGACCTGGTTGCCAAGCTTCTGGGAAGTAATGCTGCCATCTCTGATTTTTTCACCGGCAATAGAAGCATTTCGTATTTTGTGACCTGACACGGAGCCGTCAATCAAGTGCTCTTCGGATACAGACGCTTCCGCAAGTTTAGCGGAAACAATTGCCCCGTCTGCAATGTGAATGCTGGTCACCGCATAATCCTGCAATGCTTCACTGCCTACCGCATCCGGTTTCGGCTTGGAGGCATCCACAGAGAAAGGAGCCAGTTTGCTCTCCGTAACAGCAAATTCACTCAAGTCGTCCGTGTAGATATAGTGTCCGGTATGACCCGGCATCTGGTTCTGGTTCAGGATCTCCAGCCGATCCCTGCTTGTGATTTCCTGCTTGTTGACGTCCTTTTCTTCTTCTAGAACATGCGGAGCCACGCTGCTGACCTGAATCTGCTTTTCCAGGCTATCTTGTGTCTCGACGACTTCCTCGTTATCAGACTCTACGGGTTCCGGCTTAATGATTTTGGCTACGATTTTTATGTCTTCCAGCTCGTTCGTTGTAGCAGGTAGCTCCGTTGATTCGAATAGGAATTCTTCTGATGCCTGAATGGCCCTCGAATCCCGTTTATTTGCATTCACGCGCGCTTCCCTATTCGAAGTGAAACCTGAGCTCATTGTGTCTGACCGTCGATTGGTCAGATCCAGTTCCTTAAATTTTGGACTCACATGCCGCAGTTTCGGCGTAGGAATCTTCTTATTGCCCTTTTTACTCATACAGCCTGCTCCTTCCTCTGACGTTCGTCTCCGGCATCATATGCTCCAGTCTGGGCATCTGCCACTGCAATTCATGACTTTTGCCAATTACAGTACGTGGATGTATAAGCTTCAAAATATGCGTTAACGGAATGCTGTCTGCTGAAATAGGCTGTACCAACTCACTTATGTAAGGCGGCTGTCCACGCCCCTGCCCCGGAAATGTCATACGATATCATGTAAGCATTTTGCATAAATCTATAGAATGCAAAGAGCTGGTATGAGAACTCATTGGTGCCTATCGAAGCATCATGATTCTGGTCTGCGTTATCGTGATATCCAACCAGGCGTTGACAGGCCGGCATTTCATGGATGGACGATCCATGGTCGCGATAACATTGAAGGAGGAACGGTCATGCTACAAGAAACGATCGGTATTCTGTTCGATTCACGCATGTACCGGGGGATACCGGCTGGAAGGACGGGTCAGGAATCACTCGCGAATGTTGAACAGGCAGCGGCCTGTTATGGATTAACTCCTTGTTTTTTGCGGCTGGAAGACGTGGATTCAGATAACAAAACCTGTATGGCTTATGTAAAAAAAGAGGGTATATACGTGCGTCAAAGGATGCCTTTGCCTTCCGTTATTCATAATCGGGCTCTCCAGCTTCGCCGTACGGAGCAGCACCAGGTGACCCAACTTCTGTTGCAGGGCATACAGGTATACAATGTTCGCAATCGATACCGCAAAGATCACATTCACGAGATACTTTATCAGGACCCCGGTCTCAGGCAGCATCTCCCCCGTGCGGTCAAGGCTACACCCGATTCTCTGGCCTATATGATGGAACATTACGATGATCTGGTGATCAAGCCATGCAGCGGAAGCATCGGTCACGGCATTATGCGGATATTCCAAAAGGATGGTCAATGGAAACTCACTTGTGAGACAAGAACTTCACGCAAGGGATGGGCTACCTTTCGACTGAATAAGGGACAACTGCCCTCAGCTACCCTTCGCCGTATTTTTCGTCATGCCTATCTTATTGAAGAGCGCATACCTCTGGTTCGTTATGAAGGAAGACCCGTAGATCTGCGGGTCTCGGTGCAACGTGGAGGTGACGGTTTGTGGGGAATCACGGGCATATTCGCCAAGGTAGCTCCGGCTCATACGTTTGTCACGAATATCGCCCAGGGCAGCAAAGTCATGACGCTGGCTGAAGCTCTTGGTTCGGAGGAATCCGACTGGCATCTACTAGAACTGGAGGACAGAATCAAGTCTGTGGGGCTCCGCATCGCACGGACGCTGGCTTCGAGCTTGCCACATCTTGCGGACCTTGGACTTGATCTGGGGATAACAGAGAACGGGCGGATTTATTTTATCGAATGCAACGGAAGGGATCAACGCTACGGTTTCCGAAAGGCCGGGATGACGGAGCATTGGAAGACCAGTTACCGACAACCGATGGCTTATGGACGTCTGCTGCTGGAACAGAATTCGCGCATACCGCGGCAACCTCAGACGTACGATAGGAGCCTATATTGATTTCGCGGGCATTCTGTGTCAATATTATGCAGAACGGCCGGTCCTGCCGGCCTTGAAGTTCGCACTAACCCTAAGGGGGATATTCATGGCAAAAACGCTGTTGCGGTTAATGACCGAGCTTTCTTCTCGCAAATGGATCTCCCGGACTGTGGGAGCCTTCTCCAAAAGCCGAGGAAGCAAGGCATTTATCCCTTATTTTGTCCGGACCTACGACATCCCTGTTCAGGAAGCTGAAAAAGACTGGAAGGAATATCGTTCATTGAATGATTTCTTTACCCGTAAACTTAAACCGGGCATGCGCCCGCTTGAACTTTCAGAACATGCATTGATCAGTCCGGTAGATGCCAAAATCACGGCAGCCGGTCCGATATCTGCTGGAACGCTCCTTAATGTTAAGGGACAAAATTATACACTTGCTGAATTATTAAACCACTCACCGCATCTGGAGAAGTACAAGCACGGCTATGCTTTTGTCCTATACCTCAGTCCTCGCGACTATCACCGCATTCATGCGCCTGTTAGCGGTCGCCGAATGGAGAGTGAACATATTAAGGGCAAGGTTTATCCGGTAAATGATTTTGGCCTGACCCATATGAAATCGGTGCTGAGTCGAAACGAACGGCTCATTACGTATATTGCCCATGATTTTGGAGAAGTTGCTGTCGTGAAGGTAGGCGCAATGAATGTGAGCAGTATACAGTACGCTGGTACGGATGTCAGTTCCTGGGCACAAGGCGATGATCTCGCATATTTTGAATTCGGTTCCACCGTCGTACTGTTGACGCAGAGCGGCACATTCGAACCGAAACCGGGCTTGCAGCCTGGTGATTCCGTCAAAATGGGAGAATTGCTCGGTCGGTTAAAACCCGTCAAATGAGCAATGAGCAGATGATTCCTGAATAACAGGAGTCATCTTTTTTAATTTCTGATACAGAAGAGATTACACGCAGAACATTTGCCTATATAAAAAGGTACTCGCAGCCGGAACACCTTTTTAGGGCAAAGTGTCCAGGCTATGAGTACCTTTGGCTGATCAGAGAATCCAATTATCTGCTTCAGATCTATGTAGAAGCCAAGATGACATCCGTTCTCATTCCATGTATACATGCAATACGAAGCTATGCTTCGTCATATTGGTTTTTCTGACCATTTCTTAAAACCATACGTCCTGCATTTCCTCTGCCGGTTTGTTGCGGCGCAGGCGGTTCCGGAAAAGATTAAAGCCCTTTATAGAGCATCCCCGGTTGCGGACCCGACGTTTTCCGTTCATCACAAGTTCCCCCTTTCGATCGTCTGGAATGCTACATACTTACCCCTGCTTCCCAGAATTGAAACGTTGCCATATTCCACCATACAAAGAGGCCCTATCGAATCTCAGACGGACTTTTGCCAGTATATTGCTTGAACTGACGACTGAAGAAAAAGATATCCCGGTACCCAAGGGCATCCGCCACTTCGGTCACATTCATGCCAGTATGCACCAGCAAATGCTCGGCCCGCTCAATGCGCATGCGAATGATATAGGATTGCACGGACGAACCAATCAATTCCTTGAACTTGATCGAGAAGTATCGAGGCGATAATCCAGCTCTGGCAGCGAGGTCTTCCACGCGATGTGTTATCCCCGGATGCTGGCGTACATAGTTAGCAACCTCCTGGATGACATCAGATAACTGGTTGCTCACCTTTTTCTCCACAGGAGTTTCCGTGTCCGCGCGCAGCAAATGAATCATCAGCTGTTTCAGAATCAGCCGACTTTCTTCCTCACGCCCATATACATCGGATAAGAACAGCCGTACATACCGAGCCAGCAAATGCTCGAATTCGACCGTTTCCAGTACTTCACGGTAGGACTGCGGAACATCATTAACGGGGATATCGACATCAAAATGAATATACGTAAGTACCAACGGTTTTTGCTTATTATGTGTTGCAGTAGGATGATCTCCTGGCCTGAACAGGAAACAGCTTCCCTTGCCCACTTCATATGGCTGATCGTTCAGCACCACGGTCCCCTCACCGCTCCACACGTAAAATAAGTCATAGTTTTGCATCGGTTTTTCCCGCTTCTGCCACTTCCATCCCGGTTCGCAGACAATTTTGGCGACGGCGGGCAAAATAACAAAAGATGACGGCGATGCCTGCAGCATGTCGCCACTCCCCCTTGAAAGTTAATCTCTTTTGCATAAGGCATCAATAATGATGCGATATGTGTATATATATGATTCCTGCTCCTGCTGGAGCGAAACGCCTTATTCCATTATACAGCGGAATTCACCGAAACGAAAATGTGCACTTCTCCCATGCTAACCGCATTCGTCTTATCCCCTCTTGAATCTCCTCTTTCTCCAAATGTGCAAAGCCAAAACACACTGCCGGAGGACCTGGAGTCAGTCGATAACGCACCGCATCACGAAATACGACACCTTCTTCCAGAGCCAGTGCTTTGAACCGTTCATAACTGTCGATACTCCCTTTCCAGGCAGCATAAATATGCAATCCAGCATCCCCAGGCTGCATGAGGAAAGGTTCCGGTAATTCCCGCTTCATCTCACTGACAAAAAAAGCATGCCGTTCCCCGTACAGACGGGTTAACCGTCTTAAATGGCGCAAATATCCTCCCCGGGTCATAAACTTCGCAAGTGCACGCTGCTCCAGAAGGGCAGGAGGAACCGGTTCGTACAGAGCTTTTGCGGCGATCAGTGGCTTCACCAGACCTGGCGGCAGAACCGCATAGCCCAGCCGGAAGGATGCAACCATCGTTTGTGAGAACGATCCAACATAGATGACCCGTTGTTCACGATCGAGTACTTTGAGTGGTTCAATCGGTCTGCCGCCCCAGCGAAATTCACTGTCATAATCATCTTCAATAATGACGGCATTGCGCTCAGACGCCCATTCAAGTATGGCTCTCCGTCTGTCCAAACCAAGGACTGCTCCGGTAGGAAACTGGCGGGTTGGGGTCACAAATAACGTCTGTGCCTCCCAACGCTGCGGAATAATTCCCCCGCTATCCACCTCCGCTGGAATAATCGTCCCTCCACAGGACTTCACTGCATGGGCAATCCCCTGATAACCCGGATTCTCCAATACAACAGCAGCTCCCTCCGGGATAAGCAGCTGTGCCAGCAGGGTGATGCCCTGCATGGAACCACTAAACAACACGATCTGTGATGCATCAGCCTGGATGCCGCGTGTCCATCTTAGATGTGACGCGATGGCCTCACGCAGCTCAAGATCTCCAGCAGTACCACTTCGTTCATGTGATCCACTGCTGCGATGAACGGCGGCCAAGGCACTTTTCCATTCAGCTTGCGGGAAGTGCTCGGCAGGCATACGCTGTACATGGAAGTTGATGACCGGTGTCTCCCGTTCAATAGATGACGGTTTTTCATTTTGATTATGAATATTCAGCATGCTCACCCGCTCTCCCCATGGAGAAAGTGGAAGGATTGCTTCCTGTCCCGCATGTTCCTGTGCCGTTAATGTGTCCGTAACAAAAGTCCCTCTTCCCCGATGTGCCCGCACATAGCCATCAGCGAGCAGCATGTCATACACCTGGGCTACGGAGCCGCGTGACATTTCATACTGACGTGCTAACTCTCGGGTGGAAGGCAGTCTTGTGCCACCAACCAGCATTCCTGCATGAATGGCGTCACGCAAAGCATGGTACAACGCCTCGTATTTGTAACGATGTTGAAGCTCGTATGAATCCATGGGCAGCCATAATTCCATCGTGCACCCCTTTTCCAAATAAATTGGTCTACTAAAGTGAATGTAAATTGGATCTTTTTATATGTCAATGCAGGTTCTATTGTTATGGCTAAGGTACAACGATCTAATACACATTGCCATTCAAGGGGGAACACCAGTGAGAAGAAAAGAATTCAATGTAGATGAAGAGCAGGAAATGATAACCTTTCTGGACCAATGCTCCTTTGGTTTTCTGGGAACGGTCAGTCCAGACGGGCAGCCACGGGTAACACCGCTAAACTTCATATATATGGACGGCTGTTTTTATTTCCACGGCAGTCTTGCCGGAGAGAAAATGAAGCAGATCAAACAGGATTCCTCGGTCAGTTTTACAGTGGCAGAAGAGTTTTCCCTGATTCCATCTTATTTCAGTGATCCCGAGCTGGCCTGTCCGGCAACCTCTTTTTTCAAAAGTGTAATGGCATTCGGTCAGGCAGAGCCGCTTCAGGATCTGGATATCAAAGGCAAGGTTCTGCAACGTTTCATGGAGAAACTCCAGCCGCAGGGCGGATATATCCCTATTGATGCAGCTGATCCCCGATACAAGGGACAACTCAAAGCTGTTGCTGTGGTCCGCATTGTTCCGGAACGGATAAGTGCCAAGTTCAAATTTGGACAGAACCTCACAGCCGAACGCTTTGATCATATTAGTGGTGAACTGGAGCAGCGTAACGAAGGAAGAGATGCGGAAACCGCAGAAATGATGCGAAAATACTGTCCTTTTCATCAGGAATAATACTCATTTTCTATAGTAGAATCGAACGAAAGAAGTGACATTAACCTAACTCAAAAAGATCTACAACAACGCGGTGAAGTGATAAAACTGTCATTATGCGTTATTTCCGTGACGGGGGGAAGGCAAGGTGTTATAATGTTAGGCAGTTGAATCACAAAGACTTGGAAGGATGAAAAGAATGAATCCACTGGCTGAACAGTTGAACGAAAGTATTCAGGCAGGCAGCAGTCACGTCTACTCCATGCTGTCGCAGCTCGGCAAAGAAATCTATTTTCCAAAAGAAGGTATCTTGAGTCAGTCTGCTGAAGCAGCGAGTCTGGCCAAAACCTACAATGCTACGATTGGTATCGCTCTGGAGGGCGGTGTGCCGATGCACTTAGCTGTTATTCAGGATAAGCTGTCTGCATACCAACCGAAGGATTTGTACCCTTACGCTCCGCCTGCAGGGAAGCCTGAGCTGCGGACCGTATGGAGAGACAAGATGCTGAAGGAAACACCTTCCCTTGAAGGTAAAACGTTTGGTAATCCGATTGTGACTAACGCATTAACTCATGGACTAAGTATCGTAGCCGACCTGTTCGCAGAAGAAGGGGACGCTGTTATATATCCGGATAAAAACTGGGAAAATTATGAGCTGACTTTCGGAATTCGCCGTCACGGCCAGTTGGTTCATTATCCCCTGTTCGATGATCAATTGAATTTCAACAGTGCAGGCCTACTCGAAGCGTTGCTTGCGCAGAAGGACAAAGGCAAAGCCATCGTGCTGCTCAACTTCCCGAACAACCCGACAGGTTATACACCTGGAGCTGAAGAAGCGGATGCAATTGTGGACACGATTCGTCAAGCGGCGGAGGCTGGTGTAAACGTCGTTGCTGTAACCGATGATGCCTACTTTGGTCTCTTCTTCGAAGATTCCATTCACGAATCCCTGTTTGGTAAACTGGCGAACCTTCACCCACGTGTCCTGACTGTCAAAGTTGACGGTGCCACCAAGGAAGAATTCGTATGGGGCTTCCGCGTTGGATTCATTACGTATGCTCATGAAGACGCTGCGGTTCTGCATGCACTGGAGCAGAAAACATTGGGTATTATCCGTGCAACCATCTCCAGTGGTCCGCATCCTTCCCAAACTTTTGTACTGGATGCGCTGAAAGCACCTGAGTTCGAAGCACAGAAGCTGGAGAAGTTTGAAATCATGAAAGGCCGCGCCAACAAAGTAAAAGCCATTCTTGATAGCGGTAATTACGGTGAGGTATGGGATTACTACCCGTTCAACTCCGGTTACTTCATGTGTCTGAAGCTGAAAGATGTGGGTGCAGAGCAACTCCGGACCCATTTGCTACAGAAATATGGCGTCGGTACCATTGCACTGGGTGAGTCCGATCTGCGAATTGCTTTCTCCTGTATTGAAGAATCCGGCTTGGAAGATCTGTTTGATACGATCTATCGCGGAGTTCTGGATCTTCAGACGAACTAGATCATATGCAGTAAAATGCTTATCTAAATAAAGAAGTCAGGAAACGAACTAGCTTGCGTTTCCTGACAAATATGAACATCCCTCTGTATCCTGATGAATATCTCTCGATACAAAGGGGTGTTTTGTGTTCACTCTGAAAACGCATGGCTGTCTGGGCCGGGGCAAATGCCCAAAACGATGATTTTGAAGCTGTACCGGGCAACGGCCCAATCAGCCTACCTCCACGGTACATAATATACGATGTACGCAAGGGCGTGCCTAACACCACTTGAAAGGGGAATGACCAATGTCTGGAGTTGTTGAAGAAACAAGAGGCGGTTATGGTTGCGGCGGTTTCGGAGGAGGATTTACAAATACAGGTGCCATTCTCGTTCTGTTTATCTTGCTCGTCATTATCACTAAATCGTTCCTCTGTTAGTCCATACGTCCTCAACATGAGTCGGAACAAGGTAAGCTGATTCTAATAGAAAGACGGGTATTCCGAGATACAGCTCGGAATACCCGTCTTTCTGTTATGTTTCAATAGAATTGCTGATCGGCATCGCCAATGGACGCTAACTGGCAGATGCTCGACCGTTCATTCATCCTCTTCTTCCTTCAACCACTTATTGCCCTGAGAACGTCGCATCAAATAGATCACCAGCGCGCCAAGGACCAATGCCGCTCCAGTCATGCCTAGTCCACTCACTCCCGCAGCGAGCATCGGCAGCCACATAAGTAAGGCAACCATTGCATGCAGATTCGAGATGAAGCCCAGCACCTGGGAACGACGACTCTCTCCCGAGATAGGATATATCATAATCCAGAACGACTCACTATGACTGCGGCGCAGCGCACCCAGTTGCACACCTGCAAGCAGCAGGAAGAACAGGTAGACACCTATACCGAAATAAGTGCCTGCCGTCCACCAGGACAACAACATTCCGAGTACGACCAGGCGTACAACAATCGAGAACACTTCAGTTCGGATAAATGTTTTGGTAATCAGATAGCGGTAAGCTTTCCCTGCATTCCAGGGGAGGCCACTCCCCCATTTGCTAAGCCAGCGGCGAGAAGTTACTTTCTGGCCTGATGAAGGTACATCGACAAACCAGCCCAACGTTCGCATCACTCGTCCAGCCTGGCCCTGCTCTACCTGGATAAGACGTTCCCATGAAACCCGATGTTTCAGAGGAACACGCAGGGCAACGATATAGACAACAGCCAGCAGCAGCAGGAACCAGATGCTGCGCTGTGGAGGCTGCCACAACCAGGCCGCAACCGCAAGCACAGCAAGTGCCCATCGGAGCAAACGATATCCTCTGGTTGCACCGATCTGCACCATGCGCAGCTCTTGCCATGCCCCATAGCTGGACAGCCCTTTCCACAGCAGCAGCAGCAGGATAAACCAGCCAAATGGCCTTGCATCCTGATCCGCTCGAACATAGAGCGGCCACAGCGTAATGAATATGAAGAGCATGCCCAGGGTTTTATAGATGATGCCACGGGCGAAGCTGTTCTTCAGATATTCGTGCATCCGATATTCCTGCGGACGTAAAAATACGATGTCAGCCGGATGCAGATATGTACGATAGCTGCTAAACAGCACCAGTGGTGCCAGCAACAGCAGCGTAATCCAGCGAATCGGGAATCCCGCCGGAATATGCTGTACAAACGATGTATACCAGGCGGAGAACGCAATGACGAGAAATAAGAACACCATGGCTACGCCGCTCTGAATGACATAACCCAGGTAAGGAAGAATTCCATTCCAGAATCCCGTGCGTCTTTGCTTCCATAGCTGCTTGAGATCCATGCTTAATCCCTGCCCTGTACAAGGGAATAGAACATATGCTCCAGCGTGGCATTCGATTCCCCGAATTGAGTACGCAGCTCATTCAGCGTCCCTTGAGCAATGACCTGTCCCCGGTGTAGAACAATGAAACGGTCACAGTAATTTTCAATGGTGGACAGAATGTGTGAACTGAGCAAAATGGAAGATCCCGACGCTTTCATTTCGAGCATGAAATCAAGCAAAGAGCGGATCCCAAGTGGGTCAAGTCCCAGGAAAGGCTCATCAATGATGTAAAGTGGCGGACCTGCCACAAAAGCACACATGATCATGACCTTTTGCCGCATACCCTTGGACAGGTGGGTGGACAGACTGGTACTTTTCTCATTCATGCGGAACAATTTCAGCAGCTTCTCCGTACGTTGTTTGAAATCAGCCTCCGAAACACCGTATGCTCTGGCTGTAAACTCCAGATGCTCCATGACCGTCATTTCGTCATACAGCTCGGGAGATTCCGGTACAAAGGCCATGGCAGATTGATATACCTGTGGATCTTCGTCCCGCTTCTTGCCCATGACCCGCACTTCACCCTGCTGAGGGGTCATTAACCCTAAAATATGCTTCATCGTCGTACTTTTGCCAGCACCGTTTAATCCGATCAGTCCGACCATCTCTCCACGTCCAACTTCCAGATCGATGCCGTGGAGGACCGGCCGCTTGGCACTGTATCCTCCGCTTAGCCCGTTGATTTTCAATACGGGCGGTTGAACGTTTTCCATCTATCCCTGCACCTCTTTCGTCAGGTTTTATTCTTCAGCGTGTGGCTCTTTGCCTTTGCTCCATTTGGGAGCGCCCTTGTTCTTGCGATCCTGGTCCCGTTCTGTTCTGCCTGCATTGCCAGCTGGCTTGCCACCCGTCGGGCGTTGATTCGATACAGCAGCTCTGGCGCCACCATTGCGGCTGGCCTGACCAGGCTTACGATCCCGGGACTGCCCTGGTTTTCTGGAGAAGGAATGCCCTTCAGGCCGCGTATCCGGGCGCGGATCAGCCTCGAGCACTTTCCCCCCGAACAATACACGTTCCGGCAATTCGATTCCAAGTTCCCGCGCAAACTTGCGCATAATGAAAATTTGCGTTTCATCCACGATCGACAACACGATGCCGCTGCGACCCATGCGGCCTGTTCTGCCTGCGCGGTGAACATAGTGTTCCGAATCAAATGCAGGGTCATAGTTAATGACCATCGGCAGACCTTCAATGTCCAGTCCTCTGGCTGCGACCTCGCTCGCGATCAGCAGTTGCAGTTTGCCATTGCGGAAAGCGGATAGCACATTGCTGCGGGTCACTTTGTCGGCGTCTCCATACAGCGCAGCTGCAGAGAAGCCCAGATGATTCATTTTCGCTTCAACCTCGCCAATATCCTCGGTAGCATTCACAAAGACGATGGCACGATCCGGGTTATATTGTCTAACCAGACGTCGCAGCATATCGATTTTGTTACGGTTTTCTTCCACAAAATAAAAATGCTCAAGTCCCGCTGCGGTTGCCCGGTCCGGTTCAATACCGATCTGTACCGGCTCTTTCATCTCCCGCTTCGCGAGTCCAGCGGTATGTTCATCGATCGTTGCGGACAGGAAAATGAGTTGACGGTCGCGCAGGGCACTGCGTAATACGAAGTCCACGTCGCTTACTCCGCCGAGCTGAAATACCTGGTCTGCCTCGTCAATAACGATTGTGGAGACGTTGTGCATTTTCAGCTTTTTCAGCGTGATCAATTCCTTCAGTCGTCCTGGCGTTCCCACAACCAGTTCGGGATGTTCACGCAGCTTTTCGATCTGACGTTTTACCGCTGCACCGCCAATGAGTCCCAGAACGCCGATTTTACGTTCTTCTCCATACCGCTGTGCCTCGCGTACAATCTGCATCGCCAGCTCTTGCGTCGGAGCTATAATGAGCTTCTGTGTGCCTTTCACATCACTTTTGATGGATTGCAGCAGTGGCAGCAGATAGGCGAGCGTCTTGCCTGTTCCCGTCTGAGATTTTGAAACCACATCGCGACCTTCCAGAATAACCGGTATCGTCTGTGCCTGCACCGGTGAAGGTTCGTTGATGCCATGTCTGGCGAGTATAGCCTCAAGATCCTGTTCTACGCCAATTGAAGCAAATGTTTGATTCGTCATGTATGTCCATCCTTTAAATTTATTCGTTTTGATGCTCTAGCCCTGCTTGTACTAATATAACCGAAGCCTGTCATCACATTACCTTTCATTATATGCGAAAAAAGCCTGCGGACCAAATCTTATTCACGAAACATACCTTTACAGACAAAAAAAAGAAAAGCCCCTCGGCGGAGCCCTTCTTTCATCCGATATGTGATGCCCACTGTTGCATCTTACTTCTGATTCATTACACCGTGCGACAGCCTGTCAGCAAGACGCGGAAATAGCTGATACAGCCACACACCAGCCGAAGCCAGTCTGGGCAGATTCACTTCTTCCTTGCGCTTCTTCATCGCCCGGATCATATGCCCCGCAACCTCTTCCGGCTTCAGCATCATCCAGCGTACATTATTAACATAGTTACCGGAGGGATCCGCCCGTTGGAAGAACGGTGTATCGATAGGTCCGGGATTAATGGTCGTTACCGTGACTCCGGATTTGCGAAGTTCCTGGCGCAGGGCATTGCTGAAGCCAAGTACGGCATGTTTGGTCGCCGTGTATGAAGCGGATTTTGCAGTTCCAATCTTGCCAGCCATGGAAGCTACATTTACAATTTGTCCTCTGCCTCGTTGCAGCATCTGCGGCAACACTGCCTTGGTGCAGCGGACAATGCCCATGTAATTCACGTCCATCATCTCATCGAATTCCTGCACAGACATATCCGTCATCGCCGCAAATTTTCCGTAACCCGCGTTATTCAGCAAAATATCGATTCGTCCGTATTTCTGCAACATCGCATTCACGGCTGTTTGAACCTGCTCATCATTCGTTACATCTAATGTGAGTAGTTCGTGTTGCCCTTTCAGCGAAGCACCAATCTCCTCCAGCTTGTCCCGCGAGCGGGCAGCCAGAATCGGGATGGCTCCTTCTTCTATCAGCATCTGCGCACAGAGCGCACCAATTCCGCTCGACGCACCTGTGATAAAAACAACCTGATCTTTCAGCATACCCGATGTCCTCCCGTATTGAACACATATTGCCCCTAGAGGCGTATGGTTCTATTCTACGAGATCATCACTTGAATATCCATCTCACCAATTCCGTCCATCAGCAAAGGAATGCTCAACGCCTTCGTTGCACTAAAGGAAGCCACATATTCAGAATTCATCACTTGTGGAGGTGTAATATCAACAACGACACCCTGATTAGACAGGATGGTACTTGCATTGCCGCTAATCATATTGCCAAGTTCCGAAATAGCACTTTTACTCATTTCGTCCATTTCTGTAATGACAAAACCGCCCATCATGGCAGAAACAATTTTCAATGCAACCGACTCTTGTATTCCAAACACAATGTTTCCGCTCAGTTGTCCAGTCATTCCGATCACGATCCAGACATGGTCTGCAATGTACTCCACATTTTTCACGCCAAGACTCCCGGTGGAAGGCGAAACCTGGATGAGCTGTTCGAATACGTTCCGTGCGGATTCCAGGAAAGGATTAATCACTTCCGCTTTCACTGTCTAATGTCCCCCTTACACTGGGTTATTGGTCACACACCAAAAGTCCCATATTCAATAAATTTATTATACTTTATCACGTACAAGAATTCACCAAGAATTCGGTAAGGCATGTGTAATATAATTTATCGTCATCCGCGGGGGAAATGTTTATAGCTGATTCTAGCGAAAAAACAAGGCTTTTCGCATCTGTTGCAAAAACAATTGCCACGGAGGGGCATGGCAAAAGGTATTTAGGACTTTTTTACTGTTTCTTAAAATATTAAAAATTTTATTTTCTTGAAATAAAATTAATTTCTCGTTCTTATGGACCTCCCCAAATCCATGATGTTCCCTTCATTGCCCTGCTGTCCTGAATCACCTATAATTTAAGGAACGCAAGCAATGACCAGTTACGGGATTCCACTATGGATAGACAGAAGACATTTTACGTGCAAGGAGGCCATACATGAATATCAGTCAACTGGAGACGCTGATTACGATCTCGAAAACGATGAGTTTCCGCAAAGCCGGAGAACTTCTAAATCTGACCCAGCCTGCCGTTTCGGCCCAGATCAAAAGCCTGGAGGATGAATTCAGGACCGTTCTTGTTGATCGTAACCAGCCGGTAACCCTCACCGATCGTGGACAGGTGTTTCTGCAACATGCCGAACGTATGCTGGACATCGTGGGTGAGCTGAAACAAAAACTGATGGATCTCGATGAGACCCCTCAGGGACATATCAGACTCGGCACAACGACGTCCATTGCCATTCAGATTTTGCCACGGGTGTTATCTTACTTTCAGGATCAATTTCCACTTATCAAGACCAGTATCCAATCCCTGCCCTCCTCACAGATCTATACCCAGGTCGAGAATGGTATGGTTGATATCGGTATCGGTTATCTCACGGAGCGTAATCCTAACCTGAATACGTCCGTGCTGTATTATGATACGTTCGAACTTGTAGTGTCTCCATTCCATCCGCTGGCGAAGCAAAAGCATGCTGCGGTGGATGTCCTGCGCAGTACACCTCTGATTTTGCTATCCCCGGATACGGTGGGGCGCCGCTTTACGGAAGGCATTTTTAAGAAACATAACATTGAGCCCAATATCGTCATGGAGTTGTCGAGCAGCGAGGAAGTGAAGCGGATGGTTGAGATCAATCTCGGGGCAGCCGTCATATCCAAACAATCCGTTGCCCATGAGTTGCGGCAAGGCACACTGCGCATGATTCCACTCAGTGAACTGGAGGTCAGTCACCCTGTCGGAGTCATTTACAAATCAAGTCGTTATCTCAATTCGGCCATGCAGCAATTCCTGAGCGATCTCAAAGGCATGCCGGAGACCCAGTTCATCAGTTCAGAATGATAAATGAGCCATGAGAAAGGAAGGATTTCCATATGAAATTTGATCTTCACACCCATCATTTTCGTTGTGGTCATGCGGACGGCAATATTCGAGACTATATTGAGGCAGGTATTCAAGCTGGACTTCAGGTCATCGGTATCTCGGATCATACACCTTACTTTGGCAGTGACGCAGAGCAGGCTTTTCCCCGGATTGCGATGGGCAAGTCGGAATTGCATCATTACGTGGAAGAAGTACTTGCTCTGAAGGAAGAATACACAGGCAAAATTGATGTGCTGCTTGGCATCGAATCCGATTATTTCCCTATTCATGCCGAATTGTATCGCAGTACGCTGGGGCAATATCCTTTTGATTATATTATTGGTTCAGTTCATCACACGGAAGATGTCAGCATATTCAACAAAACCCGCTGGAATGGTTTAAGCGATGCACGTAAGGTGGAAGTGAAAGAAAGTTATTATGCATTGATTCGGCAGTCAGCCCGAAGCGGCATGTTCCAGATCCTTGGACATATTGATGCGATGAAAGGAAATTATCCACCTTTCTCGGACATTATCGCGGATCAAGCCGTTGACGAAACGTTGCAGGTCATTGCAGAATCGAACGTGGCCATTGAAATTAATACGTCGGGTAAAACCAAGCTCAGTGGTGGCTGGTACCCGTCAGATGCCATTCTGGAGCGTGCGCATCATTACGGAGTGAAGGTGACCTTCGGATCGGATGCCCACAAACCACAGCGTGTTGCCGATGAACTGGATGACGTTCGTACACGTCTGCAAGAGATCGGGTTTACGGAATGGGTATACTTTAAACAGAAACAGATGCAAGTTGTACCGTTTTAATCATATAGCATCACAATAAAACCCTCATGGCGTGAATCAGCACGCTGTGGGGGTTTTCGGTTTGTTTCCTAATAAAAAAAATGGACCCGCAAACAGCGGGTCCCAACAGCATTATCTATTATCAAAAAGGGGGTCATGAGATAAGTTTACCCGCTGTCTGTTAGAGTTCAATTGCAGCTATATTTCATTTGTGTAACAAATGATTGAAGTTCGTTTCAACCCTCTGCTGTTTCATTTTATTCTATGTTACTCGTGCTTGTCGGATACCAACGTTTGCAGGCGATTTTCCCAATGAGAACGGACATGCTGTTCACGACACAGACTATACACCTTAACATCCAGCAGAGTATCCGGCGTCTCACCATCCTCATGATTCAAAACAAACGAGGGCAGGGTTCGTTCATAACTCATGCCGCTCTTGCAGAGCACTCGTTCGGATGAAACATTTGCCTCGTAACAGCGGGCTTCCACTTTGGACAAATTAAGCTCGGCAAAACCGAATTCCAGCAAACGCTGTACTGCCTCAGTCGCGACTCCCTTGCCCCAGCAGGACCTGTTCAAGATGTATCCGATCTGTGCGGTACCATTCTTGTCATTCCAATGTTGGAATGAAGTGATGCCAATGATCTGCTCACTGCCTTTCCAGCAGATGCCGTAATGCAGTGAATCCAGCTTGGCGCTGCTGCTGCGAATCTGATTCAATAATCGCCGAGCCCGGATTGGCGTGGGCTGACTTCCCCTGTTTACATAACGGATCACCTGTGGGTCGGAAAACAGCTCCGACAACGTGCTGTAATCACTCTGACGTAATGATCGAAGAACAAGGCGCTCTGTCCACAAAGCAGGCAATCCTTGGCCCAGCATTTTTCGGGTCAGCATGACAATCGCTCCTTTTGCCTAACGGGTTCTAGTCCGGTAAGACAAGCATGCTCTGAGGATGATCCGGCGCAAATAGAATACATGGATAAACGACGATACATCAATATACTCAACTACACTCCGCTCAGTAGCCCGAACATTAGTATGCCAATTCATTACAGCAATTTATTCCTGAAATCACTAATCCGTTTGCAGCCCGCGATAGACACCTGTGCGAAGCTCTCGGATATAGAAATCAAGTGAGGGCACCTGGGCCTGCTGAGCAGTCTGTACTTCCTGTTCAATATCATAAGGTACCCTTACAAATTGAAGGTTGAATGGCGTGTTCCGATCACTGCTGTTCTCTCCTTCTAGAATACAGTATGAAGCCTGGGTCAAATCAAGCGGGTTACCCACGCTGCCTGCATTGAACAACATTTTCCCATTCAGAAATTGCAAGAATGCGTTATGCACATCCCCATATCCTACGACATCCGCCACACCGAGCTCAGGCTCGTCTGCCGGAGGATCAAACATGGCTAACCTCTTCCCAATCTCATCCCACGGCTGTACGCGGTGATATACACTTTGGGGAGATGCATGCACCAGGCGGATCTTCCGACCACTCAGCTCTAATTGGTGGCTAAACGGCAAGCTCTTCAAATATGTCAATCGCTCCTTACCCAGCCGCTTCGCTTGCCAAGTGAAATTCTCATTGTCCGAATTAACCGCAACCAGCTCATCCCAGTTGCCACGGATGACTTGCTCACATGTCTCTCTTACCAGATCCACAACCTGTACCGGGTCCGGTCCCTTGCCAACGAGGTCGCCAAGACAAAAGATTCGCTTCAATCCGCGACTCCGAATATCGTTTAATACCGCTTCCCAAGCAGTCATGTTGCCATGAATATCGGATACAATCGCAATTCGTTCCATCTGGCTAACCTCCCTCTATGCTCTATATTCTTTATGTTGTTAACCCTTTAACTCAAAAACAGTCAATTCCGGCCTGCACAAAAAGCGGATCGGAAGTTGGGTCATGCCAAAGCCACGGTTCACATAGACTGGCATATGCTTATCCCCTGCGTAATATAACCCTTGAATATACTTGAGTGAACCTCTCGGTGTAGTCAGCGCCCCAATCCAGGGAAAACGCACCTGCCCGCCATGACTGTGTCCGGAGAGCTGTAGTCCGAAACCGTAAGGTGCTGCAATGTCTGCATAATCGGGCTCATGCATAAGCAGCAGTTTCCAGACCTCTCTACTCAATCCCTTGATTGCTGCAAGAGGATCAGGTCTGCCCGTAAGCGCGTCATCCAACCCTGCTATCGCAATACGTGAATCCCCGCGTTCAATCAAAACATGGCTGTTTCGGAGCAACGTGAATCCGGCCTCCTTGAACATCAGCTCCACTTCATGCTGCTGCTGGCCACGATAATCATGATTCCCTAATACGGCATATTTGCCATACTTCGCTTGCATCGAGGCAAGTACAGGAATACATTCACGCATCGGTTCTGCTTCCCGTTCAACCATATCTCCGGTAAAACAAATCAGATCAGGCTGCTGTTCCCGTATCGTTTCAGCCAGCTTCTCCATTTGTTTCAGCCCCGTATGGAATCCAAGATGAGCATCACTGAACTGAATCACACGCAGTCCCTCGAATGCTTTTGGAAACTTGGGTAATTTCAATTCAACGTGCTTGATTTCCAAATGACGCGGCTCCCATAACCAGGCATATCCTCCTGTGAGCAAACTGGCACTCGCCGTCATCAAGATCATGCGCAGCAAAAAACTGCGCCGGGAGGGATCGTGATCCTTTTCTTCTCCAGGGAAAATGGGGTTCTCCGAATCAGATCCATACTGTGAGCGCCGGGGCGGCGAGATCTTGCTGCCCTCACGCGGTGTTTCTCCCATGCGTCCCCCTCCTTCTTCCGCTCCAAATCCATCTCCTTAGTATACCATATTCTGCATGACTAGCCCGGTTCCTCTGAGTATACAGAAAAAGAAGCCGTGTTCTTGGGCTACAAGCGCCTAGGATCACGACTTCTTCTAATGGTGCAGATTGAAGTTCTGCATTTTATATGACTAGATTACACGCCCAACCAGCGTTTGAACATGTGTTTGGTCGTTTGTTTGTTCATTTCGGCAATGGAAGTAGTCAATGGAATACCTTTTGGACAAGAGCGCACGCAGTTCTGCGAGTTCCCACAGCCCTCAATACCTCCATCTTCCATAAGTGCTTCCAGGCGGTCATCAGCGTTCATCTCTCCTGTTGGGTGAGCATTGAACAGACGTACCTGAGAAAGAGCAGCCGGACCGATAAAGTCTGTTTTTTCATTCACGTTCGGGCATGCTTCGAGGCATACACCACATGTCATACATTTGGATAGCTCGTAAGCCCACTGACGCTTCTTCTCCGGCATCCGCGGACCTGGACCAAGGTCATAGGTACCATCAATCGGAATCCAAGCTTTAACCCGTTTCAGGGCGTTAAACATCCGGGTACGGTCAATGACGAGGTCACGAACCACCGGGAAGGTTTTCATCGGTTCGATGCGAACCGGTTGTTCGAGCTTATCAATCAGGGCTGCACACGCTTGACGCGGTTTGCCGTTGATGACCATGGAGCATGCTCCACAGACTTCTTCGAGACAGTTCGATTCCCAGCAGACCGGGGCAATAGACTTGCCCTCCGTATTAACCGGGTTCCGTTGGATCTCCATCAGGGCGCTAATAACGTTCATGCCGGGACGGTACGGGAGCTCAAACTCTTCGTTGTACGAAGATGACTCCGGGCTGTCCTGACGGGTGATGATAAACTTGACGGTTTTTTGGGCTGTAGCTGTGTCCGCCATATCGTTGTCCCCTCCTTTGGTGACGATGATTGATTGCTGTTGCGTAAAGTGACGTTTTGAGCACGGCAGGCGCTCCGTCAACGGAATGTCCTTCCGACCGCTGTTGCTCCCCCAATTTTAGTGAAAGAATCTCTATTGAATAAAATGGGGTATCAAAGGCGGGCGCTTCGCTTCTTCAGGACATTTCCGTCTCCTCCGCTACGTCGTGCTTATGGAGTCACTTTACTGAAAGTTGCAATAATTCATTCTGGTTGGCAGTAACTTTGAGAAGCTTGGCGAATGCTTCGCTTCTTTAGTATTCTTCTGCCTGCTCCGTTTTTAACTTTATTAATAGGCCAAAATTTTGCTTTACTTAATCCTTCGAGTAGTCCCGGATCCGTGGTGGGATGAGGGAAACGTCTACAGGCTCGTACGAAATTTTTGGACCTTCCTTCGACCAGCTTGCGATCGTGGTTTTCAGGAATTCCTCGTCGTTCCGTTCAGTGAAGTCCGGTTTGTAATGCGCTCCGCGGCTTTCGTTACGCAACAGTGCGCCCAGAGTCATCGCTTCTGCCAGTTCAAGCATGTTCCACAGCTGACGGGTAAATGCCGCACCCGGGTTGTTCCAACCGGAAGTGTCGTACATATTGATTTTGCCGTAACGCTCTTTCAATTCCTTGATCTTGCCGATAGTGGCTTCCAGTTTATCGTTGTAGCGTACAACGGTCATGTTCGCTGTCATCCATTCGCCAAGCTCTTTGTGAATGACATAGGCGTTTTCACTTCCCTGCATGTTCAGGATGCCTTCATACTTATCGGTTTGGCGCTTAGTATAACCATCGAATACGGAAGAACTGATATCTGCGGACGATTTTTTGAGTCCTTTGATATATTCAACCGCTTTCGGTCCAGCCACCATACCACCGTAGATTGCCGATACCAGAGAATTCGCACCCAGACGGTTCGCACCATGATATTGGTATTCACATTCACCGGCTGCGAACAGTCCTGGAATGTTGGTCATTTGGTTATAATCTACCCACATGCCGCCCATGGAATAATGGACTGCCGGGAAGATTTTCATCGGAATTTTGCGCGGGTCATCACCCATGAACTTCTCGTAGATCTCAATGATTCCGCCGAGCTTCACATCCAGCTCCTTCGGATCTTTGTGTGACAAGTCGAGGTATACCATGTTCTCGCCGTTCACGCCGAGGCCCATATCCACGCAGACGCTGAAAATTTCGCGCGTCGCGATATCACGAGGAACAAGGTTACCGTATGACGGATACTTTTCTTCAAGGAAGTACCAAGGCTTACCGTCTTTATACGTCCAGATCCGTCCACCTTCACCACGAGCCGATTCGGACATCAGACGCAGCTTGTCGTCGCCTGGAATGGCTGTCGGGTGAATCTGAATGAACTCACCGTTCGCGTAATTTACACCTTGCTGATACACCGCACTTGCAGCAGTACCTGTATTGATAACCGAGTTGGTTGTTTTACCAAAAATAATGCCAGGGCCACCGCTCGCCAGAATAACCGCTTCTGCCGGGAACGTTTGTACCTTCATCGTTTTCAGATCCTGTGCTACAATCCCGCGGCAGGTGCCTTCGTCATCTACAACAGCCTGCAGGAACTCCCAGTTCTCATACTTCGTAACGAGACCCGCTGCTTCCCAGCGACGTACTTGCTCATCTAACGCATAGAGCAATTGTTGTCCTGTCGTTGCACCGGCAAACGCTGTACGGTGATGCTTCGTGCCGCCGAAACGACGGAAATCAAGTAAACCTTCCGGTGTCCGGTTGAACATTACTCCCATCCGGTCCATCAGGTGAATGATACCTGGTGCTGCTTCACACATTGCTTTGACCGGAGGCTGATTCGCGAGGAAGTCGCCGCCGTATACCGTATCGTCAAAGTGTACCCACGGGGAGTCGCCCTCACCCTTGGTATTTACCGCACCGTTGATGCCGCCTTGGGCACATACGGAGTGCGATCTTTTAACAGGAACCAGTGAAAATAAATGAACATGGACTCCGGCTTCAGCCGATTTGATCGCCGCCATCAACCCCGCGAGACCGCCGCCCACAATAATTATATTAGATGATGCCATTGCTGTTCACTCCCTTATAATTCAGCATTTAAGTCTAAATGCTTAAATCAGAACTGTCTTAACTGCGTCAATCATTGAAGTCGCTACCTGGAAATCCATGCTCCGGAAAGCAAGCAGCGATACAATAAACATGATGGCTACGATGGCAAACAAGCTCATGCAGATGTAGGAAGATACACGCTGCGCACGCGGACCGACGGTAATCCCCCAGCTAACCAGGAACGACCACAAGCCGTTAGCAAAGTGATAGGATGCCGCAACCACACTGATCAGATATAAAATAAACGTCACCGGATTCATCACGATGTCATGTATGACACCGCCAAGCTCTTCGTGTGTAACGTTCCCCAGCGCAACCTGGAAACGAGTCTCCCAAATGTGCCAGATAACGAACACAAACGTAATAACACCGCTGACGCGCTGCAACGTATAACGCCAGTTGCGCTCGTTGCCAAAACGTCCCACGTTTGGCTTGGCCTGATAGGCAATGTATAAACCATATACACCGTGATAGAACAGCGGCAGCCAGATGAGAAGCGTTTCAAGAACAATGACGAGTGGCAGACTGTTCAGAAATGCAACAGCACCGTTAAAGCCTTCTTTGCCGCCTTCAACTGCCGAGAAGTTCGTCACCAGATGCTCAACAAAAAACAGACTGAGCGGAATGACGCCAAGCAAGGAGTGCAGCTTTCTGGAGTAAAACCCTTTCATAAAATGTCGATCCCCTTTCGCTAAATACAACGTTTTCATAAATAATTTCACATATCATGACACAAACCTTCCCCACGGAAAGGTTCGACAAATTGTTCCGTTTTCTTCAGGTGTGAACAACTTGTGTCACGGTTCATGTTACTCCTTTTTTTCTTATAAGGGAATTGCAATATAATTATTAAATGTTATAACCTATAGGTATAAGTTATAAACATCGGTCGTGCAGGCCATACAACATGGAGAAATATTTGACAAGGAGATGCCTCACGCAAAGTACCTTCATTAGAAAAGAGGTTAGTGCTCATGTTCGAGGAATTAAACGCATTTGCGGCGGTTGTGGAGCAGTCCAGTCTGAACCGTGCATCGAAATTGCTGAATCTTTCACAGCCCGCACTATCACGCAAAATCGCCAAATTGGAGGATGAACTCGGGGTGGCGCTCTTTCATCGCCGTGGTAAACGACTCGAATTAACCAGCGTAGGTCAGGTCGCCTACACTTTCGCGATAGAGCAGAAACAGCAGCAGCAGAAATTTCTGACCATGCTGGCGCAGTATAAGGACGAAGAGCAGAGCTCAATTACGCTTGGGGCCAGTCTGACGACACTTCAAACTACATTGCCTCCGCTGGTTAATGCCTTTATGGAGAAACATCCAAATGCGGAGATTAAGCTGGTGACAGGAAAAACGCATGAAATTGTCTCTTTTGTCCGGGATAAAAAAGCGGATGTGGGCATCGTTGCGTCTTCTATTAGCGAGGCCGGTCTGAACTGTGTGCCGCTCTTCGATGATCATCTGGAGCTGGTTGTACCATTGACGCATCCATTGTCCGGCAAGGAGGCCGGAATGGAGCATTTGCAGGACCTGCCGATGATTACGTTCTCCAAAGGGACATGGTACCGCAAATTAACCGACGACCTCTTCCAGCGCTGCGCCGTGATGCCGGATATTCGCATGGAGATTGATTCCTTTGAAGCGATTGTCCGCCTTCTGCCTACCTGCAAAGCCGCAGCACTGCTTCCCAAGTCATATCTCCGCCCTCAATTGCTTGCGGATAATGATCTCGTCTCTGTATATCTGCCTCAGCTGCAACAGACACGGCGTACGACCTGCATGATCTACGGGGAAAAGGAAAACCTCAGCCAAACCTCCAGACAGTGGGTCAGGGAAACGGCTGCGCTCTTTACAGCAAAGGCGCCGCTGCCCTCACGGAGGACTACGACGCCTTAGCATTTATATATTAGCTGAGCTCCACGCTCAGCAGTCATCTTTCCGTTTCAAGGAATCAGCTCTCCTGGCTGATCACTTCTTCCTCAAACCGATCAATGTCATCATTCATACCGATAATGACCATAATGTCACCCATCTGGAGCGAGTCCAGTGCAGTCGGGGCAATAATGACCCCGGCTTCCTTTTGCAAAGCTACAATGCTGCAACCAAAGCGCACTCGTGCATTAAGCGTGGATAGCGTTTTATTATGCAGACAGGCTGGAACCTTCATCTCCACAATACTGTAATCATCGGACAATTCGATATAATCCAGCAGATTCGGGGTAACAAGCTGGTGGGCAACCCGGATTCCCATGTCACGCTCTGGATAAACGACACGATCGATCCCCAGCTTGTCCAGTGCACGTCCATGAAGAACCGAAATGGCTTTGGCCACAACCGTTTTCACACCGAGTTCCTTCAGTAAAATGGCAGTGAGAATACTGGTCTGGATATCCGCCCCGATGGCAACGATACAGCAGTCAAAATTGCGGATACCCAGGGAGCGCAGCACTTCCTCATCCGTCGAATCCGCGACGACGGCATGGGTGACCAATTCACTCATGTCATCGACGACTTCTTCATTTTTATCGATACCCAGCACTTCATATCCAAGTTCCATTAATTCCTGTGCCAGGCTGGAGCCAAAGCGCCCAAGCCCAATCACCGCAAACTGCTGTGTTTTCATTGTTCTTCACGAACCCCTTATCCAATAATCATTTTGCCTTCCGGATACCTGTACAATTCTTTACCCTTTTTCTGTCCAAGTGCATACGCGAGTGTAATCGGCCCAAGACGCCCTGCAAACATGGTGAAACAGATCAAAATCTTGCCGATCGTGGTCAGCTTCAGCGTAAGTCCCATAGACAAACCAACCGTACTAAAAGCTGATGTCGTCTCAAATAAAATCGTCAGAAAACTGCTGTCTTCCGTTGTACTGAGCACCATCGTAACCGCGATAATCATCAACAGTGCAAGGAGCGTAATCGTCAATGCTTTGAAAATCCGTTCCTGTAAGAGCCGGAACCTGAAAAAGACGATATCTTCCCTCCCACGAATCATTGCGACAACAGCCCCGATCATAATCATAAAGGTGGTCGTTTTGATCCCGCCTCCTGTGGAACCTGGAGAAGCCCCGATAAACATTAATATAATGATGAAAAATTGCGTTGCCTGCCTCAGCCCGGCGATGTCTAACGTATTAGCACCAGCTGTTCGCGGCGTGATGGACTGGAAAAATGAACCCAATATTTTGCCACCCCAGTTCAGGCCACCTAATGTACGGGGATTGCTGAATTCAAATACAAAAATAACCAGTGCACCAAATACGATTAACAATCCTGTCGTCAGCAGCACCACCTTAGAGTGCAGTGACAGCTTCTTCGTCCTCCGATACTCCACCAGATCAGACAGAACAACAAAGCCAATGCCGCCGGAAACAATCAGGAACATAGCTGTAAAATTGACGAGCGGATCATACACATACCCGGTTAAGCTGCGGAATTCTCCAAACATGTCGAACCCAGCATTGTTAAACATGGAGATGGCATGCCAATATCCATAATATATTGCCTGCCCTAGCGGCATATCAAACGACCAGCGAATGGCAAACAGTGTGCCACATATGCCTTCTAGTATGAGCGAGTAGACTACAACCTTTCGAATAAGGCGGACGATCCCTTCCATCGTGCTCTGGTTCATCGCCTCTTGTAAAATCAAGCGCTCACGTAGAGAGATGCGTCGTTTGAATGCAATGGCCACCAGTGTGGACATCGTCATAAAGCCGAGTCCGCCAATTTGAATCAGGATTGCAATCACGACCTGCCCCAGCGTCGAAAAGTGAGTTCCCGTGTCCACGACAACCAGCCCTGTTACACAGACTGCTGAAGTCGCGGTGAAGAGCGCATCAATAAAAGGAAGGCTGACCCCGCTTCGACTGGATGCCGGAAGCATCAGCAGAAGTGTCCCAAGCAATATAATACCTGCGAACCCGAGGACCAGAATTCGGGGTGGCGATAGCCGCATCCATTGTACATTCATTTTCACTTGAGTATCATCCACCTCTGCCAAAAAGAAAATGACTCCACGACGTGGAGCCTTTCTCCGAAGCGCTTTTCCATAACGCTCTTCGTTATACCCAAGCACTTGGAAAGCTCCATTTCGGAGCGTAAACATGTATGAATTATCGTTGAATCACATAACATTAGGTTGGAATACATTCTATTCGTTCCCTTGTTAGCCAAAAGACATGCGGAATATTGGACATTTGATTCAAAATTATAAGCGCTGAGGCGTTTGTATACAAAACGATTTTTGTGTAAATAGCATCGAATTCCGTCAAAAAGGGAAAAACTCAGATATGGCGACGGATAGATCAGATTGTTTCGATCATTTTCATTCGTTTTCATGCATTTGCACCGCTTCTCGTTTCACCATTGGCATTCGGGGCTTGGGCTGTGCTATCTTTACTTTAATATCCATATTAATAAAGGAGGAACAATATTAAATGAATCCCTTAGGGCAGCCTTTGGTACTCAAAGCTAACTTCAAGCGTTTAGGGTTGCTTGCGGCGATTGGCCTGATTCTGTTTTTTGTTTTTCAAATCTTCCCTGCCACCTCATCGCAAACGACTGATATCCAGTCTACATCCTTCATAAGCAAGGAGAAAGCGGCGGAGTCGGCACGATCTTTTGCAGCTTCTCTACCCGATTATACCCTGCCGACGAAGACTGGAAACGAGTTGGTGACCTACCAAACCCATTCCGATATCTATGGGTATATGGCCAAAACCAAACAGTTAGAAACCTATAATAAGAAATGGGAAACAACCTATCCTTACGATGTGTACCGCGTTCGTTTGCCCGATCAGGACAAAGGCGGTTATTTGAATGTTGACGTACATATGAGAACAGGAAAAGTGGTCGGCTTCAAACGTGAGCTCCCTTCTTCCCTGTATGCATCCATTGAGGCTGAGCAGGACAAAAGTAAAGTGAATGCTGCCCAACGTTTAGCCGAAGATAACCTTTCTTTAAATGAGAAAGAGCAGCTAGCCACTGGTGTACTTGGCGAATTCGGGTATAATGTACCGAAACTTCAGCTGGACACCCGTGAAGAAGAAGCGGGACTGAAATACACGGATAATGAAAAGCAAATTGGAGATTCCAAGCTGGAACTAAACTTTACGTTTGAAAACGGAGCCGTCCGCTCCTTTGAATCGGTCTTCTCGGTCCCTGTCTCCCATACCGATTATGTACAAAATCAGACCCGCCAAGCCAACTGGATGACTTACGGTGGTTATGCTTTTCTGACCTTTGTGCTGGGCGTGCTCGCGATCATCTACAGTATTCTGACGAGAGCACATACGTCGTTCAAACGCGGAATTGTCTTGTCCCTGGTGTACTTTGCGGCTTCCGTGATTGGCACACTGAACATGATGCCGCTATTTCAGGCGCAAGGGCTATCGAACTTTATGTTGACCTTCCTAATGGTCATGCAGGCGGGGATCACGCTGGTCATGAGTGCAACCATCTATCTTTCGCTCGTTGCCGGTGACGGCATGTGGCGCAAAATCGGACTGAATCCTTGGCCTCGAGCCAAAGAGCCCGGATACGGAAAATATGTGCTGCACAGTATGTATACAGGTTACCTATGGGCCTTAATTCTGCTGGGCGTGCAATCTGTACTGTTCTTTATTTTGGAGCGGAGTATTGGAAGTTGGTCGACAACATCGGCTGATCAGTCCACGTACAACATGAGTTATGCCTGGATCTTCCCGATTATGGCCTGGATGGCCGGGATTGGTGAGGAAACAGTCTATCGTTTGTTCGGAATTCGCATGATGCAGAAGGTAGTACGCAATACGTTCATTGCCTGCCTCATCCCAACATTGATCTGGGCACTGGGCCACACCTTATATCCAATCTATCCGGTCATTACACGTCCGATTGAACTGACAGTCATTGGACTCTTGTTCAGTCTGATCATGCTGCGGCACGGCTTCATTGCCGTTGTATTCGCACATGTTATCTTTGACAGCCTGCTGATGGGGCTCAGCCTGATCTTTATGGGTGATGTGCTCAACATCTCCGCCGGACTCTTCTGGATTGTACTTCCGGGGATCGTTGGTTATGTCATTTACAAATTTAATCCAAACAAAAAAGAGAAGCCGTATGTTACGACTCCTCATCACGAAGTGCTGCAATAATCTGATTCGCAAGCTTGTCACCAATAGATAGAGGCCGGAAGTCTTCGACGCTGGCCTCTTTTATTTTGCGTAAAGAGCCAAAATGCTTCAGCAGCAGCTTGCGCCGCTTTTCACCGATCCCTGGAATAGCATCCAGACGGGAAGTCACCATCGATTTTCCGCGCTGCTCCCGGTGGAACGAAATTGCAAAACGGTGGACCTCTTCCTGAATCCGCTGCAACAGGTAGAACTCTTGACTGTCACGTGGCAAGGAAATGACTTCCGGCGGATTGCCGATCATTAGTTGCGAGGTTTTGTGCTTCGCATCCTTCACCAAACCACATACCGGAATAAACAATCCCAATTCATTCTCCAAAATGTCCACGGCGGCCGAAATCTGGCCTTTGCCTCCATCGACAACAATCAGGTCAGGCTGGGTCAAGTTTTCTTTCAGCACCCGCTCGTAACGGCGGCGGATAACTTCTCGCATCGTTTCATAATCATCTGGCCCTTCTACCGAGCGCACTTTATACTTGCGGTATTCTTTCTTATCCGGTTTGCCATCGGTAAATACAATCATCGCCGATACCGGATTGGTTCCCTGGATGTTTGAGTTATCAAACGCTTCGATCCGGCGCAGCTGATCCAGGCCAATCCAACGTCCCAAGCCTTCCGAGGCCTTTGAGGTTCGCTCTTCGTTGCGCTCGATCAGACGGAATTTCTCCTCCAACGCTACGCGTGCGTTATCTACCGCCATCGTAATCATCTGCCGTTTCAACCCACGCTGCGGGATGTGGACTTTGATTTCAAGCCATTCCTGCAATGCAGCTGCGACCTGAGAAGGATCTTCGAGGCCTGGGGACTGTTTATCAGCCAATACATCCGCCTCAGCAACAGCGTTGTCCTGAATGACCATCGAAGCTTCTTCTGAATCTACCTCTGGCTGGATATCTCCATAAGATGCACGGGATTCGGCAACACGTGGCTCCATAGTTGAATCTTGTGTTAACCGTGCTGTCTGTTCTGACTCAGCTGTCACGGCCGCAGATCGCGCTCCATCAGCATCAGATACAGCATCCTCGTTGACTTCACCATCTTCCAGATTCTTCGGCATTTCCGGCAGTAAAATTTCTTGCGGCAATGCTGGATTATCACTATAGTACTGGGTCACGTAAGACATAAAATCACTGTATGCCTCACCGTAAAACGGGAATGTTGATACGTGACGTTCGATCATTTTCCCTTGACGCATATATAGAATCTGGACACACATCCAGCCTTTATCAATGGCAAAACCAAATACGTCGCGGTCTCTGGCGTCCGCCATCGTAATTTTCTGTTTTTCCATCATCGCGTCAATGGCGATAACCTGATCCCGAAGCTCTTTGGCACGTTCAAAATAAAGGTCCTCAGCCGCTTCCTGCATTTTGCGCTGCAAATCCTTCTTGATCTCTTCATGCCCGCCGCTCAGAAAGGAACTGATCTCCTGGGAGATCTCATCATACTGCTCCTTGCCCACTTCTTGAACACATGGAGCCAGACACTGACCCATATGGTAATACAGGCAAACTTCCTTTGGCATTACGCCGCATTTGCGCAGCGGATACATCCGGTCAAGCAGCTTTTTCGTTTGGTGTGCCGCATACGAGTTCGGATAAGGTCCGAAGTATTTGGCTTTATCTTTGAGCACACGCCGGGTCACTTCGAGCCGGGGATGCTTTTCATTCGTAATTTTAAGGTAAGGAAATGTCTTGTCATCCTTGAGCAGCACGTTATACCGCGGCATATGTTTTTTGATCAGGTTACACTCCAGAATGAGCGCTTCCATGTTACTGCCAGTAACGATATATTCGAAATCACGGATTTCGGACACCAGGCGCTGGGTCTTCCCATTATGACTGCCGATAAAATAAGATCTTACGCGATTCTTCAGCACTTTGGCCTTACCTACATAAATAATGGTACCTTCACTGTTTTTCATCAGGTAACAGCCAGACATGTCGGGCAGCAAGGCCAACTTGTGGCGGATCTGCTCCAGTGCCTTCTCCTGTTCCTGCACGTTTGTAAGGAATTCATCCATAATTCGGTGGGTCCTCCTTCCTGAAAAAAGTATAAATAAAAGGTTACACTGTACCACTCCAATTGCAGTACCATCTTTCGATCGTCATTTTCCTCGGATTTTCTATGAGTTCCTTTCTATTTTAATTGAACTAAAAGATATTTCACACTGACACTACGATGACAGAACAACCTTCCAATCGCTGTTATCCCCAGATTTTTTCGATTCCCTTTTTTCAAAGGGAAAATCCGGTGATAAATGCGACCGCTCCGCTTTTCCAGGTTTTTTCTGTCCTCTCCGTTACTGTGTAAATAATTAGATCCAATAATATATAAGGGAAAAGTCTTAGAATAAATGGGAACGCTGCGCTTCTCCAGATGGGTTCTACACTCCACGTTATCGTGTAAAAACAATTATACTTTATATTGTCCTATATAAAAGGTTTCGACGCAAAACGCCCCCGGCGCATAACCGGAGGCGTATGTGTAAGCCTGGTAACTTATTGGTGTTTTGCGATAATTCCTTTGAGAGCATCTTTCGAGTTCAGACCAACCACTTTATCAACTGGTTGACCGTCTTTGAAGAAGATCAAAGTTGGAATGCTCATTACGCCGAAGCGGGAAGCAGATTCCGGATTTTCGTCCACATTGACTTTAGCAATTTTCACTGCATCGCCAACTTCAGTGGACAGCTCTTCCAGGATTGGAGCGAGCATTTTACAAGGACCACACCAAGGCGCCCAAAAATCAACAAGAACCGTTCCTTCGCCTTCGACTTCAGCGTTAAAGGATTGATCGGATACGTTAACAATAGCCATGAAATTGTCCTCCTTATATATACTTACGGTTTATTTTAACCTGTAACGTCGTGAACGACACTTCCAGTATAACACAGGTACTTTAAACTTGTGAAATGAACGCATCAATGTTCATCTTCCCAACATCAAATCTTCACAATTGAAGAACTTGGCAGGATCACTGCAAAATCTTTACAAACGCTTTCTTTTCCAAGTATACTAAAATTACTCCGGGCTTCAGCTCCCTGTAAGGGCAAGCTGTAATCCCCATAAGGAGGCAATACCATGGATGCAAATGTGCGAATCAACGACCCGCGTGAACATGTGAACGAGGAACCCCGTAACGATCTGTTTGATCTTATAGCGGGTGTTACTGGCATGGCCGGCCTGATGACGGTCATCTTTTTCGGAATGGTTATCTTCAAATTTATTACCGAATAGGATCTTCAGGCTCCACGCAGGCCAGAAAAGCCCGGTTTTCGCAACAATGCGAAAGCCAGGCTTTTTTTGGGACTCGACTATATGTGTAAAAATAATCAGATAAGATCGGTGACATAATAGGGATTAACGTTTGCCCCGTTGATTCTCACCCCGAACCGAGATGACATCCACAAACGGACGAATCCGGTCCATCAAACGCTGGCCTTTGTTCATTTCCTCGCCGTCCCTGCTGGTGAAGCTAAGATGTTTCTCCAGCCCATCCAAGTTGTAGTTGGACGTATAAAATGTAGGCTTGCGATTCATACGATAATTCAGAATGGAACCCATCACATGATCCCGAACCCATGGGTTCAGATTCTCTGCCCCAATATCATCAAAGATGAGCAGATCACAGCTTTTCAGAATATCCGTCGTTTCCTTCAGCTTGTTTCCTTCACTGATCATGGATTTCAGATCCTCCACAAAGTCAGGCATGTAGATAATGACACCGGTGTGGCCCACAACCGCGAGTTCATGAAGCAGATAACACATTAGAAACGTCTTGCCCGTTCCAAATGATCCTTCCAAAAACAGTCCTTGCGGAGACAATCCATTCTCCTTGGTCTCGTTAATATAACGCAGAACCTGGTTCACCGCCGGAGCACGCATCCGATCCTTGCCCATAATCTCCACATCGTTATATCCTGCATTGAGCGCACGCTCGTCCACATAGAAACTGCGGATTCTCTGCTTGATAACATGCTCGTTTTGCCGGGCGATATGTTTGGAACAAGGTGCTTTTTTATCTATAATTTCGGGTTTACCGTTAAAATGCTCTACTTCCAGTTTGCAAAAGTGACCCTGGAAATCGTTAGGACAGTTGTCGAGCCCCGGACAATTCGCACAGTTCTTCGAATCTTTGGCATACTGATACAGCTTGCTCAGATCGGTAATAAGCTGTGCATCTTTCAGTTCAGGATGACCTGCGCGGAATTCGCGTACGTACGGATCTTCCATCAATTCCGCCGCAATCCGCCGCGACTGTTCACGAAAGGAAGGATTCAGCTGCTGAAGCAGTCCTCCCAAGGATTCCATGGCTTCAAGCCTCCTTAATAGTTTCAATATAGAATGAACAATTGAATTTTACGATGACCATCATGATGGCAGGGTAACCTTCGATCGCTTTGTAATGCTACTGTTCATTCTATATAAACTTGAGGAATAACTCAACATTTTCAGCTGGAAAAAACATTATCCATTCGATGACAGTCCGTTGAACTCCAGGTAGACTCTACACGAAGAATTGATCCGATCACGCTTGCCAAATTAACGACGCAACCCCACCGTAACAATCTCGCAAGGTCCCGCCTGCAAAGCCCATTCCTTGCTAATCATAGCAGCCGAGGATTCATTTATAATAGAAGCATTCAGCTTGCCTGTCTCTTCCTCCAGAATGTTGCTCTGATATGCGTCTGCCAATGCTTGCGGGATGGACTCCGAAGCAGCAAATTTCAATTCCGTCGTATTAGATCTCATGTTATACCAACGTAACATCAGATCACCCGAATCCTCGTTCACCTTCAGTGAAGAAAACGCAAGACCGTCCCCTTGCCACTCAAACGGTGTGTTGCTTGGCGTCAGGAAACCCGGGTGTACGTCCGTCTGAGCCACAGTCCATGGAATCTGGAACTGGTAAGCTTCAATGTATGCTCCGGAGGTAGCTCCGTTCCCGTCATGAGGGATGATCTCCAGCTGGAAGGAATGCTCTCCGAGACACTGAGCTTCCGGTGTCGGGAACAATCCCCAGTCTCCAAGCTCTCCCACCGCACGAAGCAATGTCACGGCAATCGTATTCCGTCCATCCTCAAGAACCTCATATTCATTCAGACCCAGATTGGCTACAACCAATCCAGCCTGATCCTCGCTCACATCAACAAAACTTTGCTGATGCTGAGTGTTGCTCGGATTCTGCCATTCCGGTGCAGGCGTATTATCACGAGCAGCAATTTCGAACATCGAGTCCACGTGATGAACAGCCGCTGTCAGATCCGTCGGGAAGAGTGCTCGCACCCGATGATCCTTCGCCTGATTGTTGAAGGTTGTTTCGAGCTTGACGCCTTTTCCACTGCGACTTAAAGACACAATGGTTCGGATCTTCAGCGTAACCAGTTCCTTGGAACGTTGCGCTTTGCGATGCGGGTAATAGATCAGTTCCCGCTGCTCACGATCAAGCACTTCGTCAGCGGATTCAGGAATCTCCCAATGATGAACAATTTCGTAGGATGCTCTGTAAGACGCATCTTCGATGACCCGAATCTCTGCCTGAAGATCCTTCGTGGTCAATGCCACTTCGTTCTCCGGCTGTTTGAACATGTACTCATTGCCGATATCGCCGACATTTTCATACACGCCAAGATCCTTGTACGTCCGGCCTGTCCGTTTATCCGTAAGTGCAAATGAGCCATTGTCTGCAATATTTACGATCAAATATTCATTTTCCATGCCACGTTCACCACGCAGCAGTGTAGTTGAATTCGCATTGGTATCTACAGACTCCCCAGCAACAGCATTTGAATCAATCGCAGCATTGCTGTTCATGCGAACCAAAGCATACGTCTTCAGGCCAAGTGCAGGCACGTTCCCTGCTTCAAACGTAATGCTGACCCGACGGCAGCTATAGGGCTGACGGAATCGGTCATCCGGCAGATCATATCCGAACTGCAGACCCAAATCCTCTACCGTACAAGGAACTGGTTTACCTTCTTCATCCACCAATATACGGCCTGACAGGTCAATGGCGTTCATTTTGGCAGCCATATCCTCCAATGAGAAGCCTTCACGGAAGTACAGACGGGCCGCATCCAGTTCTACCTGAACCACACCGCTGCGCTCCCATCCCGATGTATTAAACACAACCACAGGCCGTGCTTCTTCACCATAGCGTTCAAAGGTTGAAGTATCTACCGCTGTTGCGATTTGGCTGGTGCTATCCTCAATCAGGGCCTCAGCGACATGACGGCTCTTATCGAAGCGTGTGACCATCTCGCGATGCACCTCGTCTACGCTACAGCCACAGATGCTGTCATGCGGATGATTCTGCATCAACGTTTTCCAGGCATAAGTGAGTTGATCATGAGGATAAGGATGACCTAACAGGTGCGCGAACGAAGCCAGTGGCTCAGCCACCTTTTCCAGCATGGCCTGTCCCAACTGGTTCATCTGTTTCAGATAAACGCGAGCCGAAGCTGTGTTCACCAGAGTGCCCCAGCCGTCGGTACGTTGACTGCGCAGCTCTCCTTTTACAACAGACAGCTCTTGAACCGCAGATTCTTTCAAGGCTGACAGATAGTCAGGGAAGTTGGAGTGAACAAACTCGATATCGGGATACAACTGTTCAGCCATACGGATGGCTTCAGGCAGATCCTTCTGAATCGGCTGGTGATCACATCCGTTCATGTACAGCAATTCATTTGTCGATGCATATTTCTCTGCGTCTGCGAGCTTGGTTTCCCAGAACTTGCGAGCCGAAGCTTCGTCCACCGGAACCTCATTCCCGTTGGAGTACCAGTTGGCAAATAAAACACCGAGCACCTTCGATCCATCCGGGCCTTCCCACATCAGCTCTGAGAAACTGGATTCGTATCCAGCGTCAGACACTGTGTTGTTGAAGCCCGTTGGCTTCACACCCCGTCCGAAGAAGACATTATCGATGCCCGATTGCAGCATAAGCTGTGGTGTCTGTCCCACCAGTCCAAAGGTATCGGGGAAATATCCAATCTTTGAAGGTGTCCCGTAACGCTTTGCATCCCGATGCCCGACCTGCATATTACGTACATTCGCTTCACCACTGGTCAGGAAGGCATCTTGCAGGATATACCATGGTCCAATGACAATTCGTCCATCACGTATATGCTTCTCCAGCCGTTCCTTCTGCTCAGGTCGAACCTGGAGATAGTCCTCAATAATGATGGTTTGGCCGTCCAGGTAAAAACTTTTGAAATCAGGGCCCTGATCGAGCTGATCCAGTAATGAATCCACCAGTTGAACCAATCGCATATGGTGCTTCTCATACGGCAGATACCATTCCCGATCCCAGTGCGTGTGAGAAATAATATGTGCTCTCTTTGACTTGCTTGTTGGTTTGGTCATTGAATTATTCCCCCTCTACCTCTTGTTGTACAATCTCTACCTCATCCGGACGATACACGGCTTGCAGCTGTCCGGCAGCATCTGTGGCAAACAGCACAGAACGATTTTTCTCCAACAGGAACGTATACAGAACTCCTGTACGCTTATCTCTGACTTTCACCTCATGATCCCAAGCGAATTCTGACACGAATACGTACAGATTTCCTTTCGGGAAGCTTAGCTTCCGGCCATAAATCCCTGCCAGATCACCGCCAGATACCCATTCCAGCTCATGTTCAATGCCAGCCACTTCTGACGCATATCGATACAGGTCTGCCAGCGGCTCATCCCGGCCATTCAACTCCAGCGGCAGCGGACTCCAGATCAATTTGCCTTTGCCTAATGGCAGTAATACTACTTCATCAGGTGTATGATTCTCCGCATGAAGCAACGTTTCCTTTGCCACCTCGGCAATCCGGCGACGACCATACGTGACGCGGTGATTCACCCCGTTAATATTTAGCATTTCTTCTCGCTGTACGTTGCCCAGACTGCGCTCGCCTACAAGGTGATCTGCCCGTTCACTTCTCTTCCAATAGGCATCCAAACCGAGCGGTCCGGTAATAAGCAGCGTAGCTCCTTCCTTCTCCGCGAAGTTCAGCAGCTCGCTTAACGCACCGTTGTCCATGTTGTGCGGACTCGGAACCATGATCAGCTTCGGTGGCTGCTGCTTCAAAGCTTCCAGATGATACTCGGATACAGCCCGGAACGGCAGCTTTAACTCATAAGCCATCACACGGGTAAGTTTCGTTGTTGCATCGTAAGCAAGGGCACGGTTCGAGAAGTCGTTGGAATACGGGAAGACTACTACAACTTCCTCCAGCTCACGATCGGTAAACAAGTCTCGAATCTGTTCCATAAATCGTCCATAGTCATAAGACACATCGGCCTCAGGTTTTTCCGTACCGTCCGCTCGCAGCGCCCCGATATGAGATTCATTGGCATTATCCATATAGAAGTTGGTATTCCAGATCCACTGCACGGCTCCGGCACCACCTGTTGAGAAGGCATAAGCGTATTTACGCTCCAGAATGCTGTGAAGCTCTTCCTCTGTGCGTTTGGCCCGGCCATCCGGCGTTTCCACATACATGATGCCTGTCTCCTGAATGAGATTCGGTTTATGTGGTGTTTTGGCAAAAATACCGTCCCAGATCAGATCATCGTTGAGCCACCAGGAATGCACCGTTGTATAATCCACTTCCTGTTCATAGAAGAACGGTGAAGGCCGCTGTGCTCCAAGAGCTTCATCCTGTCCAACGGTAACCAGGTGATTAGGAACGAGATCCTTGATTGTGCCTACAAGCTCTCTCGCCCAAACATTATGCATCTCCATCGAGAAGAGACAGTAATCGAGCCAGCGTGTTCCTTTTTTAGCCTTGTGCATATCCTGAACATCGAAATTGATCTCTTCCGGCTCTGGAATGACTGCTGCCGTAAAGTCCGGGAGCTGCTTAGGTGACATGTTCCATGCCTCCTGCAGCGCTTCAATCGTCTGATGACGCTGCTGAAGCCACTCGATAAATGCCTGCTGCTCATACAAATCTCGTGCCGAACGTGGACCATTCGAGAATATGCGCACCGGATCAAACATCGACGGTTCATTAATCAAATCCCAGTCCACATGTGTGGAATGTCTGTGACGACTGACAATGCTGCGGATGAATCGTTTCTGTGCATCTACGCTCTGCGGGTCCAGATACGGATTCGTTCCTTCCCACGTCTCAGGTGTAAAGGAGAAAAAGGTAAACGTCACTTGAAGGCCATGCCGTTTTGCCGTTAACAGGAACGCATCAATGGCGCGCAGTACATCCTCGGACATGTGTCCATCCACCTGCATCATGTTGCGATAGGCAGTCCAGATCCCGGTCCGAATCCAGTTAATGCCCGCTTTCGCCATCTGTGCCATATCCCGATCCCACACATCTGCATTGGGCAAGAACAGAAATTTCCGTGCTACGTCAGAGGTCATGTAGGTCATACCAACAACAGGCAGTGGACGCCCGTCTTTGATAAAATAATCTCTGCTGCGTGTAATAACTTCACCTTCTGCCAACAAGGCCGCGTCTTGCCCCCAGAAACCCTGCCGCAGTATACGAACTTCTCCATCTGGTGCCTGAACACGACTCACGATGCGGTACAGCCCGCTCTCGATTGAAACCGGAAGAAGAATGCGTTCAAAACGCTGCTCGCCGGAAATTTCCATCTCCAGGTGATGATTCCATACCTTCTCTACCGTGCCATTGGTGCGATTCTCCCGTTCAACCGTCAAATAAAACGTCCACACCTCAGGCTCACTTCGTCTGCTGCCCGCACGCTGTAGAATTTGAGTTTGGAGAATCAGTGAAGCTCGTTCACCCGGTTCATACGAAGCATAGTTCGGCTTCAGAGATAGCTCGGTCACACCTTTGGCGCAATACAGTGCCCAATTCACCATTTCAGCTGCTCCGTTCTGTTCCCAGAAGGTAGCTGTCAGAGGCAAATGCACAAACAGCCAGCGTGAACCGGCAAACGTACTGCGGGAGTTTTCCCACAATACGATCGGGGCAGCGATGCTACGACCATCCTTGCTGTAGCCACGGAGCAGCGGAGAAATCTGCGTGCTCATCGGACCTGAAGAACCCATCTGATGTGGCAAATCACTTGTTTTGGTTGTATGGGGTACCAGATTCCACGTATCCGCACTCTCGAACATCCCTTCCTTACCTGCAAGGAGTGGAATATCTTCGGATGAATTTAGTGAATCCACTTTGGCTGCGGATACCTGTAACGCCTCATGAATGTATAGTTCCTGATGATACGCCGTTTGTTCCGACTCGGAGACCCATGCCCCGTTCTCCTGACGAACAGGACGTTTGAAAGGTGCGCCACCAACGCTGATCAGGCTTCCGCCCTGATGAAGAAAAGCTGAAATTTCAGTCCAAGCCGATTTTGGAAAATAGGGTGCATGCAGATTCACGAAACACCCTTCACCTGCCGCCCTGCTCAAAACCGAAGCCAATTCATCCGCGCCTACAACGATGACTTCTTCGGATGTTTTCCATAAATCAAGAGCATCTTGCGATGGCAACGTGCCTTGCACCGGAAACGCTGGATCAGAGAAAATAATCAGCTTGGTTCCCTTCACCTGTGCGCTACTCATAGCAGGCCATCCTTCATGGATTTATAGACCAGCTGGGAGAACAGGCTGTTGGACCAGGCAAACCATTTTCTTGTGAATATCGTCGGATCATCGGCATGGAAACCTTCATGCATATACCCTGTATCCGCATCTGTTGCTTCCAGCATCCGAATAATCTCCAGCTTCTCTTCAGCAGACTGGGCCGTTAACCCCTGCATGGACAGACCCATATGCCAGATGTAGTCCGGCGGTGTATGCGGGCTGCCGATTCCTTTGGCAACTTTGCCTTCATAATAGAATGGATTCTCTTTGCTGAGCGCAAAACGTCTCGTATTCTGATAGATCGGATCATCCGCTGTGACATAGCCAAGGTAAGGAATGGACATCAGTCCCGGTGTACCCGCATCATCCATCAGGCAGTAGTTGCCGAAGCCATCGGTCTCATACGCGTAGATCGGTCCAAATTCAGGATGACGGTAAATCCCGTAAAGCTGAATACCATGATCTACTTCAGCTTCCAAATCCTTAAGCTCCTGTAGAAGTGCCATGTCACGGAATACCCACTCCGCGAACTCCTGCATATGACGCAGGGCAACAACGGCAAACATATTGCCAGGGATGTTGTAGTGGAAATCACATGCATCATCACTCGAACGGAATCCAGACCAGATCATGCCTGTGTAATTGACGGGCATACCTCGTCCATTATTGCGGATTGAATCCGTAGCAATGCCGTTATTGCGGGTAAAGCTATATGGTGATTGCTCCATGTGATGCTGCTCCACGCGGAACAAATCCACGATTTTGAGCATTGCGGCTTTGAAGCTGGAGTCAAAAATATCCGTCAATTCGGTTTCTTTCCAATATAAATAAGCCAGACGGATAACAAAGCACAGGGAATCAATCTCGAATTTGCGCTCCCATACCCAAGGTGACATCTCCGTCACGTCGGTTGTGTTCCAGTGCCAGTCATTGGCTGTCTCATTGAAGGCATTGGCATACGGATCAATATGAACGTACTGGATGTGGCGCTTGATCAGACCGCCAATGATCCGTTGCAGATCTGCATCTTCCTTCGCAAACGGAATATAGTGCACCACTTGCTCCACGGAATCACGCAGCCAGGAAGCGGGAATATCGCCCGTGATGACAAAGGTCGTGCCGTCATCCATTAATTTCGTTGTCGTTTCAATCGTATTGGGAAAACAGTTCTTGAATAGCTGAAGCAGCTTCGGTCGATGCGCCAGCTTCTGCTCCGCTTCTTCCATTACAGCCTGAACGGCTTGTGGCAATGCAACAGGTGGCATCGGTATTTTGGGTAGTCTGAATTGTTCCATGAATGAGTGCACTCCTTAAACAAATTGAATGGTGTAGCCATAGCAAGATAAACCCATTAACTGTACACTAGGACACTACGATTGCAGTACCATCTTCCGATCGCTGTTATCCCCAGATTTTTTTGATTCCCTTCTCCAAAGGGAAAATCCGGGGATAAAGGCGAACACTTCGCTTCTCCATCTGGTTCTGCACTCTACGTTTTCGTGTACATGGTTTAGTTCATCTTACATAGCTCAGAGTATTTCAAAAAGGTTTACCGTAGTAGCACGGTTTTTATTTCGTAAGGTTTAAAGGACAAAGTAATCTGACCATTGGTACTGGCCAGCGGTTCGCCTGCATCTTCCAAAGCATTGGAGTGATAGGCTTGCTCAAATGCATGCGGCCATTGTAGCGTCACCCGTTCCCGTATGCCTGAAGATTCATAGAAACGGAGTACTGTACCGTGTCCTCCCTCAGCTGGTTTGACCGTATCCAAGATGACATGGCTGCCATCGAATTTAATCCATGCTCCAGTTGGCGGCCGTACACCTTCGTTCTGGTCCATCTGATGCACTGGCACTTCATGATTCAATTCGGCTGCCTGACGCACGGTATGTGCACTTCTCCAGTCACCTTCATGTGGATACAGGGAATAGGTGAAGTGATGTTCTCCAAGATCCGCAGTCCGGTCAGGCCATCTCGGTGCACGCAGCAAGGAGAGGCGAATCGTGCTTCCCTGTACGTCGTATCCGTATTTGCAGTCATTAAGCAAACTGACGCCATATCCGTACTCCGCGACATCTGCGAAGCGGTGTCCGCACACTTCATACTGAGCTTGCTCCCAACTCGTGTTGCGATGGGTCGGACGCTCCAATGCACCGAATGGAATTTCATAGGTTGCTTTGGAAGTCACTACATCGATCGGGAAGCCTACTTTGAGCAATTTATGATCTTCATTCCAGCTCACATGGGTCTTGAAATCGATCCGTCGATGGTCATGATAGAATATAACGTCCTGCGTGATTTCCGACTGATGGATTTTCCAGCGGAAGCGAATTACATCCTTCGTCGTGCCTGCCAGCACCAATTTCTTCTCCACAAGCTCCGCTTCTCCAGCAACCTGGGCCTCATAACGGCTGTCGATATCCCAGGCATCCCAAAGCGTCGGACGGTCATGGAAAAATTGAAATTGATTGCCGCGTTCACCCGGCTTCAGGATCTCGCGTTCTGCTGTCTTGTCCCACAAGCGGGATATCTCGCCTCGATCGTTAAACTGCACGTGGTAATACGCGGTTTCCCATGTATCTGTAAAGTTCTTTTGGCCAGCAATGCTCGCCATTTCCCGTACATTCGTTTCTCTTGCATTTTCCGGTACAAGCCAAATCGTCTTATGCCCAAACGCTGGAATGTCGGTTACCAGGATCGAAATTTGTCCATCCTCCCGATCCATTCGCAAACGCTGGCCCTCTTCATCTATGACGTAACGATCAAATCCATCATGCATTTGAAGTTGAATGACTGCACTTCGAGTCCAGCCGAGGCTGTTGAACACAACGTAGGGAACAGAACCCTCAGGCCCCTGCGTGTTAATCTCCTTCGTCAATGCCGCAACCCCTTGATTCAATCCTGCTCTACCTAACTCAAATACCCGAACATACTCCTCATCCGAAGTTACATAGGATTCCGTAATGGCCGAACCAGGGATAATATCATGGAATTGATTCAGCAAGATCAGCTTCCAGCCATCATGCAGGGAAGAGCGTACTTCCGCTTCCTGCTGTGCATCCATATGCGATAGTGCAAGGGTGTTCCAGAGCTCCGCTTCACGATAAAGCACCTCAGCCTTCCGGTTGTTGCGCTTATTGCGGCCATGAGTCGTATAGGTACCCCGGTGAAGCTCCAAATACAGGTCGCCATGCCATTTCGGAAGATCAGGCTGTGCCTTCTCGATTCCGGCAAAAAAGGCTCCGGCCGTGCTATACCCATTCTTCGGCTGTCCCACCATCAACTCCGAACGATCCACATACTCCAGCATCTCTCGTGTTACGCCACCACCGCCGTCGCCATGCCCATACAGAAGCATATGCTCAGGATGCGCCGCTTTCTCGCGGTAAGACTGCCAATGATCATGAATGTCCTTCGGCAGCGTGTGCTCGTTGACACCATGATTGAGATAAGACAGGATAGCCGTTCCATCAATGCCTACCCAGTGGAAAAGGTCATATGGGAACACGTTCGTATCATTCCATCCGAGCTTGGTCGTCATAAAGTACTCGACATTCCCATGCTTCAAAATCTGAGGCAGGGAAGCACAATAACCAAATGTATCTGGCAGCCACTCAATCCGGGATGTTTTGCCGAACTCCTCCATATAAAAGCGCTGACCGTATAACATCTGACGAATCAGAGATTCCCCGCTCGGAATGTTCAGATCCGGCTCAACCCACATACCGCCAACCAGTTCCCATCTTCCTTCGGCAATGCGCTTCTTCACCCGTTCATACAGCTCCGGATCATGTTCCTTCAGAAAAGCATAGAGCAAAGGCTGGCTCTGTGAATAAATATAATCGGGATATTCATTCATAAGTGCATCCACCGTGGAGAATGTACGACTGGTCTTCCGCACCGTCTCACGTACAGGCCATAGCCAGGCAATATCGATGTGCGATTGCCCCACCATATGCTCCAAGCCTTCGGCGTTTCCACCAATCTCACGCACTTCATGAATCAATCTTTCTTCGATACTGTAGATGCCATTTCCCTGCTTGACAGCCTCTTCAGTCAGACCAACAAATTGATCCATCGCTCGATAGATCGCTTCCAGCAGGCGCACACGGCGGAAATCACTTTCTGGAAGCAGCACCGCGGAATCACGCACAATCGTGACCGTGTACATCAGGCTGCGGACAGTTTCATTCGGTCGCACCAACAAACTGTGGATCGATGTAATCGGCGGCTGAATAACCGCTTGCTGATTTAATGGATCAACAGGCTCAGGCACCGGATCAAATAACTCAATCTCAAGGTCGGGCTGTGCCCCGATTCGGGAAGGATCGAGTGTTACATACGTATGATTGCGATCCAGCCCCTGATAGGAGTGTCCATTCACCCGCAGCAAGCCTTCTCCACCGGATTCAAATACAAGTCCGTAAGGTTCCTTCTGCCAGGAGGCAGGAACTTTCAGACGAGTACGGAAGAAATAAGTCGTTCCCTGATCGCTCGGGAAACGATCTAATCCCTCTCCTTCCGGATAGGCCTTCTGATCTTCATATTGTCCTGGTACTTTATAATAAGCGCGAGTGATGTCCCAGCTGCGCAGCTCCATTTGCTCCAGCCACTGACGTTCGGATAACTCGCGAATAAATCGTCTGATGCGTTCCATTTCCTTACGCCCCCTCTACCGTCAGCTCGGTGAACTGCGTATCATTCACATGTCTTCCGATATGAATATGGAATTGTCCTGGCTCAACGACAGGCGTGAGATCACGACCGATATATTGCAGCTGCTCCGCTCCAATATGGAAGGTTACAGTCTGCGTCTCTCCGGGTTCCAAATTCACTTTAGCAAACCCCTTCAACTCCTTGGCTGGACGAGCCACTCGGCTGACCAGATCGGATACGTACATCTGAATAACTTCTGCACCTCTGCAAGCCCCTGTATTGGTGACATTCACGGATACGGTAACCGTCTCGTCTGCTGTCATCGATTCCGTACTCAGCTTCAGCTCGCTGTAATCAAACGTAGTATAACTAAGCCCATATCCGAATGGATAGCGAGGCTCCAAATCCTCTTCCAAATATCGCTTGCCGCGTGATCGTTTACCATTGTAGTAGACCGGTAATTGACCCACATGCTTCGGAATGGAGATTGTCAATTTGCCGGACGGATTCACATCGCCAAATAAAATGTCCGCAATGGCATGTCCGCCCTCCTGGCCTGGATACCATGCTTCCAGAATGGCATCGGCATGTTCATCTACCCAAGGCTCGGTAATCGGACGACCGTTAATATAAACAATGACAAGTGTTTTGCCGAGCTTGTGAATCTCTTGAATCAGCTCCAGTTGTACTCCCGCAAGACCAAGCGTCATACGGTCAATACCTTCCCCGCACTCCATGTCATTCCATGAATTATCCGACACATTGGAAGCACCGGTTTTCAGATCGATCGTTCCTTCACCAAAATCACGGGCGCTTGAGCCGCCAACGACCATGATGACTGTATCGGCTTGGCGCGCAGTTTCTATCGCGTGCTCGAACCCTTCCCTTGAATCGCCCTTGATGCGGCAACCCGGTGCGTAGAGCACTTCGACTTCACCATTCGAATTTCCATCAGAGCCTTCCCCCGAATGCCCACTCTTACTAACGGCAAGCTTACTGCGGATGCCATCCAGCACCGTAGCCACTTTGGATTTCGGTTGGGGAGATGTATAATCGCCCAACTGGTTGTAGGCTTGGTCTGCATTAGGACCAATGACAGCAATTCGGCCTGCTGTTGCCGCCGACAGAGGCAGAGCTGCAGCTTCATTTTTAAGCAAGACCACACCTTCTGCAGCCAATTGGCGTGCCAGTTGAATATGCTCTTCACTGCCAATGACTTCTGCCGCTCGATCAGCATCCACATAAGGCTTCTCGAATAGTCCCAGCTTGAATTTCAGCGCCAGCACGCGGCGGACAGCCTGATCCAGTACATGCATTTCAAGCTTGCCTTCCGAGATCGCCTGCACCAGATATTGTCCAAACATCTCACCGGACATTTCCATATCAATGCCTGCCTGGATGGCCTGTACGGATGCTTCCAATCCATCGGTTGCCACATCATGCCCATTGGAGAGCATGTTGATGGCTCCACAGTCCGTAATGACCAGACCGTCAAAACCCCAATCTTTTCGCAAAACATCCTCCAGCAATTCCGTATTAACCGTACACGGGATGCCGTCGATTTCGTTATAGGCCGGCATAATGGATTGAGCGCCTGCTTCAACAGCTTTTCGGAACGGATACAGATCTACTTCCAGCAGTTCACGCCAGCCCATGTGCACCGGTCCCGCATTGCGTCCACCTTCCGAGCTGCCATAACCGACAAAGTGTTTCAGTGTAGCCGCTACCGCATCCTCTTGGTCCAAACTTTCGCCCTGAAGTCCTTGAACGGATGCAACAGCCAGTTCGCCAATAAGGTATGGATCTTCTCCAAAGCATTCCTCGGTACGTCCCCAGCGTGGATCACGTACAACATCCAGTACCGGGGAATACGTTACCGCACCGCCCTGAGCACGCGTCTCACGGGCAACCGCCCGGCACATATCACGGTACAGGTCCACGTTCCAGGTACTGCCCAAGAGCAGGGGAACCGGATAGACTGTACCGTCAATCGCCATATGTCCGTGTGAGCATTCCTCTCCGATCAGAATGGGAATCCCCAGTCTGGAATGCTCTACAGCATGACGCTGAATGAGGTTTACGGCTTCTGCCCCTTCTCTGGCAGACAGTCCATTTTCAAGCGTAACACCCGTCCATGGATCTGCACGAAGCGCACCATACAGGGAGCCTACGCCCCCGTTTTCCACCTGCTGCTTAAAGGATTCATTCAGCGTGATGTTTCCCTCATCATTCGTATAGGTCTGCCAGCCAAAGGGCTGGATGAGTTGACCCGCTTTTTCCTCCGTCGTCATTAAGCTCAGCAGATGTTCTACTCGCTCTTCCACCGATTTGCTTTTATCCTTATATATCATCATCCTTCGATGCCTCCATCTGTAGAAGTGATTCGGTTACTCTTTAACGGCTCCGACCGTCAGACCCTGTACAAAGTAACGCTGGAAGAACGGATAAGCGAAAATAATCGGCAATGTGGCGAGAACCACCATAGCCATCCGTGAAGTATCCTGCGGAATGGATTGCATCGCCGCCAGACTCATCGAGCTGTTCGCCGAGTTCTGCTGGATGAACTGGATGCTGGATTCGATCCGCATCAGCATGGATTGCAGCGGTACGAGGTTCGGATTATCGATATATAACAGCGCATTGAACCAATCGTTCCAGTAACCGAGCGTACTAAACAAACCGATCGTCGCCAGCCCCGGCAGAGACAATGGAATGACAATTTTCAAAAACGTATAAAATTCTCCGGCTCCATCGATTTTTGCCGATTCAATGACCGCATCCGGTACACTGGTTGAATAGAACGTACGCAGGATCATGATATAGAAGGCATTCATTGCAAGTGGCAGGATCAGTGCCCATAAGGTATCTTTCAATCCAAGAAGCTGGGATACGACCATATAGGTTGGAATCATCCCGCCGTTGAACAACATGGTCAGGATGGCAAATATGGAGAAAAATCTCCGATAACGGAAGCTCTTGCGGGAAATCGCATAGGCGTACAATGACATTAGAATTAAACTGACAATGGTACCCAGTACCGTGACCAGAATAGTTACCCCGTACGCTCGCAGCAGCGTATCTCCACTCTGCCAGACAAACTGATAGGCTGCGAGACTCCACTCCGCGGGAATAAGTCGGTACCCGTCACGGGCCAGTACCTTCTCGTCCGTGAGCGAGATGATGACCACAAACACAAAAGGAAATACACAAATTAAAGCGAATAGACCCGCTATGATGTTCATAATTACGTTCCAGCCATTGGATACATGATGGAAGTCGCGTTTTTTTACGAGTTGAGCCACAGTGGTTCACTCCTTTCCCTTATCCTAGAATAGGCTGCTATCTTTATCGATTTTGCGTACAACATAGTTGGAAATGATAACAAGTACAAAGCCCACAACGGATTGATACAATCCGGCAGCTGTACTCATGCCAATCTCACCGCTCGTTTTCAAGCCGCGATACACATACGTATCAATAACATTTGTGACAGAATACAACGTACCTGAATCCCTCGGAACCTGATAGAAGAGACCAAAGTCGGCATAGAAGATACGGCCAACGGCCAGCAAGGTCATAATAATGATGATAGGGGATAGCAATGGAATCGTTATATTGCGAATCTGCTGCCATTTGTTTGCACCGTCGATCATCGCTGCCTCATACAGTGACCGATCAATCCCCAGGATTGAAGCGAGATAGACGATGCTGTTGTACCCGATGGTTTTCCATAAAGCGACGAACACCAGGATATACGGCCAGTACTTCGCTTCCGAATACCACTGAATCGGCTCCACGCCGAACCATCCAATAATTTGGTTCAACATCCCCCGGTCCATGCTCAGGAAGCTGAACGCGAAGTATCCAACAATGACCCAGGATAGAAAATACGGTAGGAACATACCTGTCTGATACAATTTGGCCAACCGTTTATTAACCAGCTCCGAGAGCAGAATTGCCAAACCTACAGCGAATACCAGCCCCAGAACAATAATGGCGATGTTATAAAAAAGCGTATTGCGGGTAATAAGCCAGGCATCGTTCGTGCTGAACAGGAATTTAAAGTTATCCCAACCCACCCATTCACTCTTCATCAGACTTGCCCAGAAGCCTTCGCGGCTAAAGCGATATTGCTTAAATGCTGCTACTGTACCCACCAATGGCAAGTAGGAGAAGAAGAAGAACCAGATGGCGCCTGGCAGCACCATGAACAGCATGACTCGGTTTCTAATCAGATTTTTCAAAAATGCGGTCATATGGAGATCCTCCTTCAGGCTTGAATGAAAAAGGATCGGGCGCAACAAGCAGCGGCCCGATCCCTGAATTTACCCTTACTTATTTGCCGCTCTCCAGGCATCAAGCTGGGTTTGGGCTTCAGCCATCACTTTTTCAAGTCCGGCTTGATTGAACTTCTCAATCACTTGCTCCAAATTGTTCTCTGGGTCCAGCGTACCTGTCATCAATGCGGCCCAGTATTGCTCTTTGACATTCTGTACGGCAGTCAGTTCCGACGACACGTTACTTGAGTCAAAGTTAAAGCTCAGAATTGGAGAATTTACACCCTCTGCATTAAACTTCTTGAACTCATCCCATTTGTTATCCGGGTCATTGTTGTTCAGATACAACAACATGTTGTTACCAAGGGAGTAAGAAGGCATATCGTAGTTTTTGGATTCAGCCAAATTTTCCATGTGCGTGTCATCCACTTTTTTGTAGTGAACGCCCTCAATACCGGAATCAACCATATTGCGCAGCACTGGATCTGTATTCAACAGGTTCAGGAACTCCATTGCTTTCTCCGGATATTCGGAGTTGGCTGAGATAGCCATAATCGAACCTTGTACAGACGTGTTCGTGATGATCGCGTCACTCGCTGGTGTGGAAACTACCGGATATCCGTAACTTGCCGACCATTGATTGTCCGCGAGCGGTTGTGTCTGTGCACGGTCCAGGAACCAGTTGCCTGATGTAGTCAGGTCGTTGGTCGAACCTGTTGTTGCAGCCTCTGGCGATACATAACCAGCTTTGTAGTACTTGCTCATCGTTTTGAGAGCTGCTTTCATTTCCGGAGTATCCAGAATGTTCACAATCTTGTAATCCGTTGTATCCAGTTTGATTGCCATTGGCAAATTCTGAATGACGTAGTCATAAGGGACATAAGGAACGAAATTTTTATCCATTCCAAATGGAGTCACGCTTGGCTCATTTTCCTTGATTGTTTTGAGCAAAGGCTCCAGACTGTCTAACGTACGAATATTGGAGATGTCCATTTTGTATTTTTCAAGCAGCGTTTTGTTGAAACGCCATACCTCTTGTTGAGGCAGCTCCTTGTTAGCTGGAATTCCGTAGTTGTGTCCGTCTACTTTTGAACCGCTCAGGAATGCAGGATCAATGGTTTTAATGAGATCCTGTCCGTATTTAGGGAGCAAGTCATCCAGTTCCAGGAATGCACCCTTTCTGGCGTTTTGAACATAATCGAATCCGCCGGATGAAGTAAACAGAATGTCCATTGGCTCGCCGGATGCCACGTTAACTTGCATCTTTTGCGGATAGTCACCCCAGTCAACCATCTTCATCGTAACTGTGGCATTGATTTTTTCTTTGGTGTACTTGCTGACTTCTTCCATCACTTTATTAACATCTTTCTGAGGAGTACCGATGGTATACCAGATCAGCTCGACAGGATCCTCACCTGCTCCCCCTGATTCTGACGCATCCTTGCTTCCTCCACAGGCGCTAAGAACAAGTGTAACCGCCATCAATAATGCAAGTACGAGAGAAAAACTTTTTCTTTGTTTACTCATTTCCTTGATCCTCCCTTTTCGTGTTCCCTTTAGCTCTACAAACTAACTGCTTTAACCTTATCGAATGAAAGCATTTTCAAAAAGAAGATAAACTTAAGTTTTCGAGGTACAAATTAAAGAGAAATCAGTACGAATTCATTAATTAGTACCTATTTGAATAAATCGCTTACATAAAAAAGATATGCTGAGTAACATTTGGCACCAACGCACTGCATGCCCTTCTGTCCTCAGAATGTCTCATCCATGTCAGTCCAATGGTCCAATTGATACTCCACTGGAAATTATCCAAAAACCTTAAAATCGGTAGGTGATATTCCCACATATTTCCTAAACTGTTTATAGAAATATCCTGTCTCCCAGTACCCGACATTCCTTGCGATCTCATGTACTTTCAGATTCGAATTGCGCAGCTGTTCCTTGGCACGTTCAATCCGGTATTTGTTGATATATTCGGCAAACGTCTCCCCCGTCTCCTTATGGAACAGTTGTCCCAAATATACCGGATGAAGATGATAGTGAGCACCCAGCAGCTTCAGGGAAAGCTCTTCTGCGTAATGTTTGTCAATATGTTGAAGCACCTGGTTGACGATTGGATTCTTCAGATCCTGAAGCAGAGACTGAATCGTCTCCGTACCCACCTGCTGCAACGCCTGCACGAGTTCATCAAAGGTTCCGCTGTCCAGCACAAGACGAAGTCCACGTTGGTAAATGGCGGATTCATCCGAATGTTTGATACCCTCCAGCTCCATCTTGAAGCGAATGACCACTTCCAATGCGATGTTCTGCAACTCAGCCGGAGTGACCCCGTCGCGATGCTGTTCAAAATCAAGCCGAATTCGCTCAGCAAGCAGCTCTGTATTGCGAGACAGAATGAGCTTCGCGTACTCCTTCCAATCAATGGAGAAGGAAGAGGCAGAGCTTCCGCATTTGTCCAAGATGGCATGATCAATCACTTTAAGGTCGGGATAGATCATCACATACTGGAGTGCCTTTTTTGCCTCCTGATAGCTTGCAGGAGCATGGTGAAGTCCGCGCTTCAGACTTCCTGCCCCAATCAGAACAGTAGGATGTGTCTCACACAGCGCAGCGGACAATGCCTCAAGACAACCCATAAACTCCTTTTTCTCGTCCTCGCCTGCATGCACATTAGCAACCATGACGATATCTCCATCGATGTCATGAAATATATTCACATAGGACTTATCCTTCAGCATTTCCTCCACTCGCTCGAACATGCCGGATGTTTCCCCTTTTGCTCGCAATACAGCTACTGCAACATCTGGTGCATCCAGCGAAAGGTTCAAGAACTGTGCTCGTTCCTCGAATTCCGTAGCCGCGATCTGTCCCGTCAGCCATCGGTGAAGAATATTGTCTTTCAGAATTTGAACACCATAAGCATCATCCGTTTGAGGAGACAACGCATGGTCCAGCTTCGAAGCCGTATTGCGAAGCGTCGATTCCAACTCTTCCACATTGATCGGTTTGAGAAGGTAATTTTCGATGCCCAGCTGCATGCCTTCTTTCAGATATTCAAACTCATTGAAACCACTAAGAATAATCACCTTGATATCAGGCTGCACTTGCCTTGCTGCCCGAATGAGATCCAGACCATTCATGAAGGGCATGGATATATCCGTAATCAGAATGTCAACAGGCTGCGCCGACAAGGCGTTTAAAGCGGCCTGTCCATTGCCGGCATGGCTCACAATTTCCATATCAAATGACGACCAATCCAAAATATCGTACAACCCTTCAATGATGAACGGTTCATCATCCACAATAAATACCTTGTACATATTAAATACCTGTCCCTTCTGTATGAGGATAACGTACCCTGATTAGGGTTCCTTCTCCGAGTGTACTCTCGATCGTGATGCCGAATTCCGGTCCATAGAGGAAACGCAAACGGGTGTGCACGCTTCGCAGTCCGAACATCTGGCCTGATTCTTCCGGACGTTCCAGTTCTTCGAGAATTTCAGTCAGACGTGCAGGTTCAATACCTTTGCCATTATCTCTGACCTCAACCTGCAACACATCATCCAGCTCTTCAACAACGATCGATAATTGATTATCCGAACGTTCTGTCTGGATGCCGTGCACCACATAATTCTCAATGATCGGCTGCAGGGATAGCTTGACCACCGGATGTTGATTATGAACGGGGTCCAACTGAATCGAATACATGAAAATGTCCTTATACCGGATTCGAAACAACTCCAGATATAAACGGCAAGCTTCCATCTCATCCTTCAGTGTATAGTTTTTCTTTTGCTGAACGAGGCTCTTGAATAACACGGATAAACTGTAAATCATCTCTCCGACATCCTTCGCCCCCTGAGAGATTGCCCTCATCCGAATGACCTCAAGCGTGTTATAGAGAAAATGGGGATTAATTCGAGCCTGGAGTGCAACCAGTTCAGTCTCCTTTTGTTTGATCTCGGCTTTGTAGACGCGTTCAATATACTGATTAAGTTCATCCAGCATATCATTGAAGCTGTGCGAGATCTGTCCCAGCTCATCGTCACGGGTATCATCGATGCGCGCTGTCAGATTTCCATATTTCACCTTTTGCGTGAAACGAATGATTCTGCGGGTACGTTTGGCAAAATTAATAATGAAAAATGCCGGAACCAATACCGCAAACAGGATACATATGATGCTAATCGAAACGATAGTATTCCGAGTACCTGCATAGGCCTCGGCCATCTCATCCACAGGAACCGTGCCAACAACCACATACCCCTGATCCGCCGAGACAAACTTGTTCACATACATGTTCCGTTCCTTTTTCATCGAATCCATGTCGGTCTGATCAAACAGGGAATCGGCCACCTCTATATATGGGTACTTCTTGCCGTAATAGTTACTGTTGGAATCAAACAATACCGTACCTTTAGCTGACAGCACCACAATCTCTCCCTTGAGGTTACTTTCATAGCTATCGAGAGCATTGCCAATGCCCGCAGAGTCGAAGAAAACGAGGAACTGTCCCAAATTTCGAAGGGTCTGTGTATTGTTGATGGGCACACGAATCGCATACAGCGCCGGGTCCCATTGATTGATTTCTTTACGTATCCAATAGTTTGGCGCGCTAATATTCGGTGTCTCCATCGCCATCACGTCAGGAATGTAGGAATGAGCCACATTGGTATCCAGCTTTCTGAACTGTTTATGTTGGTTGAAGGTGGATAGATCCTGCTGCTCTGCACTATATAACATCACTTGATTGATATCCGAATTGCGATCCATGATGTTCTGAAAATGTTTCAATACATCAGCTGAGTAATCATCCTGATTCGCATAATAGCCATTTGTCAGATGCTGTACATACTCGGCGTACGTGTGATTCATCAAGTAGGTAATATTGGCTGACAGCGCCTCATTCTGATGCATGTCCCTTACCATGTTCTGCACCGATTCATACTGCTGGTGAATATAACGGTCGACACTTTCCATGGCCGCTTTCTGGATCGCCAGCTCTCGGCGAATCGTGGCGTCGGACACGGACAGGAAAATGATATAGGACAATGTAATAATCGTTACAATTGATATCATGGAGAAGATGAACAGCATCTTCATAAACATATTATTTTTAAAGAAATTTTTGTAAACGCTAACAATTTTCAAGTCGCATGTTCCCCCCGATGCTGTTTTCCTGTCTAAAGTATATCATCTGCCTTCTGACATTAACTTGTCACCCGGAACTTTTCTTTAGTTTATACCTGTGTTTCTTTAATTTCGCCCTAATTACGTCCTGGATTTTGCCATTGGCCAGCAGAATCCAGTCATAACTGGCAGATACTCAGATTACACCATACGCCAAGGAAAAGGTCATGGTAAAGGATGGAAAGCATACTATCCTACAATACGCCGTTCATTCCACCAAATATCCGACCCAAAACATTAAATAGAAAACAAACCATTTATTTTCAATATCAATCGTTAATTTATAACACGTTCACTGACAACTGATGTCGACGAATCTCAATTGGGATCGTCTTCATGATGTTTGGCGATATGGTATGCCATTTCCTGAATCCGCCGCTTCAGCTCTAGTGGTTCCCGAATGCGAATGGCCGTACCGAATGACATCAGATATGTCGGAAGGTACTTGTTCATTTTCGGAACATCGAGCAGGAACCGTGCCTCCCGATCGGTCCGTTCCGTCAAATAGTGGCGCAGATGCCAGTGGCCGCATACCGCATTCAACGTGTCAGGCTCTCCCTCGATGCGTATCACTGCCAGCGGGCCATCCGCCTCCCGTCTCTGGTTGGACTGTTCGCCAAAAAAGGAGGAAGCAGAGAAACGCTCCGGCTTGTCAAACCTCGCCTCAGTTGCCTCCAGCCGCTCAATACGGTCGACGCGAAACGTCCGCATCGCCTGTGACCGATGGCAGAACGCAACAGCGTACCAATCGTTTCTGTTATACGCTAACCCATACGGATCAACTTCACGTTCGCTGACCTGTTCCGCGTTTGCTTTGCGATAGGTAATCCGAACTGTTCGCCCGTCATTTGCCGCCTGTTCCAAGTCCCGCAACAACGGAACGACTGAAGGCGGACGCGCTGAAGAAGCCACATCCAAGCTGCTCGTCTGGCGGGATAGATCGTAGCGTTGCTCCTCGTGTAGTCCGTTCTCCACCTTCTTCAACGCCAATTCAAGTTCCTGCACATACGGATAGCCAGCGCCTTGGGCAAATTTGAATGCATCCACAAGCGCCTTCAACTCTACGGAGTTGAAGAACAATGGCGTTTCTTTGAAACTTTCCAGAATACGAATGCCACCATCATGGCCCGATTCTGCAACGACCGGCACGCCACTGGCGCATAACGCGTCGATATATCGGTACACCGTGCGGACGCTGATCTCCAAACTGTCCGCGATTTGCGCGGCGGTGAGCTTTCTTCCGGATCGAAGCATCCAGAGCATGGACAGCATATTATCCCATTTCGCCATCGGGAGTCCTCCTCTTTTCCTTGAGTGAATATAACTCATCTACACCTTGTACCATTACGTAAAAAATGATCATTTAGCAAAAAAGGCGAGTCTCCCTGATTTAGGGACTCGCCTCTTGGTTCTATATTATGAAAGTTATGAAGTTCCCTTTTGTTTGCTTGCCTGCATCTGTTGGGCAAACCTCATCATCTCTTCGAACTCTTCTTCGGACACTGCATCGCCTTCGGCACCTATGTCTTGTACAATCGGAATTTCGGGTTTGGCTTTGGTTCCTTTGCCGTATGTACGGGAACGGGTTCCAGCTGCACCAGCAGCCTGCTTGCCTTTGACCTTGGCTTGGTCACGAATGTACTGTACCGCCTTCTCGTAGGAATTCACCTGCTTGAGCAGCATATTGGAGGCAATGGCCTCAACGAAGTTACGGTTAATTCTTTGCTCACCGCCGGACACAAGCAATGCCATCAAATAGTGAATCAGTACATTAATCACTTCACCAGGCAGCTTGTAGCTGAGGTCGATTTTCTCAAAGATGTCCACCAGATTGTCCGGTACGGCACCAGGGAAAAACGTCTGAAGCAATCGGGTATAGGGCTCATTACGCAGCATCATATTGTATTGATGAATATCACACTTGGTCGAAAATTGCGGAGGCACTTCGACGTAGTATTCCATCTGTACCACATGTTCGACAGGCGGTTCACCGGAGTCCTCTTTCCGCTCAGGCTCCTCCATGTGCTGTCTTAGGGCAACAACCTTCGCTGCCTGTACGGTCTGCTGCTCATGTCGCTTCTTGGTTTGTCTGAACTGCAGGCTCGCCTTGTGTTGAAGATCATCCAGCACGAGCTGCCCCTGTGGGTTGAAGATATCATCCTCATCCAGCAAACGACACACATCCTGTACGCTGAGATTGAATTTGTTCACCACATAATTCACAATGCCGAGCTGTTCATGATCGAACCGTAATTGCTCCACATGACGACGATTGACCGACTCACGCGGAAAACGCAATATAATGTCGGCATAATTCAGGCTGTTCTCTTCGGCTGCCCCATTGAGCCCGTTGCGCTGTGCCGAAGTTGACACTTCCGACAAGGCCTGTTCCAGTTCGTAATCAATGACATGGGTGTTCAATTCAAATATGTCGTAAAAAGGAACGGAAATATTCTCTTTATTCGCTGCTGGGTAAGGCGCGTCACCACTCTCTATCGCCGAAAAACCGGAACGTAGTGAAAGTACGGCGAACTTGCCGATTTTGTCACGAAGCAGCAGTGTCAAATGCTGTGTGCGGAAAAATTCTGCCGGGGAGAGCGGGGGCTGCAGCTCATATTCGTAAATGTAATCGTCATTTTCCGGAATATACAGCCGTGAAGTCTGCAGTAATCCCACGGCTTCCAGCTTGGATGCCTGCTCCACCAAATACTTGCGTCCTTTCTCACTTGGCTCGAGTCCAAGCGTCATGAACAGCCTCCGTTGCTGTTCAAGTGGCGAATAACCGACCTGTTCACCGGGAAGATGCTGAAACAGCAGTCGATACAAGCCAACCGCAAAGGCACCTACCATTGGCTGATACGCTCCGGTAAGCATACGGTCATCCAGGGCGCTAAGTCCAAACTCCCTGTACACGCAGTAGCGATGATGTTCAGTATAATGATGCAAATTCTTCATGCGCATAGCTTGATCTCCTTCTCCCCAAAAGTATGTTTATCTATTCTATCATAAATGTCGGATCCTCAAATGTTCAAAAACAGGTAAAAAACGGACCTGTTCTCGTTCCGTTTCGTCCTAGGTCGACAGCATTCACGTTTTCGCAGAGTTGCTAGATTACTATAAAAGCTACAGCCATAGAAAACAAGTAAATCTATGGAGAAATGTTATCCAGATATATATGAGACATGTCCGAAAAATAATGCACACTTTTTTGCTGCATGGCAAAAAGCCTTCCCTTTGCGCTCGTAAGCGTTTACGACAAAGGCAAGACCTTTACGGACAATGCAGCCCAGCATTTGCTGCCCTCTGGCTAGCTGATTAAAACATTTTGTACCCGCCGAGACGAAGTTTGCGAATGGCCCAGCCACTGATGACCGCTCCAGCAAGTCCAGCTATGCCCGTCATATAGTCAACAATATGGAAAGAACCCAGATGCGACATCAGCGATGCCGTATGATCCCATAAGGAATACACGACAACAGGCAAAATAACAATAATGAACAAATAGGAAGGAAACCAGGTTGTCTTCATCAGCATATTCAGAATGAAACCGATACCAAACATCATAACGAAAAATAACACCATCAAAACCAGCACAGGTATAAACTGCATCGGGTGACGTTCACCTCTTCTTTCACTGACTCGGGTTTCTCTTACTACGGATAGTAGATAGTGTACCGCAAAAAATGTGGCGAAGCAACGAACTTTCTGGACAAATTTCCCTATAATCAGCTTCACTTCATTTGCCCTTCTGCTTCCTGTTGGGATACAATAAAGACGATAACGCATTCAACCGTCCCTTACCGGATTTGGAAATATACATTGCAGGAGGAATACAATTCATGAACGAAGCCGCATCAACACTGGAGGGCTGGTACGCCCTGCATGATTTTCGCTCGATTAACTGGGCCGCCTGGAAAGCAGCCGATGATGAGGAACGTGCCGTAGCACTGGACGAGCTGGAGGAATTCTGGAAAGAATGGAAGGAAGTCGAGAATTCCTCCCAAGGGAGCACAGTCGTGTATACGGTTGTGGGCCAAAAAGCTGACCTTGTCATGATGCATTTGCGTGAAACGCTGGAAGATCTGAAGGCCGTTGAGAATGCCTTCAACAAAACGATGTTTGCCCAGTACACGACCAAATCGTATTCTTACGTCAGCGTAGTGGAGCTGAGTAACTATCTCAGCAAAGAGGGCGAAGACCCGATGCAGAACCCGGAAATTATCGCCCGTCTCAAACCAGTACTGCCACAGCGGCAGTACATCTGCTTCTACCCGATGAACAAAAAACGCGAGTTGAACGACAACTGGTACATGCTGTCCATGGATGAGCGTCGTACAATGATGCGCAGTCACGGCATGATTGGTCGCAGCTATGCAGGCAAAGTGAAACAGATCATTACCGGTTCCGTTGGTTTTGACGACTGGGAATGGGGCGTTACGCTGTTTGCGGATGATGCACTTCAGTTCAAGAAACTCGTTTACGAGATGCGCTTTGATGAAGTCAGTGCCCGTTATGGCGAATTCGGCTCTTTCTATGTGGGAAGCCTCCTGAACGAAGAAACTTTGGAAGACATGCTCAAGCTGTAATCGTATAAATCAAAAAAAGCACCGCGATCCCTCCATTAAGAATAGGGTCAGCGGTGCTTTACTTTTTTCGAATGAATATGAAATGTTCAATATTAAATGGATGACTCAGGTTCTTTGGGATAACGTGATTGCTTAATCCTCTTAATCCTGATCCTCTTCATCAACCGCTTTCAGAGACTCCAGAAATTCAGCTGTTGCTCTGTCACGGTCACGTCCCTTCTCCTTAAGCCGCTCGATGGCAGGTAAAATGAGAATATCCACTTCCTTCTGAACGATGTAAGCCAGATCATACTGATCCTGTTCCTCCAGATAACCACCGACTTGCATCAGGGCGTTGTACCGATCCAGTTCTTCTCGCGTGAGTAGCCCTCTGACCTGAACACTGCAATGTCTCATCCAAAAAACCGCCCTTTCTTCAGTACCAAGGGAATGCCACCGATGATAAACAAGTACCGGAGATCCACCAGCTTTTTCAGCTGAGCCGCTTTCCAGCCCTTGTATTTCTTACCGCCTACGACAGCGATAGCTTCACCTTTCCCCAATGACGCGACCGTACCTTTACTTGTAAATACAAAAGGTTGTGGCTGCTTCTTGCGGATGGCAGCGACAACGTTTTTGGCACAGTTAACACCCTGCTGCATTGCGATCTGCGCGGTTGGTGGATATGGGCGCCCTTCATTGTTGAACACCAGTGAATTGTCACCGATAACATAGACGTGCTCATGCCCTGGGGCACGCAAAAACTCATCAACCTTCACCCGTCCACGCATCACTTCAAGGCCTGCCTGCTCAAGCAGGGCGTTTCCACGAATACCGCCGGTCCATACGACCGTTGCTGCATCGAGTTTTTCACCTTCACCCACAATGACACCGTCTGGCAGACATTGCTTGATCGGAACACCGATTTTGAAAGTAACGCCTTTTTTCTTCAACACGTTCATTGCATGCTCAACCAGTTCCGGGTCAAAGCCCGGCAAAGCTGAAGGTGCTGCTTCGACATTATAGATGTGTACGTTTTTCGGATTCACGTCGAATTCCTTGCAAAGCTGAGGAATGCGATCCGCAAGTTCCGCCACGAATTCGACACCACTGAAGCCAGCTCCACCCACGACAAAACGAATGCGGTTACGTTTATTATCGTTTTTGTACATGGCAAACTGATATTCGATATGCTCGCGAATCATTCGGACTGAGTTAATGCTGCGAATGGTCATCGCATGATCGAGCATACCCGGAATACCGAAGGTTTCCGGTTCCCCGCCCAATCCAATAATCAGATAATCATAGGATAACGTGCCGTCCTCCAGAATGATCTTCCGATCCTGCAGCCGGATCTCCTTCACCGAAGACTTGACCAAATCAATCTTGAACTCGTCAATCAGCTTCGATATCGGGACCCTTGCATGTTCAATCGTATCTGTGCCGGCTGCCGGCATATGTAGATGTGTGGTGATATAATGATAATCATGCCGGTTCACCAATGTGACATCGGCCTCGTTATAGTTCAATTCCTTCTGCAGCCGCTGGGCTGTCAGAATCCCGCCATAGCCCGCGCCGAGGATGACGATTTTGGGAATGCTGCTCATGTCTGTACCCCTTCCGGTTTCGTTCGCATCAACCGTTCGTTTGTTTTGTTGTAAAAAGGCTCTTACTTACCCATATTGATGAGGTCTTATCCATTATGACGACAAATGTTAACTTCGCGAATTTATTTGAACTTTTTGCATGCAAGTTATCGATTAAAATTGTGAAATTATACACAAGATTCAACAAAACGCGGGTATTGTCTTCACATTACAAATTGGGGCTAAATTAGACAAAAAAACACATAGTACAGGTCAAGGATATCTGTATTTCTGGCAAATATCAAGGTTTTTTTTGTTATTTTTCATAACCTTTCATTTCCAATTTCATCCTATTCTCACCTGATCTTCATCTATTGTTCCTAGTTTCATCATACTGCCAACTTTGCAACCCAGTTTACACCGTTTATAATGAGAAAGACAGTTCAGCAACAAACGCTGGGTACAATACGTACCCGGCTTCATTATTTCTGTTAACTACCTATTAAAATAAGAAAGGTGTTGTTGATTCTTGACTGCACAAACTGCCGGTCATGACATGACCGATTTACTTATTATTGGTGGCGGCCCTGCGGGTCTGTTCGCCGCGTTTTACGGAGGGATGCGTCAGGCATCCGTTACTCTGGTTGAAAGTATGCCACAACTTGGTGGACAACTTGCCGCCCTCTATCCCGAAAAATTCATCTATGATGTAGCCGGTTTCCCGAAGGTGACCGCTCAGGAACTGGTGAATAATCTGGTGGAGCAAATGAGCCATTTTAACCCGAACATCCGTCTTGAGGAAAAGGTTGTTTCGGTAGAGAAACTAGAAGAACGTCACTTCGTCGTAAAAACCGATGTGAATGAATATCACGCCAAAGCCGTAATTATCACTGCCGGTGTGGGTGCATTCGAACCCCGTCGTCTGGAGCTTGAGGGTGCTGCCAAATTCGAAAAAACCAATCTGCACTATTTCATCAGTGATCTGAACGCCTTTGCCGGCAAAAAAGTACTGATCAGCGGTGGCGGTGACTCCGCTGTAGACTGGGCGCTCATGCTCGAGCCGATCGCTGAGCAAGTAACCCTGATCCATCGCCGCGACAAATTCCGTGCGCATGAGCACAGTGTCGAAAACCTGATGAATTCCAAGGTGAACATCGTTACACCTACCGAAATTACCGAACTTCACGGTGAGGACAGTATTACCAAGGTTACTTTGGCTCACGTCAAAACCAAGGAAACACAGGAAATTGAAGTGGATGATGTCATCGTCAACTTTGGCTTCGTCTCTTCCCTGGGACCTATCGCAGAATGGGGCATCGAAATTGACAGCAATTCCATCGTGGTCGATTCCCGCATGGAAACCTCGATTCCGGGTATCTATGCTGCCGGAGATATTACAACATATCCAGGCAAGCTGAAGCTGATTGCTGTCGGATTCGGTGAAGCGCCAACCGCAGTCAACAATGCCAAGGTATACTTCGATCCAGACGCCAAGCTGTCTCCAGGACACAGCAGTAACATGAAGCGCTAATTCCTTATGGAATCTTATAGAATATAAAAGACACAAAAAAGGGTATCTTACTCCTGAATGAATTCAACATCAGGAGGGATACCCTTGTCTTATATATGCCCGCTGTGTAACGGTCTGGTTGTACCGGAGCAGGCTTGTCCCCACTGCCTTCAGGGACTGTCAGAATGCGGCAAATTGGACGATTACACCGGACCATACAGCCCCTACGCCATTCACACTTCCTCTGACACGGCAGACGAATCCGAAAACGTTTGCAATCATATGATGTACTGTCACCAATGTCAGACAAGCACACTATGGCCTGTAAATCTATGGGACATGTCCGGAAAACTGTAGCATTGCCTGCAAATGAGGATCTCTAGTGAAGAATGGCAGATACGTCGGTACCCAGTTTGCGCTTATGGATTTCTGCCAACAGCAGTGCGATGAAATCTCGTTCGAGATCCAACTCAATCGCCTTATGGTAGGAGTCCAATAACATCTCATCGGATAACATAGCCATTTCCCGCCACAACCTTTCCTTTTTTTTCCTCAAAACTATCATATCAGAGATTTATAAAGAGAACAAGCGTTCTTGTTATCCACAACGTTATGTGGAAATCCTGTGTATAGTTTGTTGATAAATGGTAAAAATGTTGATTGATCAACGTGGATAGTGTGGATAGTATTTATACACAGGATCGAAGCTTATCGAACAGAACGATTATCATAGCATTTTTTTTAGAATAAATTCATAGTTTCAAGAGTTGATGCGAGTAAATTACCCTTAATTGTTAAATTCCAAACGTTTTCCACCTAGTTTCCTTCTATATTACTATCGGATTTTCTTTGGATTTTTTTAGCTTTTTTCACCATTTTCATTGCGGTCTGGTGTTCACTTCCAAAATCCATATTCTTCCGGAATGATCCAGTCCATAATCGAAACCGAGCTGCCCCACACCAGGGAACTGACTTTCCATGATCCGTGTACATGTGAGTGTCAATGAACGCATCTCTCGACGTTTATATTTTCCGGAAATATGAGGCAGTGACAGAGCAAGTGCTCTTCTGCCGGACAGCATCGTTCCTCCTTTGCTAAGATTGGTCACGACCAATCCCGGACGAGCGAGCCGTCCCACCATCGAACGGAATACCCAGCCTCTTTCTGTCTTGACGACTTTGACTCTGTAATCGACAGGTCTGCCTTGAATGGTCGCCAAATGAATGCCTTGCTGGATCAAGTATCTCCGTCTAGCTTTTACGCGGATTAGGGAGCGGTACATTTGATTAAAATGAGTAAAAGAACGGGTTATTTTCATATGAGTGTACCGGTAGGCTCCTCCACTTGCTGATACTCTAATGACACCGTAACCTCCACCACCGACAACAGGTTTGATATACACCATTCCGTAATGACTAAGCATGTTTAGCAGATTCCCCGAGTTGAACGTCTTCGTCTGTGGAATGTGGACAGCGGCTACCGGATATTTCAACAGCGCCGCTGTCTTCAGCCATTTGCTTGCAAGCTGTCTCGACATGGGTTGATCTCCTTTCCTGAACAATAGTCCTTCCTTATACATACTCAACTGGAGCCGTGCTTTCTTGGATGTCTGTCCAAGGCTGGGGCCCCTTTTCAGTGGATAAAGTCCATAAGCTTGTTTCAAGGGGGGAACAAGCGCCTGGTTTGCTTTTCAAACGCATCAATCTATCGTATGCTACTAAGGAATGGTTTGGAGAGGCTTAAATATGAGGATCTAAGGAGCGTTCAGAAGACATGGAATCATTTTTCAAATCACTGTATGGTGTAGCCTATTTTGCCATTTCTATCGTTCTGGTAGCCATTACGGTGCTTCTATTCGTTACAGGTATTCGACTGTTTATGAAGAAAAGCAATCGCGGTTTTGCTGTAAGTTGTATTCTGTTTGCCTGCTTTATCGTCTTCATTATAGTGGTCATGCTGACCACGCCCTTCACCTCGACGCCTCCGGGTTCACCAGAAGCCATGGCAGCCTTGCTGAGAATCGGGTAGATTAACCTCTGTAGAAGGAGATGCTTATGACACATAACGAAATACTCGGAATCATCGATATCGGCTCCAATTCCATACGTCTGGTTATTTATGAACTCGATTCGGATAGAGCCTATCGCATCATTCATGAAGACAAATATGCAGCTCGTCTAAGCAATGTGGTTGAACAAGACGGAACGATTCTGCGACATTCACTGGACAAGGCTATCACAATTTTGCGACAATTCAGGGCTACCTGCGAAGCTTATCAAGCCAAGCTCATCCGTGCGGCAGCAACAGCGGCCATTCGGAATGCAGGCAATGCTTCAGAAATTATAGGTTGGCTGGAAGCCGAGACGGGACTTACGATTGAATGTGTATCCGGCGATAAGGAAGCCTATTACGGCTTCCTAGGTGTCACTCAATCGATTGATCTGGCGGATGGTTATGTCGTGGATATTGGCGGAGGAAGTACCGAGATCACTGTATTCCGCGATCGAAAACGACTGCACAGCATCTCTCTGCCTATCGGAGCTGTGAACTCACACGCCCGTTATGGCGGAGAAGATCAGTGGACTGAAGCTAATGCGACCGCCCTCTGTAATGAAGTTATCCAGGCATTAAGTGATCAGGATTGGGTCAGACAGCATCCCGGACTACCTCTCATAGGACTTGGCGGCACGATGCGTACCCTGGCCAAAGTGGAACAGAAGAGAACGCAGTATTCATTGCCGGTTACGCATCATTATGAAATCGGTGCAGAAGAGATGGAAAATATCGCTCGTTCTTTGCCACATCTCACCTCGGCACAACGCAAGAAAGTACCCGGTCTTGCCAAGGATCGTGCAGACATTATTGTGCCAGGTGTTCTCATATTGCGCACGGTCTTCCAGATCATCCAGGGAGATCGTTATGTCGTGAGCGGAGCGGGGTTACGGGATGGTTTGCTAAGGGATCTCCTGGCTGCAGGTCAGCCGGTCGTGCCAGACGCGCTGAAGGACAGCATTCGCAACTTCATCCATTTTGGCCCACCGATTCCGGAGAAACGTCTGAATCGGATCCACCAGGATGCGCTTACCCTGTATACTGCTTTACAAGGTAATTCCCCCGATCCAGCAGATGCCCGGATCCTGTACACGACCTGTATGCTGCACATGGCTGGAAAACAGATTAACTATTTCCGGTATCCCCAGCACTCGGCCTATTGGATTATGAATGCGAGTATCTACGGACTCTCTCACCGGGAGACGATCCTTAGTGCCATTGCAGCCGATTATCATCCAAAAAAAAGAACGCCCCAGCTGCTTCAAAAGCACAAGGACATTCTAAAGGATTCAGACGAACGGCATGCCCATCGCCTGGGCTCACTGCTGCGCGTAACTGAAGCGATCAATCGAGCTGAAAGTATCACTGCCATAAAGGCAGCAAAAGAAAACGACTCGCTGCAGATGCAATTCATCTGTACAGCCGAGCCGTTACTGGAACTGAGCGACCTCGAAGAGGCCGTCAAAGATTTGCAGGAAGCTTGGGGAGTTACGTTAACACACTCCATTCAGCAGGCTTCCAAGGGATAATTCCCATCGCCTCCGTCTGACTTCTCAGCGGGGGTTTTTCATTTTGTACAAATACATAATTGCCGCCAGGCATAAGCTCTCTTGCTTTCACATTATCGTTCAGAGACAGGTTCAGAATGTCCACCAGCATCTTCTTCAGCTCTGGATCAAACACGGGACACATCAGCTCAATTCTTCGTTTCAAATTGCGGGTCATCCAGTCTGCACTGGACAGATACACATCCGGGTTCCCACTATTTTCAAAATAGAACAGTCTGGAGTGTTCCAGGAACCGGTCCACGATGCTGATTACACGAATATTCTCACTAAGTCCCTCTACACCAGGACGCAAGCAGCATACACCGCGCACGATCAGATCAATCTGTACTCCGGCTTGAGATGCCAGATATAATTCATCAATGATATCCTGATGGGATAAGGAATTGATTTTGGCAATAATCCTGGATGGTCTTCCCTTCAAGGCATGCTCTGCTTCCCGTCGAATAAGCGCGAACAGTTCGTCCTTCATGCCGTCTGGGGCGACCCGGAATGCCTGCAATGCTTTGGGTCCGGAATATCCGGTAATCTCATTGAACAGTTCCGATGCATCTTCGCCAATGATGGGATTGGAGGTGAACAGTCCCACGTCGGTATACACTTTGGCTGTGCTTTCATTGTAGTTACCTGTTCCAACATGCACGTACCTTCTTAGACCACTCTGTTCCCTGCGTACGACAAGAATGATCTTGGCATGAGTCTTTAATCCAACCAATCCGTAAACCACATGACAGCCTGCTTTCTCCAGCGTGCGGGCCCATGCAATGTTTCGTTCTTCATCAAATCTGGCTTTCAATTCAACCACAACGGTCACTTGTTTACCGCTCTCGGCAGCATGAGCCAGTGCAGGAATGAGACGGGAATCCCCATTCACCCGGTATAACGTCATTTTGATCGCCATGACGCGCGGATCTTCCGAAGCCTCTACAATAAAGTCCGTTACCGGTTCGAAGGATTCATATGGATGATGAACGAGCACATCCCGTTTACGCAGCAGCTCGAAGTGACTTTCCCGTGGAAGGAACTCCAGAGGATAGACAGGCTGCACCGGACTGTATTTCAGATGAGAGAAGCCTTCCAGACTATCCACAAACCCGGCCAGAAAACTCAGATCCAAAGGTCCATCAATTTCGTACACAGGATCTTGAATATCGAACTCTTCCCGCAGTTCAAGCAATGCATCCGGCCGGAAATCCGTACACACTTCCAGTCGTACCGGTGCTCCCCGGCGTCTGCGCCGCAATTCCTTCTCAATTGCTTCAAGTAAATCTTCCGCTTCTTCTTCATTAATGAAAAGATCCGCATTGCGGGTCACCCTGAATTCCTGTACAGCCAGTGGAACATATCCGCTGAAAAGGGTATGAATATGATGTTTGATGAGATCTTCGATCAAAATGAATGTTTTCTTTTTACTATTCGCCCGAAGAGGTACAGGAATAACCCGAGGAATATTGGAAGGCACCTGCACAATAGCCAAAAACGGCTCACCCTCCTGCTCTTCTTCCTTCTGCAGCATCACGGACAGATATACAGACTTGTTGTGTACCAGTGGAAATGGGCGACTCTGATCAATAGCCATCGGTGTTAATACCGGAAAAATGATCTCATGAAAATACTGGTCCATTGCTCGCTGCTGGGTCATATTCAGATCTGTGTATTCCTGAAAATGGACGCCTTTCTTGGCAAGAAGACGAATGAGCTCACGATAGGTTTTATATTGTTCGGCGACCATGGTCCCCGTTCGTTTAATCAATCTGCGGTACAAACCCGAAGGGGTGTAACCTGTAAAATCCTTTTGCGTAAATCCAGCCTTGATCTTCTCTTTCGTCTCCGCTACCCTTACACTTACGAACTCGTCCAGGTTACTGGCGACAATGCCAAGAAACCTCATGCGTTCCAGCAGTGGTGTTGTTGGATCTTGCGCCTCCTGGAGCACACGACGATTAAACTCAACCCAACTTAAATCACGGTTAACGTAGTTACCTGTTTTGACATCTCTATGCATGTATGGCCTCCGAATGTGTTGCATATCTTTTTTGAATCAATATTCTGATATAATTAATTGTACTATTCGTGATTGGTTACAAGCGTCATCAAAGTGTAAACGCTATGTAAAATTTATGTAAATGATACCTCATAGCGATAACTTTTTCCATCCCTTTACAAAGAGCAGGAGACAGAGTAAAGTGATGTACAGTGTAAATTGTCCGGTTGCTATCCATCATCCAAAATTGCATTTGTTAAAGGAGTATATAATGAAATCGAACAAACCTAGAACGTTACAAAAAAATATAGAGTTTTTCACGGCTGCACTATCCCAATGCACGGTAACCGCATGGCAGGAAGATCCAGCGGGCGTATATTGTGAAGTGGGCCGTGGCATCGTGGAGCGGATCAGCGAAGACAGCGTAAGAATTCGCAACGATAACGGTACGAAAAGTCATTATGACCGGGATATTACGATGTTCCAAACCGAAAAATAATTTTGCGTAAATATGAAAAAAAGACTAGCTTTCCGGAAAAGAGTGTTGTATACTCTTGGCACAAGGAAAGGAGGTGCGTCAACATATCTAATCACATGTTGAACGTGTCCCTTACCCGATCCACTAGCTTAATTTAACTGATGCTGGTGGAGGCGCGGGATACGGATCAAGGTTTCAAAAAGCGCCACGGGTAGAAAAGCCGTCTTCGGACGGCTTTTTGTTTTGTCTTTTTTCGCAGAGGTTGAAAAAACAACCAAAATATTGGAAATGAACCCTGTAGTTGAGCTAAGGGTGCCCGATATAATTAGGTTGCAACTCAACCCATATTCGAGGAGGCATATTGTAATGTTCAAAAATGTAAGGGGTTTCAAAACATCCATCGCTCTGGTCTTTGTTTTGTTATTCACCTCTATTATGCTGCCCACAGGCCAGCATGCCAATGCAGCACCAAGCTTCGCCAAAGGAGCCGACATCAGTTGGGTTCCCGGAATGGAAGCGCAAGGTTACAAATGGAAAGACAAAAACGGCGTTCAGCGTGATATTATTGATATTTTGAAAAATGATTACCAGATCAACTCTGTTCGTATTCGTGTCTTTGTTAATCCTTCGAATGATTATGGTAACGGTTACATGAACAAGGATCGTGCAGCAGCTCTGGCCCTGCGTGCCAAAAATGCAGGCATGAGCGTCATGCTCACTCTGCACTACAGTGATTCATGGGCTGACCCGGGTCAACAAACCAAACCTGCTGCTTGGAAAAACTACACGTTCCAGCAGCTGATGGATGCTGTATGGAATCACACACGTGAAGTTATGACAGCCATGCAGAGTAAAGGCGTAACCCCGGACTGGGTACAAATCGGTAACGAAACAAGCAACGGCATGTTATGGGAAGATGGGAAAGCATCCACCAACATGAAAAATTATGCGTGGCTGGTGAACACGGGTCATAATGCCGTGAAGTCCATCAGCACCAACACCAAAACGATCGTTCACCTTGCAGGCGGGGATGATAATGCCCTCTTTGTATGGAATATCGGTGGCCTGATCGATAACGGTGCCAACTTTGACATGATTGCCATGTCCCTCTATCCTTCCGCCTCCGGCTGGAACACGGCTGTCACCAATGCGGTAAACAATGCCAAGGATCTGATCAACCGGTATGGCAAAGAGATTATCGTATCGGAGATCGGGATGGATAACACCCAACCGGCAGCTGGTAAAAGTTTTGTCGCAGCAATGAAAACACAATTCCGCAATCTGCCGAGCAGCAAAGGTAAAGGTGTATTCTACTGGGAGCCTGAAGCAACTCCGGGCTACAATGGCGGTTACAGCAAAGGTGCCTGGCAGTCGAACGGCCTGCCGACCGTAATGTTGGAAGGATTTATCGACTAAACACGGGGATAAGTATTTTAAGAGCGGTAGGTGGCGTTACGGGTACGGATCGTTCTTTCGAGCGCTGTTGTATCCAAATTTTCTTGAATCAACTTTTTATTAGTTGAAATTTGGATACAAAGGCGCACGCTTCGCTTCTACAGAATCGATTCCGTTCCCTCCACTACGTTGGCTGCTAATGAGATACTTCTAAAATGTGTTAAGTAGGAATTTGGGGTAAAAAAAGAAAAATGCGCTGCTCCTGTTGGGAGCAGCCCTTTTTTTGAGGTTGGAGTGAGTTGATTGAATTGGATGCGTTAAGCAAGGCTAGATTGGTTAGTGTGTTTAGTTCGGCTAGATCGAATTCGTTGGATTGGTTTCATGTTAATTAGGAACGCTTAATGAATCTGAACGTAAATAGTCTTTTCGCTTATATACTTATATAATAAGATAAAAGATTCAGACAGCACATGTACAACCTTATTCTAAAGGTGGGGAAATGTATGGGATTTTTAAAAGATCTGGGTCAGTTTGCTGGGGAAGTTACCGGAAAAGTACTCGGCGGCACCGTCAGAGTGGCTGGGGAACTTACAGGAAGCCCATTCATCAAAGAAATTGGGAATGGCGTAGAGAAAGCTACGATTAATACAGGGAAGACGGTAGGCCAACTTGCCAGCGGTACATATGATATGGCCAGTGGTGTGATCAGAAAAGACAATACAGCATTAGACGCTGGACTGGCCGATATTGGAGGAGCCGTTACCAATACAGCGAAAGGTGTAGTGGTATCCGCGAAGTATGTGTATAACGGTGGCAAAGATGTTGTTGTCGGCATGAAAGACGAGGACATGGAAAGAGTAAAGCTCGGGGCCAAGAATCTGATTACCGCTGCGGCAGTTACAACATTGGCTGTAGGACTCGTAGATGCCATGGATGGTATGGAAAGTATAGAGTCGGTAGAGTCGGCAGAACTAATAGAGAATCCAAATACAGATGATATTACACCACACTAGGCAGTCTGAAGAGGACTACGTTCAGTATTTCCGGATTACGTACACCAACTTCATAACGATACAAAAAAAATGGACGCTAATCTCGTAAGGATTGGCGTCCATTTTCCATCTCTTTCAGTTCGAATCAATTACTTCGCTTCGCCTACAACCGTAAAGCGTTCGTTCTTATGCTGTGGGTTCTCGATTTCATCGACCAAAGCAATGGCATAGTCAGCATAGCTGATGTAGCTGTTGCCTTCACTATTGACCAGAATGACATCATTACCTGCTTGGTATTTCCCTGTCCGAACACCCTCTGGATTAAAGAAGCCAGCCGGGCTCAGGAATGTCCATTGAATCCCGGAGGAAGCTTGCAGATCCTGCAAGTTTTTCCCCTGATTCGTCGCAGTTGCTTTGTACGCATCAGGGAATCCTGGAGAATCCACAACACGCAGTGTTTTCGAATCGTCCGTGTACAGGCTTCCTGCTCCGCCCACAACAATCAGTCGAGTATTCGGAGCATCTTTCAGAGTATTAATCAAGGCTTGTCCTGCTTCCACATGCAGATTCTCTTTCCCGGCTGGCGCACCGAATGCATTGACGATGACGTCAAATGATTTGGCATCCTCTGCCGTGAGGTCGAATACGTCTTTTTCAAGTACATTCAGACTTTTATCTTCCACCTTGGATGCATTCCGAACGATTGCTGTCACTTCATGCCCTCTATCCAACGCTTCTTTCAAAATCAAATTTCCCGCTTTGCCTGTCGCGCCAATAATTCCAATTTTCATCATAATCTCTCCCTTGGTTTCGTATTATAAACTTTATAATGTAACTATATTAGTTACAACATAAGTTGTCAACATACAAAAAAACCTCCATAACGTGATTAGTACGAGACTAATCCGCTATAGAGGTCTTGATTCACCATGATTAACAATCTTTATCAGGTACGCCCGCTTCTTCACGTGTACGGAAGGATGATCCACAGCCGCAGGTTGCCACTGCGTTCGGGTTGTGGATGGTGAAACCGCCGGACATGCCGGATTCTTCAAAATCAATTTCGAGTCCATTCAAATATTTCAGGTTTTCCTTCTCTACAACAACCTTCATATTCTGAATATCCATATAGAGGTCCTCATCGGACTCTTTATCGTCAAAGCCCATGGCGTACGAAAATCCGGTACAACCGCCCGGTGCTACGCCAAGACGCAAGAACATACCAGGTGCCTCTTGCTGTGCAAGCATTTCTTTCAATCGGTCTGCAGCCGTTTCGCTGATGCTAATCATGCCAGGTCACTCTCCTTTTCGTTAACTCTCCCTTAAATTATACTCCACCCCGTCAAGGGGCTCAAGTCATCTTTGCCTGTTTCCGCGTTCCCCCTTATCTCCTTTTTCTTCCCAGTGTATTGAACCCCCGGGACACGAGGTTTATAATGGGTAGGTGATCGCTTTGAAATGTCGATATTTTGTCATGACTTATTCAGGTGATGGGCATATATGGAGTTGTAATTTTTTTCACATTTCGAGACTGCACGCAGTCCCCAATGCATATAGAGTCACAAGACTCGTTTACATGAAAAAATTAGTTTTACGTACGCAGCACAAGCTGCACCGGGTAAATAAGAGTTAGTCCACATAAGATGGCGGCAGATGACCGCATCTTTTCTATGTAGTTCTGTAAGTAAGTCCTACAACCCAACTCGATTCCGGTTAAGAATAGGAGGATACAACATGTCTACATTGGTAACACCGTTCACAGACAAAAGAATGGCTGAAATCGTTGAGAAGGTACAGAACGGCGTAAGGCTGAGCGTAGAAGATGGCGTTTATCTGTATGAATCGGATGATCTGCTGACTTTGGGCCAACTGGCCAATGAGGTCAACCTGCGTAAAAATGGCAAGAAGGTTTACTTTATTGAAAACATGAGCCTTTATTTTACCAACGTATGTGAAGCCCACTGTGCTTTCTGTAACTTCCGCAAAGATCAGGGCGAAGATGGTTCTTACACGTTGTCCGGTCAGGAAATGATCGATTACGTAGAACAGCATATTCACCCGGGTGTACGCGAGTTCCATATTGTAGGCGGACATAACAACCATGTTCCTTTTCAATATTATGTCGATTCCTTGCGTGCTTTAAACGAAAAATATCCGGATGTTACGCTGAAAGCCTACACGGCTGCCGAGATTGATTTCTTCACTCGTATCAGCGGACTGAGCATCAAGGAAGTGTTACAGGAGCTGCAAAAGGCAGGTTTGAAATCACTGACCGGCGGCGGCGCAGAGATTTTGTCCGATGAATACCGTAAAAAAATGCGTGTGGACAAAGCGAACGTTGACCGCTATCTGGAAGTGCACCGTACTGCTCATAATCTGGGCATGCGTACGCACACTACAATGCTTTATGGATCCATTGAGTCCTATGAGGACCGTGTAAACCATATGGCACAAATTCGCGAGCTTCAGGATGAGACGAACGGATTCATGGTCTTTATCCCTCTATCCATGCAGCCGAAAAGCAAAAACGCGAGTATCATGCGTCGTAACTCCGCTTACGAGGATCTCAAAACGATTGCGATCAGCCGTCTGATGCTTGATAACATCGATCATATCAAAGCCTACTTCATCAACATCGGTCCACAGCTGACTCAAGTTGCCCTTGGATTCGGTGCTTCGGATGCACACGGCACGATCGTTCGCGAACGGATTAGTCATGCAGCAGGCGCACTAACGCCTGAAGGTCTCACCCGCAAAGAGCTTATATGGTTAATTAAGGGTGCTGGGCGTATTCCTGTGGAGCGCGATACGTTCTACAATGAAATTCAAGTGTACGAGTAGCATGTAACAAGAGCATCACTCCAGCAGTCGACTTTCAAGCTACCCGGGGAGCCGTTTGGAATGGAGGGGTGCGAATTGCTGGAGCATATCCGTAATTTTAAATTCCTATTTTCAATCATTTCAAATAAAAAACAAAAGGAGCAGCTATGTTATTGCATAGCTGCTCCACAGGTTACAGCCCCGTTCACACGGGACTGATGCAGAAAGGAAGCCAAGTCATGAAAAATTTCGTCATTCTCGGAGGCGGCTATGGTGGCCTCACAATTATTAAAGAACTTTTGGAAGGCAAAATCCCGACAGATACACAAATCGTGTTGGTGGACCGGAGCCCATTCCAAGGATTGAAGACAGAATATTACGCACTCGCAGCAGGGACCGTATCCGACTATGACCTGCGCATCCAGTTTCCAGTGAGCGACAAAGTCACTTACCGTTACGGAGAAGTAACTTCGATTGACCTGGAACAGCGTCAGATTGAATTTGAAGGCCAAGACCCGCTGGAATATGACAAGCTCGTAATTGGACTTGGATGTACAGACCGATTCCACAATACGCCTGGAGCAGAGGAATACAGCTGTACCATTCAAAGCTTCAGCAAAACACGGGAAACCTACCTTCGTCTTAACGAAGTCAAAGCGTATGGTAACGTGCATATCGTCGGCGGTGGATTGAGCGGCGTTGAGATGGCTGCCGAGCTTCGTGAGAGCAGACCGGATCTGAACATCAGCATCCTGGACCGTGGTGAACGTGTATTATCCGCTTTCCCGCAGCGTTTGTCCGCTTATGTTCATGAGTGGTTTAACGAACATCAGGTCGAGACACGTGGACATATCGCCATTTCACATGTTGAACCACATGCCATTTTCAACCGGGATGAAGAAATTCTAACGGATGCGGTAGTCTGGACTGCCGGAATTCAGCCCGTAAAAGTCGTACAGGATCTCGATGTGACAAAGGACCCACAAGGTCGTGTCGTACTGAACGAATATTATCAAATTCCACAATATACCGATGTCTATGTTGTAGGTGACTGCGCCAGCGTGCCTTACGCACCAAGCGGTCAGGCTGCCGAAGTACAGGGCGAACAAATCGCTCATATTCAGCATGCCCTCTGGAAAGGCGAAAAGCCCAATCCGCAGCCACTCAAGCTTCGTGGCACACTCGGTGCACTCGGCAAGAAGGCTGGGTTTGGGCTAATGGGCAAAACGTCTATGATGGGGCGTGTGCCACGTATTTTAAAAAGCGGCGTGCTCTGGATGTCCAAGCGTCATCTCGGTTAATCGAGATCAAGCTCAGCCCAGGCATCGGCTTCGGCAATTTTGGCCAATATTGCGTTATATAAATCCTCCACTTTGTCGGTAATGACAAGCTCGCCATTCACCAGTGCAAATGGAGTCATGTAACATTGGCCGCAATTGCTGAGGCAGCCGTATTCTATCACATCATAGTCTGGATTTTCTTCCAGTTGATCCATGACTTCATCTGTGCCAAAATGCATATTGTTGGCACAAAATTCAATAATCGGTCTCATATAGGTTCACCTGCTTTGTTTGACCATTTTATTTTATGGCCATTTGTAATATAATATAGTGAGGAAAGGAGTTGAAAAAAATGAGCGAAAACGCACAAAGCACCATGTACGATGAGGTATCTGAAGTGCTTGACAAACTTCGTCCGTTCCTGCAACGCGATGGCGGTGACGTGGAACTGGTCGACGTGGAGGACGGCATCATTAAGCTGAAACTGGTCGGTGCCTGCGGCAGCTGCCCAAGCTCCACCATTACCTTAAAAGCCGGGATTGAACGCGCCCTTCTTGAAGAAGTTGAAGGTGTCGAAGAAGTCGTACAAGTATTCTAATCAATCCTTCACGAAATAAACCTCAAGAGCCTTTCGCTTCGCATGAAGCGGAGGGCTCTTTTTTGTGCAATGAAGAAAGTCCTTTTTTCCCGTGGCCCTACCCTTTCTTCACCTTGTATTTCAATTCATGATAAATCGCCTTAGGCATCCTCACGCAGGATGTTGGGACGAATCGGATCAAGTCCTCCAGATACATCCATAATGTTGCCTGTTATAAAATCGGAATGATCGAGACACAGATAGGTGATCACTCGCGCAATATCTTCACCACTTCCGGGACGTCCTCTTGGCGTTTCCTCGTCGGTAATTCCTGCCATCTCATCAATCGTTTTTTCCTTGTTGGCACCGCGAATATCACCCGGACATACCATATTAACCGTAATGCCGTAAGGAGCTTCCTCCACAGCAAGTGTCTTTGTAAATGAAACGAGACCTACCTTCGCCGCAGCATACACCGCTCGATGAGGCCATGATCTTGCTTCTCCCGCATGACTGAAGCCAAAATGTATAATTCTGCCCCACTGCTTGCGCCGCATCTCCGGCAATACACGCTGATCCAGCAGCATCGGTCCAAGCAGGTTTCCTTGCACAAGCATCTGAATCTCAGCTTCCGAATATTCGGCAAATAGTCGACGTTCACGGACAAACGGACCGGCGTTGTTCACCAGAATATCAATGCTGCCTAACTTCTCTTCGACCTGTGCAACCAGCATGGTGATCTCTTCTGTCTTGGAAATATCGGCCTGGACGGCAATACACCGCACACCCTTGGCTATGATTTCAGCCTCTAATGCCTCGGCTTCCGTACGACTGTGTACGTAATTCAGGGCAATATGGCACCCCTGGTCCGCCAGACGAAGAGCTGTCATTTTACCAAGACCTTTGGCACTTCCCGTTATGAGGGCAATCTTTCCCTTCACGTTCATCCCCCTCTTCAAAGAGCAGTCACTTATCCAGTATAAAAGATTTATCATTCCCTCACAACTCGCGTTTCCCACCAATCTGTACCATTTGCAAGAAAGTGTAAATTAAGGACTAAATACTTATCTTTCAAACAATTAAAATAAATTGAATTAGGTCTTTGGAAGCAAAATTAACCCTTTATATCCATATTTCCCTTGTCTGGTCCGGATGCCTATGGTAATGTCGATAAGTCCTTATTTTCTTATGAATATAACGACACAATACATATGTTCATGTAAATGACAACATTGCATGACACCTTCGAAAGGGATATAACGCAAATGAAAAGATGGTTAGCCTCTCTACTCGCAATTTTGCTTGTCGCCTCATTTCAAGCTCCATTCTCGACCACAGCATCTGCAGAAAGTGAAAGCAATAGTTCCACCGAAGATTATCAATGGATTGATGGGCCGTCAAATGTAGTACTTGATAACAAAGCAACATTAACCGTAGCTGAAAATCTTTCCTATCTCGATGCAGCTAACACCCAACGGTTTCTGGAGGACACGGACTCCTTCCCCAACGGAACGGAAATTGGAAGTATCTATGGCGCCGGTGAAAACTCCAACTGGTATGTTATATTTGAATATAACGATACCGGCCATGTCGATGACAGTGAAAAGGACGATCTGGATGCTGATGAACTGCTCGATAGCTACAAACGAGGTACAGAAGAGCAAAATGAGAAAACCACACCCGAGAATCAGCTGTTTATTACCGGATGGGAGATTGAGCCCGCCTATGACAGCACCAAGCATCAACTGATCTATTCTCTTGGTCTTGAGGATGCAGAGCAGGCAAAACTCGTCAATTACAATGTGAACGTACTCACCCGCGAAGGGTACATCGGTGTTATTCTCGTTACGGATAGTGCCAATTTTGAAGAAAACCGCAAACAGTTTGAAAGCTCTGTGCTTAATCAGCTCAACGTGACCAAAGGAAACACGTATGAAGAGTTTGATGCATCCGTAGACAAAAAATCTGAACTTGGCCTAACCAGTCTGATTCTCGGTGGTGCTGGTGTGGCTGTAGCCAAGAAAGTCGGATTATTACTCTTAATTAAAAAGGGATGGTTTGTCATCGTTGCCGCCATTGTTGGCGCTTTTGGATGGATTCGCCGGAAGCTGACTGGCCGCAAAAAGGATGCTGACCCAGGAGATCAGAATTCGCTATCTCCTACCGAAGAAGCTTACCAACAGCATGCTGCTGGACAGGAGTCCACAGACTATGACAGCCAACAGACAGATGGACGTTCGGATACTGATCCGAATAAGCGTTAAATCTTATAAAGTAAGGTACTTAAAGTGCTCTACATCGAAGCGCTTAACATGATGTACAAAACAAAACGCCCTGCCTTCTCTAAAAAGAGAAGGCAGGGCGTTTTGTAGTGGCTCCATAAGAAGTGGAGCCGGGTCTACCATTAAATTTCAACTTAATCGTTTAGCTTAAAACGCAGGTTCTACAGCACCTTGATAACGTTCTTTGATGAATTTTTTAACCTCTTCGGAATGCAGGGCTGCAGCCAGTTTTTGGATGGCATCTGCATCTTTGTTATCTTCACGGGATACGAGGATGTTTGCATAAGGGTTACCTTGCAGGTCCTCGATCAACAGCGCATCCTTCTCCGGGTTTAGATTGGCTTCCAGCGCGTAGTTGGCGTTGATGAATACCAGGTCTGCTTCATCCAATTGGCGAGGCATCATGGCTGCATCCAGCTCGATGATATCCAGGTTTTTTGGATTGGCTGTAATATCCTGAATCGTTGAAACGATATTGGTGTCATCTTTGAGCGTAATCAAACCTTCTTTGGCCAGCAACAACAGTGCACGTCCACCGTTGGACGGGTCATTCGGAATCGCTACTTTGGCGCCGTCTTTCAGCTCATCCAATGATTTGATTTTTTTGGAGTAGCCAGCAAATGGCTCAACATGCACAGGTGTTACAGCAACGAGGTGAAAACCACGTTCTTTGTTCTCTGTATCCAGGTAAGGCTGGTGTTGGAAAAAGTTCGCATCCAACTGTTTATCTTCAAGTTGTTGGTTAGGTTGAACATAGTCATTGAAAGTCACAATTTGCAAGCGAATGCCTTCTGCTTCGAGTTCAGGCTTGATGCTTTCCAAAATTTCTGCATGTGGTGTAGGTGATGCTCCCACTTTCAATTCGACGGTGCGCGGTGCGCCTCCAGCATTGTCAGCGCCGCTGTCGGAATCCTTGTTGTTTCCGCAAGCCGCAAGAACCGCAATCAGCAAAATGCTAAGTAGAGCAAAAGACCATTTTTTCATGTGTAAAACCCCTTCTCCAATAATTTTTTTTGCATTTTGCACCAAGTCGATACCGAATTAGGCAAATGCTATATATGTGTTATTTCCTGGTGAACCATTTAACCAAACGATCGCCAGCCATCTGAAGCACTTGCACCAGAATGACCATAAATACAACAGCTATAATCATAATTTCATTCTGATATCGATAGTAGCCATAATTTATTGCCAATGTTCCCAGCCCTCCACCACCAACCATTCCCGCCATCGCCGTGTAGGAAACGAGGGTAACGATGGTAATGGTAATTCCGGCTAACAGACCCGGCAATGCCTCTGGCAGAAGCACACGCCTTACAATCTGTCCGGTTGAAGCTCCCATCGCCTGTGCCGCTTCGATGACGCCTCGATCCACTTCACGCAGTGTAGTTTCCACCAACCGGGCAAAGTATGGAGCAGCGGCAATGACGAGCGGTGGTATAACGCCCAGTACGCCTGTAGCTGTGCCGACCAGTGAACGTGTAAACGGAATGAGTGCAACAATCAGAATGATAAATGGCACTGATCGCAGAATGTTTACAATAAACGAAAGTATAGTGTACACCACTTGAGACTTGATTGAAGCCGACCTTGCTGTCATGAACAGCAATACGCCCAGCGGCAAACCAATGATGATCGTGAACAGGCCCGATGCTCCCAGAATTTGCAGTGTTTCAATTGAAGCCTTACCGATTTCTTCCCAACGTACTGTTGAAAAATCCATTTAACGAAGCACCTCCACATCAAGTCCCTGGTCGATTAACTCATGAATGGTAAGGTTAATCTCATCCGACTGTCCCTCAAACCGAACGGTCAGCTGCCCATAGGGAACTTGTTTGATCGTCGAAATGGTGCCTTGCAAAATGGCGAAATCCACTCCTGTTTTGCGAACCGTTCTGGACAAAATAGCCTCATAGGTTTTATTGCCCAGAAAGGATATTTTCACAAGCTTAGAAGATCCGTCCGTCTGCAATGAAACATCTGCACTCGCCAGAGCAGTCTCTTCCAATGCTATCCCCACCTCATGGTCCCGCATCATAAAGTCACGCGTAATTGCATGCTGCGGCTTGAGGAATACTTCCGTCACCGGCCCTTGCTCCACGATGCCTCCCTGATGGATAACCGCCACCTGATCACAGATATTCTGAATCACGTGCATCTCATGGGTGATCAGAACAATGGTGAGGTTGTACTTTTCATTGATATCCAGCAACAACTTGAGAATCGAATCAGTTGTCTGGGGATCAAGTGCCGATGTGGCTTCATCACACAGCAGCACGTTTGGATCACTCGCGAGTGCTCTCGCAATACCCACCCTTTGTTTCTGTCCACCTGACAGTTGGGCCGGATATTTATTGCTGTGGTCCTCCAGTCCAACCAATGCGAGCATTTCCTTCACTTTCCGATCCATTGCATCCTTGGGAGTATTGACCAGCTTCAAAGGAAAAGCCACATTGTCATATACCGTAGCTGAGGATAACAGGTTAAAGTGTTGAAAAATCATGCCGATCTTACGCCGTTGTTGTTGCAAATCGGTCTTGCCCAGACTGGTTAAATTGATGCCATCCACCCAAACCTCGCCGGCCGTCGGGCGTTCGAGCAAATTGATACAACGGATCAATGTACTCTTGCCTGCACCGGAATGACCGATAACTCCGAATATTTCACCCTTGCGGATATTCAAATTTAGATCCGATAAGGCCGTCGTACTTTTTGAACCTTTACCGTACGTCTTGGTTAAACCTTTTAATTCAATCAAAATTACTTACTCCCTTCCACTGCTTACATGTATCTTTACCCGAATGAAAGGAAAACTCCCCTTCGATGTACAAAAAAAGAGCCCCTTTTGCAGAAACAAAAAGGGCTCTTCACGTGAAAGATTATACCTTCTCATCTGCCAAAATTGTGCCTTGCACACATTTTGTAGGAATTAGCACCTAACATCTATAAAGAATGACACAGCTGTCATGCAGTTATAAATCGGTTGCCGGGCTTCATCGGGCCTGTCCCTCCGCCGCTCTCGATAAGAAATATTTAATTTATAAGTTCAGTAGTTATAATGATAATGTCATAAATGTTAATTCCATCTAACTGTCGATCAGGAACTCAGTATAATCCAAGTATTCCGATTTGTCAAAGGGAAATATTTCAAAATAATTACTTTCCGGATTGAGTTGTTCCTTGCTTATGCCACTTCTTGTTGATGTAGCCATACGCTGCTTTTAACGTCTCACATACCATCTCCACACCCTGGCGGAGTTCCAAGAGATGCTGATCCAGATCCTCCAGCTTCACTTTCCCTTGCAAAGTCTGGTGCAGCTGCCACAGATCATCCTGCATTTCGGAGTTCATGTAATGAATCTCCATGTTTCGTCGTTTGCGCAATTTGCTCATTGGCTCACGGTAAGAGTCTTTAATCTGGATCAGTTCGTTGGCAAGATCATGATGCAGCTTGTCATATCCGAACTGTCTTAATACGGTAAAATAAGAAAAATGGGTTTTAACATTGGTCGTATTTAGCTCAAATATTTCATTCAACACTGTACCTAACTTATCCAGAATGGCAAAACATCGGATGAAGCCATCCTTATAGAAGTAGACATAACGGGCATATTCCGCTTTTTCGGGTAACGTCATATCATCCGTAGAGCCTGCTTTGACTTTCTGACGAAAATGGGAAGCAGCAAAACAGCTCTGTTCCAGCTCATCCAGCGAGGAGATGAGTCCCTGGGTCCACACATACAGTTTACGATAATCATGGGTTGGATCATGGTCCACATGCATCTGTCGCTGAAATAACTCAAGCGTATCCGCCATCGCTTCTATTGCATCCTTCAGTATCCCTTCGTTTTTACGCGGCTTTTCACCCAGCAACGTTCGCAGCATATATAGCCTCCTCTTTCCACTCTGCAGATCATCAAAATAATCATAATTCATCATATTTAAACAAAATCGGAATCAGAGTAAACGTATGACCGCTGCTTACAATAGGGTGCCCTGACACGCCTGACATCAAACAAAGTTCACCTGTCCAATGATGTACATCATCGGATGGTGAACTTCACTGGATTCATCCCCTGAACGACAATAATTCGGATATATTAGAACCGGTTAACGGGCCGATGCAACTTGTACACCAGGAAACTCATATAGGTTAGTACACCGAATAAAATGGCAATATCGAGCATATGCGCCAGCGCCACGAACATGTACACTTCCGGGCGATTCATCGTAAGCATCAGTCCAAAACCAATGACCACTTGCAACAGAACCAGCACAACAGAAATGACACCTAACGCTCTTAGCTCTGTGTTATCCGGATGTTTGCGATACGCAAAATGACCGAGGATTGCAATGACAATCACTAATGAAACAGCCGCAACCCGGTGAGCGAAAGCAACCGCCACGCCTCCCGAGAGCTCGGGAATAATCTGTCCGTTACAGAGCGGAAAGCCGGAACAGCCTCCTGCCGAATCCGTATGGCTCACGAATGCCCCAGTATATACCACGAGGTACGTATAGATCGTAGAGAACCACACCAGATTACGAAAACCTTTACTGACCCGCGGATATCGATTGAGTCGTTCCAATCCACCGTGGCGAACCTCCTGCCGAATACCAAGCGCCATCATCAAGGAGCTGGCAAAGGCGATCAGTGCAAAGCCGAAATGCAGTGCCATGACTGCGGAAGATTGGGAGAAAACGACGGCAAAGGCCCCCATAATTCCCTGGACGATAACAAATATCAGCGTTAACAATGAAAACAATTGCAGGTCACGGCGTGATTTGCCAAACCGTAAAAATGCTACAAAAGAGGCTATGGACAATAGCCCTGCCAGTGCGCTTACAGCGCGATGGGAAAATTCAATAAGTGAGGCAACAGTGTGCGCAGGCACAAGTTTTCCGTTACATAAAGGCCATTCTGCACCACAGCCGAGGCCTGATTCCGTTCGGGTTACAACGCCTCCGCCAAATGTAGCCAGAAACATGACAAGACAGGTTAATACGGTTAACCATTTAAACAAGGTTAAGTGCTTCAATTTTTTTCTCACCCGCTGTTGGTTTAAGATGGCGAAGAACTACATCCTCCGCTTGATTCGATACTTTGACACTTATTTCACAACTAAATTCATTATACCGGATAAATGTGTCATTGACGTCGCGCTTTGTGACAAAATGTTAACGTCTGTCGAAAAACTGACCCTCCATTTATTAGGACCTATGTACATCACTAGCTTCCCCGAAAAATGTTAAAAATACAAACGCCACTTCCCTATTTCAAGAGAAATGGCGTTCCTTTAATTATAACCTTTTACATAGTGAAGCTGTCATACTTTTTATTGATGAATCGTGTTATATACCTCAACTGCACGCTGCAGGAATTGCTCAATCTCTTCTCTCGACTTGCGCAGTTTGTTCACATATCGAACGAGTTCACGGCCATCCGTGTAAGCTACAAAGCTTGGAATACCAAGGATATTTTGCTCTTCGCTCACTGTCCCCACCTGATCCACATCGACCTCAACCAGTGTCAGCTCACGTGCAAACTGCTCTTCAACTTCAGGCATAAAGGGATCGATGAACTTGCAATCACCACACCAATCCGCCTTAAATACGGCTACAGTTAAACGCGGAGATTGGATCGCCACATCGAATTCCGGTTTGGATGTTATCTTTTCCATCACAGCATCTTCCTTTCTATACCTTGTCTTATTCTCTAAGTGAAGCAAATTGCGGAGTGGAAGTCAAATATTCAGCGCATACTTAAATCAACAGCATTAAAAAACAAACTGTATACAGATGATCAGGAAAGGATGTCATGTCATGACTTCCATTAAAACGAATGCCTCCGAGTCTGCCCATCACGGGTCGATATTGCATATGGTTCGATCCATCCCAGGTGCGGCCCGGGAAGTGTGGCGGGGTAAACAGGCGGCTTGGCAGGCCTCTGCACAGCTTCGTCATCCCTTGCGTGATATGGCTTGGGACTCTGATATGGCTGCTGCCTTACAAACTGAGGTGGAGCGCATGCTGCCTGGCAACGAAAGTGGTTTTGCCCGACATACGCTCAGTGCACTGGTCTGTGAAGAGGACTGCATTATTCTGGAAGAGATTAAAACCTTAACGCAGGAAAACAACCGAAGTAACATTACTCGCACGGCAGCATATCTGGAATGTTATGAACAGTATCCAGAGCTGCATTGGGCTCTGCTTGCCCATATGGTGTCCCGCAACGGAGGGTACCATATGACCGATCTTCAGAGTGATCTTATGCACAATCTGCAAAATCAAACCGACCGTGAGCACATGTACCGATTACTTGAGCGTTGTAATGCACTCATTTTCCAGGATGCGTATCCCCAGCTTCTGTTGTATATGAACAGCCGCCGAATCGGCCGAAGCTGTTTTCATTTGTTGTCCCATTTTCATGTATCGGCGTTCATGACACCGTTCTGGGAACGATTTTGGCTGGAGCGATGCAGCTCGCTGCTGAGTGTGGCGTTAATTATTAATGAGCAGAACTATATCGAGAGCCGGGTGGTGCAGCATCCTTATTTTCAAAAAGAAGTGCTGTCCAAACCCGCATTCCATCTGCATAACCTGGCTGGGCTGAACCACATCGTGTTCCCACTTGGACGTGGAAAAGGTCTGGCAGGCCGGGTAATTGAACATTTTGGCAAGCTGGATGAGCGAATTATGTTTGGCAAAGGCTTATATGCGATGCTGTTTGGGGTCGAACAAGTTTTCACACAGGTGCTGGAGTTTGCGCGCTCGGTTCCTCACCACGGTTCACGTGCTGAATATTGGCCCGGTCTGTTCACCGCACATGAAGATGAAGCCGGAGAAGATGAGTTATATAGCCAGGAGCTGCTGGATCAGGAATGGCTGGTGGAAGGACAACGACTATATAGTCCTGAACTGATGGCCGTATGGGGTGATACGCCGTATGAACCGATAACAAGGCAGGATTGGCTTCAAAATCGCGACTGTCTCGGTCATCTCACAATCCCGCGCCGCCCATGGCTGTTCGAGATGAGTCATGAACATCGGTATGGCATGCTGAAAACCGCATTGGCCCATGATGCCCAAACCTTGACGCATTAAGTGCGGTCACCCATACAAGGACATCGTCTAGAAAGTGGAACGTGAACCCTTATCGATTAGCTTCTTAATTCAGCCATCTTGGACATACAAAAAAGCCCTGTCCGCTATAATAGCAGACAGAGCTTGTACTTATTTCAAACAGATAACGAAGTTGTGAATTGTATGCTGAATAGTTATCCACGTTGCCCAGCTCCACGTTGAAGACGCATGAGCGGACGGAGTATTTTTTGCAAAATACGAGGGTAACTGCCCAGCTCGTCTTTACGAAGCACACGCAGAACAACCATGAGTACCAGATACACAACCACCACAAGAGCTCCCACAAACAGACAGGTAACGAGGAAAGATACACGTGTTGGCAGGAATAAATCAAAGATGGAGTTCCCGGCCCAGTTGGCCGCAAAACCAACACCCGCCGCAAGCAGTACGGTAATGATGAATCCTTTCCAGCGATCACCCATGATCGAGAAATCAACAATTTTCCGAAGCACCCGCAGGTTCAGGTACGTAATAACCAGGAAACACAATGCGGTCGCAATAATGATCCCGTAGATGCCAAAGATCGGAGCCAGAATCAGGCTCGCTACGAGTTTGACCACGATACCTGCTGCCACACTGATCATTGTGATCCGTGGTTTGCCCACCCCAAGCAAAATGGAGTTAGTGGTCATCATCGTAATTTGGAAAATGGTACCGAACGTCAGCAATGTAATGATGGGTGTCCCGTCTGGACTGGTGAACAGCAACCCGTTAACAGAATATGCAGCCGCACATAGAGCGATAACGATTGGCATTCCTGTCAGAATCGAAATGCGCAAAGCAAGCGTCACCTGATTCTTCAGATGAACCTCATCCTTGCGTGCAAAAGCTGCTGATATAACTGGCACAAGCGATTGACTCAGAGCGATAGCCAAAATTGGAGGAATACCTGCAATACTTTGGGCCTTGGCACCGAGGATCGCAAGTACACCTGTCGCTTCTTCCAGTCCAATCCGACCGCTAAGCAGCGGAACTACCAGCGATGAATCGATAAAGTTAATTGCCGGAACAGCGAGTGAAGATAATACAATTGGAATCGAAAGTTTGAATATATCACTGTAGATGCCCCTCATAGGCAGTTGCTCTACACGCTCGTAATTCAATTGGGCTGCACGATCATTTTTGCGAAGCTTTAAGGTGAAGTACAGCATGACAGCAAACGCACCGATGCTTCCGAATACGCCCCCAAATGAAGCCCCAGCGGCAATCGTTTGATCATCGTAATTCCATTGCAGCATAACAAACGCCACGATAATCGCTGTCCCCACGCGTGCAAACTGCTCCACAATCTGTGAAATGCCGCCTGCCGTCATGTTGCCGCGACCCTGGAAATATCCACGCATCATGGCGATGGCTGGAAAGAGCAGGAGCGCTGGAGCCAAGGCTCGAATGGCGCTCACCGATTCCGGTACTTTGGACACGTATGTCGCATAATAAGGTGCCGCGAACCACAATAAAGCAGACATGACTACCCCGGCTACAGCCGCAAAGATCAGGGCTGCACGGTAGATTTGTTGTGCTTCACTTGCGCGTCCCAGCGCATAACGTTCCGACACCATTTTACTAAGCGTACTTGGTATACCCGCTGTAGCTACAGTTAACAGCATTAAATATACCGTATTGGAGATGGTAAACGATGCGTTACCGATATCGCCGAGGATATGCTCCAGCGGCACCCGCTGAACCAATCCGAGTACCCTCGCGATCAGTGCAGCGGCCGCCAGAATGAGCGTCCCCTTAATGAATGTTTCTTTCTTAGACAAGCCAATTCCCCTTCTTTCCCCCACACCGACGTGCATCCAGATGAAACGACTTCCGAACGTCTATGCGAATCTTACGACCCAGATAATAAACAGGACGATCATGACGATTTGCAAAATAATTTTCATGACGGTGCTTGTAAACAGCCCCACCACGGAACCAAATCCGACTTTGGAAGCTTTGGAAGGTGAAGACCCACCGATCAGTTCCCCGATAAAAGCACCGATAAACGGGCCCAATACCAGTCCGAACGCCGGAATGACAAATGGACCAATGATGACACCAATCGTACTGAGCGTTGTTGATAATTTGGAGCCGCCGAATTTCTTCACACCCCAAGCACTGACGACATAATCAGCCACGAACAACACAACTACGATCAATATCTGGATGATCCAGAACCATACACCGAACGGATCAAAGCTGAAGAACCAGCCATAGACCAGAAACGCGAAGAAAATCGCGATAGCACCAGGCAGTATGGGATACACCGTTCCTGCCATCCCTACCGCAAACAGCAGTACAATTAAAATCCAGCCAACGGTTGCGAGCAAAGGTTATTCCCCCTTCAAAATATGTTCACGGATGACTTCGACAATGCCATCTTCGTTGTTGCTCGCTACGATCAGGTCAGCCGCTTCCTTCACCTGCTCCTGCGCATTACCCATGGCAACACCAAGACCCACAGCTTCAATGACAGCCAGATCATTCAAGCTGTCTCCAACAGCGACCACTTCGGACATCTCTATGCCCAGCAGCTTGCAGACTTCAGCTACACCGCTCGCTTTGGATACACCGCCAGGGTTAATCTCAATATTAACAGGTGAGGAGTTCGTCATTTGCAGGCCGCCCATTTGTTGCAGCTCCATCATAATCTGGTGACGGACTTCATCCACTTCGGTATTGAATCCGAATTTCAGCCATTCCAGACCTTCGATATTGTCTGTCCAGCGATCACGGTTGAACAGCTCTTCAACGGAGTATGCCCAGTACCAGCTATTATATTTTTCGCCTATCTCCTGCATTTTGCGGATCAATGCCGGGTCCATCAGATGGCGCATATGCAAATCATGCGGAGCTTTCCAGACTTCACTGCCATTGACCGTAATCATCGGTGTCTCCAGCCCAAGCTGTACCGCATAAGGCATCGCATGAAAAACGGCTCTTCCTGTTGAAAGGCACACATGCACTCCCCGGCGAATGGCAATCTGAATCCATTTGGCCGTTTCCTGTGTAATTTCATGATTATCGTTAAGCAGTGTTCCATCCATATCCAATGCAAGCAATTTGTATTTTAGTTCACTCATGCTGTATTTCCTCCTTAATGGTCTCTCTACTTCTCCCTATCCAACATACTCTCACAAAAAGATCGCCCGGCATTCGCGTAGGCGGATGCTCCGGACGTCACAGCTAACGACATTTTACCACAGATCGTCGGCCTGCAACAAAGTAACCCGCGATGTGGGTGAACCTTTGCAACATTGCAGCAGGTGTCTGTTCCATGTCGTAGACCTGTCCCCTACAAGATAAATAGTGTCGGAACCCATGAAAAAACCGCCTGCAATGCAGGCGGCTTCTACGCTTTATCTATTAACGTGCCGCGAATTTGCGACGAGCATATCGGAAGATAATACCATGCTTTGGAGAAAGCAGCAGGGCCAGAACAAACAGAATGCCGGCTACCGCCACCATGCAGCCTGCAATAGAAGCATCCAGGGCGTAAGCCATGATATAGCCTCCAATCGAGGAAGCTACTCCTACAAGCACGCTGTACAGAATCATTTTGCCCAGTCGATCCGTGAGCAGGTAAGCCGTCGCCGCAGGAACAATGAGCATGCCAACAACGAGAATGGAACCTACACTTTCAAATGAAGCCACCGATGTCATGGAAACGAGCCCCATAAGCAGATAGTGGAACAGCACCACCGGAATGCCGCAAGCCGCAGCCAGCGCCGGATCGAAGGCACACAACTTGAATTGCTTGTAGAACAATCCGATCACAACGAGGATCACCAGCAGCGTGATGCCAAGCATCCAGACCGCCCTAGGTCCTACATCCGTTCCCCCCAGGGTCAGGGTATCCCACTGCACATAAGCGATCTCACCGAACAATACGCAGTCCAGATCCAGGTCGATATGCTGGGCGTTGAGACTGATGAGAATGACACCCACTGCGAAGAGCGCCGTAAACACAATCCCAATGGAAGCATCAGACGATAGTCCTCCAGCCTGCAAGCTTTGAATGAAGAACACCGTCAGTAATCCAAATACCGTTGCACCGAGCAGCATCCATAGTGAATCACGTGAGCCGCTCCACAGAAAAGCAATTGCTATACCCGGGAGAACCGCATGACTGATCGCATCTCCGACCAGAGCCATCCGCCGCAGAATCAGGAAACAGCCAAGAATAGCGCAGGCGGAGGATACCAGAACGGCCGTTAATATAATCCAGAACGTTGCCATTACAGTTCACCCCGTTCCTGCTGTGCTCGCTGTGCAGACAGTGTCTGGAGTGTAGCACGCTCTTCTCTCAAATAAGTGGACTTTGCCTGAATGCTGCGCAAACGACGGGCTAATAATCCACGACGCGGGGCAAGCAGTGCGGAGCCGGCAAATAATACTGTAGCTGCCAATACCGTCACAGGCCCAGTTGGCAGATTAGGCACTAGTGTGCTGAAGATCGTACCTGTCGCACCGCTCAGTGCTCCAAATACGCCGGCCAACACTACCATAAGCGAGAGCGAGTCCGTCCAGCAGCGGGCCGCTGCTGCAGGAGTCACCAGCAAAGCAGCGACAAGCACCACGCCCACCGCCTGAATCCCCGCAACAACCGCTATAACGGTCAACAGCAGAATCAGTTGTTCCAGCATGCCAACTGGCAGTCCCATGCCCCGTGCAAATCCCGGGTCAAAGCTCACCAGCTTGAATTCCTTGAACCATGCAAGACAAGCAATCAACAATACAAGACAGACACCACCCATGACATACACATCCGTCATAACCATGGATGCGGCCTGACCAAACAAGTATTTATCGAGTCCGCTCTGGCTACCGCTGGCACTGTGCTGAATCCGAGTAAGCATCACTACGCCAATTCCGAAAAATACAGTCAGCACAATCCCCATCGCCGCATCCTGCTTAATCCGGGAATACCGTGTAATCCACGATATGCCGAAGGTCGCCACAATTCCAGCGACGAGCGCACCGAACAGAAATAATCCTACGGATTTGGTTTCCGTCAACATAAACGCGATACAAATCCCTGGCAGAGCTGCATGAGCCAGCGTATCCCCCATAAGACTCTGACGACGCAAAAATGTAAAGGAACCTATAATTCCACTACTGAATCCAAGCAACAAGCAGCCAAGCAATATCCAGCGTGTATTGGGGTCGGACACGATGGCTACAATCCAGTTCCACATGCACTACACCTGGCCTTTCTCCGTCCGGCTTCCGATCATCGCTATCCGGCCTCCGTACGTCTCTTGCAAAGTATCCGGTACAAATACTTCATTCGTTGGTCCACCTGCAACCAGCCGTCCATTGAGGAGTAACACATGATCAAAATATTCCTCTACTGTTGCCAGATCATGGTGAACAACCAGTACGGTCTTGCCTTGCTTCTTCAACTGTTCCAACAGTGAAATGATGGCTTTTTCCGTTGTGGCATCCACACCTGCAAATGGCTCATCCATGAAATACAGATCGGCATCCTGTACCAGTGCCCGTGCCAGAAAGACACGCTGCTGTTGTCCACCGGACAGCTGACTGATCTGGCGGTGCATATAGTCGCCCATTCCCACTTGCTCCAGACAGTGAGCTGCCAGATCCCGTTCTTTTTTGCCTGGACGACGGAACCAGCCCAGATGTCCATATCGCCCCATCATGACAACATCGAGCGCGTGAGTCGGGAAATCCCAATCCACGGATTCCCGCTGAGGCACATAGCCGATCCGGCGACGCTGTTCTCGGTAAGACTGACCAAAAATTTTCACTTTACCGTGCATTTTAGGAACTAGTCCCAGAACGGCTTTAATCAAGGTTGATTTCCCGGCCCCATTGGGACCCAGAATGCCAATCAGCTGACCTTCTGGAATGTCAAAAGATACCCCACTAAGCACCGGTTTTTTATGGTAAGCTACCGCCAGATCCCGAACACTAAGAGGAGCTGATGTAGGTTGCGTTCCCTGCAAATGGTTAGCACTAGGTTGTGACTGAGATTTTTCCGATAAAATTGCTTCACTCATATTCTTTCACTCCTCTCTTATATGATTTATCACTTTAATGCTTCTACAATCGTCTTAGTGTTGTGGCGAATCATGCCGATATACGTTCCTTCTTCCGTTCCCTCAGCACCCATTGCATCCGAGAACAGTTCTCCACCAATGCTTACCGTATGTCCTTTTTCGGCTGCCCCGGCAATAATCGCTTCCATTGCCTTTGCCGGTACGCTGGATTCTACAAATACAGCCTTGATATGGTTATCCACGAGGTAATCCCGCAGCTCACTAACATCCCTCGCACCATACTCGGCTGCTGTACTGATTCCTTGAAGCCCCATCACTTTCATGCCATAGGCTTGGCCAAAGTAACTAAAGGCATCATGCGCCGTAACCAATACTCGACTGGCTTCCGGAATCTCCTGGATTTTTTCCCGCACTTCGTTATCCAATGCTTCCAGTTTCGCTAGATATTGCTCTGCCTGGGTCTTGTACTCCTCTGCATGTTCCGGATCTGCTTCCACGAGTGTATCGCGCACAGCCTCTGCCGCATGCATCCAGTGGCTGACATCAAACCAGACGTGTGGATCGTATTCGGTGCCGCCTGTATCTTCTCCTGATCGCAATTCATCCGCCGGAATTTTCTCCGAGACAGCCGTTACTATTTTGCTCTTGGACATTTTCTCCAAAATGTCTGTCATTTTACCTTCGAGGTGCAGTCCGTTGTAAAAAACGACTTTCGCTTGCTCCAGCTTCCGAATATCTCCCTGCGAAGCCTTGTACAAGTGAGGATCGACACCGGGGCCCATCAGCCCGGTTACGTCAACATATGCCCCTCCGACCTCACGCGCTACATCCGCAATCATGCCTGTTGTGGTTGTAACCTGTACCTTCCCCTCACTGCCTTCCGTTTCCGCTGTACTTGAGCAGGCCGTTAGTACGATCACCAATACAACAGCAGCAAGCGTCATCAAACCTCTCTGAATGCTCCTCATCTTCACCATTAACAATCTAAATCTCCCCTTTCCCTCTACTAACTTAATTGTCCTAATCTAATTTTGTTGTACATGGTATTAAAATTTATACAAGACTAATAATGTTTCCCTTGTGCAAATTTTAGCTGATGCAAAAAAAAAAGGCAAGGGATAATTTCCCCTGCCTGTCCAAATGAGTATGATGGCCATTTAATTAGCTTGTTTGTCTTTTTTGCTTATCTGTCCTAATTCTTCTGCGCTGCTTCACGTTACTCTGTATCTTTCGCCTGATTTTTCTTCCCTTTTGGAGTTCCATCAAGGCCATATACTTCATCGTATGCATCGAAGATTTTGCGTGCGATTGGAGATGCGCTGACCGATCCAAAGCCACCTTCGGGAACAACAACGGCTATAGCCAGCTTCGGATTATCCCGTGGTGCAAATGCGATAAATACCCCGTTTTCCTTCTTGTTTGGTCCTGTTCCCTGCTCCGAGGTTCCTGTTTTTCTCGCATAATCGTAGGGGAAACCTTCAAACGAACTTACTTTAGTGACCATACCCTTATGCACTTCATTCCAGTATGCATCAGCAAAATCAACCTCATTTAACACTTTTGGTTTGATTTTCTTGACCACATTCCCATCAGCGTCACGGATTTCTTTTACCAAATGAGGTTCCATCCGTTTACCCTTATTCGCAAGCATTGTGGTATATTGTGCAAGTTGAAGTGTTGTATATTTACCTTGCTGACCAAATGAGGCAAAAGCGAGACGTGTCAGACCCGATTCATCTTTGTTTTTATACTCTAGTCTACCCAGGAATTCACCGGGTAAGTCAACACCAGTTGATACACCCAAGCCAAATTCCTTCATGTGCCTGTCCCAAATATTAATCCCTTCATCCGATCCATATTTATTTAACAGTCTCTTACCAACCATATCAATCATAAAGGCATTGGAAGATTTCTCAATAGCCCGTCTCGCTGTAATATTGCCATTATATGCAGAATGGGAGTTCTTCACTTGTCTCCCGTCTTTCCCTAAAATGGCATATCCCTGGTCGTGATACGTCTGCCCCGTCGTAAATAGGCCTTCTTTCAATCCAATCAATACACTGAGTGGCTTGATTACGGAACCTAGCAAAACAACGGATTCAGTATGTTTTTTCGTATCGTCCGGCGGAAAGGAAGCCATCGTTCCATTTCGAAAAACATACTTGATCTTGTCATAATCCCAGTCATTCGGATCATAGTCCGGCATACTCGCCATAGCCACTACATTGCCTGTATCCACTTCCATGGCTACCGCGTATCCTGTAACAGCTTTTGGCAACTTCCTCAATTCATCTGTAATAGCTTGTTGTGCAACCATCTGAATCTCCTTGTTGATGGTTGTAATTAGACTATACCCCTTTTCAGGTGGGGTCAGATTCATCGTCCCGTCCGGCAAATTGCGTGCATCAATATCAATGGACTGGTAGCCGCTACGCCCACGAAGTTCCTCCTGATATTGCAGCTCCAATCCGTCAAAACCAACTTTTTCTTCTTCATGGTATACAAGGCCCGGATCTCGCTGGGTACTCGCAGATTCACGAATGGCTTTATATTTTTTAAGGGTGTCCGGTGCCCGCTTGAATTCTCTTGTATAGCCGACCACCTGAACGGCTACCCCATCCGGATCGTATTTTCGGACATTTTCCTCAAGGACCATAATGCCCGGAAACTCTGCTTTTTTCTCCATGAAATAAGCAATTTCTTTTGTTGTTAAATCGGATTTGACCAGCCTTGGTACATATCCAAATGTCTTCTGATAATCCAAATCCAGTCGCCTCACAATCTCTTCTGCATCTGGTTGTTCTTTGTCCCCCGGGTTAAACTTCTTAAACACAGCCGCCAGTTCATCAGCAAGTTCCTGCGCTTCCTGCTTGCGGTCATCATTTCTATAATCCTCATACAATAATACATAGAGGGATTGTACAGGTTCCGAATAAGCCAGTGCGACTTCCCCTGTCGCATCATAGATTGGACCACGAACAGGGGCGAGCGGAATATCTTTGGTATTACGGCTGGTCTCCATATAGGTCAGTTCAGGTCCCTCGACAAATTGCACAAAGGCTAACCTGAAAATAAGGATACTGAATATCACAAACGCAGCGAAAAAAAACATGTTCATTCTTACACTAGACGGCTTGTTGACCGGTGGATCTTCATTGGACATTTTCTTTTTCCTCAATCGGTTAAACATGGGATAAGCCTCTCCGTTCTTATGTAAAAGTAGATTAATCAATCAGCACGTTTTGCATCATTCAACTCAAATAACATCCTTTCCTCATACAAGTCTATCAAAGGTCAACTGCCATGTCCTCCAGATTTTGGTTACATTTTCGTAAACAGAAGAGACCTAATGTCAATTTTCCTGAAACAATGTCAGTACAGACATATAGTTAATTTCTTTATTTTAAAAGATAATTTCCTTCTCTTAAATAAACGCAACATGAACGAAGTTTGTTACACGCTAATTTGCAGCAGCTTATGAGCAAGAGGCCTCTCAGTCCTGGAAAACGTAAAAAGGACCCTCGAAAGGGTCCCTTCTTTTGGAATCAAGAACTCACATTACTGTGTATTTGATTCTTTATTTTTATCTTTTTTTGGTACACCGTCCAGACCAAACTCCTCGTCATACGCATCGAAGATCGCACGAGCTACCGGAGCCGCACTGTTCGAACCGAAGCCCCCTTCAGGAATAACCACAGCTACAGCCAGCTTCGGATTGTTACGTGGTGCATAAGCGATAAATACCCCGTTATCCACCAATTTGCCTCCGACTAACTGTGTGGATGTACCTGTTTTTCTTGCAAAGTCATAAGGGAATCCACTAAACGCCGTTACTTCGGTTGCCATGCCTCGCTGTACTTCATTCCAGTAAGCATCATTAAAATCGACTGTGCTGAGCACTTTCGGTTTCATTTTCTTAACCACATTGCCTTGCGAATCACGGAACTCACTGACTAATTGTGGCTCCATGCGTTTTCCTTTATTCGCTAGCATCGTAGCATACTGCGCCAGCTGCATCGTTGTATATTTCCCCTGTTGTCCAAAGGAGCCGTAAACAAGTCGTGTTAGTGAACTTTCATCCTTGTTCATATAATCCCGAATACCCAAGAATTCATTCGGCAGATCAACTCCGGTGGATACACCCAAACCGAACTGCTTCATGTATTTATCCCAAACATTGATTCCTTCTGCGCCATATTGGGAGTAAAGCTTCTTGCCAATCTCGTCAATCATGAACACGTTCGAGGAATGACGAATTGCATCACGAGGAGTCAACGAACCATACACGTGACCGGAGGAGTTCTGTACTCTCCGGTTATCCCCCCCAAATGTCGTAGATCCTCTGTCCGAATAAACTGTATTTGTTGTGAAGAATCCCTCTTTTAAACCGATCAATACACTAAGTGGTTTAATCGTTGAACCAAGTAGTACGATTGATTCAGCTCGTTTTTTTGAATCGTCTGGCGGAAAAGAACGAATTGTACCATTTTGGTATACATACTTGATGTCATCATACTGATCGTTGCTAATACTACCCGTTCTCCAAATATTTGTGTCATAATCTGGCATGCTGGCAATCGAAACAATCTTCCCTGTATCCACTTCCATCGCGACTGCAAAACCTGTCTTGGCGTTCGGATGCAGCTTGCCTGAGACCGGATGTGAATGAAGCCAGCTTAGTTGATCGAGGATTGCCTGTTCTGTCTTCACCTGAACATTTTTATTAATCGTTGTAATCAGGTCATACCCTTTTTCGGGTGGGGTAGAGCCTGCTACACCTTCAGGCAAGTTCCGCAAATCAACATCAACGGAGTTATAACCGCTTTTCCCCCGCAGAACATCCTGATATTGCAGTTCCAGTCCATCAAAGCCAACAAACTCATTCTCGGTATATACAAGACCTGGGTCCGTTTGCTTTTTATTGGCCTCATCAACCTCTTTATATTTATCCAATGTTTTAGAGCTTTTGAACTTTTTGAGATAACCAATCGTCTGCACAGCTACCGTATCCGGATCATAGTAGCGCACACTTTCCTCTACAATCTGAATTCCCTTGAATTCATCCTTGTGTTGAAGAAAATAGGCTACTTCCTCATCGGACAGATCACTCTTGATTAGACGTGGCATGAACCCGTTTGCTTTACGCGAATTGAGGTCCATGGCTTCTAAGATGTTATCAACCGTAAGGGCCTCGGAATCCTTTTTCTTATACTGCTCAAAAACATCATGCAGCCGGGTGGCGATGTCCTCCACTTCCGCTATATTCGGATTAGGCTTGCCATCCACATCCCCATAATTTTTGTATAAGGTCAGATACAAGGATTGAATCGGCTTGGAATAAGCCAGCTTCACCTCACCTGTGGAATCATAGATAGTTCCTCTCACGGGAGCGAGCGGTACATCTTTGGTAATATTGCTCGCTTCCTCCTGACTCAGCTCAGGCCCTTCCACGAATTGCAAAAATGCCAGCCGCACAATAATAACGCTAAAAATAACAAAGGAAGCGAAGAAAAATACGTTCATCCGGTAACTGAAGCGCCGCTTGTCCGTAAGTTCGTCCTTCTCTTTTGAATGATTGTTCATTCATCCTACCTCTTTCATGACTTGATGCATACCGTCCAGACTATACAGCCCCGGCATGATAACCTGGCAACGTCGTCATCTCCCGGACCCATGTCCGGCGTAATGTTAAGCTGATTGATCTTTCAGATGGGTATCGGCAAAGTTAGGAGGATTGAACCAATCGCCACTGATTGCCCACGTGGGGTCAAGCGGAATCCAGCTTTCCGAATCACTCAAATAAATTTCATTCCAGGCATGTGGACCATATCCACCCTGCCCGTTATAACCAAGGCCTGTAACCACTTTGACTTCCAGCCCCTGTGAACGAGCCATAACCGCATAAAGACGAGCGTAATCAATACATACGCCTTCACGTGTATCAAATGTATTTTGCGGTGTCTGCTCGTGCCATATGCCCTTTTGCTCATAGTCATCCACTTTACCATAGTCATATTGAATGCGAGAACCTACCCAGTCATATAATGCCCTGGCTTTGGCTTCATCTGTCGTTTGGCCTTTTACAATCTCTTTTGCCGCAGATTCAATATCCGCCGGAATGTTATGGTCAACGACTTCATATTTGCGTTGCAGGATGGCGCCCAGTTCCTTTTGGACCGCTTGAGTAAACACGGGCAGCTTGTCCTTAATAAATGTACCGGATAATGGCTCTATGACCGATTTGGCTCCTTGCATATAAATGGGCGAAGCCTCCACGTATCGACTAAACATGCTGCCCGGATAGAGACTGACAATCATGAACAGTACGGCAATCACAATCATCCCGCGCACGGAGCCAATAACTGTACCAATCACAGCACCCGTAAAGCGACTGAAAAATCCTTTTGGTCTGCTCTCTTGCTCTGCTGAACTGTATCTTCTTCGGAAAATAAGGGAAGAGAGCAAGCCGAGAAGCAAGCGGATGAAGCCATAACTAAGCACAAACAACACGGCAAACCGCATGAGCGGAAAATCAGCAATGGCCGTAATCAATGTATAATACATCTGTTCCCAGCGGTTCAGCTCACGGTTTGGCATGTCTGCGGCATGCACAGACAACCATTGCTGAACATATGGCGCAAGCCACAATGTTAAACCGATGGATAACAGAATACCGATGACCGCCATAATGCCATCCATGAGGAAACCAAAGAGTCTTCCCGCCGAACGCGAAGCACCTCTGGACCATCCCTGGAGCAATGAAGCGGCCACAATCAGCAGCAGCATAATCGTTATGCCATTGAATTCTTTCAGACTGTCCAGCCAATTTTGCAGCACGTATCCATTCCTCCTTTACTACGAAGTCGGTGCTGTTCCGTTCTCCTGTGCCTGTTTGACAAAAGTTCGTATCGTTTCATTGTCGACCTTCCATTCACCTAGTGAGATCCCCCGAAATGTAACATCGACTTTATCCGAATTCATTCTGCCTTTAATCTCCACATTGGGGCTTGTGATGGTGTATGCACTATCCTGCCCCTTGATGTATGTCGCTTTGGAAGCTTCCTTGAGCATCATGCTGGTCGCTTCCTTCTTCAATGTGTCCATTGTACTCGATTGTACATCAGTAACTGTCTGTTTGATCTGATCGATGGAGATGCCGCTGTATATCAGTAGAGCCGCAATAATGATGATGGCAATCGCCCATTTCAATACGGTTTTGACCACGTTCAGAACAAAGAACAAAATGATCAACGCAACCACGATCACCAGCCAGTTCTGCATCACAAACTCTTTGATTACTTCTATGTTCATGACTACACCTTCCGTATTAGAGTTGATTATTAACACTTCCCGAATATTATACATGATTTCCGAAGCTGCTGTCAGCTAAGCCCTCCTATGTAAAAATAAACGGTCTAAGTTCGTCCCGCCGGGCGTACAAGTAGTACCATGAGGTTCTGTCCAAGGAACGGGGAACACGGCATGACCAGTTATTGAATATGCATCGCTTAACAAGGAGGGGCTTATGTGAAAACGGCCATCTGGCTATATCTATTTTTGTTCCTTGCTGTTTTTGATCTGCACGCCCAGTATCCAATTTTGACCCCTTTCGCTATCTCGCTTGGGGCGGCCCCGACCTTCATCGGCTGGATGATGGGCATCTATTCCTTGACTCATCTCCCAGGCAATCTGATTGCCGGAACCCAAATCGACAAACATGGCAGTCGTCGTTACATTGTGTTCAGTTTGCTGGGTGCGGGGATCATTTTGCTTATTCAAGCGCAAATCCACACGCCTTGGCAGCTGCTCGCCCTGCGAGCCATCAGTGGATTTGTACTTGCTTTTCTGTCTCCAGCCTGTCTCGCACTGCTTGCGCAATTATCTAGTGATCCGATTAAGCAAGGCAAGTATATGTCTGGCCATGGCGTTGTACATACACTCGCATCCGTGGTATCCCCCGCCGCAGGCGCATTAATTGTCGGAGCGCTTGGATTTTCCGCCACCTTTGCAAGTCTAGGTTATCTGCTCATTCTGTCTGGCGTTATCGCATGGCTATCCATGCCCAAAGGCCTGGCTGAAGTTCAGCATGAAAAGGTGACCGAGCCCGCCAAGCCTAGCAACCCGGCAGAAGAAAAAAGAAAGTTCCTGCCTGTATCCTGGCGATACTTTGCTCTGCCTCTTGTTATTGCTTGTGCCCAAGGAATCCTATTTTTTGAACTGCCTCTGCGCGGAGGCGGACATTCGTCCATGATGTCTACCGGACTTTTGTTTTCTATTATCAGTATTGGAGCACTATTTACCCTAAGTATGCTGTTTCTCAACCGGTATTCCCCCAAACTGCGGTTGATTGTGGGTGTGCTGCTGATGTCTTTATGTTTCTTTACTATGGCGGCGATACCACAGATTCCGTTGTCTTCCGTACTCTTCGTTCTGGGGATGTCTAAAGGAATTATTTTCCCTGCCATGGCAACACTCTTTATCCGATTAAGCGGAGGAAACAAGCTGGGTCGCATCTTTTCATTGCAATCCATTGCTACCTCTATCGGCTCTTTTATTGGTCCGATCACCGCAGGGCAGCTGCGCGTGGGTCTGTCTCCATATTTCATTGCCTTTGTATTATTGATGATTGGTATCATGCTGCTTCCTTACTTCACAGCCAGACGTGAAGCTTCCCTGTCTGATCCCAAAAGCATACTTGGTTAACGGCAGCACCATGAAATTTCCACGGCCTTTTGATACAGGAAGGATTGTATTTTTCTCGGCTTTGCATCATTCCCTCATTTACAGCTACACTATATAAAATGGACTGATGTTTTACACACGAACGAAGTGACTTCTGGAGCATAACCTTCTTCATCTTCAAGATTTCTCTTTCTTAAATTAGGAATGGATGATCAGTGGAAGATAGTAGTGAAGGGGACGGAATTGATTCTGAAAAAGCGGCAGCGTTCGCCTTTGTCTCCGAAATGTTATACCTTTGAAGAGTAAATTCAGAACATTTGGAGACAACAGCGATCGGAAGAACGATCCGTAACCGTAACGGCCATTGTTGGTTAGGCATTCCCTTCAGATGTGAAAAGAAAGTTAGAAATCCGAGGTGTTTCTGTCAGGTGTCGCTCGTGTGAAAATTAGAAGGTCCATTTTATATAATCCAGTCGATTTTCGCTGCAACATTTCCCGGGGAATGTCGACATAAGCTCTCGATCAAGAGGTGAATATGATGCCTATTCATGTCATTGTGGAAGGTAAGAATGACCGCAGCAAACTAAAACGACTTGTAGGACCCGAAATCAACATTTTGTGCACGTTTGGAACACTGAATTCGCTCAAGCTTGAGTCGCTGCGCAAACAGGTTGGTTATGATGAGGTCTACTTATTTATGGATAATGACAGTTCAGGCAAGAAAATCAGAGGTGTTCTTCGAGATGCCTTCCCGGATGCTGTACAGATGTATACGCGCCGCGGTTATGCGGGTGTGGAAGGAACCCCTGACGAATACATTATCGCCCAGCTGGAGAAAGCAGGATTAGAATCGTATATCCAATATCCTGAATTCCCCTCGTTTTAGGAAAAACAGAAAGAGGCTGCTCCTGGGTATTCATTCAACCCAAGAAGCAGCCTCTTTATTTGGTTTGTCCATGATGAACGCATTTATTCCTTGATCAGATTACGTATGTCCTCCGCAATGACTGCGGGTTCAACATCCTCTGTATTAAACGCGTTGTATACCTTGCGCAGCTGATTATTCCGATCCACCAGTCCAATCATGTTCATATGGGCAAAATCATCCTTGTTCTCACCCTCAATGAGGATCTGGAATGAATCCTTGGCGAGCTGCTTCGTTTTATCCATATCCCCCCGCAGGAAGTACCAGCCTTCATAATCCGCGTGGAATCGATCTGCAAATTCCTTGATTTTCTCCTTGGTATCCACTTTCGGGTCAAACGAGATGGACACAAACGAAACATCCTTGCCAAAGGTATCGTCCTCTTTCAACAGGTCCTGCACCTGAGATAACGTAAACGTCGTAATTGGGCACACATCTGGACAGCTGGTGAAATAAAAGTAGAACAAACGCACCTTGCCCTTGGTATCATCCAGAGATACTGTGCTTCCATCTACATTTTCCATTGAAAAGGATTGAATCTCCCGAATTTCGGGTAATTTTTCCTTGCTGGCGAATACGGTGCCCCACATTAAATACACTGCCATAATCAGTGCAAGCCCTAGCAGCATCCATGTCCATTTATACTTTTTCAGCATCATTATCGTCCCTTCCGATATCAGATCATATGAATACGCATACATAAAAATTTAACGGTTTTCGATAAAATTTATGGACCCTTGAATCCTGATTTTTATGATAATTCCTCATTCCCACACCACTCTGATGCATATGTATACGAAGAACCCAACCGACAATGGGCTCCCATGTTATTGTAACGGTTCCGCGGACATGTGCCCATGTATTTGTTTTAACAGTATTTCATGCCGCTTATTTGTGCACTGTATCCAGAATCATCAATATAAAACTCAAGGATAGATAGTTAATGGAGTAAAGGAATACCTTTTTGGCCCAAGCATCTGTATTTTTTGCACGAAAGCCTTTAAGGGCGTAGTATAGCCACAGCACAGAAAGTATCAGTGAAACGGTAAGATAGAAGATTCCTGCGTACCCGTAGGCATACATGAGAATCGGGACAAAGATCTGCAAAACCAGATATGGAATCATCTGAATCTTGGTCCGTTCAATACCTTTCACAACCGGCAATAGCGGAAATCCGCCAGCCCGATAATCTTCCACCCTGCGGATCGCCAGCGCCCAGAAGTGTGGAGGCTGCCATAGAAACAACATGGCTAGAAGCAGCCATGCTCCAAGATCCATACGTCCGGTTACCGCGACATATCCGATGACTGGCGGCATTGCACCTGACAGACCACCAATGGAGGTGCTCCATGTCGACGAACGCTTTAACCAAAGGGTGTACATAATCACATAGACAAACATGCCAAACATGCCGCATAATCCGGCAAGTGCCCCGGAAAAGGAAAAGAGTATGATTAATCCAAGCACACCCAAAATAATGGCATAGGATAGAACAACTTTGGGTGTTAAACGTCCTGTTGGCAAGGACCTGTTGCGAGTACGTTCCATTTTGAGATCAAGTTCACGGTCAAAGTAATTATTAAATACACAAGAAGAAGCCATAATCAGTACCGTTCCGAGCAGGGTCAGCATCAATTTGCCATAGTCGACGTCCCACTGGGATGCAAGCCAAAAGCCACCAAAAACCGCAATAAGGTTGGTTCGAAGAATGCCAGGTTTCGTAATATGGATAAAATCTTTCCAAGTCCCCGATTTCGTCGGAGGCGCAGATCGTGATGCCGAATCGGAAGAAGCCTGGTATCTCAATGGATTGTCCACGCTTGCAGATCCCCCTTGCTTTTGATCTCATGGAGGTTTCTCTCTCTGCCTCCGATATAAAGTTTATCACAGGAAAAGGAAAAAGAGTTTGACAATGATCGTACAATTGCTGTCAATTGAGCAGGTTCTTGTCATATCTTTGGAAATTAGGGTGTTTTGCTTCCCGGTAGGCGGATAATATACACTATATATGGGTATCACCTAGATAGAGAGGGCAATACGCATTAACGATACACCACACAAAGGAGACGTTTATGGATACTTCTACACATTTTGTCATGGGGATTGGTTTGGCCGGTCTGGCTTATGTCGATCCTGTTGTCGCGACGAGTCCCATGCTTGCAGCCGCGGTCATGGTTGGCACCATTGCAGGCTCGCAGGCCCCTGACATCGATACTGCGTTGCGTCTCAAAAGCAACTCGCTCTATATCCGGAATCACCGGGGCATGTCCCATTCACTGCCATTTCTCCTGTTATGGGTTCTACTCATCACCGGCGTCATTGCACTGATCTTTCCCGGTGTCGCTGTTGGACACGTTGCGGCCTGGACTGCTGTCGCCGTATGCGTTCACGTTTTTACGGATTTGTTCAATACCTATGGAACCCAGGCAGCACGACCTTTTACAGAACGCTGGATTGCCTGGAACATCATTCATATTTTTGATCCGTTTCTGTTTATCACACATGTGCTGCCATTTTGTTATGGGCCTTCGATCTGATCGCCCCTGCTCCACTCTTTGTTTCACTGTATATTTTGATTGGCTTGTATTATGTATGGCGCACGATAGCACGTGCTATGGCTGTTAGACAGGTGAAGCGAATCGACAAAAATAATGCTGAGGCTCATTATATGGTGATCCCTACGATATCCTGGAACCGATGGCATGTAGTGAAAAGATATGCAGACGGCAGTTATGAGATTGGCAAAATGGATCATTCCGTCCTAACCTGGAATCTCCATGCTTCATCTTCCACTCATGCCGCTGTTGCCGCATCACGCAAAGCTCCTGAAGTCACTGCATTTCTGTACTTCACGTCTTATGCTGTCGCAGAGGTGGAAGAATTACCAGCAGGATACAAAGTACGCTGGGCAGATGTTCGTTATCGACATCGCAAACAGTACCCCTTTGTCGCTGTGGTCGTTATGGACCGAAATTTCGAAACGATTGATACGTATGTCGGATGGTTAAGTGACGAGAAAATGGATAAAAAACTTTTATCTGCCCGCTCTTGACGAAAGGTGCATGGAAGGGCACAATCAGACATAGGAACTGATGCGCGAGAAAGCCCGGAGCGTTTCCGCTCCGGGCTTCTGCTTGTTGCTGTTTGGTTATAATGAATTATTTGCCAGACCCAGCCAAAGACTGCTCAGCGATTTGTACCAGACGTTTGGTGATGTACCCGCCCAGAGATCCTGTTTCACGGGAAGTGTAGTTACCGTAGTAACCGTCTTGTGGAATAGTTACACCTAGTTCTTGTGCAGCTTCCATTTTCAATTGTTGCAGTGCTGAATTTGCTTGAGGTACCACCAAGTTGTTAGAACGAGATCCTTGAGCCATATTTAAAATCTCCCTTCAATCTGTGTCTGTAATGTAATTGCAAGCTTGCAAGGTTATTATGGCTCGTACGCTTCAGGTTATACGGAATCTCATTAAATATTTGTATGGAGGTTTTTCCCAATGAGCAAGGGTTTATCATTATGGTTTGCATTCTCTTCGATTATGTTGTTAGCGGTTACGGCGATCATGATCTCGTACTCTGGCTGGTTGGCTTCGCTGCTGTTTGTCGTATCCGTTGCCAACATCTGCTGGGGATTCGTTATTCGCGCAAAGAAAGAGCGTCGGGAAGGTCGGGCCACTTCGGAAACCGCTTCTTGACCCTGTAAAACATCTAGGTTAGGTAGTACGAAACGATAATAAAGAGGAGCCCTGTCAGGGCTCCTCTTTATTATGTGAACAATTCATCTACTTTAGGCCACTTGCCTCGTTCTACTACAACGAACGTCTAGGAACAAACCCCATACGATCTTTAACTGCATGAAGTGTTTGGGAAGCAACCGCTTCTGCCCGACGAGCTGAGGTTTCGAGGATGTCGGCCAATTCGCCAGACTCGCGAATCTCACGATACCGTTCCTGTAAAGGTTCAATAACGGATACTACCACTTCAGCCAGTTCCTTTTTGAACGGACCATACATTTTGCCTTCATAGCGTTCCGCTACTTCCTTCAATGTCAGACCTGCGCATTCAGCGTAGATACTCATCAGATTGCTGACTTCAGGTTTGTTTGCCGGATCATATACAACTTCAGTACCGGAATCGGTTGTGGCACGGCTAATTTTTTTGCGGATGACATCTGGCGGATCAAGCAAGGCAATGTAGCTGCCTGCATTGGGATTACTTTTGCTCATTTTGGAAGAAGCATCATCCAGAGACATTACACGAGCACCCACCTGTGGAATATAAGGATCTGGAATCGTGAAATACTCCCCATAGCGGTGGTTAAAGCGTCCTGCCAGGTCGCGTGTCAGTTCCAAATGCTGCTTCTGGTCCTCGCCTACTGGAACAAGGTCAGCATTATACAGCAAAATATCAGCAGCCATTAATGAAGGATATACAAATAGTCCGGCGCCAACGGAATCTTTACCGGAGGATTTGTCCTTGAATTGAGTCATGCGTTCGAGTTCACCCATCGAAGTCAGGGTGGTCATCAACCAGCCCAATTCTGCGTGCTGGGGTACATGGGATTGCAGAAACACATTAGATTTCGCAGGATCGATTCCTGCTGCAATAAACAATGCAGCTACCGCCTCGGACTGCTCACGCAGCGCTGCCGGCTCTTGAGCTACTGTTACAGCGTGAAGATCAACTACCATAAAGTGACATTGGTAGTCATGCTGCAATTTCACAAAGTTTTTAATTGCCCCGATGTAGTTACCTAATGTGAGCTTGCCACTCGGCTGAATTCCGGAAAGTACTGTTTTCATTTCACATAACGCCTCCCTGTGTCTAGTTATGGATGACCAAATGGGTATATTTCTAAACCTTTGGCGGCATCCAGCTTTTCTTCTATTCTCAGCGGACGCAAAAAGGCCTCACATCCGCAAGGGACGTGAGACCGTGGTGCCACCCTTATTCGCATTTCTCCATTCCTCTAGACCTGCTTAGATCATGTGGAAGAAATGCCTTCATTTCTCCGTAACGTGGAGGATACGTCCGATTCTACTAAGGATAGTCTAAGATCAGACTGCGCCTGTTCAAATCAGCACTCAAGGGTCCATTCGGTAAAGAGTTCCCACCGGTTCACATCACCCACCGGCTTTCTGAAGAGAGTCCTCATGACTTACTTGTCCCTGTCATCGTTTTAATTATTATTCGTTGGATAAAACACAGCTTTCAGAATTCCATCTTAATGCGCCGAGACCAGAATGTCAAAATGGAAAGAGCTTTTTTTACCCACTCACCCGAAATCTGTTATGATGGAATTGCTTATCCTGATCACCAGCATTCATTCGGTATGCTAATCGGATAGGTGGCATGTACACAATGACACGCCTGCAACGGCAGATAGGCATAGCCGTTTGCAGACAGATTTCAAGTGGGAAAAGGAGCATCGATATGAAACAAGTGACCAAAGGCCAATGGAATGGTTACGACACGTATATCCTACATAGCCGTGAATTGGAGATTACCCTGCTGCCGCGTCTTGGAAACAATATTATTTCGATTCGCGATCTCGTGCAGGGCTGCGAAGTCGTTCGCAGTCCAAAAGAAGATGAACTTGCTTTTTACTTGCAGAAGCCGTATCACTTCGGCGTTCCGCTTCTGGTTCCGCCAGGCCGCATTCATCGAGGACAATTCGAATATGAGGGAGTCCATTACCAATTCGATCAGAATACGGCCAATGACAACCATATTCACGGCCTCCACCGCAGCCAGTCCTGGTGTGTCAGCGACATCGAAGAAGATGAAGACGGTTGTGCAATTACAACGGAATTATTAACTGAAAATGAAGAGCATTGGATGGCTCAATTTCCGATTCCTCTGAAGCTTGAGATGACGTTCAGACTGCAAAACGCTGTGTTAAGCCAGCGTCTGCGAGTAACCAATCTGAGCTCCACTCCTGCTCCTTTTGGAATGGGATATCATACATGGTTTCTGCTCGACGGCAAACCTGCCGAATGGACACTTCAACTTCCTGTTTCCGGAATCTACGGCCAGAATGAAGAGCAACTTCCCACAGGAGAGATTGAACCTCTCGGTGAATGGTCAGCTTTGAACGAAGGCATGAACATGCAGGGACGAAACTGGGATACTATTCTCAAAGCTGCAGAAGGACAATCCGCGGTAGCTCACTTGCGCAGGCAGGACGGATATATGTTGAAATATTCAGCAGATGAAGCATTTTTCAAACATTGGGTCCTCTTCACAAAGGGCGAATCCGATCAATTTCTGTGCATTGAACCCTATACCTGGCTCCCTGATGCACCCAATTTGCATTTAACAGATGAGCAAACGGGACTGATTCGTCTGGAACCTGAACAGCCCGTTGAGCTTTTTACACGTATTGAGATTGTTCCGCCAACCGAGAAATAATCTTGTACTCTCAAGATTTTTCTATGGGACATTGCCCCTTTATTTACCATATATTCGCGTAGCCGATCCATACTGGGTCGGCTTTTTTCATGTTATCTCTCATCTAGCTCATCCAGTTTTTACCTTACTCCATATCATGCATATTTCCTTATTCTCTAACCATACTAACATCACCAAGCCATAAGGAGGTGACACACATGTACGGAGGTCAAAACCAAGGAAATAGAAATTCTTCAAACAATTTGGTTGTTCCTCAAGCTACTGCAGCTTTGCAACAATTGAAAATTGAAGCTGCACAAGAGCTGGGTGTAACAATTCCCCAAGACGGTTACTACGGTAACTACACTTCCCGTGAGACAGGTTCTCTGGGTGGTTACATCACTAAACGTCTGGTCCAAATCGCTGAGCAGCAATTATCGGGTCGTTCGTAAGCTCGTAATTCGCGCTCGTATATGCAACAACAAAAAGCGGCCTTCCTCGGAAGTGCCGCTTTCCTGTGTGCTCATTACAATTAAGAAGTCGACTCCATGCCTGAATCCATGTATGTATTGGTTCTAGGATAACGAATCATCAGGTTCGCCATATTATAGTTGGACTCCATCGTGGCATCAACCAAAATCATCCCTTGTCTTACAGTAAAGTCATATGCAATTTCTCCATGAGTCCAATTACGCTTGAATTTTAAAGTCTCCAGTGCCATTGCACGGAAAGAAGAGCGCTGGGTTTCGTTTAATCCACCGTCCTCCACTTCCATTTGACCATCACGTCCGGTTATCGGATTATGTCGAATTCCAAACTTTCCAATAACATTATTTCGTATTTGCACAAAAACTACACCTGAATCTAAACCTGATAATTCATGATCAAGCTCTTTGAACACCAAATCCAATTGTCGTGCTAATGAAAGCTGGTCAATTTTTACCATAACGCTCCTCCTTTGTGCACTTCATCCTACAAAACAAGGACTTACGACTCATTATATGACAACATATGTGGTCATTCAACAAAGACAAACAAACTTGGGTAAATATAACTATAATTTGCACAATTAATTGCCATTTTGCGTCCTTCAAGCGAGTTATTTCTCTTAATTGCGACAAATTATTTAGCAGAAGACAAATATAAAAAAAGGACAAAAAAGACTGCAAACCTGTGTGCGTTTACACAGTTTTGCAGTCCCGTTACATATATAGGCATCCTATTTAGCGGATTCTGTCATTTTAAGAAATTGATCAATATCGGCAATGACCAGATTCGCAGCATTTTGCCAGAAATCAGGTTGCGTGAGATCCGTACCCAGATGTTTCTGAGCCAGATCTTCTACCGTCATTCGGCCCGTATCCCGCAGCAAATCATCGTATTTATCAGCAAATGCCGTGCCTTCCTCCTGCGCTCTGGCATAGATGCCTGCACTGAACATATATCCGAACGTATACGGGAAGTTGTAGAATGGTACACCTGTCAGATAGAAATGAAGCTTGGATGCCCAGAAATGCGGATGATCGGATGCAAGTGCACCACAGAACGCTTCCTGCTGTGCCTCGACCATGAGCTTGGACAGCTCATCTGCATTCACCAAACCTTTTTTGCGTTGCTCATAGAACCGATTCTCAAACAGGAAACGAGCGTGAATATTCATGAAGAACGCAACGCTTCGTTGAATCTTGTCTTCAAGCAGAGCCAGCTTCTCTTGCTCATCCGTTGCGGACTGAACCAGGGCATCCGCTACAATCAGTTCAGCAAAGGTAGATGCCGTCTCCGCCACATTCATGGCGTATCGTTGATTCAAGGCCGGCAGTTCTTCCATAATATGCTGATGATAGCCATGACCGAGTTCATGTGCAAGTGTCGACACATTCGACGGCGTCCCAGAGAAGGTCATGAAAATACGTGTTGCTTTGCTGAGTGGCAATGAAGTACAGAATCCTCCTGGACGCTTGCCAGGACGGTCCTCTGCTTCAATCCAGCGTTTCTCAAACGCCATCTCTGCAAATTTGGAAAGTTTGGGACTGAACTTGGCGAATTGATCCACAATATTGATAGCCGCCTCATCATAGGTGACTTTTCCACCCGACTTGCCTACTGGTGCATCAACGTCACTCCAGCTGAGTTTCTCTACACCGAGCAGTTTCGCCTTGCGTTCCAAATATTGAACCAATGCAGGTTTGGCACCATTAATTACGTTCCACATCGTATCGAGCGTCTGACGCGACATCCGGTTAATCGCCAATGGTTCTTTGAGAATGTCATCCCAACCACGCTTCTCATACAATTTGAGACGGAAGCCGGCCAGATGATTCAATGTATCTGCACAGAAATCTTCGACATCAGTCCAAGCCCGTTCCCAGTTAGCGAATACAGTTTCACGTACATTACGGTCACTGTCGCTCAGCTTGTTGGCAGCCTGACCTGCAGATAGCATTATCGTCTCCCCATTTTGTTCAAATGGAATGTTAACCTTGCTTACAATGGTGTTATAGAATTTGCCCCAGCCATGGTAACCATCTACGCCGAGATCAAGTGCAAGTCCTTCAAGCTCCGGAGACAGCTTCTCACGAGCTTGCGTACGGCTCTCGTTCAGAGCAAAGGCAAGCGGCTGAATATTCTCCCGGGCAATCCATACTTCCCACACCGAGTCTGTCGTCTCGCTAAGCATATTATCGAATCGGGACTTGGTACTGTTCAACATCGCGCCAAGAGAACTCATGGTTCCCTGAAGCTGAACTGCCTTTTTATCATTTTGGTTTTGTGAAGAAAGACAGGAGACAAATGCAGACCCTTCCGAAATTCGGATATAACAGCTCTGCAGCAGTTCCAGAATCGGGTCGAACGCATTTGTTTCTTCCAGCGACTTGGGCGCAGGTGTTTCCTTCAAAAGGACCTGCAGCTTGCGTACATCCTGCTCCAGCTCAATTAAATAAGCAGCGAATGATTCGGAGGCAGACCCTCCACTAAAAATGGACTCCAAATCCCAGATGGGTTGTAATGGTGTTTTCATTTAAATAAGGCCCCTCTCTCAGTAGAATGTATAATTAACCTTGAATTAGAACTGGTTTTATAAGCGCTATATCTCTATACTAGAGAAATAGTTTAAGCTATTTCAGGAGGTCATCGTATGAAACCTTTACAAGTCTCGGCTGACACAGCCGTCAAATTAGCAGAATCTCTAGGTGTTCCCCTCGAACATCTGATGCATATGCCGCAGCATATCCTGATGCAGAAAATCGCCGAACTGGCCAAACAAGAAGCGGCTAAACCTGCCTCTACGGAAGGCGAGCAAGAATGATTCCCTTTGAGAACAGCTGGCCATACGATATTGTAATGGGGGACATTTATGTACAGCAATGTCCGTACTGCCATGCGAACAATGTACTGCTGCCACTCAAACCGAAGGAGCTTGTACGCATTCGTGAAGGCAAAAAGAAATTGCTGGTCTTTCCTTGTTGTAATACCAGTATGACTGTCGTCGACAACGATAGTGATTACTTGCTATCCAGTCGTCCTGTCCGCAATTAGAGAACAACTGTCACTTATCAAATGGGGCTACGTTTCGTAGCCTCTTTGTCTGCTTCAATCATTTCAGCTGGCAACTCCATTTTGCCCGAAATCATCTGTTCCCGCAGCAATGCCCACTGCTCCCGGGAAGAACGAATCATGGCAGCATCGGTAATGCGCTTGTCATGAATGACTCGGCCGAACCATTTTACAGCCTCATGGAAACGACCTACCCTGCGATTCAACTCCCCCAGCAGATACAACAGCTTGGCTTCATTACCGCCAGTACCTTCCCGTTCAAAAACCTTTACGTAAGCATCAAGGCTAAATTCGAGAAAGCGGTTTTCCTGGGTATGATCCTCCATATACCGATACAGCCAGGCAATATGATGCAGCAGACCCGCAACGACACGATCTTTCTCCTGAATAACTTGAGCGCACAACAATCCAAGCTTGTATGAATCCATCGCCTGTTCAAGTGTCCGAGCACCGCTATAATCTCGTTTCACCCAGCGATTGCCGATTTGCTCCTTGAAATCCTTACGCTGTTTATCGTTTAATTGTTCTGTCGAATTCTCCGTCGAAGCGAATCCACACGCCGGACAGATTCGTACAACATAGAAATCCGGATTCTCTCGCTTGTAGTAAGCACAAAAATCGGAATCCGTCCGGTATGGCCGTTTCAAGCTTGGTCTTACGCGTGAGGTGTCATACTCGGTCTCGCAATAATGACATTTCACCTTTACCTTATACAGGGGCTCTAATTCCACTCCGTCCATCCCTCTCCCATATGCGTGTAATCGGAACTAAGGTGTATTCACAAAATGATGTGCTGGCCCCGACAATCGCTGCAGGACGAAAGAATGCAACGGCTCTTCCACACCAACCTGTGTCAACGCCTGATCCATACATGCGAGCCAAGCTTCTGCCCGTTCAACCGTCACTTCAAAATGCATATGGCGGGCACGCATCATTGGATGACCAAAAGCCTCAGAAAATAATGCTGGTCCACCAAAAAACTGAGACAAAAACATGTATTGCTTGTCGATTACCGGCTGAATATTCTCCGGAAAAAGAGGTGCCAGCTTCTCATTCTGCTGAACAATCGGATAAAAAGCTTCAACCAGTGCGCGAACGCCTGCCTCCCCACCGAGATTGTCGTAGATGCTCAAACTTGGATTCATTGTTTCCCCTCCTTTCAGGTGTCGAATTTTGATATATATTACACTCCCATGCTTAATTATGAAAGGAGATTCAAGAACAAGGCCAAGAACGCCTTTATCTTCATTCTATCAAAAAAATCCCAAAAGTCCTATATAACATGAAAGGGTTATGGTTCCACATAGCCATGACTCGTACAGGTCTATCTCGTACTGAAGGCACAAAAAAAGCGCCAAACGTGAGGTTTGGCGCACCAGATATTTCATTAATAACTTCGCCAGTCCTCTTCTTCAGAGCGCACAAGCGAGGCACGTATAACATAAACAAAAGCACAAACCAGGATTCCGGTGACAAGACTCATAATCATCACTCCATCCGATTTAATTCCACCTTCTAGAACATATGAGGTGACGTTCAGGCGTTTTTATTATTTTAGCATACATCTCTTAAAAACACAGCCACTTTTGCAAGCGCTTTCTAAACATTAATTTGTACTGTTTGTCCGCTTTGTCTCATATATTGATGGCAAACGCACGAACGCTCTGCTGCACACTGACCATTCCAAAAATAAAGGAGAAAAATTCATGGCCGCTTCACAACGAATCACCCATGTCCTGATCCCACTAGCTCTCCTGATCCTGTGTGTGTTGATGGTGCTGTTTCCGGTGGAAACCTGGCATGCAGGTGTTCGTGGACTATCCATTTGGTGGGACGTGCTTTTCCCCTCCCTTTTTCCCTTTCTGGTGCTATCCGAGCTGCTCCTCGGATTCGGCATAGTTCATTTTTTGGGTACACTCTTAAATCCACTTATGCGTCCGCTATTTCGTGTTCCCGGGAGCGGCGGCTTTGTATTTGCCGTCAGCTGTGCTTCCGGTTATCCTACTGGAGCCAAATTGACCGCACAATTGTGGGAGCAAAAATTGGTTACTCGGGAAGAAGGTGAACGCCTCGTTGCCTTCACCACATCATCCGATCCCATTTTCATGATTGGAGCTGTATCGGTCGGTTTTTTTCATAATGTCGCTATCGCTCCAATACTGGTCACATCGCATTATGGTGCTGCTTTTCTTGTGGGCCTGCTTATGCGGTTCCATGGCGGCGCCTCTGTTAAGGATCAACCGTCAACTATCGATTCTCCCACCACCTCCAAAGAGGTTCACAGAAACAGGCTAATCCGAGCCATTTATGCCATGCACGAGGCAAGAAAGGCGGATGGACGGGCATTTGGTGAATTGTTACGCCAAGCGATCTCCTCATCCCTTCGCCTTATTATTATCGTAGGAGGGTTAGTTGTATTCTTCTCCGTCATGATGGAGTTACTCGTGCAAACCGGATGGCTCGGCGGATTATATGCGATTACGGAACAATTGCTTCTATATACGGGATTTCCTCCAGCCTTATCCCATAGCCTCGTAGGCGGATTATTCGAAGTCACTTTGGGAGCCAAAGAAGCAGGAGGGGCCGGCATATCCATTCCACTCGTGTATAAAGCTGCTGCTGCTGCCTTCGTCCTTTCCTGGGGAGGTTTATCCGTTCATGCCCAAATTATGAGTGTCCTGAGCAGCACTCCAATGAGATATGGACCCTTTCTGTTTGCCAGAGCCATCCATGCTCTGATTGCCCCCATACTTGTACTTTTGCTGTGGATACCGATGATGGGTGATTTGGAAACGCCTGTTTTGTTCCAAACCGGTGGCATGCCGGAATTATCTTTGTATACACCAAACTGGGGACAGATCCTGTTTTCAGGAGCGGCTGTATTGGGAGGCATAATCCTTTTACTGCTGATGCTTTCTCTCATGAGTCCCTTTTTCTTACCCCGACGTATGAAAAAATGAGCCTTCCAATGTGTTTATATTCAACTGAATATCAATCCGACATTGTGTTCTTCTCTGGAATTGATTATCATCGGTAGTATAATGACCACAAAGGAGCTTTCATCTTGAGATACTATGTTCAAGACCGCGGAGACCAGTTATCGATTGATCTCAGTCAGCAGTTTCATGCGCTGGCCAAAGAGGAAGGGTTTAAGCTGGATGCAGAATCGCCGGAGATTGTCATCTCCATCGGAGGCGATGGTACGATGCTGCAAGCATTTCACAATTTCATCGACCGCATCCCGGACATTGCTTTTGTTGGGGTTCATACAGGCCATCTCGGCTTTTATGCCGATTGGAAGAAGGAAGAATTGCGTGAATTGGTTCGATTGATGAGTGGTAAAGGAGACCCCGAACGACTCAAACCCCGAATAGTGGAGTATCCGCTGCTGGAGCTTGAGATTCGTAAAAAGTCGGGCAACACCTCTTATATCGCACTGAACGAATTTACGTTAAAAGGTGTAGACGGTACAGTCGTCGCGCAGGTCGACATTAACGACGTTACGTTTGAGATGTTCCGGGGAGACGGAATTTGTGTATCTACACCTTCGGGCAGTACGGCATACAACAAGGCGCTTGGCGGCGCCATGGTGCATCCCACGATCGAGGCTATTCAAATCGCCGAGATCGCTTCAATCAATAACCGCGTCTATCGGACGCTGGGTTCACCGGTTATTTTGCCCAAGCACCATCACTGTGATATCTTCTCACGCAAGGATCAGCGGTTATTGCTTACCATTGACCACGTAAACGTGATGGTGGAAGATCTCATATCGGTACGCTGTCAGGTGGCCCGCCACAAGGTCAGCTTTGCCCGTTTCCGTCCCTATCCGTTTTGGAACAGGGTTCGTACAGCTTTTTTGGACTAATCATATGCAAAAAGAAAAAGCGGTCCTTTTCAGGAACCGCTTTTTGCTTTGGCTTGAGGCTGATCTTTGCTCTTCTGAAGTACAAAGTACGCACAGCCAAAGTTGCAATATTCATTGATATAGTCCACCATGCTGGAGATCGTGGAATCCTTTGTTGCTTTAGGATGGTTGTCCCGGTAAAAACCTTTCAACCGCAGCTGGCTGTAACCCCAGTCCCCAATAATGTAATCGTATCGCTCCAGCACTTCGCTGTAACGGTCACGAAAGACTTCAGGATTCCAGCCGTCTTTGTGGTTCTGCACAATTTCATAATTCTTTCCGCCGATTTGAACAATAACCGGTTCTTGAGGTTTGTCCTGTACAGGCTCCTGAACCGATTCCTGAATCTGTTCTGAACTTTTTTCTTCTTCCAAACCTGTCTCCTCCATCATGCGTGAGATGCCGATTTTTCCGTATTTTTCGCAGCGGATTTCACTTGTTCATGGGCGTGGTAGGAGCTGCGGACCATAGGTCCGGATTCGACGTGGCTAAATCCTCGCTTCAGTCCTTCCTGCTTCAATGCCGCGAACTCTTCTGGCGGATAATACTTCTCCACAAACAGATGCTTCTCTGATGGCTGCAAGTATTGACCAATCGTCATAATATCACAATCCACAGCGCGCAGATCATCCATCGTTTGCAAAATTTCATGATATTCCTCACCTACACCAAGCATGATGCTCGATTTCGTTGGGATATTTGGCTGCATTTCCTTGGCACGAGCAAGCAGTTCGAGTGAACGCTTGTATTTCGCCTTGGCACGGACTTTGTCCGATAGCCGCTCTACTGTCTCGATGTTATGGTTCAAGATGTCCGGTTTGGCATCCATCACGATCTGCAAGGAATCCCGATCACCCAAAAAGTCCGGAATCAGCACTTCTACGCTGCATAAAGGCAAACGACGACGAACCGCCTTTACCGTCTCTGCAAAAATCGTTGCTCCTCCATCCTTCAGGTCGTCACGCGCTACACTCGTAATTACGCAGTGCTGAAGATTCATCTGTTCTGCTGCTTCTGCCACGCGTTCTGGTTCCTGCAGATCAAGTTCTGTTGGCAAGCCGGTATTCACCGCGCAAAAACGGCATGCCCGTGTGCAAATGTCGCCCAAAATCATAAATGTAGCCGTCCGATTGGCCCAACATTCGTAAATATTCGGGCACCGTGCTTCCTCACATACTGTATGCAGCGTTTTGGAACGCATCATCGTTTTCATTTCCTGATAGTTATCGCCGGTTGTCAATTTGATCCGAATCCAGTCCGGTTTCGGTTCTTTAACACGTTTAGCCAATGCATAAACCTTCTTTCTACTGAAGTTAGGCTGTTGCTCGGAACATATTATACCATGAAAGCGTTGGAAAAACCCCCATTTGTCACATCTTGTGCATTCATGTCTTACATGGATAAAATGAAGACTTTTGAAGAACGCTAGGTTATAGCTTGGTTCATCGGGCACCATGTGCATCATCTCAATGGAAAGGGGGCTGCTTCCCTGTGCAAGATGGCTTTACATCGCGGTTAACTTATTCCTTTTGGATCAAAACATTGCTTGCAGGCACACTGCTTCTCCCATTCTTGCCTGTTGATGTTTACGGTGAACCCACCGCCGCTGATTCCAAACCTCAGGCTGTAGAGCAGAAACCAGAGGACATTTTCGCTGCGCGCCGACATCTGTATGAAAGCATTGGTCAGATGACCCACATTCCCTGGTACAGGCTCGCGGCAATCGATCAATATGAACGAACTATCTCGCGTGCACATCCGAAGGATCGTAAACACCCGGAAAGGCTGACTGGCATATTCATGACCTCCCCAGCCTGGAGAGGCTGGCTAAATCCTGACGAGACGGATCAACATCCGGGTTCAATTGTCTTTTTTAATGGGTATGGTCGTGACGGTTCCGGTGACGGTGTAGCAGATGCCAATAACGATCTGGATGTACTTTACAGCATGGCCTCCATTATTCAGAATTATGGGACCAAGCCGGAGGACTTCAACATCGCTCTGTGGGAATATTATCATAACTCCAGAGCTGTGCAGCGCATTCAGCAATTCGCGAAATTATATGAGCATTTTGACAGCCTCAATCTGTTTGGACACGCCTTTCCCGTCCCGCTCGGAACCAACTATTCGTATCGCAGCACTTGGGGCACCAAACGCAGCTGGGGCGGGTACCGTATTCATGAAGGCACGGATATTTTTGCACCACATGGACTGCCTGTGCGCAGCACCTGTTACGGTGTTGTGGAAATCAAAGGCTGGAATCCGTTTGGCGGCTGGCGTATCGGCATTCGTGATTTGAACAATCATTACCACTATTACGCTCATTTATCGGGCTTCGATAAAAACGCCCATATCGGCGAAGTGGTTACCCCTGGTCAGATTTTGGGCTGGGTAGGCAGCTCAGGGTATGGAAAACCGGGTACGCAGGGCAAGTTCCCCCCTCATTTGCATTATGGCATCTATCGGGACAGCGGGTTACACGAATGGTCATTCGATCCCTATCCGCATCTGAGGCACTGGGAGCAGGAAGAACGTAAACAGAAGAATGCCAAAAGCAAATGAGCTACAATAAATGTGGATAAATGATGAAACTGCATATTTCACAATAAATGATGTTTAATGCAAAGCGGGACCTCCATTAAGAGGCCCCGTTTTTTTATTCAATATTTGCCTTTGATTCATTAGTGGTTCACATCCAAGTCAAGCTGCAAACCCTCATTTGGATCTGACAAATCCGGCTCAACCTCCAATCCATTTCCGTTCAGACCGTTTGCTGGAGCCTGCTGTTGATTGGGAGAGGTTGAATTAGGCGTCCCTCCATGACCACTGGACACACCCGTCTGACCCGATGGCAGTGCTATAGCGGGTGCATTGCTTCCGTTGCTGCCCACCGGCTTGCCCTGATTATCGTAGTAGTACATTGGCACATCGCCTACTACCAGCAGGTAGGATATCGGAATTTCCGTATCAACAGTCTCGGGTTCCATGTCAAAGGGCACCACCACCGCTACTTCGGCAATGATGTGAATGTACACTTCCACCAGAATCATGTTAATTCCCGCATTCTGCTGACGTGTGTTCAGATCCACCTTGACGGCTCCCTGAGGCTCAATACGAACCGGTATACTTGGACCAAAGGAGGCCAGTACCGGACTGCCCAACGCCTGCCCCAGCGGTATTTTTTCTTTTAACATATGCACGTTCTGCAAAGTGGACTGCACAATGTTCATCGTACTCGCGGTGATCCGCATATGCTCATCGTAATTCAGCATGAATCCGGACACTTTCCCAGCCGTATCGGTTTTCCAGTCAATCAGCCCTTCGGTGGATTTGCCTTCGGAAACCTGCGCTGTAATGGCCTTGTTGATCGCTTCCGTTGCAATTTGCTTTACTCTGATTTTTGCCAGATGCATGATGGGCGGTTTCATTTTCTTATCGACATAGGCAAAACCCTGCATCAAACAGAATGCTGTTACCAATACAATAATCAACCACATTTTGCGCCTGCCACTTGGCGGCTTGCGGCGTCTTCGGCTTCGCCATCGTCTTCTCATCATCGGGCGTCCCTCCCCTGCGGGATGAGCTATAGGCTATATATTATCCTTATGCACTGTTGTCCCGAAAAAGAAGGACAGCACCTGCTCGTACGCGGATATCATCATGCACAACCAAAAAAGCCTTCCGCCAGCAGATTTGGTCTGCAAAACGGAAGGCTTTTTTATGGAATATGGCTCTGAGAATTCAGGCCACTGTCCTCATTTTATTATTTCGGAACGGATTCCCAATCTTTGAGGAAGCGCTCAATGCCGCTGTCTGTCAGTGGGTGTTTCCACAATGTTGGCAGAAGCGAGCCCGGAATAGTGGCGATATGCGCACCGGAAAGTGCTGCATCCTCCACATGTTTGATATTACGAATGCTTGCTGCAATAATTTCGGAAGGCAGATCGTACGTATCCAGAATGAGACGCAGATCTCGAATTAGCTTCATGCCATCCACCGCAATATCATCCAGACGGCCAACAAATGGACTGATGTACGTTGCACCAGCTTTCGCCGCCATCAGACCCTGTGCTGCAGAGAAGATCAGCGTTACATTCGTTTTAATTCCTTTTTGAGTCAGTTCATGACAAGCATAGAGTCCATCTTCGGTCATCGGTAGTTTAATCACTACATTCGGCGCCCACTCTGCAATTTCATAAGCTTCCTTCAACATATCCTCGGCTTTAAGTCCAATCACTTCAGCACTGACCGGGCCTTTCACAACGCCACAGATCTCCTGAATCACTTCTTTAAATACGCGACCTTCTTTGGCAATCAAAGACGGGTTGGTTGTGACTCCATCTACCAGACCAAGACGTTCGATCCGTTTGATTTCTTCAACATTACCTGTATCCAAGAAAAATTTCATGATATGTTCCCTCCACTTGATGAATTTTGTAAACAGCTATACTTATCATTACCCGATTATCCGTATATGTTAACAGTTATATATGAATTAATTTTTTTCTACAGCGTGGCCGCCGAATTCATTACGCAATGCTGCGACAACTTTACCTGTGAATGTGTCTGTTTCCAGGGAGCGATAACGCATCAACAGGGACAAGGCGATAACTGGCGTAGCAGTTTGCAGGTCAAATGCTGTTTCAACTGTCCAACGTCCTTCACCGGAAGAATGCATAACCCCTTTGATTTCATCCAGGTTCGCATCTTTGGAGAATGCACGTTCTGTCAATTCCATCAACCAAGAACGGATAACGGAACCGTTGTTCCATACACGGGCCACTTGTTCGAAGTCGAAATCAAAGCCGCTTTTCTCCAATACGTCGAAACCTTCACCAATGGAAGCCATCATACCGTACTCGATACCGTTGTGAACCATTTTCAGGAAGTGACCGCTACCTGCTTTACCAGCATACAGGTAACCATTTTCAACGGAAGTATCCTTGAACGCAGGCTCAACGACTGCCCAAGCTTCAGGATCGCCACCGATCATGTAACATGCGCCATTACGTGCGCCTTCCATACCACCGGATGTACCAGCATCCATGTAATGAATGCCTTTAGGTTTCATTTCTTCGTAACGACGGATGGACTCTTTGTAGTGTGAGTTACCCGCTTCAATGATGATGTCGCCTTTTGACAACAGTGGGCTTACTTCAGCCAGTACAGCGTCAACCACGTTGTGGGGAACCATGATCCACAATACGCGTGGAGATTCAAGGGAAGCCACCATTTCTGCATAGGAAGATACACCTGTTGCACCGTATTCTTTCATTTCATTTACAGCTTCAGCATTAAGGTCAAAAGCAACCACTTCATGTTTGTGGTCAATCAGGTTTCTGCCCAAGTTCAATCCCATTTTACCTAATCCAATAAGTCCAAGTTTCATTGCTAAGTTCCTCCTGTTATGAACATTTCTAATTTTATCTGGCCAATTCCAAAATAAGTGCTTAACCATGTGGCGCAGCAGCCGTTCCGGTTACGAATCGTTCTTTCGATTGCTGTTGTCTCCATATTTTTTTGATTAATAATGTTAATTGTTAAAATATAGAGACAAAGGCGAACGCTTCGCTTCTTCAGAATCGATTTCGTCTCCTTCACTCCTCGCGCGTAATTGTTATGAACTGATTTAGATTGAGCCAACTAATCTATATCAAAAATTTTCGCGGCCTTCCGGGTATTACCGGAAGGACTTATGCAAAATTGGAACGGTGTAATTTATTAAAATTTGCATATTATCGAGCAGAACGGATTGTACCGTTCTTTTCTCTTATGCTCACTATTTCGTTTCACTTACCACCAACGGTAGCCGTTCTCTGCGATCAGACGATCTGCGGATTCAGGTCCTTGCGAACCTGCGCTGTACGTATCCAGTGGCACACTGCCTTCCTGGAATGCTTCCAGGATCGGTTGTACCCACTGCCAAGCCAGTTCAACTTCATTCCAGTGAGCGAAGAATGTAGAATCGCCACGCATCGCGTCAAAGATCAGGTTTTCGTAAGCTTCCGGAATGTTGCGCTCACCTGAGTTGAAGTTCATATGCATTGGTTCCACTTCGCCTTGGTTGAGTGGGTTTTTCGCATTCAATTGAAGCGAGATGCTTTCCTTCGGACCAATTTCAATCGTCAGCAGGTTAGGCTCTGTTGTATTTTCGGATTCATGACCTGTTTTGAGCGGAGCCTTGAATTCAACAACAATTCTGGTCGATTTTTCAGCCAGGCGTTTGCCTGTACGAATGTAAATTGGAACCTCGCTCCAGAATGGATCATCGATCCACAGTCTCGCAGCAACATAAGTCTCATTCTGAGAACCAGCTGGAATACCAGGCTCGTCCAAATATCCCACAACAGGAGTACCTTGCAGTTCGCCTGCTCCGTATTGGGCACGAACGACTTCGGAAGCGATATTCTCTTTCGTCAATGGACGAAGAGCTTCAGCAATTTTCTGCTTTTTGAATTGAATTTCTTCAGGTGTGCAGCGTTTTGGCAAATGCAAACCAATCATCATCAGCAATTGAAGCATATGGTTTTGGAACATGTCACGAAGGGCACCGCTTTGGTCATAATACGCGGCACGTTCTTCCACACCAACCGTTTCACTCGCCGTAATCTGTACATTGGCAATGTAACGGTTGGACCACAAAGCCTGAATGACCGGATTTGCGTAGGTAAGAGTTTCAATATTTTGTACCATCGGTTTACCAAGGAAATGGTCAATACGGTAAATTTCTTCTTCTGCAAAAGTATTGCTGAGTTTCTCATTCAGTTCACGCGCAGATTGCAGATCGTGTCCGAATGGTTTTTCGATGATGAGTTTCTTCCAGCCTTTGGTGTTACCCAAGCCGCTTTCTTGAATGTTCAGTGCAATGGGCTCAAAGAATTCCGGTGCTACCGACATGTAGAACATGCGATTTTCGGGAATATTCAGCTCTTGCTCACGCTTCTGAACCAGTTCCAGCAATTTGGTGTAATCTTCAAGCTTCGTATTATTTAAAGAACAATAACGGAAAGCTCCAATGAAATCGCGAACCTGAGCTTCTTCTTCCGGTGTTTGACGGGAGAAGGTATGCAGTGACTTTTCAACATTCGCTTGGAAGTCAGCATCCGACAATTCGCGCCGTCCAAGACCGATAACGGAGAAGGATTTTGGCATTTTTGAATCAATGTACAAATTATATAGTGCAGGATAAATCTTGCGTTTGGCTAAATCGCCTGTTGCCCCGAAGAGGACAAATGTCATTGCGTCCATTGGAGTGCCTCCTGTGATCTGTGCAGTATAGTATATGATGATGCAAAATGTTCAAATCCAAGCATGACAAAAGACGGAATTAGTGGGGGAGTTCCCCGCCTTACCTCCGCTTGTGTATCCGACCTGAATTAAACATGGAACATTCCTTCTCTCCACAACCTTAATCAAGGTTATAAATTGTAACCAATTGAATTGACGTTACCCATATTACACCTGTCGTCACAATTCGTCAACAATCGTGTCCAACCTGTGAACACCAGTGTTTATAGGGTTTTTATTTAATGTTAACGCTTTATGTGGTAACATTAAGAACAATTGGTATGTGACATTTTACACATAGGGCTTGTGGACACTCAGGTTACAATAAGTATACTAATGCTATAATAAGCATAACTAAACCAAAGGAGCACTTATTATGAGCGATGATGAGAATGCCAAGCAAATATGCGAAAAGGTGGAACAGTCTTATCAGATCATTGGCCGGAAATGGGTAGCCCTCATTATTCATACATTAATGGAAGAACCCAAACGATTCAGTGAAATTCACGCTTATATCCCGGACCTGAGCAAACGGGTACTTAATGAACGAATGAAAGAACTCGAGGAAGAGGGACTTGTCGTGCGTCATGTGGTTACGGAACGTCCTGTTCGGACAGAATATATGTTGTCCCGCAAAGGTACGGAGCTGGGGCGCGCATTAAGCGCCGTGGAACGGTGGGCCGATAAGTGGCTGTAGCACTACTGACGCTACTTTTAATAACATCAGCAGTTAACCTTATGTGATTTAATGTCTGCTGCTGCGTTCCAAATGCTGCCGATACTGTAGCGGAGTGGTTCCCGCCGATTTGCGAAATAATTGAATGTAATAAGATCCATTCGGGAATCCCGCCCGCCTGCCAACCTCTTCAACGGACAGAGTTGTCGTTTCCAGCAGAAAATAAACTCGCTTGAGCCTTTGGGCTGTGACGTAGTCCGTTATACTGCTTCCTGTTTCCTGCTGAAAGATACGGGAAGCATAAGACTTGGATAAGTGGATATCGTCTGCCAGATGATCCAGTCGGATTTCATCTATATAGTGCTCTTCAATCCAATGCATCATCTTCTCCCCATGCCTTAATTGACGTGATTCGTCTAAGTGTGGTTGACTCGCCTGTTCCCCATCATTTTGTTGATCCATAACATTTAATAGTTGTAGCAAAAACAGCACGGATTCCTCCCATTCTCCCCCAACCCGACTACGTGACTGGTGATAACTTCTGTATACCCAATCCAGCTGATTCATATATGAACTCAAATTAAAAACCTGCTGTGGATTTCTTCCTTTCCACAACCTCGAAAAAAAAAAGCAAGGCGATGCGTGAACGCTTCCAAATATCGGTCCATTGCAATAAGCTCTACATAGAAAATTTTCCTTTCATACGTGGTATCTGGATGAACCTCGGCATAGACATGATGCAGTTGATATGGCTGAAAAAAGAAGAGTATACCTTTAGGAATAGGATAGGTATGATTATTCAAAACCACAATGCCTTGCCCTTCTTGTCCTTCATGGACAAAGAGGATTTCCCCGCATTGATGCCAATGATAATATCCTTTGAAGTCGTTTATTGCCTGAGATGAAAAAAACATTGGGGATAAATGTCCTCATTTTACAGGCGATGATGGCAAGTATGATAACATCAATACCGATTGGTGGGTTTCAGGTTTCTGGCCGGGTATGCTGTGGATTATGTAAGATATGACAGGAGAGGAAAGCTATCGGGAGGCGGCAGGTAAATTCATTCGTGCGTGGAATGAAGACAAATATGGCTGGGTCATCAATGATTGCATGCTGAATATCTCTCTATTGTTCTGGGCTTCAGAAGTGACGGGAGACCCTCGATACAAACATATTGCCAGTGAGTAGGATTCCAATCAAATGAGGCCAGATCTCACAATATCTGTGGATCTGGCCTCATTTGATGTTATACAACTAAGACTCCAACTTGCCCCCCAGGGTAATACTCAAATCCTCGAAGTTCTCCACCACCGTCTTTTTTTCATAAAAGTGCACCGCATGTTGCATCATCCCTTCCCTTGTATAAAAAGCATCCTCCACCTTCAAAGGGAAAGTCACCTTCTCTCCAGTACTGGACGATTTATATATCCCTATGATCAACTCCAGCGTATTTCGACCACTTTGTCCATCCACCAAAAGGGGTGATCCAGTCACAATCGCGTCTAGCACATTCTCCACTTGCCCGGCATGTCCTGCATGAATAACATCCGGTAATTCGTCAGCGAGTTTCTGAATTTGTTGTTCCAGTTCTGTATTCGATTCCGGAAATCCGTTACTCCGAGCCGTTGAAGCAATGACCTTCCAAGGTGCAGATACCCTTGCTTCTTTGCCCTGAAAAATCAACTGCTGTTCCTCTCCGTGGTGTACCACGGAGCTGGTAATCATACCAAGTGCTCCTTCTTGGAAACGAAGCATCGCTATGGAAATATCCTCTACTTCAGCATTATCATGCGCCGTATTTGCCATCATGGCCTGCAATTCCACAGGCGGACCCATCATCCAGAGCATGGCATCGATATGATGCACGGCATGGTTAAGCGTGCAGCCACCGCCTTCCTTTTCCCATGTACCACGCCACCACAGATCATAATAACTATGGCCTCGCCACCAGAACGAATCGACCTGCACGTGGACAATGGGACCCATAAGTTTGCTATCCAGTACATCTTTGAGTTTCATCATTGGAGTCGTAAAACGATTCTGCGCCACAACCGACAGCAACTTACCACTCTCTTGTGCCGCTTCCAGCATCATATCCGCCTCTTGTAAAGAAGAGGCCATCGGTTTTTCGACCAGCACATGCGTACCAGCATGGAGAAAATCACATGTGATCGGTGCATGGGTATAAGGAGGGGTACAGACCGAAACCAAATCAATGTTTTGATCCAGTAATTCATGGTAATCGGTAACAGCTTGTGCTCCCTCCAAACCATAATCGTTAATTCGCTTCTGTGCTTTTTCCGCGTACATATCCACTACAGCTACGATCTGGCATCGTTCAGGAAATGCCAAATACGCTGTAATATGCGCTGTACTGATTGCGCCTGCTCCAATAATGGCCACTTTCAACATCGATGCATACCTCCCTTTTCCCTTCACAATACACAATAATAAAGCGCTTTTATGCGTTCATCTTGTGATAAAATAAAACTATATTGCGCTCTTGAAGAGGAGGCATTCCTAATGCCCATCATCACCGAAGATCAATTTAATTTGGCATACCGTCGTACCTCCACAACTGCATTTCGAGAGGTTTTTCACGCTCATTCACAGATAGAAATCACGTATATTCATGATGGACATGGACAGTTGATAACAGAGGGACAGGCATTCCCTCTTGAACCAGGTACACTGATGATTTTCCGTCCATTTCAACTGCATCGGATTCAGATTCAAGTCACGAAAGAGCATCCCTTTATTCGCAGCGTACTGATGTATGAGCCGCACCTGCTGAACCCACACTCTCGGCAATTTGCCGTTTCAAATCGTTTCATATTAGACCTTCTGGGGCAAGCATCTCCACTTCAACCGATCCGTCTTGCCGCTGCGTCCCCGCTAGTTCACATGATTGAGCAATTTGCCAGCATTCTGCCTTCGCTACTTCCACATGAAGCGGAAGAGGATATACGACTTTTTTTACTTGGACTTCTCGCACAGCTTCGCTACCTTTGGAAAGATAGGCAGTATCCCAGCTCTAATACGCTCCCAAAAGATCCTCCCGTTCTGCATCCTCATGCCGAAGCTGTCATGCAGTGGATTGAAGAGCACTTCAATGAAGCTTTTCGTCTGGAGGATATCGCAGACACACTGCATCTCTCGCCTTATCATCTGTCCCATATATTTAAAAAAGCTACCGGGACCACCATCGTTGCTTACGCTCAGGCCACCCGTATTCGGCATGCTTGCGTGTTGCTCACAAGTACCACACATACTGTTCCGGAAATAGGCCACCGTGTAGGTATGTCCAGCCCATCTTACTTTTGCAAAGTTTTCCGCAATGCAACAGGCACCACGCCGCATCAGTATCGACTTAATGTGCAGAGCAGATAAGAAGATATCCTACAAAACGAAAGGAGCAAAAGGAATGGCTTCCTTTGCTCCTCCGCTTCCTTAACATTGTTAAGTTACTCGCCCGGCTTGCGTACATCCAGTCCCAACTTCTCCAAGAAGGGATAAATCTGCTCGCGTACCTGCTCCAGTTCTTCCTTCTGCTCCGCAGACAACCGCTCTTCATGAATGCTCCCATCCCGATCCATCACTATGGCTTCATATTGCTTCATATGTTTATACAACAGCTTGAACTCGGTAAACTGCTCCTTGGAAAACTTCGTCTCTGCCATTGCTAACTGTTCCTCCCAAAATTGCTCTTGGGCCAAAGGTTCTTTTGAAGAGTCTACACTTGCTGCTTCCAGCTTTGTGAAAAATGGTTCCAGTTCTGCAGTAAGACGTTTAAACTCCATCTGTTCTGTGACACTCCATTGCTCGGGGTGCAGCTCTCCTTGTTGATCCGCATACTTCAAAGACATTTGCCCCATTTGCTTCATCAGACCCATAAATTGATTGAATTCCTCTGCGCTTAAATGTGCCTTGGCTGTCTGCAGCTTCGCTTCCAGTCTCATATAATCCTCTGATGTTCCACCCACCGCTGATATATTCTGCTGTGAACCATACATTCCGTCAACAAGAAAGGTATACCCAGCGTAAGCTCCCGTGGGAATGATGAGTACAGCAGCCAGCAGCATAGTAACTAGCCATTTTTTCCGATGGTTTTTGTGACGTGATTCACTTCGAATTGCATTCATGACTTTATGTTTTGTTCTCTCAGGAATGTTCCAATCTTTCGTGTCTTCCTGGAAGGATGCTCGCAACTGTTCATCTAGATTCATGCAGTTCCTCCACCTTTCCCCGAATACCCGGATTTAACTTCTGTTTCTGCCTCAGCTTGGTTAATGCCGCATGAATACGCGATTTCACCGTTCCCAGTGGAATTCCCAATATGCATGAAATCTCCTCTTGTGTGTACTCGTTCAAATAGTGAAGAGTGATGGCCTGCTGCAGCTTGTATGGCAATCGGTGCACCTGTTCGAGCAGAGGACGATTTGCCAGTTTGTTGATTAAATCACCGGAAAAATCATACTCCAGCCCCGTATCAGACTTCTCCATCCGCTTGTTAAAACGAAACTGCATCAATCGTCTACGCCGGTAACTTCGGACCTGACGCATCGCCACACCCATTAACCAAGGACGAAAGGCTCTTTCCGAATCATATCGCTCTAAGGACTTGTATGCCTGAATATAGATTTCCTGTACCAAGTCTTCAGCTTCAGAAGGGTCACGAATCAGAAAACGAACAGTTCGATACACATCCATCACCGTCAGCTCATATAACTCGCCATAAGCTTCATAGTCCCCAGCCCGGGTTAATTCCACAAGTTCTATGTACTTTTCTGTCTCACTCATCATCCATCTCCTTCCTCTTCTCACTATATATTGGCATACCCGCTCCATATCGTTCGATTTATTTATTTCAACTTTCCATGACCAAGCAAAAAAAGCCTATTCCTCACTCATCGTTCGAGTTGGAATAAGCCTATATTTCTCACTTCATATTTCTTTCAAAATGTTTTACACCTCTTCTGGAAGAACCGGCTTATTTTACGAGTCTTTTTAGTCGGTGAATGAAATTGGTAATTTGAATTATCCAATAATTTTCAAACCTGCAATTATATCATTGTTTACGGAGAAGTGAAAACCAAAAGGGAATGGTCCTCCCTCAAAATCCCCCGTTACAAGAGTACTTACAAGGTAATTATCACCAGTACCAGTAACCTCTTTAATCTCAAGAGTAACATTCATGCCGATATAATAGGTATCTGCCCACTCTTTAATTTCTTTTAGGCCGGAAAATTCACGGCCATGATCACTAACAACACTAGAATCATTGAAAACGGACAACAGGATTTCCGTATTGTGATCATTTGTAGCTCCAATAAATTTTTGAATCGGGTTTGCTAATGATGTTAACATACATATCTCTCCTATCATTTAACCTCATTCCATGCATTGAACTTCTGCTGCAACGAAACCAGAAACGCCAGTTAAATCTTCCAAGTATTCCACCTGAGCTAACCCCATTTTCTCTTTTACCTCCGTACTTTAAGGAAGGATAGAGTTTAGTCATAAAAACTACGTCTTCGTAAAGTTAAACTGTAGGGACAGTTCCTCCATCGATTACATATTCGGCACCGGTAATCGATGCAGCACGATCAGAAGCAAGGAACGCAACAAGCTCACCAACTTCTTCTGGATATCCAGGACGTCCAATTGGAATACCTCCCAGGGCATCCATAACCGACTGGAGCGCACTTTCAAAGCTTCCTGTCACCTGAGCAATATTCTCCATCATAGCGTCAGCAGCTGTCGTTTGGATAAACCCTGGGGATACACGGTTAACCCGGATACCTTTTGGAGAAAATTCTTTAGAAAGGCTCTTACTATAGTTACTCAAAGCCGCTTTTGCTGCAGCATAAGGGATCGTTGACTCAATCAAAGGTAAAACTCTTTGGATTGACGAAATATGGATAATGACTCCCTTTCCTTGTTCAAGCATCAATGGAATCAATCCACGATCCAATCGAACGGCCGCCAGAAGGTTCCAGTTCAAAGATTCAATCCAATTTTCGTCACTTGCTGCAAGAAAACCACCAGGAGGTGTGTTATTTCCTCCAACATTGTTGACCACAATATCAATGCTACCGAAGCGATCTTTAACAGCCTGAACGACTTTCTCGACGCCTTCTTTGGTAGTTAAATCTGCTTGTACAAACAAATTTGGATCGGCCAGATCCGTTGGAATCGAGCGCGCAGTCGTTAAAACTGTCGCTCCAGCTGCGGCAAATCTTTTGGCGATCGCTTCGCCCATCCCTTTAGTTCCGCCTGTCACCAGTATTTTTTTTCCTTCATATTCCGTCAATGGGCTTGCATAAGTAATTGCCATTATTTATCCTCCTAAAATGCATATAATTTTTATAAATCATCTAATACTTACTTTTTGTAGAATTCTTAATGATTAATTGCCACTAGATATTCCCTCAATAATGATTCCTCTGTATGTCCCGCCTTTAAGTCGATGTTTTACGGCATCTTGGTAAGCTGGACTATAATACCATGCCTTGGCTTCTTCAAAGCTTGGAAATTCCAGCAGAGCTGCACCTTCAACCTGCGGTCCTTCAATGACTTCATGGGTGTCATACATGGCGAGCGGTTTAACTGGATGACCAGCAAGTCCTGCGGGAGCTTTGGAAGAATAAACTTTTAATTCCTCAGGTTCATTAGTCTGCTCGCGAATAAAAATAACGTATGCTGACATTAATACAACTCCTTTCTGATTTTGTCCTCCATAGCATTACTACGGTTCATTACAGGGCACCCTGAGAAGGCAGCCGCTTTCTTACATTTAGCTAAGCGTTCTTTAAGCACAATCTTATTTTAAGCTTGATTAAGATGTGCGTCTAATTTATAGTTTTCATAAAATCAATTACTAATATTAATGTAAAGAAGGTGCTTGTATGGAGCTTACGCAATTAGAATATTTTCTAACCGTAGCAAGACTTCAACATATGACTATGGCTTCTAAAGCATTAAATCTTACTCAACCAGCTTTAAGTCACGCTATATCTAAACTCGAAAATGAACTCGGTGTCCCGCTTTTTGAACGTAATGGCCGGAATGTTCAGTTAAATCGGTACGGGCATATGTTTAGCAAGTGGGTTGAAGAAGCATTAAAAAACATTCAAAATGGCATTCAGGAAATTGACGAATGGTCTAATCCCGAAACCGGCGTTGTTCACGTATCTTATCTTAATATTTTGGGAGTAGACCTGGTTCCTTCCATTATTAGAGACTATCAAGCACACCATCCTAAGGTTCGGTTTGATTTGTATCAGGGTAACCACGGAGATATCAATGAATACTTGGATAAAGGCACATCTGATATGCTAATTACTTCTAAAGAATCAACATTGGATAACCATGAGTGGATTGCCATTCGTAAATTACCTTTGTTTATCGTGGTTCCAGCTAAACATCACTTGGCTAATCGATCGAGTCTAAGCTTATTTGAATTATCTGGAGAACCCTTCGTAGGGTTGAAAAAAAATTGTGGATTAAAGGCCACTATAACCACACGGTTCAAAGATACCAATTTCGAACTCGCTTCCACCTATGACGCCGAGGATTTGATAACAGTCGCGGGTTTTATTAAAGCCGGTCTTGGAGTATCTGTACTCCCTCAAACATTGGGACTTATGTTAGACGGCTTAGTATGGATTCCCATTGAGGAAAACGGATGGGAATGGGAAGTAGTATTAAAATGGAGAAAAGATCGTTACTTGTCTCCCGCTGCCAAAAGGTTAATTGACTTTATCTCTAATCCAAATATGGTTTTCCCATTAAATGAGTCACCTCAAATCACAAGTAAATGAAACAACAGAAAAGCGACCCTTAAGGCGTCGCTTTTCTGTTGTTTCATTTTGTCGTAGCACTACCAGTTATTATTACTTTCAGTTATTATTACTTTCAGTTATCATTACTTTTTGTATACATACTCGCATTCACCTTGTTGCTTGTACATGTCCCAATACACTTCAGCCATTTTTTTCGTATCAAAATATGTCCCTTGTTGAACAACCCCTGTATGGACATGTGAGTTATATCATCAATTGAGACTAAAATAGCCCAGTTTAGCCGTTTATTATATCATTAATTTAAAATTCCTATAACATGAATTCAGATAAACGAGAAAATTTTATAATATAAAATGGGATAATTCCCCTTCCTTCTCCTTGCAGTTATTTAAGTTGATCACTCAATAAAGATCAGTTATTAAGTTACTCTCTTCCATGAATTCATTTTTATGCTTATTGTAACGACGTAAAATACTTTCTTTAAAATTACTCTTATGAGCCTACGCCCCTAAAAAAGAACATCTCGTACACTAATTGTACTGAGATGTTCTTAGAACGCATTTTATCATTAGACGGACTCGGACTCTTGAATCTTTACTTTCCCCGCAGCTCTATAATATTCTTGACCATCAACAGATTCCGTTTTATAGTCATTAATCCAACCTCTTCGAATAAATAGTTCAAGAAGTTGTTTGTTGTTTGCACTTTTCTCAAACCTAGGTCGCTTTCTGTCAAACAAATCATAAAATTCTTTCAAACCTAATTCAAGCAAACACTCCTTAACTTGATCCAAAGACAAGAAATCAAATTGATCCAAGAATAAATTAAACTTAAGCGAATATTCAACATCTCCAGTCCCAATTAGCTTTAACAATAGTTGAAATGGTACTGAGTATCGATTTCCAATAATTTGAGATATATGTCTAGAAACAACTTTAGCAATATTATTTGATAATAGATGACTATATTGATGGTAACCTTGAACTATTTTAGCAAGATCATTGATCTCAAAATTATTCAATAAAATATAGGAAATTAACTTTTCCGAATATTCTTTTTTGTCTAACACAGAGATTGGTACTTCATATCCTTCCAACAAGGATAGTTTATGCTCATCTGTTATGGATTCGCTCTCTAACAAATTTAATAGATAATCATTGGAAAGAAGATTTTTTTGCAACATCTCTTTTAAATATATGTCTATATTTCTTGTAATAAAATCGACAATATGATCCGGGTAATTTTCCTCTATAAATGTTAAATTTGCTTCGCTCATGTAAATTACATTGTTCCGTATAAGAATTTCAATTTTATGATGTGAAATATCTGTATGACTAAACTTTTTATAATGCATGTTGAAACCTTTAATCAACATCTCATACTTATCGTCCTGTATTGAAGTGCACACCACAATTTCTTTAAAAATATTTCCCTGGCCATCTCCCATATAATCTTTAAACATGTCTTCATTAAATATCAAAGTCTTATCATTTTCGTTGATGAATTTTATCAAGGTATCATCCAAACCTATAGTACTTAAATAAGCTAATATGTTAACCTCTGTATAGCTAATCTTCCCTTCATGGACAAGGTGTCTACTAATCGTCTCATTAGTTATTTTTGACAGATCAGTAACTAAAGTTCTCAAACTTTCTATATATTTCTCCTTATACTGGGGGAATAAATCCCGATTATTGAGGAGCTCGACAACAACATTCTCTTCGTCTTCTATTTTTCCATGGCTAAACTTTAGATAAGTCCTCACGTACAAGTTCATCCTACTCAAGATATATTTAACTACTGGCTCTTCCTTACGTGTATTTAATAAAGAAAAATTCTTATGCACAAAGTCTTCAGAGTACTCTAACTCGTATATCTGCTCCAAAATAAGCGAAAGCATAGGGAAATTTATATCATAATATGATCCCATGTATATATGATTGAATAATTCTTTATCAATATTCTGCAAATTTATAAGCTTGAATCTTATATTTAATAATTCGCATGCATCAATTAACTTATCAACATTCGGATTAATGATATTTAAAAAATCTTCTTGGCTTGAAACATAGTTAGTAATACATTCATTAATATTCTGACTAAGCAAGTCTTCCTTTGAGGAGTAATAAAAACTATTCAATAAGTAGAAATGTTTAGTATGATCAGTAAATTCAATATTTTTGAGCAAGCCTTCTGCAAACTCTATCCAAGAATTATTCACTTTAGAAACAAGCAAACTTACGTTAGTATTTATACTCGAATCATGTTCACAATAACCAATAATAAAATCGTATCTGCTCCCTCTTTCAACGTGCTTTAATAAGATTGGTAGTCTGTAATCATTATTCTCCAGCATAAAGGTTAACAAGTTATAATTCAGTATTTCTTCATTCTTCAGCTCTGCATCTCTAATCCTAGACAAAACAAGAGCAGCGTTGTGTATGGGATATGAAAACTCTTTACCATTAAGATCTGTTACACTTCTTAAAAAGATTTTATCACCGCGAGTAAGACTGTTTTCCCTAAAATAAGTCATGTAATCTTGATAAGACTCATCAATGTATCTATTTCTTATTAGATACTTTATAAGATCGAAATACGGACTTGATTTTATGTCTTCAAATTTATTCTCAATACCTACGCCATTTATATAAGTTATATTGAAAATATGACTCATATTTTCTTTTGAGATTAATTGATATAACCTCAAGCTTTCAACCTCAAGTAACTGTTGTTTTAAATCTTTGATTTTTTGTTGTAAATCACTTCTGTCACTGGCCCTTTTTAACTCTAAAAGTTCTTTACGTTCTTTAAAATGTTCATTGTTTAAAACCTTCTGATACTCATCTTCAAAATTAAAACTCTGCCAACGATTATAATTAGCATTAAAAAAAGAAATTTGTTCAATATTTTCTTTGAGAGCTTTTATAAACTGGCCTTTGTTTTCGAATTGATTGACCGTTTTATCATTAACTTTTAACATATAATTAGGGAGAAAATATATGGATTCCAATTCATCAATATTCTCAATATGTTCGTTATCTGATGCTTCTAAAAGAAGGGTAAGCTCATTTATTCTTTGTTCAAGCTCTATTCTTTTTTCGTTTATTAAAGTACTCTTCTTTTGCATGATACTATAGACAAAGCCTTTATTAAGTTGCAGTTCACTGAAATCATAAGGGAATAAATTTTTATACGTAATTATAGCTAACAAGCGATTTGGGTCCAATTCTGTAGATTGTATTCTCCCATGATAAATCAAGTATTCATTATATAAATTCTTTAGAAGACGAAGGTCATCAATATAGAGGGAGATGCTTTTCAAGAAAAAATCATCAAAATGACTCAAAATCCCTCCTTCATTGAAATACTCTACAAGTTTATCATACGAGTTTGACCCGTCCACGATAGGAACTATGGGAATAATAAAATCAAAGAATTTAGTTCGATCTTTTGAATTAAATGTGTCGTCTTTGATTAAATATAAGAATATTATTTTAATAGAAGATTTACGATTAATTAAAACATTTACCTCACGAAGCTTGGCAAATATTAAATTCGTATCAAACCTGTCAATATCCTCGAATATAATTACATCAGCATTAGCATTTTCGAAGAGGTAAAGTACTTCATTGAGATATTTATCAAAATAGGATTCATTCGTATTCTCAAATATTTCTATTTCTTGTCCTTGAACCTTTAGTTTCCTAAAAAAAATCTTATTAACACTGATCATTTGGATCACTTTAAAAACTACATATGTACAACCAATGGTCAAAATAAAGCCCGCAGTAACTAGAGAGGTATCCAAAGTGGTACTACCTAAAAACTTCTTTATCCATAAATCTGGAGAATTTGATACAAATAAGCGCCAAGAATTAAATTTCCATACATAGCAAGCCAACAACACTGTAACAACAATAAAAAAAAGATGTATTATTATGCTTACCAAAGAAACATTTTTTTTTACTTTAAAATGGGTCTGTGGTATATTTTCAGGTTTTATCTGGTGAATCAATTGATTAAGAATTTTGCCTTCTATAGTAGCCTCCTTTGTCTTTTCACTATGATCTTCTGTTAAGGAACTCGACTCAAGATTAGAAAAATTAGCGAGAGAAATATTTAGAAATTTTTTATCCTTTTTTTTCTCCTTATATGTTTCAATTATGCTACTCTTACCCGCACTGTAAGCCCCTGTAATTGCTATATTATGTATGTCATCTTGAGATATTGCGAAGTCTAAAGCTTCTTCATATATTTTTATATCTGCGTTTTTCTTAGGAGTTAATTTTTGAAATTCATATCTAATCATACTCATCCACCCATTTTTTAAATTGAAATAATAGAGTTCAAACTTTCTTTATAAAGTCTCTCCTTAATTTTACTTATATAATTGAAAATGTACACTGATATATAGAATAGCTTTTTGATTGGGATAGTGACTACTATTCCAAATAATCAGTCACCAATATTAGATTGTTTAATAGACATACTCAACCGCATTTTCTAAATATTATTCAGCGCATGCTACAGGTACTTTTTTACCATACCGTATGTCAAATAATTCTTTAATAACCGTAGGATGATAACGATGCAATAGATACTGGTCTTAGTTTCTCATAACTTCCAATACAGGATATCAGATATAGTCTGTCCTCGCGTTAAAGCAGTGTGAATTTATTCAATAATAAACTATCAGTGTTGGTTTCTCCTTGAACTATTTCTACCTTTCAAAGTTTTCGTGTACAATAATACGCAATCGCTCTTCTAATGCGCTCTCTGTTCATTAAAAAGACACTAGTTTAATGTATCAAATTTGCCTATATTATTGCTTGGAATACGGAGCTTCCATATACAAAACTGACAGATGAAGTTAAATTTCAAATTCAGATAGCGAAGATTATGAAGAATAATAAGGCAAACTGGAATGGGAAAAAGCATTAATCCGATGTGGTATCAAAATTGGAAATAAATAAAGCCATAAAAAATCACAAGTAGAGGTGAAAATGAATAAGATCAATACCAATCCAATCTTCTTAGCAAATAAGGATTCGAGAGCGAATTTTGTAGCCTCTAAGCGCTCCCCAAGCCTCTGAATTGTGAGTGATTCTTGTATAGCCATAACAGATTCCTTCTTTCAGAAATACTGTTTAACAATAAAAGACACCACTAAACCCAGGTATCCCTGTGTCTTAGTGGTGCTTCCTCTTGTTATCTATATAATATTTTCCTATAGTATTAAGTTGAGTGTGAGTTGCCAACTTGGCATTCCTCACATATTACAACTTCCATTTAAAATATCACTCATATGGATCTTTTAAACCTTCGAATAATGAATCTATATCACTATCTTCATTTCTGTTTCCAAAATATTCCCAATCATTATATTCATCATAATCAGGTTCCGGCTCATGTAACAATACGGAGAGTTCATGTCTCTTATTCTCAATCTCAACCACCAGATCTTCAGCTGTTTCAATCTCTAGTAAGTTGTTAATTTCTTCGAACACACTCAAATAATCTTCTAATTCGACATAACTTGATGCCTCATCAAGATAATCATAAATCTCATTTTTATGAAATTCTTTAAAAAGACCTTTTAATTCAATAATCTCTGACTCATCAAATTCAAGGGGATATCCACTAAGGAAATCAGTAACAATATTAAAAGTGTAAATATTGTCTAAATTGTTCCACAGAACCATTTTAAACATTTTTATCCATCCGCGTTGTCCTTTGATACTTTGATAATTATATTTATCGATTTTTGCTAAGAAGATTAAAAAGTTCTTACTATCCTGCTTTGTAACTTTTACAGCATTATATAAAACCTCTTCTAAGTGATTTATTATTGGAATTATAGTTCTTGATGGAATGATTGTTGATAAATCCAACACATAAAAGAATCTATCAAACAGCGAGATAGAATCCTCACCGCTATTATCAATTTCATCCCATGGATTTGGAGCAGGTTTTATCTTTAAATCAGGGGAAGTAAAGCATCTTCTTATGCTCTCCGTGTACGATTGAAAACTATCACGAACAAATCTTTTATTAACATCTTTCTTATTTAAAAAGTTCCATAGTTGAATGATTTGGTCAAAGAAAACCGGCGACTGACATAAATAAGAAAATTCTATCATGTGTGATGTCATATAATTCTCCACAAAATCTTTTATGGATGGGTTGTTATACCTTATAACATGATCACTTTCATAATCCGAAAAACTTATATTAATAAAATTACCTTCGAGTTCCTTAAGCGCCTTGTTAAAGTCTTTAGAGTTGGAATGCTCTTCTTTAACTTTTTCAAACGAGTCCAAAGCCTTCTTTAAATTACTTAATAAAATATCAGCAGGCAAAGAAGCCATTACAAGTAACAAGTTTCTAGAACAATTAGATATTTGGTTATTAAAGGGATGCTCCCAAATTCGCAATGGATTATTTAAATTTGAGAGAAGATTTTCAACATAGTTATCTGGTTCATCATTATAATAAACGGTCATCTGTTCGATAATTCGAGGGCTATAATTAGTATGATTTATAATTCTTAAATAATTCTTATTCTTTAAGAGTTGTTGTATGACCTCTCTGGGCATTTCTGAGAAAAAGAAGTGATTAAAAAGAATCCTTGCTTTGTCCATTTTGGTATAATCATCTAAATCTATTACACACTTTTGAAAATCAAAATTTGAAGTTTCTAATTTCTCATAAATTAATTTGGCCTGATTCAGAATGTATTCCCTTGTAGTCAGGACAAATTTAGTATTTTTTGATTTTTTAGTCAATGATATGAATTGTAAGATATCTGAATCTTCTTGTTGATTTAATTTAATTTCAAGACTAGTCTGACCGAGAAAATCATCATAATAAAACATCTGTTTCTTTTCCTGATGATATAGTTTGAATGCTTCATTTATATTTGTAATTTTGTAAATTTCATAATCGTTCGCCATATAATCTAGGATTAATATATCTGCAAGTGTTGTTTTTCCAATACCCGGAGCTCCTGCGATTATGCAATAATTCATTTCTGTTAAGATATCTTTTGCTAGGTGAAAACTTTGATTTTGCACATAAAGGCTTATTTTCTTTTTAATATTATCCACAGCATTCTCAGACTTATTCATAACATCATTGTGAATTATTTTGTCAAGAATATTCTGGCTAGATAACCATAACTTAAAGTGTTTCCTCTCTATTTCTGGATATTTAGAAAGTAAGTTATTCAAATTTTCAGCTGAAAAAATATCTTCTGTACACTTAATAAATGGCTCAAAAATTTGTTTTATTTCTTCTTTGTTTTTTTGTGTTAATCCCTGAGATGTGACCACAATATACCGTGAGGGCTTTAGTACTAGAACCTTTTTAGCTTCTTTCTTTAATTCTGTTATAAGATTCGAATATGTTGATTTTAGATAATGCTTACATTGGACTATAAGTGATTTGTCTTTTGATGTACTACTTTTTAGATCTATACCTCCGTCCCTTCCACTTTTGAAATTATCCAAATAAATGTCTAAATGCTTTTGCAATAAGTCACGTGTCAATAGTTCAAAATCGTCGCTTGAAAGTGTGTCAAAACTATATTTCACTAAGCACCACGTTCTCCTTTAATTTAAGATGTGCTCTCTCCGTTATTGTAATGCTAGTCGAAATTTGTGTTTTAAGTTTAGGGACGAGACTTAAACGGGTTACCCCAACTAAGCTGGAGCGCCCTAACCTGCTTTGTCAGTTTATTGCGACTTTTATTTCAGCTTATCCTCAAGCTAATCAATTTAACATTCTTTCAGCTAATTTATTCAGTTCAGGAAAAGCAAGTTTTTCTATAATTCTTGCTGCCTTCACTCGACCATTAAAAGACGCTCGTTGTTTTGTACTCAATTCTCTCCCCTTCTGTAACACCAATTCAGAGTCTCTCTTGATTTTCATCTGTAATGTATTGGGGATCAGAAGTTCATGATTTTTTGATATTGTTGTGCCAGTAACAGGTTTAGCTTTATTCCGTGAATAATAATTCGTTTTAGAGTAACTTGGTTTATGATCATATTTCCTTAAGAGAATATCTATCTCTTTTCTTAACACATTCACTTCAAAAGGTGTGTCACTTGAAAAGGTCATATCATCTACATATAGAGAAAAAACACAACTATGTTTATTAGTAGCAATAGATTCAATTTCATGGAACATGCGATGGTAAGCATAATATGCAATGAGTTGGCTTGCGGGACTACCAGTGGGGATACTATTTTGAAAAGTAAGGATATCAGTGACTACTTTTGCTGTATCTTTAGACATTAACATCTCTTCAGTGAAGAAGCGAAAAACATACTCTCGCTTAGTATTTTTATAGAAGCTTTTTATATCCATACACAATGCATAATTACAATTCTGATGCATTTTCCCATTATCTATGTAACTTTTCCCACGTTCTCCAGATATAAGCCAATCTGGACGCTCTATTCTAAGCAACAGATTGTGGATTCGCTTCTGTAAGTCCTTAAGTTTTTTGTTAGGAGCTGTTATATCACGATCTTTTTTACCCTCAGTTCGGAGCGAGAATGATTTGTAATGTACAAGCTCATTAATCTCTCTGAGTGTTTCATAATCAACTTTTAAAAAATACGCGAGTTGTTTCTTACTCTTTAATTTATAGAATACACATTGATTTAGCTTATACCTTTGTACTATTCTCGCCATTGGACTTCACCTCATCCTTGGACATGACATCAATGAGCTTAACCATCATCCTCTTAATAAATTCTTGAGGTTTATTAGTTTTTAAGGCATCGTCATGATCCTCAGATAATAGAATCAAGGTAGATACCTTCATATCAAAAATTTTGGCGTACTTTTCAAGTATATCCAAAGATGGTTTCTTTTTATTATTCTCAATTTCGGATAAATAACTTGGAGAAATATCGAGTTTCACACTCATATCTTTTGCTTTATACCCATAGATACTCCGCGTTTTTTTTAAGATATCTCCAATCATTTTCATGCCACCTTTCATATTAAAAAATAAAATTAGGTGAGTTTCCCATTCGCGCTCATTACTTTCGCAGATCTCGGAGAACATCTACTAGCTTCGCAACTACCAGTGCTAATTCTAGAAATTTAAAAGTCCATTTGAAAACATTTATTCCAATAATGACAAAAAAACTCCTTTTAACTCTAGACCGATGTCGTTTTTTCCGTGATCTCCTTGAACGTTTTCCGATTGAGAGATTCTTCTTGGACAGTGATTTATTCTGCATATGCAGCTCCTTCCGGAACTAAGGAGTTTAGTTATCTTAGTTCCCTCCCGAGAAGAAGTTGGTGCCAGAAGAACGCCCACCTAATTCCTTTCGCACCGCGTGCATCTCCTGGCGCGCGGTGTAATGAGTTTGGCGCATCAAGATGCTCAGCCGTGCGGCCAAGCCTACATGCATGCCCTCATAGGGTAGAATATGATAGAGTCATATTCCTCGAGTGAATAACGAATAGCACTCCAATGTATGGGAGTTGACCTGTGTTTGATAGATAAGTCTACTAACACTTTCACTGCACCCATAGTCTACCATTAGTATGTTTATCCTGTAAAGGATAATCTTCGTAAATAGCGAATTTTATTTACGATAGAGATAGTATCTTCTACAGCTGAGGATCAAAAGTAAAAAAAGAATCTTCTCAACCAAAGCACAAGGTTCAACAGGCGTTGCACAAATATAATAGAAACATAGACTGAACAGAATGAAAAACTTGAAAGAGTCCTACACTAAGTTTTGTCTTGAGCTTTTATAATGTCGGGATATACTTCTCGACCTTCCTTGTGGTCTTGCGTTTATATTTTAGAAATGGCATTCCTTGCTTCTTCCAAAGAAACGAGGGGAAATAAGGGTCACATCTATATGAAGAGAGGAAAGGTGGTTTGTGAAAAATTGTCGGATGAATTTATTTTTTATTATCGCCTAAATAGAGCAGTGATTTCAGAGAAAAGTCGAAGTTTTTCAAGAGCAGTTTTTTTTCTGAGAGGATTCTATTTCTAAAATGATTTGATACATTCTTCTTTAATTATCAAATATATAGAAAAAAGCCAGCATTTAAGCGCTCGCTTTTCATTAAAATTCGTTTATTTAACTTTGAGGAATGATGGCATACCGTAGTTTGCCTTCCGTTCGTAAACAACGGTTACTTCGCGATCAGGACCACCATCTGCCGAAGGAGCCATGATTCTCACTTTCGAGAGGTCACCAACTTGCTTTTGTTTAATAAACTCTTTATTGGTTTTACTCATTTTAATTCCCCTCAAAAGAATAATTTAATATGGTAAGCAGTTCTTGAATTTCTTCATGAAAAGTAGAAAACCCTTAAATCGAAACTTCTTCCTGACCTCGGGTATGAAGAATGATAACAATTTACCCAAAGGATAACACAATACATTTTCATGTGCAAATGCAGCTCTACTCTAGTCGAAAAACTTGAGTGCGTATTGTCATCGCCCACTTCAGCCGAACGTTTCTTGGAATAACTACACATTAAAACCACAAAAGTTTTATTGGAGAGAATGTGTTTTACACTATACACCACTTCATGCTCTTCACGTTTTTCATATAGCCCTGAATCCTTTTCTTCAATTTATTCAGGTGCAAAATGAGATCCTCGAACTACTTCCACCATAATGGCCGTACTGAAAAAACCTTGAGGCTTTAAGTTCTTCAGCCAAATTAAAGGCTGAGTTGCGTAATGTAAGCTTTGCCTATGCCCTAAGCAGCGAAGTCTCCTGAAGAACACAGTGCCAACCCAACGCCTGTGAAGTGAATTGTTTCTGCTTTTTGTTTGATTTAATCCGATATAACTTGTAATGCAGGATGCAAGGCATCTGCTGCGTCCACCTGAAAATAGACAAAAGGATTTCTGCGGTAAAAGAAGGTTGGTTCAGAAGGATTAATCGATGAAATCGCTTTTCAACTTCAAATGGTATGGAAAAATGGTAAATAATAGGGAAGGTTCTCAGTCGGATATCTATAATCAAATCTTGACTGCACAAACAAGAATCATGAGGAATAAGCTCAGTATAACGTTACCATAAAAGCACAATTAGAAGAACAAGAACAGACTGAGACAACAAGTTTTACATATGAAAAAGTAATCAGTTTACACAAAATAAAAAGCCCATTCTCAAAGTTATGAGACTGGGGCTTTCACTGTAATAGCTTGCCTAAAAAAATCTCTCCTGCACAATTATGTGCGCCATTCTACTTTCAATTCCTCTCAAGACTCTTGTCTGATAAAATATTGATTTATAATTGTACTAAAGAACTAGGACTCCATGTTATCTATGTAGCCACCAATACGCTTCAACTACTTGAGTCTAACTAGAGTTCTTGTCATGTAAGCGATATAAAATATTTTCTAATGTTTCTGTTAAACCACTACGTTTGGGAGCGTGGTTATCAACAATTTGGCGTTGTATGAAACTATACATTTTATTCAATATAGAAAAAATCCCAACAATGAAAAGAGAAACAATAAGGATAACAAGAAATATAAGAATATTTAGCGTAACTTTTGGATAACTCATATTTAAAATATAATAGGGTGAATTCCCTTCTAAATTAAAATAAGTATATATTTGAAAACATAATTGAGTTAAGTTAGGGATAGATATAGCAAGTATGATACTCGGTGCTATTAAAGGCGGTATTTTCCCACGTTCATTATCTTTTTGAAAATCTAAAATCAACCTCTCTATCTTCCATTTCTGATACATATCATGTTCCAATAAATATTCCGTAACCCTAGTAATCCGTATATCAGTGAGGTGTTCACTCCAGGTTTGTGGACTTGAATTAATCGAATTATGCTTCTTAAGTACTTTCATTGCTTTTATATCGAACACTCTATTCATTTTTAAAAATACAATAAAACTCATGGTTGTCAGGAGCCACATCAACATACTCGAAATAAAATCAGTTAGAAACGAACCTACAGCAACTACGCAGACCAATGTTACATTAAAAAACAACATTATCAAAAACAACCTACGAAACCATTGCATATGCCTAAATATAAGCGCATGTGTCGATGCATTTTCTTTGTAATACTCAAACAGTTTTTGTCTCATTTCGATTCCCTCTTAAACGAAATTCTTTTTTCTGTAAAAAAACTAACGACACAAAAAAGCTACTAATACCTTGCAGTCTTTTGTGTCGCGTATGGTAGTACGTAGCTCCATTAACTACCGGTCTGCGATTGGAGTCGTTTAATATTATCCAAGGATAAGAAATTTTCAAGATTAACGTTTGCATCTTTTGCAAATTCAAGAATATTAGTGATAAGCTTACTTCTTTCTTCCTTCCTTGACCAAAGAAGAGTACGTTTCTTTCTTTGAATCTGTACAATTTCTTGAAGGACATTTTCAATGTCATAACTATATTGGTATTCGTACTTCAACTTTTTGTCAGAAAAATACTCCGTATCATAAAAAAACACACTACACTCTATAAGGCCAAATCTTTTTGATATCCGTACTTCGGAGTATCCTTCCTCATAAATATTTGAAGCTAATTCGATTGGTGTAATTCCTGAATTCAAATCTAAGACAATTAATTCCTCTACCATTTTGTTTAACTCATTAAGATATTCCATTCAAAATCCTCTCCACTTCTGCTCTCAACTCATCCTCCAAGTAAGTCTGAGCATTGATTAAATCTTCAATTTCCATTATATCTCTTCCTGCAAAACGTTTTTTTATCTTAGTATTCATAAAAATAACGAGCACACCATCATTTTTAGTATTAGGTTTCACATAACTTGGTAGAAATTTGCCCATTTTCCCAAAGAGTTGATTGTCCTTCGCCTCAATTCCACTCTTCTCAAGAGCCACAATCGCAGTTAGCTGAACCTTTTCAGTAAGGAGTTTTCGAATCATTTTCCGACGTTCCAGAGGCCTTTTCTCATTATACAGATGGCTGAACTCATCTGTTTTCGCCCTCATATTTTTTCGTGTTAGATTTGCTAAAGTTTCTTCAATAATTTCATCATCAAGTCCTATTTCTTGCAACTGTTTTCGTTTAGTTTCTTTTTCTTCATCAATTGAATTTTTTGCTTTTTCAAACTCTACTTGAAAATTGATTATTTGACTAAATGAATCAATCGCTGCAGAAGTATTTCCACCTAACCTTACTTCACCATAAATCGTTTCCCGATGATCAAAATCATAGTCAGTAGGTTCAATTTCTCTAACCTTTCTGTACTTTCCTATATCCTCAAGTTCTTGCTTAAAATAACTCCACAATTCCTCTAAACCTAATTCTTCATGATATATTACTAGAGCATTATTGTCGATTTCATATTTTGTAATTTCCTCATCTGGAATAGCTCGTAAGACACGACCAATCACTTGTGCGAATCTGTTCAGACTCTTGTACGGCCTGAACAAAGCTGCGACAGTTAAATATTTATGATCATATCCTTCACCCATCATATCTACGTTTACAACTACATCAACTTTATGCTGCTCAATCTCTTTAAACTTGCGATCTTGTTCCTCAGGAGTCTGTTTACTATGAATAAGAACGGCCTTTAGGCCCTCATCTCTATATAGCGCCTCTACTTGTTGAGCGTGTTTGATACTACACGCGGATGCCATAATTTTGTGAGGCACCTGAGGAGAAAGCCCTTTTAGAATATTTAGTTCTTCTATACTTCTTCTAATAATCTCTAAAGAACATGAATCAGACATAGCAACTGATTTTTGAACCCACGCGCTATCCCTAAGTTGCTTGGCTTCATCTAAAGATAGAATGGTTCCATCTGCTAGATAAAAATTAATTTCCTCAGATTGAACTGTTTTGTTACGTAACCATTTTACATAACGTTTTTCCATAACCTCTGACAATTTCGTTTCATGTATTCTTTTCCCCGGAACAATTACACCATCACCTCGATAAGGCGTACCTGTTACATGCAAAACTTTAGCTTCTGGAAAATATTCAATTGCTCTTGTCCAAGATTCTGCAGCTGCATGGTGCGCCTCATCAACTATAATCATATCAAAATGATTAGGAGCAACACGGCTCAGTAGACCATTAGTCGAGCTAATTCTCTGAACGTTAGTATATATAATGTCTGCACTGTTAAGTTCACTATCTAATACATCATTTTCAAAAGAGATAAGCGTGGGGTTATCTTCAATATTGAATAATACATTAGAGTTGATCCAAAAATTTTCATCTAACGTTTCAATAGTCTTGGCTATGCTTTTCTTCGTAACGTGTCCAGGCGTTATTATTAGTACTCTCCCCTTACAAATTCCGAATGGTGCAATAGCAATTAGACCACTTTTTCCTGTGCCTGTGGGGAGCACAACTAAAGCTTCTTCATTGGCACCATTACTAAAATGAGCCTGGATTTTCAAGTAGGCCTCGAGCTGTGGCTGTCTAAGACTACCGTTACCTTCTATGAAGTATGGAGTATCCATAAAATACATTTTCTAATCACATCCTTTTTCATGTTATAGTCCATATTCTGTATGTAAAACTAAACTTCTACGATATTCCAATTCTATCTTAATAGTCCAAAAGGCTCAATAGAAGCTTCAATAATTTTAAAAACGTAGATTAAAGTTGACTTGTTTAACATTTATGATCTTTAAGTTATCTTTTCCCGTTAGCCTAACGAAAACAGTGCCACTGTCTTAAGCTGGATTTTTTTGTACAGTTCAGCTAAATTCTCATATAGTTTAACTCGCGATTTGAGAGCTTCTTGAGAACTCGAAATGACAAGTTGTAAATTGTTAGCAAGCAAATCTAATTGTTGCTTCAATTCGTTTTATGCAACGATAAATAATTCTAGACCATTTATTTAAGTTCATTAGATAACTGGACAATATCAAAGGCTTTTACGTCTTTAGGTCCCGCAGGGTTACACATAAATTCAACTTCTCTTTAGCGGCAAAATGAGTACTGTATGAGCTTGAGCCTAACATCAAGATACAACTCTTCCTGCCAAAAACACATTTGCAAATGAAACAAGCAGCCGATCATGATCAGCTGCTTTCTTTAAACTCAGTACATATCGTTTCTCGTAACTTAATTAATAGGATTGGTCAACATGCTTAGATTATTTAAACATGATCTAGCACTATCGTGGAAAAGGACTTTGTAAATTGTTGTCGAATTGATGTAATTTGGAACCTAAATATAAAACTAAGGAGGTAAAGGGTATGAGTGAATCGTTAGGAATAATTGAAAAATACGACCGAGAAATTAATGATATCGGCTATAAACTGAAAAACCTTGAGAACGGTCGTTATTATGAAAATTCTGGTGCTCAAATGGACGGATACCTTGCAACAAACATTCAACAACTTAGAAAAATGATTGCAGAACTGATTTCTAAGATTGACAATCAAAGTCCTTCAAGGACGGAGGAATTATTAGAAGCCTTAGGTAAAATAGATAGACCTTAAACTGAGATGGGAGCAGTTAACCTCATTTTTAGTTCAAAAATGAGAATCATCTTTCAGATATCTGCCTCAGCTTTTACAACCCATAATTATCCAAGGTGTCAGGACGATATAGTCCAAAGCTGTTCTTCTCTTCTTTGAGTTTATTTCTACCTTTCACCACTGTATAGCAGCATTTAGCGTGGTATGGTAAAGTAGAGGCGTTCACGTTCAGGTATACCAAAGTTATGACCTGAGATACTAGAATGCTTTCAAACAATTCTAATAAAAGACCTTCTAAAAGAAGGTCTTTTATTGAGAAAATGATATAAGCAACCTTTAATAAAAATTAACTCATTCTATTCTCTCTTCTTAAAGAATTAGGAAGCATCAAATCGATTTCCTTTTCAGAAAATGTCTGTTCTTTTTCTGTTTTCAATGATTTCTGCGCTTGTTTATAACTCTTAGCATCTGTTTTTGTTGACTGAGCATATATTTCTGCAGTTCTATTCTGAAGATCATCTCTTAGCTTTCTTAATTCTTGGGCTTCTAGCAATTCAAAATCTAAGTACAGAAATATATTCCTCTCGTATCTTTCAAAGGGCATCAGCAGCCTTTTGATGAGATTGTGCCGTTTCAACGAGGTCAAAATTTCGTTTCTTTCGATTTATAATTCAAACTGAAATATTCTGAACATAAAAAGGGCAGCAGCTTATATTTTGTCAGCTGCCTTCCTGAATGTATTGAACTAATGTTCCCCTTAGCTTAACGGTTAAAACCCTTGTCTTAGTATATTTTCTTTAATAATTCCTTTTGCATGGGTTTAATATTGATGATACTGCTAATGCTTTTTGCCTTTATTTCGGCATCCTCAAACCTACTTTCCCACCCTAGCTCTAACAATAACCCGGCTGCAACGGTTCTCGTTCTACATTTGCCTCCTCCACAGTGAAAGGCAACTTACTTAGCGGCGTTATACGTTCAAACAACCTCATCAATTACTTTTTTGAAAAGCTCGGCTTCATGTTCTTTCGTATCGTCATCAAGCGGAACCTTTACCTACTTCACATAATCTACTGGATACGACCAACTCTGTTGCTTCTTCCCGAAGATCCACCACAACCTTTAATTCCACAACTCTGAGTAATCATTAAGCAGTGTCCTTCCGTCTAATTTTAGATAGAATTTATGGTGAACTTTGGATTTCGATCTTTCACTCTGGTTATTATAAACAAATCGATTTCAGATCTCATGCTGTCACTTTAGTTTTAAATTTAAAATACCTTCTAACTCTTCTTTATCCTTCTTATTTAACTTTCTAAGATCTGCTATAAATCTTGATTCGAAATCATCCAGCTGGACACTAAAAATTTGTTTACTTTTATTTGAATCATTCTCAAACATAAACCACTCCAAATCAATATTAAATTTCTTTCTTAATGCGATTACAGTATCCACTGACGGTTTGTATTTATCTTTTTCTAGCTCACTTAATGCTCCTTGTGAAACACCGATCATCTGTGAGAATTCAGTTTGATTGAGTTTGTTCAATTTCCTAATATATTTTAACTTTTCTCCTATAGTCGTCATTTGTTCCACCTTCTATCCCAAAAAGTAATAAAACAAAAAAAACAGCCCTAAGAGATGAATATTAGGACTGTTCAAGTTAGCAAAAGATTATTAAGTTTGACCCGAGGTTGTTTATCTCACATCATCGTATAATAAATGCCTAATCCATTTTTAACGCAAAATCAAGACAAATTAAATCAGTAGATGTTAGACCTACGATGCATTATTGTATATAAATACCGCCATTACTGGCTTTACGACATTTTCCCAGTCTCATTTTGATGTTATAAGCTGTCTCAATCGATAATATAACTAGTCTCAATTGATGATATAAACCACAGGACAGGAATTATTTAATGTTTAAACCATCCGCTGCCTCATCGCCTCGAACAACAAAATCGTGGCCGCCATCGCGGCATTAAGCGACTCAGCCTTTCCCTGCATCGGAATCGTAATCGCATCATCCACCAGCCGTGCTGTGGAGTCCGATATGCCCTTGCCCTCATTACCGATCACTAGCCACACTGATTGTGTAAAGTCATAACTGTAGCACGAATACTCTGCCTGCAAAGACGTACTAACCAACTTTACACCCGCAGCCTTTGCTTCAGGCAGCAACGATTCCAACGGACCTTCTACGATTGGTAAATGGAACAATGACCCCATCGTCGAACGAATCGTTTTCGGATTATAGACATCGGCACAACCCGCACCGAGCACTACACCTGCCGCTCCTGCTGCATCCGCACTGCGAATGATCGTCCCTACATTACCGGGGTCCTGAACATTGTCCAATACCACGACCAGCCCCTTGGAGGAAGACAACAAGTTTTGCAGCGGCTCACGACCTTTATGTACAACGGCAAAAACAGGTTGGGGTGTCATCGTATCCGTACACTTGGCAATAACCGCAGGAGATACACTGACCCATTCCACACGCTGAAGTGGAGCCTCCAGTCCAGCCAGTTCCTTGGGTACACCCTGCGCCCCATCGTAAACGACACATTCCAGATCTGCCCCGGCACGCAGCGCTTCCTGTACGAGATGAATGCCTTCAATAATATATTTATGTTGACGGGTACGATGCTTTTTCTCCAGCAGCTGTGCCCATTCCTTCACACGTGTATTTTGCGGTGATACAATATCCATCTTTCCATCCTTCCCGTCTGCGGGATTTTTTATCAACAGTACATGACGAATTAAAATTTTCCGCCCAAAGAATGCTCCATCATCCCATCAAGTTACTTATCACTTTGGATATGCCAGCTCCATTTTCGTCAAATGGTCCTTATGACCAACGATAATCAGTACATCCCCATCCTCGATCCGATCCTCGGCATACGGAGAGATATTCATCGAATTCCCACTGCGAATCGCCATTACGTTACATCCAAAACGTGCACGAATATTGAGCTCCAGCAGATTTTTACCAATCATTTGCTCGGACGCTCTCATCTCCAGAATGCTGTAATCCTCAGATAACTCAATGTAATCAAGAATATTGGGAGATGTCAGATGATGGGCTACACGCAGTCCCATATCCCGCTCAGGGTAAATGACCTTGTCCGCACCAATCTTCTGCAATACTTTACCATGAAGCTCATTTTGTGCTTTTACGATCAGAACAGGCACACCCATATCCTTCAGAATAAGGGTCGTAAGAATACTCGACTGAATATCTTCACCGATCGCCACAACGACGACATCAAAATTCCGTATGCCCAGCGCTCGCAGCGCTTCTTCATCCGTTGAATCTGCCGATACGGCATGTGTCACCACATTGGACATTTCCTGTGTCCGCTGCTCGTCCGCATCAATTGCCAGTACGTCGAATCCCATACCGCTCAGCGCATTGGCTACACTTGAACCAAACCGTCCCATGCCAATTACGGCATATTGTTTCTTTGCCATTAGGGTCTAACCTCCCGCTGCACTTCAGCATTACGCATCTATTGTTAGTCTCTTTTCAATTAAGGGGGTGAATATTCACTTAAATATCCTTCGTAGTATACCACAAAGCCCAATAAACTTGAATGCGCTCACGCTTCCTAGGGAACAGTATTAGAGCAGCCGAATATACGAGGAGGGACTTGCGATGCCAATTACATTAAGCCTGCGTGAAGCGATTGTTCATAAGGTTCATGACAAAAGTGATGATCAGCTCAGGGAGATGATCGAAGGTTCTGTAGATGGACCGGAAGCAGCATTACCCGGACTTGGTGCCATTTTCGAAATGATCTGGAAGAACACAGAACCTGCGAAGCAGGAAGAATTAATCCAAATCGCGCAGGAGCATCTGCACACCATTCCCGTTCAACCCATCAGTTAATTGAAGCCTTGGAGGGAAAGGTACCATCATCACGTTGTTCTGTCTGCAAAAGAAAGCTTTTGTCTCATTGGTCTGGATCATACCCTGCTCCAAGAGCAAGGTAGTTAATCCCCTTAGGCTAATTAGGCTCCCCTAACCCAAACAAGGTACAGCCACTGAGCAAAACTCAGGAAGCTGTACCTTGTTTGTATATGTCTGATGCTCCTAAGAAAATCAGTCGCCGCTGGAAAAAGATGTTCAATTAAAAAATTTAGCGATTTTATCAAACAATGCCGTTATTTCTTCATCTCCTGCAGTGGTGGCGTCCGTATTTCCCCATACGTTCTTAAGTGCAGAAATCAGATCATTTTCTTCATCCTCACCCGAAGATGCTGATCCTGATCCGACGCTGGAAATAAGATTTTGCAACTCACGCAGCAAAGACTTCTGTTCATCCACAGTAAGCTCATTGTTCAATGTGCTATCTTGATTTTCCTCGTTAGCAGTGTCTTGAATATTCCATGCAAATGGCGGCATAATCCCACCCATAGCTTGCATCATTGGAGGTGTTCCATTGCGATCCGAACGCAACGAATCATTTGCGGGTGGAGGTTCAGGACGTTGACTTTGGAGCATTTCAGCTACCTGATCAAATAGATCGGATATATCCTCTTCCGTTGCTGCTGAGAGATCCTGACTGGATAACAAGTCAGATATTGAAACCAACGGGTTCACCGTGCTGCCAGCAATGTCATCTGTTGCTGCTGAAGCGCCCGATGAAGTCAGGTAACTTTGCAGATCAGATAACAGTGATTTCTGTTGATCCGTAGTCAGTATAAACGCGTCCTCGCTTCGATTGTACGTTCTGCTGTAGTTTTCTGTTGGGAGTGGGGCCTGTACTCCTCCGGCATATTCTGCAAATTCTTTACTTAATTCAAGTGAATCAGCGGCCTTTCTTTGTGCAGTGTCGTAGTCCAGGCACGTGAAACCTGAAAAATACATAGAGCTAAAATTGAACGACAAAAATGACCTAACCCCCTCTAATCAGGAATTTAGGTCATTTTCTTCTGCTGTCTTTAGTATTGTAGGAAAAATCGGCTTATGGAGCTGTCTCCAGGAATTTCGCTGTCGGATTTTTGTCCATTGCGGTTCTCATCGCGTATTCATTTTCGAACAGTACAACATAGTTCCCCTTTTTATCTTTCACAAGAGCGGAGTTGATCCGGAATTTACTTGGGTCCAGATTCTCGTCCACGATCCAGCGAGCGAATTGATAAGGCATGCGCTGTAACTGCACGTCTACCCCGTATTCGCCTTTCATCCGGTATTCAAATACCTCGAATTGCAGCTGACCGACTACGCCGAGCAATGTCTCGTCGAAGCTCACCGTATTGAACACCTGAATCGTACCTTCTTCGGTCAACTGGTCAATCCCTTTTTGGTATTGCTTATGCTTCAATGCATTTTTAACGGTAACTTTGGCAAAAATCTCAGGTGAGAACGTAGGCAATTCGTCGAAAATAACCTCGCTGCCTTGGCTCAATGAATCGCCTATCCGGAAAATACCCGGATCGAATAGACCAATAATATCCCCTGCGTAAGCCTCTTCTACAATATCCCGGTCCTGCGCCAAGAATTGCTGTGGCTGAGACAGCTTGATCTCTTTGCCCACACGATTATGCTTCACGCTCATACCGCGTTGGAACTTACCGGATACGATCCGCAGGAATGCGATACGATCCCGGTGTGCCGGGTTCATGTTTGCCTGGATTTTGAAGACGTAACCACTGAATTTCTCATTCGTCGGCTCAATCTCACCCGCTGTGCTGCGACGTGGTTCCGGCTTCGGTGCGAGTTGCAGGAAGTTCTCTAGGAACGTCTGCACGCCGAAGTTATTGATCGCACTACCGAAGAATACAGGTGTCAGTTCACCGCGCTGTACCTTCTCCATGTCGAACTGGTCTCCTGCAACATCCAGAAGCTCCAGGTCCTGACACAGTTGATCATGCAGATAATCTCCTGCCATCTCACGAATGATCGGATCTTCGTAACCTTCTACCTTTTGAACTTTAATCGTCGAGTGATCGTCCCCTTGGAACAACTCCACCTGACTTTTCATCCGGTCATACACACCACATAGCTCACGACCTGTACCAATCGGCCAGTTCATCGGTACGGAGCGAATCCCCAGTACGTTTTCGAGTTCTTCCATCAGATCAAATGGACTTTGTCCTTCACGGTCCAGCTTGTTGATGAATGTAAAGATCGGAATACCGCGCTTCGCACAAACCTGGAACAATTTGATCGTTTGCGCCTCGACGCCTTTTGCCACGTCAATCAACATGACCGCACTATCGGCAGCCGTCAGTGTACGATACGTATCTTCACTAAAGTCTTGGTGACCCGGTGTATCCAAGATATTGATGCGATGACCCAGGTAATCAAACTGCATAACGGAAGATGTTACCGAGATCCCCCGCTGTTTCTCAATTTCCATCCAGTCACTTGTTGCATGTTTGCTTGCTTTCCGAGCTTTTACTGTACCGGCAAGGCGAATCGCGCCCCCGAACAGCAACAGTTTCTCGGTCAATGTCGTTTTACCCGCATCCGGGTGAGAGATAATGGCAAACGTCCGGCGTTTGTCCACTTCCTGTTGAAGAAGGTTATCTGCAGCTTTGCTCATAGATTCTATCCCTTTCGTCCGTTCATTCACGTTAATCCGGCGAGGCCGGTCTGCCATTCAATCTTTATGCAATCCGGCTATGCCGGTTGATTGTACATTTCGCATTTCGCTCACTAGGCATTTAGCATCCTATGTTAATTTTACACATTTACAACGGAGTTCATCCTCCCTAAGCATTGTGCTTTCATTCATGCCGTAGACCTGAATTATAATCCAACTTTCCTATTGTACCATAATCTTTACCGAAAATAACCGATTACGTACAGCAGATTCTTCTCTTTTCCGATTGCAAAAAAAGAGCACCCTTCCGCCATCATTATGGCATCCAGGTACTCATTATTCATTTCGCTTCTCACTCTTAGAAAATTAATGCGTCCAGCGCGTATTGTCCTCCACCTGTCAAAGCCAGTGCTACACCAATTACCAGAATTGCGAGGTTATATTCAAATCCGTTCTGTGTGGACCAGTATCCATTCGCACCATGAACCTTCACAATGGCAATGACCATAGTCAGAGCAATCAGAATGCCGCCTACCGGTGTAAGCAGACCCAGAGCCAACAGCAATCCACCGCCGAATTCAGCCAAACCTGCCAGCAGTGCTACCAATGCGCCGGGCTTCATCCCCATCGATTCAAACCATCCACCTGTTCCCTTGATGCCGTATCCCCCGAACCATCCAAACAGTTTCTGAGCCCCGTGCGCCATGAACGACAATCCAATCACCAAACGAATCAACAACAATCCTACATCCAACATTTTCTTTTCCTCCATTCAATATATACAAAATAGTATTCTTAGATTAAAGATATTATGCTAAATTTTTTTCTTCATGATGTAGTTCGTAACCCCTGCACCTGGTTCACACTTTATCTCATGAATGATGTACTTAGCCGATGGATTCATCGGGTTTCGTATGTCTTTGCGTAATTTCTTTATCTCTTTGTTGAGTATAAGTTATATACTTACTTTTTGTCAACAACTTAATTTTAATTATTTTATCCTTTTTACACTCTCATTTCTCCGTCACAAAAAAAGCCTGGAAAGTTCGCTTATCCGCGTCCTTCCCAAGCCTTAACTCAGCATTTAATTGTTCACTTGCCAGACGACGCTGTCCTCGTCCTGACCGTTCACCGGCCACCAGTGGAACCCGTCCTGCTCGAGCAGTTTTCCAGTCGCTTCTGGCCCCCACGTACCTGCTGGATACGTGTGCAGCTCTCCGTGGTTCTCTGCCCAAGCCGCCGCGATCCGGTCAACGAAGGACCATGCTGTAGCAACTTCATCCCAACGGGTAAAATAAGTGGAGTCTCCTTCTGCTGCATCATGCAGTAGACGTTCATACGCCTCCGGCGAGTTGATTCCAATCATGCAGCTCTGACAGAAGTCCATTGCAAGCGGCTGAATCTCGGAATCCGAACCCGGCTTCTTGGCATTGATTTTAATATAAATGCCTTCCATCGGATTTACCCGAATCACGAGCAAATTCGGCTCCAGCTTGTACTTTTTGCCCAGATAGACGTTGCTCGGCATGGATTTGAATTCAACCACGATCTCCGTCGTTTTCACCGGCAGACGCTTGCCTGTCCGAATATAGAATGGCACACCGGCCCAGCGGAAATTATCCACAAATACACGTGCGGCAAAGTACGTTTCCGTATTGGATTCCGGATCAACCTTGTCCTCCTGACGATAACCGGGAAGCTGCTTTCCGCGATACTCCCCTTCGGTATACTGCCCGCGCACAACGTTAGTGCTTACTTCTTCATTTGAGGTGAACGCACGCAGAGAACGCAATACCTTAACCTTCTCATCACGGATATCTTCCGGGAACAGACGACTTGGCGGCTCCATAGCAATCATCGTCAGCATCTGCAGCATATGGTTCTGTCCCATATCGCGCAATGCACCCGAGTGATCGTAGTACCCACCGCGCTCTTCCACACCAACCGTCTCACCCAGGGTAATCTGAACATTGGCAATATGTTTATTGTTCCAAAGCGGCTCGAAAAAGGCATTTCCAAAGCGTATCACTTCGATATTCTGCACCATTTCCTTGCCCAGATAGTGGTCAATCCGATAAATCTCTTCCTCACGGAACACTTCACGGATCTGCTCATTCAGATGCTCTGCAGATTGCAGATCATATCCAAATGGTTTCTCAATCACAAGTCGATTCCATCCGTGGCTCTCCAGCATTCCGCCATCACGTAAACTATATGAGACGCTACCGAACAACTCAGGTGCCAGCGCCAGATAGAACAGGCGGTTACCCGGTGTATTAAACTTCGCTTCCAGACGCTCAGTCTGCTCACGCAATTCTTTGAACCCGTCCACGTTCTTGATATCTAGTGATTTATACTCAAAATGTTCGACAAAAGCATTCCATTCCTCAGGTTCCCCCGCTGGATAGCGACAGAACTCTTTAATGGATTCATAGATGTCTTCCCGGAATTCTTCTGGTGACCTCGGACGACGTGCTACGCCAATAACCGCAAAGTCTTCGGCTAACTTGCCTTCGCGGTAGAGACTGTAGATTGCCGGAAACAGCTTCCGGCGGGCCAAATCACCCGTTGCTCCAAAAATGAAAAATACTGCACCTGGTGTCTGCACTTCATCTTGCATTTGTTTTTCGACCATGGGCTCCTCTTTCTTTCCGGGAAGACATCTCCACACTCTCCCCGAGCTATGTAATGGTGTTATATACGCAACATACAACCGTCAATTACCAGCAAATTTCCTTCTTGATGTGATGCCATTTTAGCATAAAGCCCGCAGGCTTGCACTAATTTTCCCGAGAAATGTTGTCAATATTTTTCCACTATTCATGGAAAATTCAACTATAAAAATTCATGATCAAGCTTATAAATTCGCTTTAATATGGTATTAATATTCAATCGTGATTACCGGGAAACCTACTGTAACTCGATTAATTCCTTGCTCATCATCCTGGTGAACCGCAAGCTGCATGTTCAAGTGATGCGAACCACTCCTGATCGCTATGGGCAGATCGGATGCCTCATAAGATACGCTGGCAGTGCTGTTATCCGTATAACGTTCTAACGCTCGCATGTCCATACCTCCAGACAGCTGTTCCTCGATAAGCTGCACTTGACCGCTGGCGTCACTTACCGTTACCCCTGTGCCCTGTACAGCGAAATTCCATGCTGCCTTCATTCCTGAGTCTGTAAGCAACTGGGATACCTGTTCATGTAATGCTGTCAATAAACGCTGGTCTGTATATTCATTGCCTGATAACTGAACGATTGCGTAATATTCGTTTTCCCCTGTAACGACAACATTGACCAGAATGCCTGCCTGATGCGCATCAGCAACCCGCTCACTGCGATACACATCATGCCCTGTCTGAAGAACGCGTTCAGGCTGTTGCAAGCCCACCCGGTAAGCGAGCAGCTCCGCTTGCTCTTTTGCGTCTCCATGGCCTTCTCCTTGCCATTTAATGACTAGACGCTCCACATGATCAATGGCTGTATCTGCGGTCTTTATCAATTGCTCCAGCTTGTCTGCTTCGGATTCCGTCTTTTCAGCGTACACATGAGTCATACCTACAAGTATAATGATTGCCAATGCCAATATGCCTGCCGTCATCCATCGATTTAACATTCGACTCCTCCACTCTTTCTTGCATTCTATGAATCTATCAACAGCATGCCCCCATTCCTCATTTGCTAAACTTCTTTTTGACACACAAAAAAAGCCCCATCAACCCTCTTTCCTGGCTGATCGGACCTCTAATAACAAAGCATGGGTAGAACAACGCTTCCGCATGCGATTTCCCTCGGTTCACTTCGTTCCCTGAACTACTCTAATATCCAATGGAGCATGCTTAAAATGAGCACTTCACGTTCTACTCCGCAAGTCCATTCTTATATGCATAAATGGCTGCCTGTGTACGGTCATCCACGCCAAGTTTGGCAAGTATGTTCGTCACATGGAACTTGACCGTCTTGATTCCAATAATCAGATCATCTGCGATGTCCTGGTTTGACTTACCTTTGGCTACCAACCGGAGTACATCCATCTCCCGATCAGTCAATTCCTCATGAGCAGGTGTGGCTGCCTGTGGCTGTCGGAAACGATTCATCATTTTGGAAGCCACTTGTGACTCCAGAACCGACTGCCCCCGAGCTGCAGCACGGATCGCATCTGCTACCTCATTGGCTCTGGATGTTTTCAGCAGATAGCTGAACGCTCCTGCCTCAATGACCGGATACATTTTTTCATCATCCAAATAACTGGTCAGCACAATGACCTTGCATTCCGGATACATTTTGAGCAGCTGCCGGGTGGCTTCAATCCCGTCCATTCCTTCCATCACAAGATCCATCAGGACTACATCAGGTTTATACTCCTGTGCCAGTCGGATACCTTCCTCACCGCTGCCAGCTTCCCCCACCACTTCAATACCATCTTCGGTATCCAGTACCGCAGCGAGGCCAATGCGTACCATCTCATGATCATCCACGAGCAACACTTTGATCGACGTTTCCGCTTCCGTCTCTATTCCCATCTCCATTGACATGTTCTTCCTCGCTTTCATCGTTCATCAAAGGTATTGTAATCTCAATTCGTGTTCCTTTGCCCGGCGCCGTTACAAATTGAATGGCTCCGCCAATTTCAGTTACACGTTCACGCATATTGGTCAGACCATAGGAAGCCTGTTTCTGATCGTCGAGATCAAATCCCTGACCATCATCACGAATCAGTACCCGAATGGCATCCATCCGGCGCTGAATCCGAATTTCCATCTTTTCCGCCTTTGCATGACGTAATGTATTGGACATCGCTTCCTGAATAATACGGAACAGATGATTTTCAATGCCTTTGATCAAATGAATCTCTTCATCCATTTCGAGCACGATATCCATAGGTACTTTTGTTTTTAACTCCATCACCAGATCACGCAAACCTTGCTCGAGATGTTTACCCTCCAGATAGACAGGTCGCAAATGCAACAGCAACGCTCGCATCTCGGACTGGGCTACTGACGCCATCTCTTCAATCAGGGCCACCTGCCGCTGGGCACGTGCAAAATCCTTTTCCATTCTGCGTCCAACCGCTGTTGCGGTCATTGAAATTGCGAACAGCTGCTGCGATACCGCATCATGCAACTCCCGTGCCAGCCGCTGCCGTTCCTCCACAATGGCCGTTATTCTGGCCTGTTCAGCCAGCTGCGCATTATTGGTAGACAGCCTTTGCAGAGAAGAGACCTGATCTTCCCACTTTTTGCCGATTCGTCCAAGCTGTTCACTTAATCGGCCGACATCATCAATGCCGAGGTCCGGCACAGTACGTGAGAGTGATCCCTTTTCCCATTGCAGCAGCGTCTCTCGCAACAGTTCAAGCCTTCGTTTGACCCGATAACTCTGATAGAATCCGAAGGCCGCACCCATACCGATCAAGAGCAGCAGCAATGCCAGGCCCGATTGAATCAGATGCCTCCACCCTGCAAACGGGGCAAGATAACCATATGTATACAATACATACAAGATTACAACGAGCACAATGAAAACAAGGAGGATCCCTTCACCCATACTTCGGGTTACCATGTCGGTATGTCGTTTTGTCTTCATCCGGGTCTCCTCCTTCTTCACCTATTTAACTTATTACGGATTACTGATGTTTAGGTCGCCAACAATATAAGAAATGACAAATTTTGCTTTATGTTCACTGGACTCATATCCAGGAGTTCTCCATACCAATTTGTTCATCATGCCACTATCCTGTTCGCCATTCACACTTATCCGCCCAAAAAGTACCGTCGCCTCAATCTCAACACCATAATCTTCAGGAAGCGTCAGACGAACATTTCCCATAACACCTTGCAAAAGTACAATCGTTTGTTTTTCTTCCGGAATGGAGAGGGACAAATCGGCATTAACTTCACCCAAGGCATGCCATAGACTCATGCTTCGCAATGTCCAAGGTGTCTGATCCCAATAGTAACGAGCCATAAAATTTTGTTTGCGCATGACATTCCCATGCAGATGAATCTTTTTATTTTTGGAATAAAAATAGGCCAGTGAAGCGAGTACCATCAAAAATACAATCATTAGATTATCGAGCAGCAGCAGAGCGGCTCCAATACCCAGACATCGATAGCCTTTGTGTGTGTCACCCTTTCGAACTTGTACCATACCTATCGTTAACAGAATCAGTGCGGCGACGGTTAGCAGGTTAATATTTCGGTTCAGTAACATGAGCATGCCGATGACAATGATTACAACGGCAAGCCATTGACCCTTCTTATTCATCTCTGCCGCACCTCCTCTGTAAGTTAATCTTCCCAATTCGACGGAAAAGCCATATCAGGTATTGAACACCTGTATGGCTTAACCTTTGTTCTAGAAACCGTTCTTTATTCACGATTTATAGAATATCATATTGTCTGCTGAGCGAACAGTTATTCTTTTGAAGTACCGCCCGTTTCATTCTTGGCACCATTGCCGATTTTGTTTTTTAGAGCTTGCAGTTGTTGATCCACTTTGAATTGTTTTTCAGTATCAACAGGATTGGTGTACGTAGATTGTGTATTACGATAAGGTGCGCGGATCACATCAGCTTCTGCTTCCATTTGCATGATTTTCTCTTCCATGCGGTGGAATCCAAGGGATGCGCCACCACTCTCAATGGAGTGCAAGCTGTTGATTTGAGACATTTGTTTTTTGGCTTTCGCCATTTGTGCACGGGATACGAGTTCATTACGTTTGTTACGCATTTTATAGAACTCATCTTTCATGTCATGCAGCTGTTGCAGCAAATCTTTCGCTTGAGCTTCGGACTGTGCATGAAGTTCTCTGTACTCCGTGATTTTTTGATCGAAGTAGATTTTCTCTTCCAGCAATTTACGTGCCACTTCTTCCTGACCATTAGCCAGTGCAGCCTCTGCCTGAGACTCACGTTGTACCGATGTACGCTCTGCTTCGTCCAGACGTTGTTTCATGCGACGCTCGTTCGCCATTTGTTTGGCGACGGTTACCTCTGCCTCATGAATTTCAGCCTCCATATCACGCAAGTACTGGTTCAACATTACAATCGGGTCTTCCACTTTATCCAACATATCATTTACCGACGCTTTAGTCATATCCTTAATCCGTTTAAATACTCCCATTTTACTTTTCTCCCTTCTCGTAACGAGATAATTTTTGGCGAAGCTCTTCCACTTCTTTTTTCAATGCTTTTTTCTCAATATCTTTCATCATGGAATCAAGTTCACTCTCTTGCTGTGACCCTGCTCCGTAAGCGTTATTGTCGTAAGAACGTGGGCCAGACTGAGGTCTGCTGTTGTAGCCTGGGCCCTGACCGAAGTTTCCAGGACCTTGGTTACGGTTGTTTTGGAAAGGACCTCTTGGCGGCTCATGATCATAGTTGTTGTATCCTTTACCAGGACCGGGGCCCGGGCCGTATGGATCATAAGGTGGATACGGTTCTTTCGGTACCACCAGTGCCGCAATGAAGTAGATTAACAACGACGTGCCGCCAGTGACGAAGATACTGATGACGAAGATGATCCGTAGCAGCGTAGAATCCATGCCGATGGCTTCAGAGATTCCGCCAATCAAGCCGGTCATCATTCGGTCACGCGTTGAGCGGTATAATTTGCTCATGTGCTTACTCCTTTCGTTTACTTGTATCCTCTTACGTGATCAGCACCATAAGTGTATGGATCAGCGTGATGGGATTCTTTTGGCACTACCAATGCAGCGATGAAGTAGATCAGCAATGATGTACCCCCCGTAGCGAAAATACTGATGAAGAAAATGATACGCAGCAGCGTGGAACTAAATCCAAGGTTTTCAGAGATGCCGCCGATCAAACCTGTCAGCATCCGATTGCGCGATGAGCGGTAAAGTTTATTCATGTGTCTACTCCTTTCTGTCATTGTTTAGCTTTTGTTTCAGCCGCTCCAGTTCTTTATCCAGCGTAGAGGATGACATAGTGCCAGAAGTTCCTGCCCCATCCTGACTCATACGCCGTAAATCACGGAGACTTTGTGCCTCATATTCGAGATCAGAAACCTGGTCGTCCAGTCGGTTGAACATACGGGGTACATTCTGACCGTTGTAATGACCTCTCTGATTCATTCGTTGCTGCAATTGGATCGTCTGCATACGAGCGTAATAATATTGGCGCTTGCTGTATACATTCTGATACTCCACTTTCAGCTGGTCGATCTGTTCATCTAGCTCCTGTAAGGCCGCATTGCTTTGTGCATACAATTCATTGTATTGCTCCATTTTTTCCTCGTGGAGGATTTTCTCCTGCAAAGCCAGTTTAGCTAAATGCTCCTCGCCTGCTTTCAGAGCCATGGAAGCTTGTTCTTCCCGTTTGTGTACCATACCTGCTGCCTGATCCGCTTGTTGTTTCATTTGTCTGGTATGGGTTGCATATTGATGACGAAGCTTCTCGGCTTCACCGATGTCTTGGCGGGTCGAGACCAGAAACTGATCAATCAGTTTGACTGGATCCTGACTTTGCTCCAAATGTTCATTCAAATTAGCTACGGTAATATCCCGCATTCGACGAAATACACTCATTTTGTTCTGTCCTCCTTTTCATAATCGTGAAAGCTTAGTAACGGCCACGACGACTGCGATTATTACTCAACATGGAGAATCCGAAGATAATTAACCCAATCGCGATGATCGGTCCGATCAGCCAGGCCAGTTTACCCAGCAATGAGAGGATACCGATGAAGAGAACAATCCATCCAATCAGTACATTTCCTCGTTTAACTCCGTAATACCCAAGCGCAATCATCAGAATCGGAATGAGATAACCCATTAAATGTCCAAGTAGAGGAGTTAACTTTCCGAAAAGGAGGAGTGCACCCAGTGCGATCAGTACAATCGCCCAGCCATTTCCTTTATTCCATCTCATAATTATTGTTCACCACCCTTTCGGTTCATTAATTTTGATTTGTGTGTTTGTTAGTTCGTTTGTTTCTTGTTTAACCTTATGTCCTTATTCTAGGGTAAACTGCGGCTTTTCAAAACAGACCGTGGACGGTTTTTCATCCTAGACTCAGGTCGGGGACCAGGTTAGACCTTTGACTGTCCCTGGATCAGACCAACGACTACTGTACCGAATAAATGCCTTAGATATCTCTTATTAGCTTTCTTCGAACCCGTCTCACCCCGTATAAATATGACGTCTATACCTCTTATCTACGTTCTTCCTCGACTGACGTTTCCCATTACACCTTCCATAAAAATCAGACAAACCCGAAATACATTTTTGAACCTTATTCCTCATCTCAATTCCCCAAAGATTTTTATTACTTTTTTATCCAAATAAACAAAATTTAGATTATTATATATGTAAGCGTTTACTAAAATAGGAAGTGTTACTAATCCAAAAGTCAGGAGTGGACCTGTGCGATCATTCAGCTATCTACATAAAATGATAGTCTTCGGAATTCTGTTAAGTACGCTGCCCATTCTGTTGACTGGTGTCACCGCTTTTATGTATTCTTCGAAACAAACGGAGCTGCATCGTGCTCAAGCCAATAAACAACTGTTAATCCAAATGCAAACCAATGTGGAGCACAAACTTGCAACCATAAGCTATATGCTCGATCAGGCCGTTCGGTCACCGGACACGCTCCATTCTCTGTCCTCCTCTTCGTCGGTACAAGGCACCGGTCCTTTGTTTGCCGAGAAGTTACAGACTGAATTCAAGAATATGAGATCATGGGAGCCTCTAATGGATATTACACTCGTAAATCAGACACAGGATTGGCTTATCGATCATGCTGGCCTTTACCTTAATGCTGATTTTCCAATGGCTTTGCCTATGAAAGACTTGTTATCGAACACACTTACGTCCGGTTGGCAGCTTACACCTTCATCCGTGTTTAACAATAATGAACGCGCAGTGCATTCAGGCTGCATCTACCATATTGCACTTGCCAGATCGATACCCAATGTAAATGCTTCTGATGCTGCCCTGATTGCGGGAATTCCTGCATGTACACTGCAAAAACCACTGGAAGAGGATTCTCCAGACAACGCTGCCGCCGGACTCATCATTTTGAATCGTGAACAACGGATCATGGTCCATCCCGATCCCAAATATATAGGTCAGCCAGTGGCTGCAGCAGGAATAAAAGATAGCGAATCGGGAACCAATTTTAGTGAGCTGTTATCCATACGTGGATTTGCTGCCTCTTCAGGCCAACGGGAGGTACGTATTGCAGATACACATTACTCGCTGTTCTATACGCATTCTGCTCTAAAAGGGTGGACATATATTCTCATTTCGCCTACGAATATTCTAACTCACGAGTATGTTCGGATTGGGTTACACACCATATATATCAGTGTTGCCTTGTTAGTGCTTTCAGTGCTGCTCTCATGGATTGGTTCAAAACAAATGCATATTCCGATTCGCAAACTTCTTATACAACTCGGTGATAAACGCTCACCTAAAGATCGCCTTGAAATCAAGTCTGCACTTCATATGGATGAATTTGAGCAAATCAGAGCCGGCGTTTCCCAGCTATCCGTATCCCAATCCCAGCTTGAAAACAAATTGAATCAATATAAGCTGCAGATCCGCACTCATTTTCTAATTAACCTGGTTCTGGGCAAAATTGCACCGTCCACTCTTCATGACATGCTCATAGACAATGGCTATGATTCACAGCTTCAAGAGTGGCAACAAATAGCCGTCATTACAGTCCAGGCCGATCTCGTGAATCATACCAAATATCATGCCAAGGATCGTGATCTGTTGCTGTTTGCTGTTCAGAATATACTGGAGGAGAGTATTCATGCGGAACAACAGTTACTTCCAGTGGTATATGAGCAGGCTGTAGTTACAATCATCGGTACCGCTGAACAAGATCGTGTTCGTTTTTCACAGCATCTGTATACGATAACGGAACAACTCCAACATCAGATCAGTGAGAGCCTTAGTCTTCAGGTAAGCATTGGCTTTAGTCAGCCCCACACCTCCCTATTTCAAATACCGCAGGCTTATACGGAGGCCCTTGAAGCGCTCAAACATCGAATGAAGCTGGGGGCAGGCATCATCATTCAATTTGAGACGATCGATAATCATACTTCGCATTGGGCGCTACCTTATCCCGAATCACTGGAGTATACGCTGATTCAAAGTATCCAAAACGCCGATGAAGCCCTGGCCCTCTCTCATCTCCATCAGTTGCTTGAAGTGCTGTTTGGCTTGGAATGCACACCGGAAGAATATCAGGTAGCCCTTACCCGATTGTTAACACATATTTTACAGATGATGCAGGAATCCGGTATACGACTGGGGCAGATTTCCAAAGGCCATGGGTCTATTTTCAATGAACTTCATGGTCTTCAGTACGCAGCTGAGGTTGAGCAATGGTTTACAGAACATATCATCATACCGATCATTCTCATCTTGAAGGAAAGACAGTACGCCCAATATCAGCACATATCCGAGAAAATGATTGCCATGATTCAACAAGAATACGATAAAGATCTAACGTTGGAGGAATGTGCATCCAGACTTCACTACAATGCGAACTACCTAAGTAGTGTGTTCCGCAAGGAGACAGGCTGTGCATTCAGTGAGTATCTGACGAAGTACCGCTTCACTATGGCTAAAAAGTGGCTCGACGAAAGCGAGTTAACGGTCAAGGATATCGCCGCACGGCTTCGTTATAACAACCCGCAGAACTTTATCCGTTCTTTTCGAAAATGGGAAGGGATTACGCCCGGCCAATACCGGGAACGTAAGCAGAAGTCAAATGTATCCATGAAGCAGTAAGCAGCTCTTTTGAGGATGAAGTCCGACGGTTCTATCAATTTCCATCTATTAAAAGATGTAACTCTATTATTTAACCCTAGAAAGTTGTTCTATATATGATCATACAAAAGGGAGCCTGTATAACGGCTCCCTTGCAACTACTATTGAATGTAATAAATAAGAATTACATATACTGCTCAAATATTTTACTGGTCTTTGGTACGTACCACTTTCATATTCGGTTGCTCCAATTGAATCAGGATTTTACCGAACTTCCCTCCGCGTGAGAATGCAACCACTCCCTCTTTATACGTGTCTCTGATATATTGCTCAGCTAGGGCAAGTGAACCTTCATCCGTTGGCAATTCGTGTGTGCTTAGCCATTCCTGAAGCTTAACGACGACTTCTTCCACAGACATCTCAAAATAACTTGTTTCTTTAGTAATCAAGGTGGTGTAGGAATAGTCCTTCAGGTACAGCAGCTGTTGTATATAAACCATGTCCCCCTGACTGTAGGACGGATAGACACCCAGTACCTCTTTAAGCTCATCTACTAATGTGTCTTCTTTTGGCCCAGCCATTGTGCTGATATAAACATACTTTCGAGCAGTGCTGATTGCTTGTTCAATTGTTTCCCAATCTGACATGGCCGGGCACATGGAAGCAAATGCGAAGTCATATTTCTTTTCCCAGCCCTTATCGTGAATCGATATTTCCTCAAACCGTTCTGACACAATATCTATACTGGATTGCAAGGATGGAGGAATTGTTTCTTCCATTAATGAATTGAGCACTTCTGATGGCTCTACAGCTGTAACAGTCGCTCCTTTGATTGCAAAAGGGATTGTAAAGATGCCTGACGCTGCTCCAATGTCTAATATCGATAAACCGTTAAAATCCACTCCCTGATTTTCAATCCAGCCTATGATGCGGTCGGTTCGCTGCTTTCCCTTTTCAGTAAACGACTGTTGATGATATTCTCTGGCCCAATGTTCAAATGCTTCTGTCGCATAAAACGCTGCGTTTTTCATATTGTATTTTGAAGTTGTGGACTGATTTCTCCACGCCTCTTCCCATACAGAAAAATCAAATAAAATATCAGAATGCGTAGATACCTGTTTTTCTTCGGACATGTTACTTCACTCCATTTCTATTGTATAAAATATAAAATTCAAAAAGAATAATTTCTTTTTGGTTAAACATTTCTTTATGTGAATTTAAGGGAGCTTCAATATCCATGATTAAACGAAGACAATTAAAAGACTTTACATATCTACAATATACTTATTAGTGGTATGCGTCAATACATAAACAAAAATATTTCCTTCTCCTTCTACAAACTATAATCCAAATAATATCTGCAAATAAAAAAAGCTCATTAGATTTTGCATCTAATGAGCTTTACTTGCTTACTTGAATACCGGCGAGAGGACTCGAACCTCCACGGTTTCCCACTCGATTTTGAGTCGAGCGCGTCTGCCATTCCGCCACGCCGGCATATGAAGTTATAATGGCGCGCCCTGAGAGATTCGAACTCCCGGCCTTTTGATTCGTAGTCAAACGCTCTATCCAGCTGAGCTAAGGGCGCAAATATTGGAGCGGACGACGGGAATCGAACCCGCGACCCTCGCCTTGGCAAGGCGATGCTCTACCGCTGAGCCACGTCCGCATAATGGCTGGGGATATAGGATTTGAACCTATGCATGACGGAGTCAAAGTCCGTTGCCTTACCGCTTGGCTAATCCCCAAAAAACAAAAGGGCGATCGAGGGGAATTGAACCCCCGAATGCCGGATCCACAAACCGGTGCGTTAACCACTTCGCCACGATCGCCATAATACAAATTTGTTCTTAAAAGTTAATTGGCAGGGGCAGCAGGAATTGAACCCACACCAACGGTTTTGGAGACCGTTGTTCTACCTTTAAACTATGCCCCTAAAAACTGGTGGAGGATGATGGATTCGAACCACCGAACCCGTACGGGAGCAGATTTACAGTCTGATGCGTTTGGCCAC
>NZ_JASOYM010000038.1:0-671 GCF_030226665.1 Paenibacillus sp. UMB7766-LJ446
GGGGTCTCACGTTCGGGCTACTATCGATATCGTAGTGAAAATGCTCAATTACATCGTCAAAAACAGGAACAAAACGATGAAAACGTCAAAGCGATTCTTCTGAAAGCCTACCGTTACCGGGGAAGGAAGAAGGGAGCTCGTCAAATCAAAATGACGCTGGAGAACCAATATGGAGTTACATACAACCTCAAGCGTATCCGTCGAGTCATGCAAAAGTACAACATCGTTTGTCCGATTCGAAAAGCAAATCCTGCACGACGTATGGCCAAAGCCACTCAAGAGCATCGAACCTGTCCCAACACGTTAAAGCGAGCCTTTAAGCCAGGGGTCGCCGGTCAAGTTCTCTTAACCGACATCACGTATCTAACCTATGGGAAAAACAAGCGGGCCTATCTGTCCACGATAAAAGACGCCGAAACGAATGAAATTTTAGCCTATGAAGTCTCTGCTTCACTTGGTTTGGACATTGCGATCGACACGTTGAAACAACTCAAGAAACATCGCCATCTCACCTCGGATGCCTTGATTCATTCGGATCAAGGATTTCACTACACCAATCCGAAGTTCCAAAAGCTTGTGAAAAAAATGGGGCTAAGTCAATCCATGTCACGTAGAGGAAACTGTTGGGATAACGCTCCACAAGAATCATTCTTTGGGCATTTTAAAGATGA